>NZ_JBHJYK010000011.1:0-323843 GCF_042269865.1 Streptomyces sp. NPDC055966
CCCGGCCCCGGTCGCGGCCCCGGCCCCGGTCGCGGCCCCGGCCCCGGTCGCGGCCGCGGACCGGTGGCGCAGTTCCTCCTCCAGCGCGTCCGCGTACGTCCGCATCCCGGCGTGGGCCGCGTCCGGCGCGCCGTGGCCGAGCAGCCAACTCCGCACCTGGAGGTACTCGGTGTCCAGTTGGGCGTCCGAGAGCAGCGCCGGATCGCGCGACGGGGGCGCGGCTGCCGCGAGCCGTACGGGCTTCAGCGCGCCGCCGCCGTCGAAGGAGGGCACCCGGTAGATCCGCCTGCCCGGACCGGTCCGCAGCGGGTCCCTCGGCTCGCCGCCGGTCACCACCGGGACGGCGTGCTCACGGGCGGTCACCGTCGTCAGGAGCTGCTGGGCCTGCCGGAACCGCTCGGCGAGCGCCTCCTCGACGGCCCGCCCGAGCTGCTCCAGACCCGCTGCCGACGGCTCTCCGACGATCGACACCGTGATCGGGAAGTGGCACGACATCCGTGGCATTCCCGGGCTCCTCCGGTTCTGTTGGTCCCGCCTGTCCGACCGGCCTCTGCGGTACCCGCGCTCAACTCAGCGCCTTGTACAGCGCGTTCCAGATGCTGGACGCGATGTCCTTCTTGGCCGTCTCCGCGACATCCCCCGTCAGGACGACGTGGATCGGGAAGTAGTAGTGGATCTCGGTGCCGGAGCGGACGGACACGGCCGCCTGCGAACCGGGGGCCGGCACGACGCGGTCGCCCGGGTGTACCTCGATCAGCCCCGGACGTTCGACCGCCTGCGCGTTGTCCTGGTCCGGTTCGGGTAGCGGGTTCGAGTCCGACATCGGGTCCTCCTCGGGCGCGCGGGCCTAGGCCGGGACGGCCTGCAGGCAGATGCAGTTGAAGGTGGTGGTCGGCACCCCGTCGATCACGATCGTGCTGGCCACGGACGTGATGTAGCAGTCGTTGAAGGCGATGTTCTTGAACGTCCAGTCGCTCCCCTTGGCCTGCTGCACCCCGATGCTGAAGGCGGTGCTGGACAGCGCCAGGCCGGTGAGCGTCGCCACCGCCGCGCCGATCGCCTTGACCGCCATGGTGAAGGTGAACGCGTGCGGCTGGACGATGTGCGCGACGTTGTCCGCCTCCAGTGAATGCAACGGCTGGACCGGCACGTTGAAGGTCGGATTGAACGAGTCGATCGGCGTCACCGGGTTGCCGTTCAGCATCACCGTCAGCCGGCTGTCCCACTTGAAGGCGTCGGGCATGGTCTCTCACTCCCTCGCTCGTCCCGCTCGCTCAGCCCTTGAGGACGAGATCGATCTTCAACCGGTGGATCGCGCCCGCGTAGACAACCTGGACGGTCATGTCGACGAGACGACCGGCCCGGGCGTCGCTGATCTCCTGTGCCTCCGCCGCCGACAGGTCGGCCGGGTCCTTGTCCAGCAGTGTCAGCAGCGGGATCACGATGCTGAAGTCCGCGATCACCTGCCGGGACACGAGCGGGGCCAGCACCGACTGGACGATGGTCTCGACCGCACGCAGCCCGACCCGGGAGATCCGCAGGTTGCCGATCACCTCGATCAGCGCGGCCTTGATCCGGAAGTTGATGTCGTCGAGGGTCCGGACGATGTCGACGTACTTCTTGTCGTGGCTCGCGTCGGAGGTGTAGCCCTCTCCGAGGTAGAGCGCCTGGCCCGGCAGCAGGACCGGCCTGGTGACCCAGTTGACCAGGACGTCGTTGAATCCGTCGATCTCGGTGTCGGAGAACACGTCGGTCATGGCGATGCTGATGGGCTTGAGCAGCAGTGAGATGTGCGGCTCGTACCCGGCGATGACCCCCGCCAGGGCGGCCGCGACGTCGTCGTTCGACTTGTGGGCGATCAGCACCATCCGCTCGTCGATGACCGTCGGGGAGACCAGGGACTTGAGGTCGCTCTGTTTCACGGCGGGGTCGAGCATGGCCACCCCGATCCGCTCCTTGCCGTCGCCCAGGTCCGCCGTCACATGCTGTTTCAGCACGGTGAGGGTGCCCGAGGTCGTCGCGTTGAGCGGGGTGTTGGCCAGCAACACGATCTGGACGTCGAGCTTGTCAACCTTGGTCAGCCCGTCGTCCCACTGGGGTGAGGCGTAGTCCACCGGAACACCCCAGACCACGGTCGGCGGCGGCGTCTGAGCGAACGCGGTGCGGACCGCGCGCAGGAGGTCGCTGTCGCTCTCCTGGGTCACCTTCGAACCAGTGGGGTAGGCGGCGCTCAGCGGGGCGTCCAGGGTGAGGGTGAACGCGGCGGGCGCGGCCGGAGCGGGCGGAGCGACAGGCGGGCCCGCCGCAGGGGTGGGTGGAGGGGCGGGTGGAGGGGCGGGCGGCAGCACCGGGGCGACGGCGGTCACCGTGTGCACCTCCGTCACCTTGTCCGCGGTGAAGCGCACCAGCACGGGCGCCGGAACGCTCGCCGACGCGGTGACGCTGTTCGCGCCCTTGGCCGCGTCGGCCGACAGTGTGGTCCCGCCGAGGGCCTTGAGGTACTGCGTGGCCGCCCCCGGCGAGGTGAACTCCTCGGCGTCCGAGGCCGGGCTTCCGAATCCGCCCTTGCCGACGATGGCGATGTCGCCGAAGGCCCTGACCTCCGGCGCGAACAGTTCGCTGCTGGCTCGGACATCGATGTACTTGACCGGCATCGACCGCTCCTTACGTGCTGCGTGACGACGCGATATCTGACGAAGCGTTGTCCCGTTGCGGCGCCTGCCGCACGCGGCGCCGCAACCCGGCACGCCGCTGCGCACCGCGTCGGCCGCGCCCCCTGGGCTGCTCCGCCCGCCTGTGCTGGGTGTCCTCTCCGCCTCCTTCGGCCCAACTCACTGATGTACGAAATCCTGGCGACTCACGAAATCCCCTCGAACGCCGCAACGAAGCCGTCGGCGGCGAGCAGGTCGGTCGTCTGCTTCGCCGCTCCGACGGGGTCGGCGGCCGGGAGCGCGGCTTCGGGGAACACCGCCAGCCACGCGCTGGCGGCCAGCAGGGTCCCGCCGTCGTACTCCTCGGGACGCGGGCGGGTGTCGTCCAGCGCCTGTCGGCTCTGGACCAGCCGGCGCAGCGCTGCGGCGAGGTCGAGGTCCGGGAGGAACAACACGGAGACACGCAGCCGGTATCGGCGGGCGGGCGCGTTCGGGTCAAAGGCCGGCGGCTGTGCGTAGTGCAGCCGGTACAGCCGGGGGAACTCCGCCTGGAGTTCCTGGTAGTCGGCGACCTTGGCGCGGCGCATCAGCTCGTCGAGGTCGAGGAAAGCGAACCGGGCGACGAAGTCCGCCTGGGAGAGCCCCGAGAGTTGCTCGGAGGCCAGGGACTCCAACGCACCGTCGGTCAGCGCGACCCTCGCCGTGACGACAGTCTCGAGCGCCAGGTCGATCCACAGCGGCGGCGCCAGTCCCGGGAATTCCAGGACGGCGCGCGCTTGTGCGATCTCCGGCAGCAGCTTCTCCCAGTTCCCACGCACCGTCACCGGCGCGCTCACCGGCACCTGGAAGGTGGTCGAGGTGACCTGGACCGCGTCCACGAACCGCACCTCCAGGGTGCTGGGTTCGTAGACCGCGGCCAGCAAGGACCGCATCCGCGCCCGGTTCGGATCGTCCGGGGGTGCCAGCAGTTGCTGGACCCGCGTCGGATCCAGGTACCGGACCATCAGCTGGTCGGAGAAACCACTCATGGTCGTTTCCCGCGCATCACGTACCCGCGCACAGCACGGACTGTCATTAGGGTGCGCCTGGAACCGGGGCCGATCAGTCGGGTCTCTCGGTTCGGGCCCCGGACACGGGACGCTGCCCTACAGGGTCCGGAGGGCACGATTCGACGCTCCGGACCAGATGTTCTGCTCACCCACCACCCTACGCCGCCCATCGGGAAGCAGCACCCCCATTCCCGCCGCTCTCGGAGCCGGACCACGAAGACCTCGGAGTAAATTGTCTCCTCAACTACTCCCGTTCCCAGCGGCACTTGACCGACCGACGTATTCTTAAATTCGAAATGTCCACTCCGAGGGAAGGGGCCTCAGGTGAGCACCAATGGCATCGACGTCTCCTCGATCCAGTCGGACAGATACGACGTCTCAGGGCTCGACTTCGTGTTCATAAAGGTCACGGAGGGTCACAGCTACACGAACCCGAAGTGGGTGGCCCAGCGGCAGACCGCCCGTAACGCGGGACTGGTCACCGGCTTCTACCACTTCGCCCGCCCTGGACCGTTCGAAGTTCAGGCCGACTACTTCCTGTCCCAGATCCATCTCGTGGACGGTGACATCCTCGCCCTGGACTGGGAGGACCCCGGAATATCGGGGGCGTGGAAGGACGCATGGATCAAACGGGTACAGCAGAAAGCACCCGGCCACAAAGTGATCCTGTACTGCGACCGCGATTTCTGGTTGCACCGTGACACGACGTCGTTCGCCGGCGACGGCCTGTGGATCGCCGAATACAACGGCCGTCCCGGCAAGCCCGACATCGAACATCCCTGGGTCTTCCACCAGTACAGCGCCCAGCCGGTGGACAAGGATCTCGGAAACTTCAAGGACAAGGCAGCATTGGTCGCATGGTGCTGACAGCCGACTACTGCTGATCACTCGCACCGCTCTGCGGCGGTGCGACGGGCGCAGCCCACGGAGCCGTGTTGGGCGGCGCAGTCGGTGCGCCGATCATCTGGGTGTACTTCGCGGCCTGTTCGGGTGGGAGGTCCGCGAGGATGGCTGTGACGTTCTTCTCGGCTCTCTCGCGGGACTCGGTGGCCGCGGTGGTTCCGGCCAGTCCTTGCTCGCTGCCGATCCTGAGTCCGAGGTAGGCGGAGACGATGGCCACGATCGGGCTTGCGATGGAACCGATGACGCTGGGCAGTTTGTCGGCGTTCTTCCACAGCAGGGCCAGAGCCAGCCAGCTGAGCAGGCCCAGGACCAGCAGGCCGGCCAGGACCACCCAGACGGTATTGCTTCGTCGTTGAGGTTTAGACGACTGCGGGTTCAATGAAGGGACGGACATATGACATCCCTCCTTTCTTCCATTCGCAGGTCCTGTGCCCACGCTAATCAATGCGGCCGCCTAGCGCACCTCGCCTCGAATTGACATCTCCCGCCCACGGTCGAACATGGAAAGAGAGCGTCAGGCAGGGCCATTTGGGCGGTTCGACGAGATCTGTTGGACAAGACCCCGGCGGCGCCTCGGCCACGACGGCTCGCGTGGTGAGTGACGTGCCGTGGCGGCCTCTTGAGAGGAGCACATCACCATGGTTGCGCTCGCCAATGTCCAGTACGGCCTGTCGAATGAGGATATTCGTACGGTTCAACGTGCCCTGATCGCCCGTGGCCATATGATCCCGGCCGGTTCCACCGGCCACTTCGAGGACCAGACCAGAGCCGCTTATGCCGAAGAGCAGCGTGCTCAGGGTTATACCGGTGCCGACGCCGACGGCATCCCCGGCTGCGCGTCACTGTCGGAGCTGGGCCGTCAGAGCGGTTTTGCCGTGGACTGCCGGAGCGCAGGTCCCGCAGGCAGGCTCAGTCTGACCCAGGTGACCTACCAGGACCCCGGTAACCAGACAGGACAAGCCGCGATGCAGGCGTACGCACGTACTGCGTGCCGCCTCACCGGCATGGACCCGTCCTACGGGGTCCCGGCACTGGTCACGATCACCAAGCGTGAGTCCGCCTACAACGACCCGCATTGGCGGGTGAACACCACGGACGTCAACGCCCATGGGCCGATCATGCCCGACAGGCATCCGCAGAACTGTTCCCGGGGCGCCACCCAGTGCATTCCCATCACCTTCGCCGAGTACCACCAGGCGGGTACGGCCACCACTCCCTACGACGTGGTGGCCGACATGTGCGCCACCATCAACTACGTGCGTGCCCGTTACAAAGTCAACCAGTCCGGCTCCAACTTCGCCGCCCTCGTCCAGCAGGCCGACCCAAGCCGACCTCCGCGCGGTTACTAGACCGTTCCTTCTGCGTCGAGGACGACGCTCGGTGCGGGACGGAAGGTACTTCACCCTGTCGAGGAGGAATGGTCATGACCAAGCGTCTGGTCGTCTGCTGCGACGGCACATGGGACTTCGCCGACCAGCCGAGCAAGACCAACGTCGCCAAGCTCGCCCTGTCCGTACGCCCGGGGCCCACTGCCGGGGAGGACCAGCTCGTCTACTACCACAGCGGCGTAGGCACCCAATGGTCGGACCACCTGCGCGGCGGCGCGTTCGGCATCGGCCTGTCCCGCAACATCATCGACGCCTACCGCTTCCTCGTCGAAGCCTACGAGCCCGGCGACGAGCTGTTCCTCTTCGGTTTCAGCCGGGGCGCATTCACCGTCCGCAGCCTGGCGGGGCTGGTGCGCAACAGCGGCATCGTACGCCGAGACCAGGCCAACCGGATCAAGGCGGCTTGGGCTCTCTACCGCGACCGAATCGAGAAGCCGACCGGCGTGGCCTCCACTCTGTTCCGCCGCTCGTTCGCGCACGAGCCCGAGATCCACTTCATCGGAGTGTGGGATACCGTCGGTGCCCTCGGCATCCCGGTCCCGGACTCCGGGTGGCTCAAGTCGGCCGTGGAAGAGTTCAACCATCGGTGGGCATTCCACGACACTGAGTTGAGCAGCCTGGTCAAGGCCGCCTTCCAGGCACTGGCCATCGACGAGCAGCGCTCGGCATTCCAGCCGACGCTGTGGCACCAGAAGCCCGGCGCCGCCGAGCAGGGCCAGGAACTGAAGCAGGTGTGGTTCGCCGGCACGCACTGCGATGTCGGCGGCGGCTACAAGGAGACGGGCCTGTCCGACATTGCCCTGCTGTGGATGGTCGACCAGGCCCGCAGACACGGGCTGGAGTTCGAAACCGAGACGCTCAGCGCGGCCGGCCCCAGTGAGATGACGCCGGAGGAGAGCATCGACTTCCGCGTGCAGCCGGACACGTCGGGCCCGTTGCACCCCTCACAGACGAAACTATGGCGACTGGCCAAGCCGCTGCACAGGCCCATCGGATGCACGGCGGACGAGCACCGGCTCGATGGGAACGAGTTCTTGGCAGTGTCGGCGAAGGAGCGCTACGACGACGACACCAGCTACCGGCCGCCCAATCTCGACCAGTATCTGGCAGCCCCGCGGGGGGTCAGTCTGGAGCCGGTGCCTCTGTCCAGCGTCGACGTGGCCGAGAGAGTGCTCGGTTGACTCAGCGGGCCGGTCGGACAGGAGGGTGCCGTAGGTCCGATCACCCACCAGGGTTCTTGGCCCGGAACTCGATGAGTACCATGAGTGCCTTCTGCGCGCGGTCTTCGTTGAAGCGCAACTGGGGGCCGGGGTGCGGGCGTTCCTTGCGGACGTTCAGCCGCATTCCAGACCGGACTTGCGGATCGCCTCCACCGGCCGCACGCCGTCGGCCTGATACACGACCCCGTAGGCCGGCGGCGGTCCGGGGCGGGCTGGCTAGCGTTTGACCAGTTGACTCCAGATGGCCACGGCCGCCCCGACCTGGGCGAGAATCCAGGCGACGTGCGCGGACAGGCCCCGGAGCTGGTAGATGGACACGAGCAGTGCGAAACGGCTGGGCCAGTACTGTCGCTCCTGCCTGAAGGTCGATGTGTCCATCCACATGCTGGTGATCGTCAGGATGATGAGCATGAGCAGGGAATAGAGAAGCAGGTCGCGAAAGTCCGCGTGGGTGAACTTGTTCAGTAACGCGGCCAGGCCGGGGAGCACGGCGTAGGAACAGGTCAGGCTCCATGCGCGAGCGGGACTGTGGCGCCCCGGGAGCAGACGCCACAGCGTGCCCAGGACGAAACCGGCACCGGCCCACGCCGTCTGATACGCGATGATGCTTGCGACGAGCGCCGGGATCGCGGTGGGCTCGAAGGCAAGCCGTGTCATGTTCCAGGGGTCCTGCGAGTCTAGATAGAGCAGGGCTCCGCTGGCCGGAACTCCGAAGCAGAAGGCCACCTTCGCGGCGTGCACGCCGTTGGTCCACCAGTCGCCCTCCGGGCCCCAGGCCAGGGCGGCGTCCAGGACGGAAAGGTGGTCGGGTGGGTTCTTCCGGCCGCATCCGTCCACCAGCCAATGGCGCAGCACCCGTAGCCGCCCCTCCAACTGTTCGCAAGTGACATCCCCGGCACGTCCTTGGTCCAGCAACTGCAACTGGTGGTTGACGTAGCGGTATTCGTGGGCTTTCGTCATCAGCTCACCTCGACGCCTCTTCGTTCTCAGTCTCTTCACGCAGAAGTGGTGACCCATCTGGCTGAGGACCGACCACCGTCGCCCCGCCGCGAGAACCACGAGCAGCGAGCCGATGTTCAGGATGAGCCACACGCCGTACTGGGTGTAGAAGCCCGCGAAGGTGGCGCCCCGCAGCCCCACAGTGAAGGCGAACACGGCCGCGGTCAGCAGCAGGTCGGGCCCTTCCGGGCCCAGGGCGGGCCGTTCCCGCTTACGGCCGGACCGTGTGCTTTGTGTCCTGGCGCGGAAGTGCAGCAGGGCGAAGAGTGCGACACCCGTCAAGAGCCAGCTGTAGTCGAACATCCACGTCAGATCGCTGAACGCGAAACCCGCACGGTAGGAACTGGCGTAGGTGCCATGCCTGGACACGGGGTCGGGATCAGTGAGCCAGGTGGTCCTTCTCCACTGGTTCTCGTTCACCCACCAGAAACAACCGAGCATGCTTTCTGCGACCGCGAGGAGCAGCGCGGAGACCACCGCGATACAGCGCACCGGCGTCTTGTCCCACCGGCGGGTCCAGGAGGCGGGGACCAGTGTGCCCTCGCGCGCGAAACGCCACATCCAGGCAGCCATGGCGGCCAGCCACAACCACAGGATAGCCAGGCCCATGAGTACGTAGCCGACGTTGCCGAGGACGCTGGGCTCCGCTTTCGACGCGAGGCTCTGGGGCAGTCCGAACATCTGAGGCGCCAGGACTACCAGCGCGCCGACCGCCGCCATCGTCGACGCCACGCCGATCACGGTGTGCGCCTGGCGCCGCCGGTGGTCTCGGGCGATGTCGGAGCCATCGGCTGTGGTGTCCGGGGCGGTGACCGGTATGGCGCTGCACCAGGGGCGCGCGACCAGGACCAGGGCAAGGCCGGCGGCAAGACACACAAGGTTGCGCCACCGGGAGCTGATCGGGGGCTGGGAGACGACCAGACTCAGCGTCAGGGCGATCGCCCCGCTGAGCAGGGCCCATTGCAGGACGATCCGCGTGAGGCCGTCGCTGCCTCCGCTGCCCACGGCTCCGACCCGCGCCGAGGAGCCTGGTGTCCCGGTCGTGTCGGCGGAATGCGCCCGTTGGGTACGGAGCGCGGTCAGTGCGATCACGACGGAGGCGCACACCCACCAGGCCGCGACTCCGAGCTTGCTCCAGAATGACTGGCCATAGCTCAGGAGCCAGGTACGCAGCCAGGGAAGTTCGATGTCGAAATCGATGAGGGTGGGTTTCTGGTTTCTCCATACCAGGTCGTTCTCGGTGGAGGACGATGCCAGCCGGGAGCGGTCGTTGAAATGCATGCCGTCCGTGTCGACCTCAACCAGCTGCCAGTGCGCATGTTGCAACGTGGGCGGCCGAAGTCGCACTTGCCACATTTTTTCCGTTGCTTTGGTGATCTGCCAAGGGCCGAGCCGAATCGGGTCGTAGTCCTCGATCCAGGCGAAGGCGTCATACTGCACCGTGACTTTCTCACTGGAGGCCGTCACCACTGGATCATTTGGGCGCCATTCCTTGAGTCGTCGGCCGCTGTCAGGTCCGCGCAGCAGGCACTGCATTGCGTGTTGATATTCCGCCGACTCCTCACCGTAGGTCAGAAACCTTGCTGCGGGCCACTTTTTCAGAGGCACGTCGACCGTCATACGAGAATAGACCTTGACGTAGCGTTTGCTGTTCTGGTCGAATCGGAGTCTGGCCGTCACGTGACTGGTGTCGAGCCGACTCTCCCAGCAGGATTCCCTGTTGTTCTGCAGCGCCTGTGCCGAGGGACAGGCCCACCCCACCACGGCCACCATCATCAGCAGTAAAAGGCGCTGCCACCGGATGCCCTTCATCGCCCCGAAACCTCCTCCCCACGGAGGCTAGACCCCTGTCATATGCCATGCCCCCCTGACACGCGGCGAGTGATCCGGCGGCCCACTCCATCGGCCGCTTTCCGTTGAATTGCAGAAGATCGGCCAGTGGCTGATAATGGAATCCAACGACCGTCAACTATTTGGAGCGTCAACTATTTGATGGAGGGGTCATGACCGACACATCGGTGTCGTCCGTTCCGCGGAACCCTCTTCCCCGCTTCGAGGAATCCCAGGGACTGGGGCCACAGGACGCGGAGTTCGTCCGGGACCTGGTGGCGGTGCTGGCCAAGCACGGGAACCTGAACCGTTTCGGCCTGTGCCTTCTGCACGACCACTTCCCGATCGCCGCGGACGAGGTCCTGGTGGAGACGAACGACTCAAGAGCCCGCACCCTTCACGCTCATGTGGAGAAAACGGACCGCACCCGGCACACCAAGCCCTCGCAGTGGCGCTTCCTGCCGCACGGCGAGGGGGAGACGGGTGTGGGGCACGACGGCCGGATGTACCAGGTGCTCCAGTTGTGCACCACGCTCGATCTGTGCCCGGGGAACGAACGCGCAGGCGACCACTGAGGTCTCCCCCGCAGTGTGCACAGTTGGAAGCGGATACCAGCACCTGCGAGGACTTGTCCGTCCGATCATGTGACTGCTTCGCGCCCTGGTCGTTGATGTGGACATGGGGCGAGGAGAGCTGACGGATGCCAGGTGGGAACGGCTGCGGCCGTTCCTGCCGGTCAGCAACAGGCGTTGTGGCCGGTGGCGGGACCACGGCAGGTGATCGACGGGATTCTGCACCCGGGTACGGACCGGTGTTCAGTGGCGTGACTTGCCCGAACGGTTCGGGCCATGGAAGACCGTCTATGAACGCCACCGGCTGTGGTCGGCCGACGGCACCTGGGAACGCCTGCTCCAGCAGGTTCAGGCCGCGGCCGACGCGGCGGGTGAGATCGACTGGGACATCTCGGTGGACTCCGCCATCGTCCGCGCTCACCAGCACGCCGCCGACGCGCGCACCGCCCCGCCGCCGGTACAGGCTCCAAAGGGGGCCGCACACCGCCAGAACACCAGGGCGAGACCGCGTGGCAGAGCCTGCACGCCCGTCTGGTGGAGGTGGTGCTGGAGGTGAGGGCCTGGGCCGCTCGCGGGGCTGGTTCACCAGCAAGCTCCACCTTAGCGCCGACGGCCGCTGCCGCCCCCTGTCCTTGATCGTCACACCAGGTCCGGGCCGGCCCCGCACCAAGCCCGACAGCCTCGCCGCCGACAAGGCCTACAGCAACGGACCTTGCCGCGGATACCTGCGACGACGCGGCATCCGGCACACGATCCCGGAGAAGACCGACAGCCAGGCAGCCCGCCTGCGCAAAGGCTCACGCGGCGGACGGCCACCAGGCTTCGACGAAGAGCGGTACAAGAAACGCAACACCATCGAACGAGCGATCAACCGTCTGAAGCAGCACAGGACGGTCGCCACTCGCTACGACAAGCGCGGCTACGTCTTCCTCGGCACCGCGACAGCGGCAGCGTAGTCATCTGGTTCCGCCCATGATCGCCAGGACACTGCCTAGTGCTTCGTTAGGTTCTGGCTGTGGTTCTGCTTGCGGTGAGGGGGCGGCCGCAGGTGGTGCAGGTGCCGCAGCAGGCTACCCCAGCAACCGAAAGGGACCCCCGGGGCCCTAGTTCAGTGAGCGTTTTGAGCGTTGCCTCTCCAGGGTGAGGATGGCTTTGGCGATGATGGTCATGCGGTTTGGGCTGATGCGGGATCTGCGGAAGATCTGCCAGGACTTCAGTCGCGCCGTGCCGCGTTCGACGGGAGCTCGGGTCTGGGCGAGGGCGCGGTTCACGGTGCGCTGGTGGGGGTGAGTTCACCGCAGGGCGGACGTCTCAGGCCAGTGGTGACGTGCAGGCCGGCACCGGTGTGGGCGCGGTCGGCGAGGACGGGGACACCCTGGCGTTCGCAGATCCGGATGATCTTGTGGGTGCGGGCCGCCGTCAGGTCGTGGGTGCGGCCCGGCAGCGCGGGCCAGACCCACAGAACCTCGCCGATCGAATCGGTTACGACCTGGATGTTCACGCCGTGGCGGCGGTGCTTGGCGGAGCAATCAGCGCGGCTGCCGCCGACGCGGTCGCACTCGGCGAGGGGGCCGTCCAGAAGGACGAACTCGGGATCGTGCTCGCGCAGCGCCTTCAGCACGCACGGGGCCCGGTCGGCGAGCAGGCCCATGACGGTGGTGACGTAGGCGTGGGCGGTGCCGACGGATATCCCGAAGCCGGCCGCGATCCGGGCGAGGGTGTCGTGGCGATGCAGGTACACCAGCGCGACGAGTGCGCGCCGGTGCGGCGGGAGTTTGCAGCGCCTGTCACCCTCACGGGTGACGATGAGCATGGTGACTCACTCAACCAGGGTGTGCGGGAGGTCGAGTGCGGCAGGGTAGGGAACCAACAGGGCTCCTGTACTGCTGAGTTGAGACTTCGAACACTCTCTCAACGGCACGGGAGCCCTGTCCGTTGCGCACCCCGCCCTCACGCCGGCTCAGTCCCCCGATCGGCAGCCGCTCCGAAGAGGGCTCCGTCAATCGTTTGCTCAGACGGGAAGTTCGGTGATGCTGAGGGCGAAGTCCAAGTTCCCCACCCCGTGGTTGGCGAGGCCCACCGTGACCACGCCCGCTCCTTCCAGCCAGTGCGCCATTTTCAGGCCGCCGACGTCCAGCGGGCGCAGCCCGAGGCTCTCGATGAACGCCTCCACACGTGCCTTGGCCTGTGCATTGTCGCCGGCGATGAAGACGTCGGGCCGGCCCTTCTCCAGGACATGGCGGAAGACGGTGTTGAACGCCTTCACCACGCCGGCGCTGGCCGGGGCCGCCTTGGCGACTTCCTGCGCGATCGAGGTCTCCTCGCGGTGGGCCAGCCCGTCGAACGTGGAGTTGAACGGATTGCTGATGTCGACGATGACCTTGCCCGCGAGAGCGTCTCCGTACTGGGCGACGACCGGCACGACACCGTCGTGCAACAGGGCCACGATGACGATGTCCCCGGCCGGGGCGGTGCCCCATTCTCCTGTCGTGGCGCCGCCGCCGAGAGCCTTGGCCAGGTCAGCGGCCTTGGACTGATCGCGGCCCAGGACCTCGACGGTGTTGCCGCCCGCTATCGCCCGCGCGCCGATGGTGCGGGCCATGTTCCCGGTGCCGATGATGCTGATGTTGCTCATGAGATCTCCTGCCCTGGTTGTGGTTGTTCGGTTCAGATGGCGGTGGTGCCGCCGTCGGCGACGAGTTCCATGCCGTTGACGTAGCTGGAGTCGTCGGAGGCGAGGAAGAGGGCGGCGGTGGCGATTTCGTCGGGGCGGCCCATCTGGCCGCGGGGGATGAAGGACTCGAACTGGCGCTTGGTGGCCTCGTCGAAGAGTTCTTCCTGTTTGGCGGTGGCGACCTGGCCGGGGGTCAGGACGTTGACGCGGATGCGGCGGTCCTTGAGCTCGTTGAGCCAGACGCGGGCCCAGGCCTGCTGGACGGCCTTGCTGCCGGCGTAGACGCTCCAGCCGGGGAAAGCGCCGAGGGAGGCGTTGGAGCCGGTCATGAAGATGGAGCCGCCGTCGTTGAAGAGCGGGAGGGCCTTTTGGACGGTGAACAGGGTGCCGCGGGCATTGAGCCCGAACCAGGTGTCGAACTGGGCCTCGGTGATCTCGCCGAGCGGGGCGGGCTCGCCGCCGCCGGCGCTGGCCCACAGCACGTCGAGGCTTCCCTTCTCCCGCTTGACGGTGTCGTACAGGCGGTCCAGGTCGTCCAGGTCGGCGGCGTCGCCCTGGACACCGGTGACGTTGCGGCCGATCTGCTTCACGGCCTCGTCCAGGGCGTCTTGGCGGCGGCCGGTGATGAAGACGTGCGCTCCCTCGTCGACGAACAGCTTCGCGCCTGCCAGCGCCATGCCGGTGGTGCCGCCGGTGATGACCGCGACCTTGCCGTCGAGCTTTCCCATGGTCGTTCCCTTGGGTCGGTGGTGCCGTGTGTACCTGGGGCGACGGTGTTATGTACACCGCCCTGTGTTCTTACGGTACGGGGCGGGCAGCGGGGACGCAAACTATGTACACCGGTCGTTACCCAGCTGCGGTACGGTGGATCCATGACGGAGTTGGAGAAGGGCCCCACGGGTCGCCGCCGCGGCCGGGGCGCCCGCGAGCGCATCCTCAGCGCGTCCCGGCAGCTGTTCCGCGAGCAGGGCATCAACCGCACCGGCATGGACCAGCTCTGCGCCGCGGCCGAGGTGTCCAAGCGCACGGCCTACCAGCACTTCACCGGCAAGGACGAACTCGTCGCCGAGTACCTGCGCCGGTTCGACCCCTCCGTTCTGTCCGGCGTGTTCGACCGCACCGACCTCACGCCCCGCGAACGGCTCCTCGCCGTCTTCGACATCCCCCCCACCACCCCCCTGTGCCCCTACATCGCCGCCGCCGTCGAACTCCACGACCCCCAGCACCCCGCATCCCAGTACGCGCGCGAGTACAAGAAAGCCGTCGCCGCGCGGCTCGCCGACACCGCCCGCGAAGCCGGCGCCGCCCACCCTGAACAGCTCGGCGAGCAGCTCGCACTGCTCATCGACGGCGCCGCGGCCCGCACCCGGGTCCTCAACGCCGACGCCTTCCCCACCGCCGCCGCCATCGCCGCCGTCCTCATCGACAACGCCATCCCCGCCACAGCCGGCGATGACCGGCGGCGGGAGGAAGGCTCAAGCTGACGTGGCACTCCGCGGCCGGGCTGGACGCGCTGCCGGTCGCACGGCTGCACCCGCTGGTACACGACACGAGCCGCCCGGCACCTGTCCCGGACCTGCTGGCTTTTGCGGAACTGGCCGCGCGTCCACTGAACGCCACGGCCGAAGCCGCCGCGGAGACCGGCGACCCCCGAGGACCGGCCGCCGTGGTCGGCCTGGCAGTTGCTGGCCCCGCACGCTGCCGTAGTGCTGAACAGCCTCAGCGCTCTGCCGGACAGCTCAACGGCACGGGAGCCCCGTCTGTTGCGGACCTCGCCCTCAACCTGCCACCGTCACCCGATCAGTGGCAACGCTGAAAACGCTCAGTGTGCCTTCGACGATGGGGAGTTCGCCGGTGTGGTCGACCACGCGGAGCGGGTGGTCAGGCGGGGGTTGATGCGGTCCCAGGCCATCGCGCGGCCGGTGCCGTACCGGTCGGTGACCTGCGCGGTTGCCGCGTCCGGCTCGCCCCAGGTCTCCGGCTTGGGGAAGCGGAACTCCTTGCCGTGCTTCGGCGGTCGCCCGCCCTGGGGACAGGCCAGGGCGTACTCCTTGAGCGAGGGCGTCGGCCGTCGCATCACCCGGTCCGAGCGTATCCGGCCCAGCACCTCGACCGGGAGGCCGTCAAGGAGGTGAGCCATGCGCGGGGCGTCGTAGCCGACGTCGAAACGATGAGGATGTCGCGGTCGCCGAAGTGCCAGCGGCCCATCTCGATCAGGTCGGTGACCACACGGCGGAGCTGCGCAGCGGTGATCTCGGCGACGTCGTCCTCGGGTCCGAGACGGACGGCGCCAGGAGCTGGCACCAGGACGTCCGGCCCGATTCGAGGGCGGCGACGAGCGAGTACGGCCGGCCAGGGATGAACTGGTCCGAGGACCGTCCGCTGCGGCCGTAGACACGGCAGAACAGGCGGTCCGCACTGGTCGGCGCGTCGGGGCGCAGCCAGTTGCTGACGTCGACCGCCAGGACCAGGCGTCCGTCGGCGGCCCGCGGCATCGGCAGACCAGCGAGTACCTGCCGTAGCCGGGGCACGTCAATGTTCCCCCTGTTCAACGCCTCGCGTACATCGCGCCGTACCCGCGCCGGTGCCCGGCAACCAGCGTGAGGTCCACCGGCGTCGTCACCGGGCCGTCCGCGCACAGCAACGCGTCCACGAGCTCGAACTGCTCGTCCCCACGCGCGGTCAGGCAGTCGAATAAGTCCTCCGGAAGCCTGACGCTTGCGCGAACGCTTCCCCGGGACCGGTGTCAGGCAGCAGACTCACCCGCACGGCTTTCGTCTCGATCGGTGCACCTTGGTCGGAGCACATGATCAGGCGAAGGTAGCCCCTGTGTCCGGCGAACGCCCAGGTGAGCGGCCTAGTTCGAGGAGTATTTCGACTCGCCGATAACCTTCGTCATCATGATGCGCGCTTGGATCCTGCCGATACTGCTTGTGCTCTGCGGCTCAGCCGTCGCGACTGTGCTGATCTTCGAGGGGAACCCCGGTGCAGCCGCAGCACTCCTGCTGGTGTTCCTGGTGCTCGCCGGCATGAACTCGCCCCTGATCTTCCCGAGGTCGATCGGCGCACGGGAGGCACGACGCCGCAGCGCGGTCGACGGCCGGCCGGTCGTCTTCTGGCGGCCGGGCTGCAAGTACTGCATGCGACTGCGCATCCGGCTGGGCCGCAGCGCCCGCCAGCTGCACTGGGTCAACATCTGGCGTGACCCGGCAGGAGCTGCAGCGGTGAGGGCAGCCAACGACGGCAACGAGACCGTGCCGACCGTCGTCGTGGCAGGCCAGCCACACACCAACCCCGATCCCGAATGGGTGCGCAAACAGCTCTCCCCTTCCACGTGATCAGAAGCCGTGCCCTATCGGAGAGACGCCCGCAGGCCCAAGCGGACGGAGGTCAAAGAACAAGCCAAGGGCTGCCGCTGCCTCGCCATGGGTCGTGCCCCGTGCGCGGCGACGTACGGAGGACCTGCCGACCTTCGCGTGGTCGACCGACCTCCTGGAGGGCGCCGGCATTGGCGCGGCCTTCGGGGGACGCGGCGAGGCCGCCGTCCTTCGAAGCTTACGAGCCTGCTCCCCGAGGCGGATTTGCGATCGCCGAGGCTGCAGCCCGGCTCGTACCGCGCGCCCGCGTCACCTCCGAGAACACCGCTCCCGAAGCCGCGCACGACAGCCCCCGCATGGATCAACCCGGTCACGGACGGTTGTCGGGGCTCAAGCTCTCGTCTGCCGCTTCGGTGATCACGGGCCCACGGATTCCCCTGGCCTGAGGCACCTGTCCGTAGATTTGGGCGGGAGAGCGTTTCGCCTCCCGGACCCGTCGACGAACCGTCTGTGTCGACCGCATCAGCCTCAGCCTTGAGTCCGCGGGCGTTGCGCGGGCGCCGCACCCCAGGAGACCTCCATGAACAAACTACTCACCGAGGCGATCGAAGCCCACGGCGGGAACACACGCTGGCGCCAGCTGACTCAGGCGCGAGCCACCCTTGTCAGCGGCGGTCATCTGTTCGCCGTGAAAGGCTTGCCGCAGGATCCCGCGCCGCGCGAGATGACCGTTCTCCTCCACGAGGAGCACGCCTCGGTCAGCCCCTTCGGCTCTCCTGACCAGAAGACCGACTTCACGCCCGGACGTGTGAGCATCGACAAGCTCGACGGGCGAGTGGTGGCCGAACGCGAGGACCCACGGTCGTCCTTCAGCGGCCACACTTTGGAGACCCCCTGGGACCCGCTGGACCGCGCATACTTCAACGGCTACGCCCTGTGGACCTACCTCACCACACCGTTCCTGCTGGCCATGCCCGGCTTCACGGTCAGGGAGATCGAGCCGTGGCGGGAAGGGGACGAACTGTGGCGAGGACTGCGCGCCACGTTCCCACCCGAGATCGCCAGCCACAGCACCCACCAGGACTTCTACTTCGGTCCCGACCGGCTGCTGCGCCGACACGACTATCACGTCGACGTGGCAGGCGGATTCGCCGCCGCGCAGTACGTCTACGACTGCGTGGAAGCGGACGGCATCGTGCTGCCCACCAAGCGCCGGGCCTACCGCCGCGACGCCGATGGCTACCCCACCCTCGATCAGGTCATGGTCTCGATCGACCTCAGCGACATCCACTTCAGCTGACAGCAAGGAGAATATCTGGCCGATGCGCTCGATGGCGGTGAAGAGTTCGTCCACGATGCCTTCGGCCTCATTGCGTTCGGCAGGCAGATCGAACGCCCGAGCTGGTTCGGTGAGGATGTCGGCACTGTGTTGGACGAGGCCGAGGTCTCGCATGTGCTGGCTGTGATGGCGCTCTTGGAATGCGTGGCGCCGCCGGTGGCGGTACAGCAGCGAAGTACAGCAACCACAGCAATCGACCATGACCGACAGCCCCCTTGTACGACCGCACAGCGACCTCTATGACCGCCACTGACCGATCTTCTGTAGAGCTACGGATCAGAAGGTTGCAGGCTCGAATCGTGCCGAGTGTGCACAGGCGATAGTGAGGAGCCCCGGAGATGCCCGGGGCCCTTGGCGTTGCTGGTGGATCACTCCAGGACGTTGAGGAAGTTGGTGGCGTTGTCGACGAAGTAGACCGCGTCACGGTCCAGGTCCACCGCCAGACCGAACAGCGCGCCCGCACCCGGCGGGGAGCCGCTGTTGTCGAGTTGCCGGAAGGCTACTTGGCGGCCTGACGGTGTGGTCTCGACGATGTTGCCGTCACCGCCGTTGACGGTCAGGATGTGGCCGTTGGGCGCGACGGCAAGGCCGAGGGGGCCGTTGAGCCGGCCGCCACTGCTGACGACCGGGCCGGTGCCGGCACTGGACTTCCGGGTGAGCGCGTCCGGGATGACGGTGATGCGGTTCTTGACCGTGTCGGCGACGAAGAGCGCGCCGTCCTGGGCGAGGCCGACGCCGGTCGGGCCGACCACCAGGGCGGCGGGGTCGGTCCGCTCTGCGAAGTCCGAGCCGATCGTGGTGGTCCGCACCCGCTCCGGCGGCTGGTCGCCATGGCGCTTGAGGGTGATACGCAGGACGGTGCCCCCGTCCACTTCGTTTCCGCCGCCGGCCACGGTGCCGTTGAGCACGTTGGTGACGAACAGGTCGGTCCAGTCTCCGTGGCTCGCGGCGGTCATGTCCCACGGGCCGTTGATGCCGTGCCCGGCGAACGTCTCGCGGACCCGGCCGTGACTGTCCAGGACCAGCAGGCAGCCGGCCTGGGCGGTGGCGGAGGTACCGTCGGTGGTCGGCAGGCTGCCGACCACCACCCATCCGCCGGGCAGGATGCTCAGGGCAGTGGTGAGACCCACGCCGCCGAGGCAGAGTCCGGGCACGTTGGCCGGGTCGATCCGGGCGAACAGCCTGGCGTGGCCCCGCGGGCTGATCTGGACCAGGGTGGTGCCCGTGCCCTGCTGGTTCTTACTGTTGTTGAAGTTGCTGACCAGCACGTTGCCCTTGCGGAGTTTCCCGGCGTCCTGGCTGACCACTGCGGTGCCATAGGGGTTCACATCGCCGTTCGCGGGGACCGTGGAGGCGATATCGCGCACGGTGTGCAGTCGGCCGAGGAACGTGCCATTGGCCGAGGCGGCGCCTGCCGCAGCCGTCACTGAGATGGCCACGGCGGCCGTCAACGCGGACAGCCGCCGCACCAAGGGTGACAGAAAATTAGTCCTCATGAGCGTCACGTTAAAAGTGACGGTGGGATTTGATGCGCCCAGACACGCTCTCCTCTCGGCCGTTTCGCTCCGCCGGTGGCCTGCATGCGTGCGGCGCAATCGCGCAACGTACCGAAGCACCAGGCCAGCGCCACGATCCGCCTGACCCCATTCTGTCAATAGGCAGGCTCTAGCAGGCCACCGTCCTGGGCGGCCGCCGTATCAGACTGAAATCCACCGATGACATCAACGCTGCCGGACACCAGCACATTTTCCTGCCCCCGATGGGAATCTCACTACAGCACTGACCATCGGAATTCCTCAGTGGATCCCGGAACAATGGCGAGACTGAGGCAGAAACGCCACACGTACAGTTTCGTAACGGCCTGTCAATCCGACCGCACCGCTCCACCTTTCGGGATCTTCCTGAGGTTTAAATGGCCTAGCAAAAGGAGTCGTGGAGCACGATGGCCGTCCACTGATGAGAGCACGTCGCACCACAACCGCACCAGATCGAGCGGGGAACAGCGGGGAACCACGGTGAGAGCGGCCCAGCCTGACGAGGCCACGAGCCTTCCGTTCGCCCAGCTCAGCGCCCGAAGCGGCCGTGAATACGCGCAGCTTCCCAAGCTGATCGCGCGAGGCGGGAGACGCCAAGCAGTATGGGAACCGCCGTGGATGATTCGGGCGCTTTGGCTTCAAGACGGCGGTGGTGTTTCTGCCCTGGTGTTCTTTCGGAGCCGCATAGGTCGGGGACATCAAGTGAGTGCTGAGATCGTGCAGTTGGTCGAGCAGGCGAGCCCGGCGGTGACAGCCGCGGTGGGCGCGTACGGGGTGGCAGTGCTGAACCGGACCCAAGATGCTGCCGCGAGGCGACGGTCGGTCTGGGCTAGCGGATCCTGCAACTGCTCTGGCGGCGCGGGGACGAGACGGGCCGGACAGAGCTGGAACGGGTCGTGGGCGAGGCCGCCGACGAGCAGGACGACACCTACTCTACGGCTGTGCTGGGCCGGCTCCTGAGGCGCGCGTTGCAGGACGATCCCGAACTGCGGGAGGAACTGTCGGCCATGCTGCCCGCCTCGGCCGCAGGCGCGGTCACCATCACGGCATCTGGTGAGCGGTCGATTGCCGCGCAGCACATCGGCACCGCAATCACGAGTGACGGTCACACCCCGCCACGGTCGTGAGCACGGACGAGGCCGCGTTCGGGCCGCGGATCAAGGTGGGTGCAGACCGCTCGATAGCAGCTCAGCACATCGGCAATGCCTACACGGGTGACGTCGTGCTGCCTGCTGAGGCGTTGCAGGCGGCGGAGAGAGTCACCGCGGCGCCGGGCACCTCGAACCTGCCTCCGGCGCCGCTATGCCCGGGCCGTCAGGAAGAACTGACCTGGCTGCGGCGCACCCTGACCGACCAGCGCGAGGGTGCGATCACGCAAAGCGGAACCGTGCACGGCCTGGGCGGGATCGGCAAGAGCACGCTCGCCTTGCACTACGCCCACCGTCACCGCGGCGACTACACCCTGATCTGGTGGATCAACGCCACCTCCCCCGACGAGATCGAGACCTCCCTGGCCAGCCTCACCCAGACTCTGGTTCCCGGTTGGGCCGCAACGGCCGGGCGTGGGACTCAGGTGGCGTGGGCACGGCAGTGGCTGGCCTGACATCCCGGCTGGCTGCCGGTCCACGACAACGTCGACAACCCCAACGACGTCGCCCCCTATATCGGGGCACTCCACCAAGGGCACCACCTGGCCACCAGCCGCCGTACCATCGGCTGGCCCGACGCTGCCCCCACCCTGGCCCTGGGCAACCTCCACCCGGACGACGCAACAGACCTGTTGTGCCGTCTCGTGTTCACCACCCCCACTGCGCGCCAGCAGGCCGATGCCCATGCTCTTGCCACTGACCTGGGGCATCTTCCTCTGGCGATCAAGCAGGGTGGTGCCTACCTCGCCCAGAGCCGTGGCATCAGCCTCGACGCCGAACGCACCATCGCCCGCATCTGGACTGCCACTCTCCGCGCCTTGGAGCAAGCGAATCCGCTGGCCGTTCAGCTGCTGCACACCGCCACCTGGCTCGCCCCCGACGACATCCCTCACACCCTGCTCACCCCGCCCGGGACCGTCACGGACGACATCGCGGAAGCCATCGGCGCCCTTGCCGCCTACAGCATGATCACCACCACCGAAAGCACCCTCAGTATCCACCGCCTGGTCCAAACCGTTCTCCGCACGCCCCGAACCAGCGACAACCCGCAGCGGCCCCGGCACCTCCAAGGACGCGACAGCGCCGAACAAGCAGTCCTTCACAGCCTGGCCCTGCCTCCGAGCCAGGAGAGCACCGCCGAGAGTCAGTGGGACGCCCTCATCCCGCACCTCGTCACCCTCGCTGCCACAGCCCCACCCGGACACCGCGACGCGCCGCTCATCGACGCGTACAACACCACTGCCAATCGCCTCCATCACCAAGGCCACACCGCCCGCACCATCCCCCTGCTGGAGGCGGTCCTCGCCCAGTGGGAGCAGGTCCTGGGCGACACCCACCCCGACACCCTGAACAGCCGCAACAACCTCGCCACCGCCCGCGCTGTACAGCAGAGAAGTACAGCAGCCTCAGCAACCGAATACGACCGACAACGGCCGTCAGGGGCCGAATAGCAACCTCTATGACCCTGGTTGACCGATCTCTGTAGAGCTACGGATCAGATGCTCCTCTGCGCCCCCGCCGCCGGCTGCCGCTATCCAAATACCGCGTCCTACTCGTCGTCTTTGTCCCGGCCGTCTTCGAAGACGAGGAGCGGTTTGGCGCCATGAGCGGGTGTTTCGGCGAACGCGATGGCTTCAGCGAAGCGTTCGAGCGGGAACGGCCGGCCCTGGGGGATGCTCAGCACTTCATCAGCGACGAGACTGCGGACCTGGGACAGCGCGCGCAGCGCATCCTCAGGTGAGGCAGTGCCGAACCAGCGGTTCAGCCAGAAGCCACGGACCACCTTGGTCTCGTAGATGACCGAGCGTGCCTGCAGCGGAATCGTCAGCGCCGCCGGGTCGGTCTGCCGATGGGTGGAGAGCGCGCCGTAGACCACGACCGCACCTCCCGGAGCCAACGCCTGGGACACCTGAGCACCCACGGGACCCGCGACGCAGTCGATGGCCTTACGCACGCCAGCCAGTCCTGCAATCTCAGCCACACGCTGCAACAGGTCCTCGTCCTCAGTGCAAATGACCTCGTCGCCACCGAGCGCTTTGATCTCCTCGACGGCAGCGCGCCGCCGCACGACATTGATCGTGCGAATACCCAGATGCCTGGCCAGCTGAATGACGAGCCGGCCAACAGTGGAGCCCGCGGCCGTCTGCAACAACCATTCACCCGGCTGTACGTCAAGTTCGCGAGTCACGAGGATCAGCGCGGTCAACGGGTTGACGGCGAGTTGACAGGCGGTGGAGTCGCTCAGACGGTCGGAGACCGGCAGGAGCCTTCGCGTATCGGCAACAAGGTATTCCTGCCAGGTGCCGGCCACACGCGGGCCTGGTACCGCAGGGACAGCAGCGACCACCACACGCTCGCCAATCTTCAGTCCCTCGGTATCCGGGCCCAGGGCCTCAATACGGCCCACGCATTCCATGTGACCACCAACAGTGGGAAACTCGGGGGAGAAACCGTAGCGGCCACGCAGCACGTGCAGATCACTGGCGTGAATCGGAGTCGCCTTCACACGGATCAACGCCTGACCGGCTCCTGGCGTGGGAACAGGCCGGGATTCCAGCCGCAGGACATCGGCAGGCTCGCCGACCTCTCCGGCCACGAGCGCGCGCATGGATTGCGGCATGAGTGACCTTTCGTCTCTCAGTACCCGACGAACTCGGCGGACGTGCTGGGCAGGAACCACGAAACCTCCGGCGGGCCTCGACGCCATATGTACAGCTCGCCTCGCCTGATCGATCGCCAGGTGTCGCCCCCTCCACTCCTCCCAGCTTGCGCTCCTCTGCGAACGCTGTCATGTCGTAAGCAGGAAGGCCGTTGCGCGTCAGAATCGTTGGCCATGTCAGGAGAACCGCAGCTGGGAGCCTCTTAGCTTGATACCTAACCCTTCAATCGCACGTGCTCTCCGAAGGTGTCGGCCCGGGAGCCGAGTGGGTGTCCGGGACGCGAGCAGGGGTGAGACGTTCAGACTCGGCCGGCTTCTCCCACGGGCGGCGAAGGTCGGCGGCAGCTGCGCGCAGGAGTCGGAGCTGGGTGTGGGCGGCGATGATGAGCCAGGTCCAGCGGTCGGCAGACTCGGGCGTGCGGAGCTTCGGGCGGGTCCATCCGAGCGTCTGCTTGATCATTCTGAAGGTGTGTTCCAGGTCGAAGCGTCTCAAGAACGCTTGCCAGCGCACGTCGACGTCCATGCCGGTCAGGCCGGTCTTGGAGGACCACAGCCAGACCCGCAGTGGGGTGGCGTCGCCGGGCAGGTGCCGGCTCTGACGTCGGCTGGGCGGGTTCTGGAGCATCTGAAGTGTGGGGCAGTGTTGCAACGCTGGCTGTCGTGACGGGTGGCCACCTCCACGCAGCACAGCACCGTCATGGACGTCCCCGCTCACCTGCGCGGACGCTCCTCTCGTCAGGGCGGAGCTGCTGGACCGGCTGGCGGGAAGCCGCATTCTGGCCGCCTGGCAGGACGGCCAAGACACCGGCGAAGTCGTGTGGCAACTCCCCCACCAACTTCCCTGAAGCACCCCGTCGCAGGCCCCCGTCAGCGTCACTCATCCAGACCGTGAAGCTCAGGTCGAGATATAGACATCACTCAAGAAGACCTACAGACTCCACCCATCCGTACCATCTCCACGCCGAGCCACGCAGCAGTGATCTCCACAGCCGCTCGGACCGCAGCCCGAGAACACAGGCGCTTGGGCGCGTCCTCCACAGGTGCTGCACGCCCGGTCAGGAAACCGGGAGAAAGGTGCGAGACAGGGCGAGGGACAGACGACGCGGGGACGTCGCAGGCCTCGGCGAGCCCGAGCAGCGACCCGCAGTCAGGGTGCCAGGGGACGATCAGCCCGCTGCGCGCGAAAGCCACGGACGGTCCCGGGCGACCGCCGGGAGGAGCGGTCGGCTGGTGCGCTGCCCGGGCGGATCCGGTCACCACACCGGGGGTGACCGCGGACGTGGCCCCGAAGACCTCGGTGTGGATCCGGGAGGACGGCAGGCCGGCGGCCTCCAGGGCTCCGGTCATGTCGCGCATGAACGCGCTCGGCCCGCAGATGTAGGAGTCGGCGTCTTGAGGCGGCTCCAGGCTGCGGATCCACTCGGGACTGAACCGCCCACTGACCGTGTAGTCGACACCTGGGCGGTCGACGCCGGACGGACGGCTGTAGGACACGAACGATCGCCCTGCGGGCAGCTGGGAGAGCAGTGCGCGCACTTCGTCGGCGAACGGGTGGTTCTCGCC
The DNA here is from genome assembly GCF_042269865.1 of Streptomyces sp. NPDC055966. NCBI lineage: Bacteria > Bacillati > Actinomycetota > Actinomycetes > Kitasatosporales > Streptomycetaceae > Streptomyces > Streptomyces sp. NPDC055966. The sequence goes on from NZ_JBHJYK010000011.1 coordinate 24,848, forward strand.
GTCCCGGGCCGCGTGCAGCCACCACACCGCGCGCTGCGAGCGCTCCGCGGCCAGAGCGTGCAGCATGGTCAGGACCGGGGTGACACCGACACCGGCGGACAGCAGCAGGACCGGAGTGTCCGCGTCCGCGAGCAGGAACGTGCCGCGCGGAGCGGCGATATCGAGAACGTCACCCACCTTCACGTGCTGACGCAAGTAGGTGCTGGCGACGCCGTGTGGCTCCTGCTTGACGCTGATGCGGTACGTCTCGGCGCCCGGTCGGCCGGAGAGCGAGTAGTTGCGGATGACCGCGGAGGCCTGTGGGTCCGGCCGCAGGCGGACCGTGAGGAACTGCCCCGGCAGCGCGGCTGGGAGCGGCTCACCGTCAACTGTCGCCAGAGTGAGCGAGAAGATGCTCGCGCTCTCAGGCTCGATGCGGGCGACTTCGAGCCGGCGGAACCCGGGCCAGGCCGGCGGCGGGCTGCTGGTGGTCAGCCCGCGGTTTCCACCCACGGCGCCGGAGCCGCGATCGGCGTCGTCGAGCAAGGCTCGCAGCGATGTCTTCCAACCGGGGCTCAACGCGGGGATCCGCAGGGCCCGTTCGAGCTGCGGCCGGGCGTGGCCGGGCAGGTAGAGCAGCGCGTCGATCTCTGCGACGGTCATCTCCTCGGGGCCCGAGGCGATCTTCACGATCTCGTCCCCGGCCCGCACCCGCCCTTCAGCCAGCACCCGCATGTAGAAGCCCGGGCGGCGATGGGACACCAGCAGGGCGGCCATCTGCGGCTCGCCGAGCGGCAACCCCACGCGGTAGCACGTCACACGGGGTTGGGTGGCCTCGAAGACCGCACCGCCGATCTCGGAGCGGTCGCCGATGCACACCTCGTCGTCGGCGAGTCCGTCCACGGTGAGGTTCTCGCCGAACTGGCCGTACGTGAAGTCGTCCCGCTCCAGGTACTCCTGCCAATGGCGGTAGGAGCTCAACTGGTAGACCAGCACGGCACGCTGCTCGCCGCCGTGCCCGGCGAGGTCGCCCTGCCCGTCGCCGTCCAGGTTGAGCCGGCGCGCAATCACGGGCCCGGCGACGGGACGCTTCCAGATGCCGGTGTGGGTGGTCCTGCCATGCCAGGGGACGTCCTTGGGCATGCCGACGTTCACGACGATCAGAACGGCCATGACCTGTGCTCCTCCCACGCTCGACAGGCCGGTGTCTCCAGCGTCGTACGGTCGGCCGCCGGCCGCACCCGAAGAGTTCTGCGCGGCGCCGGGGCTCGGCGACACGTAGAGTGAGAGCCGGTGGGCGCCGTCGCCGCGTGTGGCCCGCCGTGAGCCGGAGACTTCCAGCGCGAGTACCTCAGCTTGGACATACCCATGAGCGCGGAGAAGAAGGTGGCAATCGTCACCGGGGCTTCACAAGGCATCGGCGCGGCCGTCGCCGACGCGTACCGCAGGCGCGGGTACGCCGTCGTCGTGACCGCCCGGTCCATCCCCTCGTCGCACGATCCGGACGTACTCGCCGTGCCCGGCGACCTGAGCCGGCCCGGTACCGGTGCGCAGATCGTCGCGCAGGCGCTGGACCGCTTCGGCCGGATCGACACGCTGGTGAACAACGCCGGCGTCTACCGGGAGAAACCATTCACCGAATACACCGACGCCGACTACGACCTGGTGATCGGCGTCAACCTGCGCGGCTTCTTCGACGTCACGCGCAGCGCCATCTCCGCGATGCTCGCGGGCGGCGACGGCGGGCACGTCCTGTGCGTGTCGACCACGCTGGTCGACCGTGCCAACGCGCGCATACCCGCGGCGCTCGCCTCGCTGACCAAAGGCGGCCTGGTCGCGGCGACGAAGGAGCTGGCCATCGAATACGCGGCGCGCCGCATCCGCGCCAACGCCGTCTCACTCGGCGTCATCCGCACTCCGATGCACCCGGACGACCCGGGCGGCACGCTCGCCGCGCTGCACCCGCTCGGGCGGATGGGCGAGGTCGACGACGTCGTCGAGGCCATCATGTACCTCGAACAGGCCTCGTTCGTCACCGGCGAGATCCTGCACGTCGACGGCGGCCAGAGCGCCGGCTTCTGAAAGAACCGGAATCGGGAGTGATCGACCTATGCGCACTCGCAAGCAGCTGACTCCGCTCGGCGCTGTCGGTGCGGGTCTCGCGGCGGGAGTGATCGGCACCCTCTGCATGGACACCGTGCGGTTCCTGCGCCAGCGCCGGGCCGACGGCGAACACAACGCACTGCGCTGGGAGTTCGCCCAGGTCCGCACCTGGCAGGAGGCGCCGGATCCCGGGCAGGTCGGAAAGCGCCTGGCCGAAGCCTTCACCCTGCGCAAGCTGCCGAACAGCGCGGCGTTCCCCATCAGCGCGTTCATGCACTGGGCCTATGGAATGGGCAACGCGGTCTGCTACGGCGTCGTCAGCGCCTCGCTGCGCAAGCCCCACGTCCTCTACGGGCTCCCGTACGGTGCGCTCGTGTGGCTCAGCGGATATGTGTTGCTTCCGATCGCGGGACTCTACAAACCCATCTGGACGTACGACACCAAGACGCTGGGTGACGATCTGACCGCCCACCTCGCCTACGGCGTCGGCACGAGCAGCGCTTTCTGGTTGCTGAGCAGGGTTTCCGTGTTCTCACGGCAGCTGTAGTTCGTGATCCGGGTGGTGTCGGCGCTGGTCGGCGAGGTGGGGGCCGGGTTCGGACATGATGATGGCCGTCGCTGTATGACGGGGCGTGCCCCGTGATCAGGAAGCGGCGGCCGCCGTCACGGTAGCGCCCGGGCAGTGGCTGAAGCGGGTTTCGAGGGCCTGATGGACCGGGTGGCCGGCTGCTTCCCGTGGCGGGCCAGTGCCGTTGTCGGTCCAGGTGACCGGGCCTGACGGCTGATGCAACGGCGTTGCACTTCGCGGGACACCATCAGGTAGAGGGCGAAGTCCCCTCCTGCCGGCAGTGTCGCTGTAGCTGAGGCGCATCAGCTTGACCCGTTCGCCGTCGGCCAGCTCCGACGCCAAGGTCACGACATTGAGACGGGAGCACTGTCTCGGCCCGTTCGGGCCGGATCCCGGGTCCGCTGCAGGTCGCCGTAGCAGGGTGCGGCCCAGTCGCCTGGTCCAGGTTCTGGCTGGGCTGTAGGGCTCGGTCGGGGAGGTGGAATCAATTCCTACGGGGCGGCCGTCCGGCCGGCTGACCCTACGACTGGCATTTCCGTCACCTGGAGAACCGTATTTCGTCGGTGGCTCGTTACGGGAACGGGGATGCCAGGCCGTCTCGGTCCTTGGCCCAGCCGTCCCACGTCAACGCGGTCGCCCGGCACGTGGCTCAGCGCGACCCCGCTGCCCCAAGATGCGGCAATCTCCGGGGCCGCGAAGGTTGCGATCATGCCATGGCCGCATCGGGAACAAGCACTCGACGCGGCTGGCGCAAGGCATTCGCCGTCCAAGAGATGGTCGGTGGACGTCACCCCGGCCATGGCCTGCCGGCTCGCCGACTACGTCGACGCCATGAGCTGCTACCTGGACAGCGAACGCCCCGACAGCACAGTCCTGGACCCGGAGCCCATCGCGGACCTGACCGAGCTGTTCGGGGACATCGACCTGATCGACCTCACCAACGCGGTCCTCAACGCGACCCGGCCCGAAAACCGGGCCGCTGTCACACAGGCGATGGACGACATGTTCGACGACGTCCCCGCCCAACGGTGCCACGAAATGCGTGACCCTGCAGGTGCCGTGACGAGTTTTCAGCCTGCCTCTACTTCTCCTGGTAATGGCGGCGCAGGGCATAGCGGACCGCGTCGGCGCGGGAGTGCAGGTCCGCCTTGGCGAACAGGTTGTTGATGTGCGTCTTCACCGTGGCCTCGCTGATCACCAGCCGCGCCGCGATCTCCGGGTTGCGCAGGCCCTCACCGATCAGCCCGAGGATCTCGCGTTCCCGCGCGGTCAGGTTGGCGGTCCGGTCGTCCGGCGGGGACGGGGCGGTGGCCGGGTGCGGAGTGGCCGGTGCGGGCACGGGCCGCGAGGCGAGGGTCAGCAGGCGGCGCTGTACCTCGGGGGCGAGCACGGTCTGGCCCTGGGCCGCGGTGCGCACGGCGTTCAGGATCATGTTGCGATCGGCCTCCTTGGTCAGGTAGCCGTTCGCACCGGCCTGCAGCGCGGCCAGGATGGACTCGTCGTCGTCGAAGGTGGTCAATACGAGGATGTTGCTGTCCGGTCGGTCCCGGAGGATCCGCTGCGTGGCCTCCACCCCGTCCATGACCGGCATGTTGAGATCCATCAGCAGCACGTCGGGATGGTGCCCCTCGGCGGCCGCGACCGCTTCCGCGCCGTTGGCCGCGGTGGCCACCACGGTCACGTCCTCGGCGAGGTCGAGCATGACCGCGAGAGCCTCGCGGATGGTCGCCTGGTCGTCGACGACCACCAGGGTGATGGCGCCGGTGCGGTTGCCGGTCATCGAGGCAGCTCCAGTTCCACCATCCAGCCGCCCTCCCGGGTCGGCTCCGCCTGCAGGGTCCCGCCCAGCAATGCGGCGCGTTCGCGCATGCCGACCAGGCCGACCCCGGTGCCGCCGGCCAGCTCGCCTCGGCGGGGCCCGGTCGCGGGTCCGTTGCGCATAGTCAGCGTGACGCGGTCGGCGGTGAGGGCCAGGCGCATGCTGCGCTCCGCGCCCGGAGCGTACTTGGCCGCATTGGTCAGCGCCTCCTGCGCCACCCGGACGACCGTGTGCGTCGCCTCGGCACCGATGGGATCGCCCTCACCACCCGCACCGGTGATCGCGAAGTCGACCCCGTGATGTTCGGCGAGTTGGCGCAGCGTGTCCGGCAGCGGCAGGGTGCCCGCGCGCAGGGCGTGCACCGCGCGGCGGGTCTCGCCGATACTGTCCACGGCGAGCGCGCGAGCCCGGCGCACGGCCGCTGTCGCCTCCTCCTCCCGGCCGCCCTCGTGCAGCGCGTCGGCCAGGTCCAGTTGCATCGCGATCCCGGACAGCGAGTGGCCGAGCACATCGTGAATCTCGCGGGCGATGCGTCCGCGTTCGATCAGCGCGGCCTCGCGCGCCTCGGACTCCCGGGCACGCTGGGCCTCCTCAGCCGCGCGCTCGGCGCTGCGCAGCGCGTCGAGCCGGTACCGCGTGGACACTCCGATGTAGACGGGCAGGCCGGCGGACAACAAAGCCCACCACGGCCACTGCGGTGCGTCGGGCACCCGGAGTTGGACGAGCCAGGTTGCGCCAGTCGCGACGAGCGAACCGGTCACGGCGACACCGACGGCGGCCCGGGGGGAGCCGAGCTTCCAGCCCGCCGTGGACGCGGCGATGTACGGGAGGAGCGAGGCCGCGTCGGTCGCGTGCACGAGCGGCAGCAGCATCGAAGCGGACAGCATCGAGGCGGTCATCGTGGCGAGCTGCTGACGGTTGCTCAGTCGGGTCCACGGGAACAGCGAGCCGACCGCGCCGATCGAGGCGAGGACGAACAGCGGCAGCGCGACCGCGGGCAGCAGGATGCGGCGGGACGGCCACTGGGCGACGGTAAGGGTGATCGCAACGATCGTGAGGACCGGCCGGACCACTTCATCCCAGAAGGGCCCGGCCGGAGCCGGCGGCCGCTTTTCGGTGCTGGTCATCGTGGCGGGGTCCAGATCGTCAGTGGTGGTCGCGAGGCGCCTCGGGTCGAGTGTTCCGTCCGAACACGTGGTCCTGACTCCACATCACCTGACTTCCGCAGCGCATCGATCGGTAGAGGGCCGCCACGCCCTCGGCCAGGATGCCCAGCCCAAGGGTGAGCAGCAGGCCGTCGCCGATCGTGCCCTCGTCCTTCGGGTCGAACGAGCGGAGTGCGAACTTCCCGCCGAACCCGACCGCCAGGTTCAGCGCCCACAGCGCGACCGTGATGCCCGTTTACTGGACGAAAGCGTAGCCGTCGTGCCGGGAGACGCGCACGCTGGCACCGCGCAGTGCTCCGAACGCGACGCTGATCGCCGCGGCGGTGGCCAGGTACGGCACGGACGACGGCGTGCGGACCATCCCGGACACTTCCGACGAGCCGATCAGGGCGCAGCACGGCCGGCAGCATCAGCATCCGCCTGCCCTGTGCCGGCTCCCCCGCCCTGCGGCGGACCAGCAGGTAGCCCACCGCCGCCACGACCAACACGATCTCCACAGGGCCGCTCATCTCAATCGCCTCCGCTGATCCGCGCGTTGGAAGTGCTCTGGCGGAGAAGCTAGGGCCTCCCGGCACGGACGTCCTGCGGCGAGTGGTGTAGATCCGGGTGGAGAAACGGCTCCACCCGGATCTACGGCGGACGCCGCATGTCCGGCACCGCGGACTGACATAGCGTCGGCCTCGTTCGAAACGGGAAATTCCGCCGGCTGTCGCTTCCTTCGTTCCCGGCCCGGAAAAGAACGTCAACCCTCCACCTGCCCATTCATGACTGGGAGTTGCCATGCCCTCGAACCCGTCCGGTCCGGCTGCCCGCACCGAAACCGGCACCACCACACGGCGATCCGGCTCCGTGGTGCGTGCGATGGTCACCACGCTCTTCTACGATGTCGGCCTTTCGGCCATCGCCTACTTCGCCGCCGAACTGCTCGGTGCGAACACCTACATTGCGCTGCTGGCAGGCACCGCCGTCGCCGGCTTACGCGTGCTCTGGGTGGCGATCCGGCAGCGCCGCATCGACCCGTTCGCACTGTTCTGGTCTTCCTGTTCGGCGCGAGTCTGCTGCTGAGTTTCACCACGGGTGACGCCCGGTTCGTCCTCGCCAAGGACTCGGCGCAGTCCGCCACAGCCGGCCTGGTGCTCGTCGGCAGCTGCCTTGTCAGGCGTCCTCTCGCCTATTACGCCGCCCTGCGATTCGCCGGCGAGGCCGGCTCGGAGCAGGCGGCACAGTTCCATTCCACCGCGAATACGAGTGCCATGCGGGCCCGCTGGCGCCGCGTCACCCTGGTCTGGGGCACCACGCTGCTGATCGACGCCTCGCTGCGCATCGCAGCCGTCTACCTGCTGCCGATCCGAGTCGCATCCAACGTCTCGCAGCTGCTCATGGTCACCTTCATGGGCGGGCTGACGCTGTGGACCGTCTGGTCGATGAAGAAGGAGCAGGCCGAGCCCGGGAAGGCTGGGCCGCAGCGCGCCGCGGCCGGCTCCTGACGGATCCGACAGTCATCGCCACCGGAAAGGGGGCTTGTCATGCGGGTCGTTGTCGACCTGAACCGCTGCCAGAGCTATGGGCAGTGCGTGTACGCGGCGCCGAAGGTGTTCCGGTTCCGGGGCACGGAGTCGCTGGAGTACGACCACGTGCCGGACGCGGAGTCCGACCGGGCCGTGGAGCGGGCCGCACTGGCCTGCCCGATGCAGGCGATCACCCTGGGTCGGGCGGCCGGCGCCGGGGAGGTGTAGGAATGACCGGCCCGAACCGAGGGAGCCTCCGGCGGATTGTCATCGTCGGCGCGTCGCTGGCAGGCCTGCGCACTGCGGAGTCGCTGCGGGCGAACGGGTTCACCGGCGAGCTCGTGCTGATCGGCGACGAGCCGCACGAACCCTACGACCGCCCGCCGCTGTCCAAGGCGGTGCTGTCCGGGTGGATCGGCACCGACCGGGTGCAGCTGCCGCGGAGCCGGGACCTGAACGCCCGCTGGCTGCCCGGCGTGGCCGCGACCGGGCTCAACCTGCCCGACCACTGCGTGCACCTTGCCGACGGCCGCGCCGTCCGCTTCGACGCGCTCGTCATCGCCACCGGATGCCGGGCCCGGCCCTGGCCGGTCGCCGACGAAGCGGCGCTCGGCGGGGTGCATGTGCTGCGGGGCCGCGACGACGCCGACCGGTTGCGCGCCGACCTCACCGCCGGGCCGTTCCGGGTGCTCGTCATCGGCGGCGGCTTCACCGGCTCGGAGGTGGCGTCGAACTGCCGGGACCTCGGCATCCCGGTCACCGTTACCCACCGCGGCACCGCGCCGCTGGCGGGCGCGCTCGGCGGGACCGTCGGGGCGGTCATCGGGGCGCGGCAGCGGGCGCACCGGGTGGATCTGCGCCTCGGCACCACCGTCAGCGCGCTGGAGGGCGGTACCGACGGCCGGCTGCGGCGGGCCCGGCTGTCCAACGGGGATGACGTCGAGGCCGAAGTCGCCGTGGTCGCCACCGGATCGGTCCGCAACACCGAATGGCTCACCGGCAGCGGGCTCGGCGCCGACACGGGCGGCGTCGACTGCGACACGGCCTGCCGCGCCGTCGACACGGGTGGCGCCGTCGTACCGGGGGTGTACGTCGCGGGTGATGTGGCGCGGTCGCGGCATCCGCTCTTCGACTCCGGACCGCAGTCGCTGGAGCACTGGGCCAACGCCGTGGACCAGGCGGAGGTCGTCGCGCACAATCTCACCCGCTCGCCGTCGGACCTGCGGCACACCGCGGCGCTGCCCGCCTTCTGGTCCGACCAGTTCGGTATGAACATCAAGTCCGTCGGACTTCCGCAGCTCGCCGACGAGGTCGCGCTCACCCAGGGCTCCTTCACGTCCGGTCCGTTCGTCGCCGCGTACGGCCGCGACGGGATCACCGTCGGTGCGGTCGCGGTCGACTCGCCGCGTGTCATGGACGGTTACGCCGCCCTCGTCACCGAGCGGGCGGCGTTCCCGCCCGTGATCAACGCCACCGACTCACCCGGGGGGAGCTCCGTGCTCGGCGCGGGCTTCCTCGGCCCGGCACTGTCCCGTTCCCTCTCCGACATCGCAGCCCTAGGACACGGAGGACGACCGTGACCAGCGCCCGCCCCTACCCCGCCGCCGCCCTGTTCGGCCGGCTTCTCGACCACGCCAACCGGCACGATCCCTACCCGTACTTCGCCGAACTCACCAGGGAGCCGATCTGGCAACTCGACGCGCACACCTGGCTCGTCTCCGGCCACTGCGAGATCAGCGCGCTGCTGCGCGACCCCCGGCTCAGCGCCCAGGACGCGGCCCCCGCCGACGGCCCGTCCGGCCCGCTCGGCTCGGACGGCAGGCCGTTCCGCGGGCCGTTCCTGCTCCTGGACCCGCCGCACCACGACGCGCTGCGCGCACAGACGGTGCATCAGTTCACGCCGCGCATCCTGGGCATGCGCCCGCGCATCGAGGCCATGGTCGCGGGCTTGCTCGACCAGCACGGCGGCTCCGGCCCGGGTGAGATCGACGTGGTCGCGTCGCTGGCCTATCCGCTGCCGGTTGCCGTGATCTGTGCGCTGCTCGGCGTGCCGCCGGAGGAGGAACCGGTGTTCCACTCCTTCGCGGGTCGCCTCACCCGCGCGCTCGACCCGGTCGAGACCCTGAGCAAGCAGGAGATCGCGGAACTGGAGGTGACCCGGGCGGACTGGCTGGCGTACCTGCTGCCCATGATCGAGGAGCGTCGCGCCGCCCCGGCTACGGACCTGATCTCCGGCCTGCTCACCGACGGCGACCCGGCGACCCGGATGGTCGACGTCGAACTCGCCGCCACGCTGGGCCTGCTGCTCATCGCGGGCCACGAGACCACCGTGAACCTGATTGCCAACGGAACCCTCGCCCTGCTGCGCAACCCGGACGTGCTCGCCCGGCTGCGCGCCGACCCCGGCCTGGCACCGGCCGTCGTGGAGGAGGTACTGCGCTTCGACCCTCCGGTGCAGATGAACGGCCGGCACACCACCGCCGACATCCGCGTCGCGGGCCAGGTCGTTCCGGCCGGCGACCGCGTCACCCTGATGCTCGCTGCGGGCAACCGCGATCCGCGCCGCTTCGCCGCCCCGGACCGGTTCTGGCCGGAGCGGACCGGCAACGCGCACCTCGCCTTCGGCGGCGGCGTGCACTACTGCCTCGGTGCCGCGCTGGCCCGGATGGAGGGGCAGGCCGCGCTGACCGCGATCGCGACGCGGCTGAGTATCCCGCGCCCGGTCGCCGACCCGCCGCCATACCGGCCGAACATGCTGCTGCGCGGGCCCGAGGAACTCCGCGTCGCCCACGACGGCATCACCCCCACCGGCTGACCGCGGCGAGAGCGGGGCGGACTGCTCGGGCGCCTGACACGCCTGCGAGCCCCCTGCACCTCATCGACCGCATCAGGGGCTCCAGGGTCTGCTGTCCGGCGGATCTTGTGACTGTCTGGCGATCAGATCGTTGCTCTGGTCGTGGGGCAGGGAGACCTGACCGAAGACGAGTGGATGCGGGCTTGAGCCATGTCTGCCGAAGTCCGGTGGTCGCAGCGGGCGTTGATGCGACCACCGGCAGGTGATCAACGGGATTCTGCGATCTGACTCGGAGTAGGGACGGCACCCGACGTTGCCGCAGTGGCCGCGGAGCTCACCGCCATGGTCGGCGGATCGCCAGGCCGCGCGCCAGGCGAACAGCGATGACAGAGGCGATGCCGCGTGGAGGCACCTGCGGCGAATTGCTCGGCGGCCTCCATCCGGATCCGCTCACGAGACACCTGCCCCCGTCCCCGGCGGAGCCAGGCCCTCAGGCGGTCACAGAATCTGCGGCGCCCCGGCCGGAGTCGCCGACCTCAGCGTGGTGCCTTGGCGCGGTTTCGGTGGGCCTCTTGCTTCGCGCGGTTGCCGCAGGTCGCCATGCTGCACCAGCGGCGAGCGCGGCTGCGCGTATGGTCGGCGAACACCAGTGTGCAGGTCGATCCCTGGCACGCCTTGACGTTCGTGAAGTCCTCCTGGCTGGCGACCGTCGCCAGTGCCTGCCCGATCGGCAGCAGCAGCGAATCCGGCGTCCGCCATCGGCGCTCCGTGCGAAGTTCCAGACCGTCGTGGCCTGCGGGCCCGCCGGCCACGACCCGCACGAACTGTTCATCGCGTGCGAGCAGTTGATTCAGCGGCTCCAGATCGCGGGCGTCCTCGGACCGGACGGACCGCCCCTTCCGCACATCGACGAACCCCCGGAACCATTCACGAAGGGTTCTCGCCTGGGCGGCGACATGGTCCATCTCCCCCGGCATGGCCTCCGCTCGCAGCTTCTCGAGCACCTCGGCCGGCACCAATTCAGCCTGGTCCAGCCATGCCATCAGACCCTCGCCGTCGGCGATCCAGTCGACCTGGGTACCTGCCGGGGTGGCGACCGAGTTCAGAAAGTCCAGGCCGAGGGCGTCGGCGATGAAGATGGCCGGCGGCCGGTGGTCCGACACGGAACACGCTCCATGGGTCGATGTCAGCCTCGAATCGAGAGTAACCACCCTGTCCGATCTTGACAAGTTACGAACCGACTATCTAACCTTCAAATTGTCGCAAGGAGGTTAGGTGTCGGACTTCGAGGCGGCCGGATCCAGAGGAGTGGGAAATGTCCCTGAACGGCGTGTCCGTAGCGCTCGTACACGGCGCATGGGCGGACGGTTCGAGCTGGAGCAAGGTGATCGGACCCCTGCAGGATGCGGGTGCGAACGTGGTCGCGGCGCAGCTGCCGCTGACATCACTGGCGGAGGACGTGGCTGCGCTGGAGCGGACGCTCGATCGGGTCGAGGGCCAGGTCGTGCTGGTCGGCCACGCCTATGCCGGCGCAGTGATCGCCGAGACACGCAATCCGAAGGTGCAAGCCCTCGTGTACGTTGCCGCGCTCGCACCGGATGAGGGCGAGACGGTCGCCGCGGTCTTCGGCCGCGCCGAACCGCATCCGAAGGCCCCCGCGCTCGACCCCGACCCCGAGGGCCTGATCTGGCTCCCGCGGGAGGCGTTCGCAGCCGCGTTCGCCCAGCGCGCCACGGCCGAGGAGCAGGCACTTCTCGCAGCCGCCCAGCGGCCGATCGCCCTGTCCAACATCACTACGGAGGTGCAGCGACCGCTATGGAAGGACCGGCCGAGCTGGTTCCTCGTGGCCGAGGAGGACCGCATGATCGCCCCCGAGACCCAGCGGTTCATGGCCGAGCGCATGTCGGCCCGCCAGGTGTCGAAGCCGGTCGACCATGCGCCGATGGTCACCGCCCCCGACGTCGTCGCGGACATCATCCTGGACGCCGCCCGCAGCGCATCGACGACCGGGGAGCCCTCGTGACCAAGTCGGGAAAGTAACCTGACTAGAGGCATTTCACCAGTTACACAGTCAAGGGAGAAACATCATGACCTCCATCGCCTATCGCTCGGCGAACGTCGACGGCCTGAACATCTTCTACCGCGAGGCCGGGCCCACCGACGCTCCGACACTGCTTCTGCTGCACGGCTTCCCGAGCGCGAGCCACATGTTTCGCGACCTCATTCCCCACCTGGCCGGACGGTTCCACCTCGTGGCCCCAGACCTGCCCGGTTTCGGCCAGTCCGACATGCCGCCGCGCATCGACTTCGACTACACCTTCGAGCACATCGCGGGCGTCATCGACCGCTTCACCGAGGTGATCGGCCTGGACCGTTTCGCAATCTACGTCTTCGACTACGGCGCGCCGACCGGCTTCCGGATCGCGGCCAAGCACCCGGAGCGGATCACCGCGATCATCTCGCAGAACGGCAACGCCTACGAGGAAGGTCTGAGCGAGGGCTGGAACCCGATCCGTGCCTACTGGCAGGACCGGTCGCCGGCCAACCGCGACGCGCTGCGCGGCTTGCTGTCGCCCGACACAACCCGCTGGCAGTACACGCACGGTACGGCCGATCCGACTGCGGTCTCGCCGGACGGCATGACACTTGACGACGCTTACCTGGCGCGACCCGGCGCCGACGAGATTCAACTGGATCTCTTCGGCGACTACCACACCAACGTCGCGCTCTACCCGGCCTTCCAGGAGTACTTCCGGAAGCACCAGCCGCCGTTCCTGGCCACGTGGGGCCGGAACGACCCGTTCTTCCTGCCCGCCGGCGCAGAGGCGTTCAAGCGCGACCTCCCCGACGCCGTCATCCGCCTCCTGGACACCGGCCACTTCGCCCTTGAGACGCACGCCGAGGAGATCGCGGCAACCATCGACGAGTTCCTCACCTGAGAGAGTGTCGGGCAACCGATCAACTCCTTGGGATGAGCGTCCGGTGGTGATCTTCGAGTGGCGAGCCGTCCGCGCCTTGCGACCCGGCTCGGCCAGCCGCATGATCACGCCGTGCACCGTCATCGCGAACGCCACCGCGACCGCGATGAGGGCCAAGGCGACCAGGTCAGCGAGCACCTGGCGGCTCCGGCGTGCCGGAGTCCGAGCGTAGAGGCGCATGGGCGCACTCCTGTTCCGGTGATGGAGCAGAGAGGGCGGTATCCGGCCGAGCGGGCCGCCGTGTTCGCGGCAGGGCCCGGCCAGGCGCTGGACTCGACTCCTCCACCGGACCAGGCGGGTGAACGTCCCGACGCGGCGGCCTTCGAAGCTCGTCCGGCGGAGATCGTCGAGGCCATCGACGCGGGCGTTGCGCCGGCGGGTGCAGGCGGTGACGGCGGCGTTCTGGTCCTCGTGGATGCGGGGCCGAGCGCCGGGGGCGCTGCCTGCCGGGCGGGGTGGCCGGTGGTCACCGGCAGTACTCCCCCTTTGCTTCCCGTGGGCTGTGGCGTCAGTTCACGATTGCCGGGCTGAGCGCGTGCGTGGCCGCGCAATTCGTCCACCCGCTGCCCACGCCGCCCGGCCGGCCCAGGAGCTGCTCTCCGTGAGGTGATGGGCGACCTCAGCAGTACGCGGTGACGGACTCGGGGCACCGTTACAGCGCGCCGTCATTCAGGCCTTCACGGTGTCCCCACCCGGGCGTGGTCGCGCCGGGCCCGGCGCATGGCTCGCCGCATGCGCAGGACGTAGAGGGCCGTGGGTGGTGCCCAGCCCAGTTGCAGAGCCTGGCCGAGGTCGTCTCGATTGGCCCAGTGCTCGATCAACTGGCCGTCGGCGATGCGGCACCAGTGCGTCTGGGTGACGGCGAAGGTCCTCCCGGTCGCGGGGAACGCCCCGGAGGGGGCGGCGTTCTCGTCGTACGTGACGAACGTGCCCGTGTGCCGGCCTGACATGGTGGTGTGCAGGACCACGAGGTCACCGTCGGCCACCGCCTCCTCGATCGTCCACCCCAGGTCGGAGTAGGCGGCACGCAGCCACAGTGCGCTGGCGTGGAAGGCCCGCGGTCCCCGGCCGCGAGCCGCCGGTGACTCGGCTCGGCTCTCGCGGTTCACGGCATCGGGGTGGACGAGCTTCTCGAAGTCGGCGAGGCTGCCGTCGGCCATCATCCGCACGCAGCGGACCGCGATGTCGCGTGCGGTGAGCGGGGGATCGGTCATGCTCTCCTCCGTCCTGTTCCTGCGTCCTGTTCCTGGAGCGCAGCACGTCCCCCACGGTGCCCGGCCGGCATTTCAGCACGCTTACACCTGAAGTGCCCTCCGGCAGGGCGGGTCACGACGGTGCGGACAGGGTGCCGGCCGCGCCGGTGAACAGCGTCACCATCTCCGCCCAGGCCATCGTGCCGCCGCTCGCCACGGGAGGGATCGACGCGAGCAGCCGTTTCACCCGGTCCTCCAGGCTCGGTCCGGCGAAGCGCATGTACCGGCCCGGATCGGTGCCGCCGCGTTCGGCGTGGTCGGTGACCGCCGCGTGCAGCCGCGCGGCCGTGTCGCGGGCCCCGAGTACGGCCAGGGCGAAGACGCCCGCGTACAGGGCCCCCAACTCGTCGGAGCCGTTGGGTTGCTGTTCGAAAGCGGCCACCGCGCGCACCAGCAGCTCCAGCGCTCGGCGCGCCCCCGCCTCGGCTGCCTGCTCGTCGGCCAGGAGATACCAGGCCAGTTGGAGATCGCTGATGGCCGCCCCCGGGGTGAATCCGCACCCGGCGGCGATCTCGCGCGCCCTGCTCAGGGTCTCGGTCACGGCAGCCGTGTCCCCGTCCTGGAAGTGGACGAGGGCGATGCCCCACAGCGCCGTCGCGCGCAGGGAACCCGGAGGGTCCCGGCGGTCGCAGGCCGCCTGGAACGCCAGTGCCGCGGCGCGCATACGCTCGCCCGCCTCCATGTCGGCGAGGGCGTTGCAGCGGCGCAGGTGTGCCTCCAGCAGCAACTCGTCGTGTGCCGGATCCTCCTCGTCGAGCAGATCGAGCGCAGTGTCGGCGGCGCTGAGCGCGGCGTCGGTGTCACCGACATGGCTGGAGGTCACGGACAGCCCGATCAACGCGGTCGCACGATCGGCGGGTGGAGCCTCGGGACACGCGTCGAGGGCCCGTCGCAGCAGGCGCCTCCCCTCGGGCACCGGTCCGGCCATCACCCACAGATAGCGCAACACGCCTGTCGTACGCAGGGCTTGCACGGGAGCGTGTGCCAGGTCGTGGGCGATACCGGCCCGGATGTTGGCCAGTTCGCCCGCCAGCGCGTGCGTGGCCTGCCCGGACCGGGGCCCGGTCAGCAGCGGGGCCTGGCCGGCGACGAAGGACCGTACCCACTCGGCGTGCGCCTCGCGCGTGGCGTCGCGGTCGGGATCGATGTCGCGGCAGTACCGGCGGATGGTCTCCAGCAGGCGGTAGCGCACCTGCCCGCAGGACACATCGGCGGTGAGCACCGACCGGTCGACCAGCGCCGCCAGACCCGCGAACACCGCGCCGCCGGCGTCGGCCGGACCGACCGCTGCGGCCGCCTGCCAGGAGAAGCCGCCGTCGAACGGCCACAGCCGCACCAGCAACATGCGCTCCTCATCGGGGAGTTGATCGACACTCCAGGCAATGGCGGCCGACAGCGAGTCGTGCGGCGACACCGAGCCGCGCGCCGGGGCGCCGAGGGCGTCGAGCCGCTCGTGCACATACGCGGCGATGTCGGCCAGACCGAACGACCGCGCCCTCGCGGCGGCCAGTTCGATCGCCAGGGGCAGCCCGTCGAGCGCGGTGCAGACGGCGACGGCCGCGTCGGTGTCGTGTGCGGTGGGGGTCCAGCCCGCGCGATGGGCGCGCACCCGGTCGAACAGCAGCTCCACCGCCGTGCCGTCCTCGCCGCCGACCGGCAGCGGCGCCAGCGTGAGCACCCGCTCACCGTCCAGGCCCAGCGGCCATCGGCCGGTCGCCAGGATCCGCAGCCCGGGACACTGTGCGAGCAGCGGCAGTACGACATCGGCGAGCGCGTCGGTAAGGTGCTCGCAGTTGTCCAGCACCAGCACCTCGTGCCGGTCGGCGAGCACACGGGCGACCGCGGCGAGCGGATCGCCGGTGGTGTGCGCCACGCCCACGGCCACGGCGATGCTGGGTGCGATCATCTCCGCGCCGCGGATGTCGGCCAGCCGCACGAGCCGGGCGTCGGCGCGGTCGGCGACCTGCTCGACGGCGAGGCGGGTCTTGCCGACGCCCGCTGGTCCGATGATCGTGACGAGGCGGGATTCGGTGAGTGCCGTGTCCAACAGGGACAGTTCCCGAACGCGGCCGATCAGCCGAGTGAGGGGCCGGAGCAGAGGCCGGGGAACCGCTGGAGGCGGCGGATCCGGCTCGGCGGACGGCGATTCATCCGGCCGTGCCGCCGCCGGCAAGGCCAGCAGACTCGGGTCGTGCGCGAGCATGCGCCGCTCCAACGCCCTTAACGCCGGGCCGGGTTCGGCACCCAGCTCCTCGACGAGCAGCCCGCGCACGCGCCGTAACTCCGCCAGCGCGTGCCCTTGCCGGCCGCTGCGATACAGGCCCAGGGCGAGCAGTTCCCAACGCCTTTCGCGGTACGGCGCCTCGATCACCGACTGGCTCAGGGCCGCGACCGCCCGAGCGGTGTCGCCACGGGCCAGCCGCGCTGCCTCCAGTTCCTCCACCGCGATCTCCCGCAGCTCCGTCATCCGCGCCCGCAGTCCCAAGACGTGAAGCGACTCACCCAGCTCCGCCCAGGGACGGCCCCGCCACAGAGCCAGCGCCGCCTCCAATGTCCGTACGGCGCCGGAGGGATCGGCGTCGGCCAGTTCTGCCATGCCTCGCTCGACCTGCTGCTCGAACAGGCCGTGGTCGGTCGCCTCCGGCGTCAGCGCGAGCCGATAGCCCTGCCGGGTCGACTCCAGGCACGCCCGCTCCCCCGGGCCCAGCGCGCTGCGCAGCCGATGGACCGTGACCCGGATCGCGTTCGTGACCTCGGCCGTCAGCTCGGTGTCCCAGACCACCTCGGCCAGCGCCGACAGAGCTACCGGTGCCCCCGCACCGGCCGCGAGCGCTGCCAGCAGCCTGCGGGGAAGCGGCCCGCCGAGTTCCACCGGCACACCGTCGATCTCGACCTCGATCGGGCCGAGGACTCGGCAGAGGATCACCGGTTCACCCGCCTTGTGGGCCGGAGCGTCAGCGGATCCCTCCGCGGGGCCGGCGGACCCGACCACAGGAGGATCGCAGACCGGTTGAAATCCGGAAAAACTGTAAGACGGTTGAAATGCCGCCCCGTCACAGTGAGGAACGTCCTGCACAGGACCACGAAGACACACATCCCCTCAGCCCGGGCACCGGTCACGTGCCCTGTCCCACCGTCCAAAGGAGAACGCACAGATGAGCATGGCACACAGACTCGCGCTGGCCGCAACGGCGCTGACACTCACTGCGGGTCTGGCGGCGACGGCCGCGCCCGCCGAGGCCGGTACCGCCG
Source organism: Streptomyces sp. NPDC055966 (assembly GCF_042269865.1). Classification (NCBI taxonomy): domain Bacteria; kingdom Bacillati; phylum Actinomycetota; class Actinomycetes; order Kitasatosporales; family Streptomycetaceae; genus Streptomyces; species Streptomyces sp. NPDC055966. Next base: position 42,268 of record NZ_JBHJYK010000011.1, read on the forward strand.
CAGCTGCGGCGCAGCCCTCGATCACCTCGGTCACGTTCAGCGGCACCCACGGCCCCGGGGTGGCCTCACCGACGATCACGGTCAGCGGCTCCGGCTTCGGGACCACCGCGCCCGCGGGGGCCGACAACAACGTCACGAGCTGCGGGACGTACACCGGCAACGGCAACGCCTACGGCAACCAGCTCTACTTCATCGACGACAACAACTTCGAGGCCGGTTACAGCGACGGCAACGGCGCGAACTGCATCGGTGTCACTGTCGTCTCCTGGTCCTCGAACCGGGTCGTGCTCCGGTTCGGAAACGCCTACGGCTCCTTCGCCCACTGGTACCTCAGCAACGGCGACGGCTACGCCCTGTCCGTCGACAACGGAATCTACGGCGGCACCGTCAGCGGACTGAGCTGACCCGCCGGCAGGGGGCCGCCGACAGCCGCCGGCGGCCCCGCAGCTCAGCAGCCGGGGTGATCCGGGGCCGGGTGGCGTCGGGGACGAGCGTGCGTTCCAGGTCGGCGTTGTCGTTGACGCCGTCTACGCCTGACACACGCCGTGGTTGACCATCTGGGTGTGGCGTGCGACCACCGGGCGCGCGCTCTTGGCCAGGGACTTACTGACTTCGGCGTTTTAGGGTCAGTTCGGTCTGTCGAGGGCGAGGCCCGTTCCGGCGAGGAACCCGGCGAGGATGCTGTGCCGGTACTGCAGCGCCTTGAGCCGTCTGCGCAGCAGAGTCTCCAGCTCGCTGAGGGTGCGGGCGGCAAGGTTGGCCAGGCTGCGCTTGATATGCGCCCACAGGCCCTCGACCGGGTTGAGTTCGGGCGCATACCCGGGCAGCAGGATGACGGTCAGCCATTCCCGCTCGGCCACGAGTGCCTTCATCGTCTTGGAGATGTGGGTGCTCAGCCGGTCCCACACCACGATCAGCGGGGCCTTGAGCAGCTGGTGGGCGCCATCCAGCAGGTGGATGTAGTCGCTCTCGCCGAGCGAGCGGCGCTCGCCCTTGCGGCCGGTGTGCCGGCGCAGCCGGTAGCACAGGCGGGCGGGCAGGCCGGGCCGATAGCACAGCAGCCCGGCCGCCGACAGTCGTCCCCGGCTGCGGCCGGAGACCTTGACTCTCGGGGTGATGCCGCGTCGGCCCCAGGTGCGGCCCTTGGGCGGACGGCCGGTCACGCCCGCTTCGTCCTCGAAGCAGACGAACGCGCCGGTCGCCGCCCGGAGGGTTTTACCTCCTGCCAGGTCGCCTCCCGCCATGAGGTGATCGCGTCCTCGTCACGTTCGGCGGCGGGCCGGGCGGGCATCTGCACGCTGAAGCCCATCCGGTGCAGCAGCCGGGTGACTCCGGAAACGCTGTAGGAGAGGTGGAACTTCCGCCCGATCAGCGTGCGTACCCGTGCGGCGGTCCACACCTGGTCGTCACTCCAGCCGTGCGCGGCCGGCCCTTCTTCCAGCCAGGCGGCAAGCTTGGCCTGCAGGTCGGGGCGGAGTCGGCAGTCGTAGCCCGGGGGTCCCTGAGACCGCAGCGCTTCCCGCCCGCCCGCCTTCCAGGCACGGCACCACTGGTAGACCGACTTCTCGCTCACCCGTAACTCCCGGGCGATGCACGGGACTTTCACGCCCTCCTCGAAGAGGCCAGCGGCCCGTATGCGTACCTCTTCGCGGCGCTTGCGCTGCTCGGCGGTCAGCCCGCCCCCGTCCGGATACCGCATACTTCCGGGCTACCAGCCACGACAGACCCTGTCACCAGGTCCGACGAGACCCAGACGCTATAACGCCAAGGTCAGTAACGAGCGGGCTGGTACCCGAGGCGATCACCTTGTCGACGAGCGCAAGGGTCTGCACGTGGGCCGGGTACTGGGCCTTGAGCCACGCGGCATCGTACGCCGGCGTGCCGGCGAGGGACTTGAGGGCAGCGGTTTGCCTCAATTGCGCGCCCGACTGCCCGGACGGCAGTGCCACGCCGAGCCTTGCCGCGTCCTTGACGACACCGGCGTCAAGGACGCGGTGGTCGCGGATGAAGTCGGCGCTCACCCGCTTGACGCAGGCGGTGGTCGCGGCGCTCTGAGCCTGCTGGCTGGTCGTGATCTCCCACAGATTTCCCTGGTGGGCCGCGGGCAGGAGCTGCCTGTCCAGAACGGAGACCGCCGACGGTGAGGGCGACGAGGAAGCGAGAGCCGGGAGCGACGTGGCACCCATGACGCACAGGGTAGCGGCGCAAACGGCGGCGGAACGGGCACGGGATCGAGTCGTGTACATGAGTCCTCCACGGGTCGCACGCGCAAGCCCCGGCGAAAACCCCATCCTCATTACTCGAAGGATGAAAACTGCACCTATGCCATGGTTCACCCGGTTGAATCGGTCGGCAACCGAGGACCCCGATGTCCACATCCGGTGCAGCGGTCGGCGTGACCGCGCCTCAGAAAGCGCGCGGCCGTACGGCCCATTAGGCCTGGCGCTGCGCCGGGCGGTGGCCCGCTGCGCGGCGGGGGTACGGCGCCCCTGCGGCGGCCCCGGACCACCACACCCAAGGACGCCCACCGCGGTGTCATGGCCGCCGAGCCGGAGAACACCCTGCGCTCCTTCCTGCGGGCCGAGCGCGAGGGCCTGGACGGCATCGAACTGGACCTGCACCTGAGCAAGGACGGCGCGCTGGTCGTCATGCACGACGAGACCCTGGACCGCACGACGGACGGCTCCGGTCCGATCGCCGACCAGGAGTTGCAGACGCTCAAGAAGCTCGACGCCGGACTCGGCGAGCGCATCCCCACCTTCGAGGAGGTGCTGGACGCCGTCGGGCCGACGCTGCCGATCCAGGCGGAGATCAAGGACGTGGCCGCCGCCCGGTCGCTGGCCCGGGTGCTCACGGACCGCGACCTGCTGGACCGGGTCTCGGTGCTGTCGTTCCACGACGCGGCGCTGATCGAGATCCACCACCTGCTGCCGCAGGCCCGCACCGTGCTGGTGGCAGGCCCCAGCGCGCACCGCGACACCTTCGTCGGCCGCGCCCAGAAGGTCGGTTCCACCCTGGTCAGCGTGGAGCTGCGCCAGCTGAACCAGGCGATCGTGGAGAAGTGCGGCGCCGCCGGCATCGACGTGATGGCCCGGACCGTCAACGGCGAGCGCAATCTGGCGCTGGCCCGGACGCTCGGCCTGGTGGGCTGCGTGACCGACGAGCCCGGCATGAAGCGGCTGGTCGAGGCCACGGCCTGACCTCAGGGGTCCAGCCCCGGCCTCGCCGTCGCGGGACGGCTCCTCGTCTACCTGCGGAAATGGGCTGTGAGCCGCACAGGCCTCACCTCCTGCCGGGCGATCTCGGGCCGTACGGTCAGGGCTCGATGAACGGCACTGGGACGGCGTGCAGTTTGGTCCGGAGGCTGATGTCGCTGGTGGCGACGTACCACGCGGAGCCGGGGTGCCGGGCCTGCAAGAGCAGCGTCGAGGCGATGAACCGGTCGTCCGGGACATCCAGGTCGAGCCAGTCGGGCAGCGCTTCGGACTTGGACATCCGTCCGTCCGGCCCGCTTCTTGTCATCCAGCTCGCGCAGCACGACCGGCAGCAGGTGCGCCATGTAGTGGTCCGACTGGTCCGTCCCGCAGTACATGACAGAGGCGGTGGAGCTCCTGCAGGCGTCGGTGCAGCAACTGCGGAGCCTGACCGATCTGCTGCCGATGGACCCGTGGCCGGTGCGCCCGGCCGTCGACACCAACGCTCTGCTCGACAATCCTGACCTCGCCGCCTACACCGGGCAGATCGGTCCGAGCCGCCTCGGGAGTCGGGTGCGGGAACAGCAGCCGGAACCGCGGCTCCCAGCCCCACAGGCGACGCAGCAGGTCCATCCGCTGGGACTCCAGCGCCGAGCCGCTCGGTGCTCAGCCCCAGTTCGCGGCGTCGAGGATGAAGGCCTCCCCCGGCCTGTTCGGGTTCACGTACTCGATCTCGGAGGTATCCAGCACAGCGAGGTAGTCCCGCTCGATCGCATCGAGCTGCTCCAGGAGGCGCTCTCGGTAGGTCGGCGGGAGGGGCTTCTTCTGCGGCATCCACCGATGATGGCCCACCCCGCTGACAGCCTGGTCCTGCCAAGGTTCCGCCTCCGGGAAAACCCATGCGCCAGGGCCCTGCTGGGGGCCTACGCTCCCGTCATGTGCAGCCTCTACGCCCGCCCCCGCCCGACGACCGGTGTCGGCCTCTGCTCGGGGCCTTCGACACGTCGGTGCTCACGACGGACGTCACCGCGGCGGTGATCCGCGGCCGGCCGTCCTCGATCCTCGCCGAGATGCGGTACGGCACGCTGCGCGGCTGTATCCCGCACTAGTGGGCGAAGGTCCCCCGTGCGCTGGCCGATCTCAAGCGCGAGGGCGGCGCCTTCGATCTCGCGGCGGCAAAGCGGCTGTGGTGGCAGCAGTACGTGCCGCTGCTGCACGTCGTCTCCGTGACTGGGCTGCCCATGAGGACCCGGACCCGATCCGCAAGGGCATCGCCGTACCGGGGTGGAGAGACGTACGGGCCGCTCTGGGACGGATCGGCAGGGCGGAGGCCGGCATGGAGGCCGGCGGCACCATGGTCATGGGGACCGGCTACGGCCTGTACGGTGCCGCGCGCCTGGCCCGCGCCTATCCCGTGGCCGCCGGGATCGTGGCGCCCGCCGCCGGCGTCTACGCCTACCGCAACCGTTCCCGGTTCACCGTCGACACCCGCGCGAAGCTCGCCCGGCGCGCCACGGAAGCCTTGAGAGTCCTGACGAGCCGTACGGCCAGTACGAGCTGCACAAGCCCGGCTGGACGCAGGCGGAACACGGCACAGCGGGAGATGACGTGTTGTCGCAGGTCGCCCGCCTGCTCGCCCGCGCGGCCGTGCCGATGGCCCTCGACGCTCTCCTCGCCTCCCCTGACCGCACTGCAGCCGAGACCACCAAAAGGATCCAAGCCCTCACCGGAGTCGTCGGCATGCGTCGGTGTTCGCCCTCAGCTGTCGCCTCCCCGATGGACGGACAGCTCGGCCGACCACCGTTCTGCCCAGGCGCGCAGGGGTTCGAGTGAGGGGCGGAGCGCGTTACCCAGTTCGGTGAGGTGGTAGACGCCGTCGGTGTCGGTGGTCACGATGCCCGCCTCGGACAGCTCGCTCAGCCGATCGGCCAACACGCTGGAGGACATGTCGTCCGCACGTCGGCGCAGCTCGCGAAAGCCGGCCGGTTCCTGCTGAAGTTCCCAGATCACACGCAGCGTCCACCGGCGGCCCAGCAGGTCCAGCGCAGCCATCATCGGCCGACCGGTGCTCGACCCGCGCACGGGTCGGCCCGGCCTCGGTGCACCCTCGACCGCTCCAGAACCGCTTGCGCTTCGCATATCGAACCATGATAGTGGTTCGGAATTCGAAGCGATTGGAGCCGACATGGAACTGGTACCGGAGATGATCTACCGGGAAACCATCGACGGCCCATGGGGTCCGACCACCGGCAGCCCTTTGGGGGCACGACTGTGCTGGCAGGTGAACACGGCGCGCCTCATCGGTGAGCGGATCGACGCCACGCTGGTCACTCCCGGGATGGACTGGATCCGGCTCGGCGCGGACCAGGTGCGCCGACAGGACCTGCGAGTGACGCTGGCCGACGGCGACGGTGAAGTGATCATGCTGAGCTACGACAACGCGCTGATCCGGGAGAGCCCGGCATTCCTGGTCGCGCTGGGGGAAGGGCGGGAAACCAGGTTCGGCGACCAGCACATGCGGATGGTCGCCCAGTTCGACACCGGCGCCCCCCAGTACCGCTGGCTCACCCAGAGTCTGTTCGTCGGTGAGGGCCGACTGGCCGGACCACGCACCATCGAGTACCAGATCTACCGCGTGGATTGAGTCGACAGCGGGTCGGCCGGGCTCAGGGAAGCAAGACCAGCTTGCCCTTCGTCCGACGCGCCAAGAGGTCCTCGTGCGCATCGCGAGCGCGTCCGAGGTCGTACTCCGAGCCGACCAGCGGTCGCAGGCGGCCGCTCGCCGTGAGGGCGAGTAGCTCCTCAAGTGGCCTACCGCCCGCACCGTTTCGGGTGATGAGTGGGGTGAGCCAGAACCCGCCAACCGTGATGCTGTCCACTGCGAGGCGGGATGGCGGGACGGCGGTGGCAGCGCGCCGGGACGAGGCTCCGTAGGTCACGAGCCGTCCCAGAAACCCGAGCGTGTCCAGTGCGGCGTCGAGTACCGGTCCGCCGACGGCATCGAGAATGACGTCGACCGGTTGTCCGTGATTGGCATCAAGGACCCGCTCCCGGTAGTTTTCCGCGCCGCTGTCGATGGCTACGTCCGCACCGAGTTCGAGGGTGAGGGCACGCTTCTCTTCGGACGACGCCGTCGCGATGACCCGGCCCGCCCCGAACTCGCGGGCCAGCTGAACCGCCAGGCTGCCCGTCCCGCCCGCGGCGGAGTGAACCACGACGCTCTGCCCGGGTCGCGGGTGGGCCACCGACCGCAACAGGTGCCACGCAGTGAGGCCCTGGACGAGCAGAGCCAGGGCCGCCCCGGCGCTCACACCTTGCGGCACAAGGGCCAAGTCGCGGTCGCAGACCACGGTCTTTGCGGCGTAGCCTCCCTGCCGGACGTATCCGAGGACTCGGCGACCGTCTGCTGTCCGGCCGACGACCTCCATACCAGGGACGTGCGGCAGGGGTCCTTTCATCGCATAGGGGCCGTCGGTGAGTTCACCCGCGATCTGTTTGATGTCGCCGAAGTTGACGCCCGAGGCCTCCACCTCGACCAAGGTCTCGCCCACACCCGCTACCGGGTCGGGCATCTCGACCTCCTCCAAGACCTCCGGTCCACCGAACCGGTCATAGCGCATGGCACGCACGATGGCGCCTCCCCGGGAATCGTATGAGCGCAGTGAGGACATTTTTTTGCGGCGACCGCTTCACGGCCGGTGTGCTTGCCGGCGCCAGGCCGAGGGGCTGACGCCTCAGGCGCGTTTGAACGCCACACTGAAGGCGAAGGGGTCTTCGTAGCCGACCTCGTGGGCCACGGCGGCCACGGTCACCTCGCCATCCCGGAGCAGGTCTGCTGCCATGGTCATTCGCCAGCCGGTGAGGTAGGCGAGCGGGGGTTCGCCGACCAGGGCGGGAAAGCGGGCCGCGAAGGCCGCACGTGACATGCCGACGTGGGTGGCCAGTTCGGCGACCGTCCACCGACGGCCGTGCTCCTCGTGCAGCAGTCCTACCGCCTGACGGATCGCCGGATCGGCCAGGGCCCGGTACCACGCGGGCGCCGTATTCGCTCCGGCACACCAGGTCCGCAGGGCCAGCACGAGCACAAGGTCGAGGAGCCGGTCGAGCACGGCATCTTGACCGGGTTCGTCGAGGGTGCCTGTGCACCGGATGCCTGCTCCGCGAGCGAGCCTGCAGCGTGATCGCCAGGGCCAGGATCTGCGGAGGCGTGCTCGGGCGCCCGTTCGCCCACGGGTACATGTCCGCGGACATCTCCGCCGGGAACAGCGCACCACGGTGCTCGGACAGAAACGCGAACACACTCCCCGCCGGAATCAACTCCCGGCAGGTCTCCCACACATCCGGCCCGACTGTCTGCCCGGCCCGTTCCCCCATCACCACGAAACGAGTCTGGCCCGGCCGCTCACGCGGCGGGGCCAGAACCCCAAGATCTTCATGAGCCTTCTAGTAGGACTCCGTCAGGTTGCCCTGGCTCTTGGGTTTGGGCTGGTGGTGGCTGTTCTGGGCAGGGGGCGGTGGCAGGTGGTGCGGGTGCCGGTCCAGCAGTTCAGCAGGTCATGGAGGGTGTCGAGGATCTGGCAGGGGGTGAGTCCGCTGTATCGGCTTTGGGGGCCAGCCGCTGTTCGGTGAGGAACGCGTGGTTGGCGGTGACCAGGGTGACGTGGTGGTGCCAGCCGGTCCAGGAGCGGCCTTCGAAGTGGTCCAGGTCGAGGCCGTGCTTGAGTTCCCGGTAGTCGTGCTCGATGCGCCAGCGGATCTTGGCCAGGCGGACCAGTTCGGTCGGCGTGATACCGGCGGGCAGGTTGGACGGCCAGTTGTCGGTAGGCGCTTCGGCGCCTTCGGGCCATTCGACCAGCAGCGTGACTTCGGGCAGGACACCGTCCCAGCAGCGGTGTTCGGCGGTGGCGGCGGCCCGGGCCAGACGACGGGCCCTGATGCCGGCCGGCTGCACCCGCAGCGCCAGGAAGTGCGAGCGCATCGGTCCGCGGAAGCCTTCCCGCCTGGGACCGTTGCCGGACCAGTGCGGTGTGACTGGCTCGGCGTCGTGCGGGTGGACGGTCACATCCGAGCGGACCGCGACGACATAGCCGATGCCCCGCCGGTCCAGGCCGTCGCGGAAGTCTGCGATCTGCCCGTAGCCGGCGTCGGCCACCAGCACCGGTGGCACCAGCCCCCACCCGGCCAGCTCATCGATGCTGTCCAGGGCCAGGCGCTACTTCTCCCGGTGCCCGACCTCCTGCGGTATCCCGGTCTTGTGTCGCCGTACCGGATCGTCCGCCCACTCCTGGGGCACGAACATGCGCCACTGCAGCGGGCAGGACGCGGCATCACAGACCGCGTGCACGCTCACCGCGACCTGGCAGTTGGCCCGCTTGCCCAACGTCCCGCAGTACTGGCGCGCGACCGCCACGGACATCTTCCCGTCCTTCGGGAACGACACATCATCGACCGCCCAGGCATCCGGCCCGATCAGCGGCACCATCCGCTGGGCGATCCGCCGCCCGCACCGGCACCGGATCCCAGGTCGACTGGTTCACGAACTGCTGCAGGTTCTGTTCATTGCCATCCGGCAGCCGCCCCGCCATCGGCTGGATCGACTTACGGCGCCCGTCCAGCATCAGCCCGCGCAGACAGCAGTCGCCCTTCGCCCGCTGGTCCTTGCGCGGCACCGACGCGAACACATCCGCCACGAATGACACCAACTCCGCCCGAGCACGATGCACTTCATCTGCAACCACACTCCTACTGATCTCTTCGGATTGTTGTCGGCTGGTGGGTGAGTTTGAGTCCGGTGCCGGCCAGGCAGCTGTCGATCAGGTCGGGGCGGAGCTGGATGTGTCGTAGGCCCCGGCGGAGGGTGCGTTCGAGGTGGTCGTCGTCGGTGAAGGCGGTATTGGCCATGGGACCGCGCCGTAGCAGCGACCAGACGCCCTCGACCGGGTTCAAGTCCGGTGCGTATGAGGGCAATTGGATGATGGTGAGCCAGTCGTGTGCGGCCGCGTAATCGTGCATTCCGGCCGCCCGGTGGGTGTTGAGATTGTCCCAGATGACGACGATCGGGGCCTGGAGCTGGATGTGGGCGCGGACGACCAGGTCGCGATAGTCGCTCCAGGCGCAGCTGTCGCGTCCCTTGCCCTTGTGCTTGCGGTGGCGGCGCGTCCGGTAGATGAGACGGGAGATCTCGCCCGGCTTGTAACAGCACATCGCGGCGATCGACCAGCGGCGCCAGGACCGGCCCCGTACCCGCACCACCGGCGTGTGCCCACGCCGGCCCCAGGTGCGGGCGCGTGGCGGCGTCATCGAGAACCCTGCCTCGTCCTCGAACACGATGTACGCGCCCAGCGCCGCCGCAGTCATTCCGCCTGCGGCCACACATCCTTCTTCCACAGGCCCACCGCCTGCTCGTAGCGCTCCAGGGCCCGGCGGGCGGAACACTGCCAGGACCAGCCGTGCCGGCGCAGCAGCCACCACACCGCCGCCGACGAGCAATCCAATGAGAACTTCCAGGCGATCAATGCTCCGACCCGACCCAGAGTCCAACGCCGGTCCTCCCAGCCGTGCACAGCCGGTCCCAGACCAACTCCTGGTCCAGCTCGCCGAACTGGCCGTCGGACAGCTTGGGCAGTTTCGGCGGCCCCACGGAAGCGAGCGCGGCCATCCCGCCCTCCCGCCAGGCACGCCGCCAGCGTTCCACCGACCGCTCGCCCACCCACAGATCCCTCGCGATCACCGCGGTTCTCTCACCGCGGCCGAACCGCTCACCCGCCTCGTACCGGATCGTCTCACGAAACCGCCGCCGCTCCGCGGTCAGCCCACCACCCTGCGCGTACCGCATACCACCGGCCTACCGCAGGGATCACCACACGTCACCACCCCCGACTCCAATCCGAAGAGATCAGTAGGGGCAGCGACCATTCACCGAGGGCCCGCATTCAGCACCACCCGCAGTCCATGGAACCTCGGGGCGCGCGTGACCACGCCGGCAGCCAGGCGAAGACTTCATGGGTGAGTCCGGTAGGCGAAAGCGTCACGTCCGGACATGCCACTGCTCTCGCTCGTCGGCGGAGAGGACGAGCGAGGGGCGCAACCGGTAGTGTGCACGTGGAACGTGCCTTCCCGCTGGGCTGACGGAGACCTTGGACAAGCCTCATCGTCCCCGCGCAGAAGGCACTTTCGCGTTCCCGCTCAACATCCGGACGCCGCCGCAAGTGCAACGCGCAGGCTAGTAGAGCTGGATCCGCGCGCTCTGGGCGTTGCCGTAGTAGCTTCCGTTGTACCAGTAGCCCACCTGCATGACGTACGTGCCGTTGGCGTATCCAGCCGGGTAGGCGCTGTCGATCCACTGCTCAAACGTGGATGTCGTCCACCCGTGACAACCCAGATCGCTGCTCCAGCTGGTGCTGCCGTTGGCGTTGACCAACAGCAATTGAGCGCACGGGTCGATGTTCAGCCCGTTGGGGTTTGAGATTTTGACGTCCAGTCCGATCGAGCCTTCGGCCCCCTGAAAGTCACAGGGGTATAGGGAAACGCCGGGGTTTGTGCCGGCCCAGCCGGTCAGTCGGCAGCCGCCGGAACTCATGGCTGCCTGTGCGGACGGGGCGCCGATGAGCCCTCCCGCGAAGACAACAGCGGTTGCCGCGGCCGCTGTGGAGATCATGGCTATCGGGCGTCGGGCCTTGTTCCGTTTGAACATGGGTTCCTGCCTCCTCTGGGTGTTGGATCGACGGCCCCGAGAGGTCAGCCCGAGAGACCAAATCCCCCCGTGCCGGCCGGTGTGACGTAGATCCTCATGTGCTGAGAGGGAGGTGGAGCAGCCATCGGTGATCGCTTTCCCCCGTCAGCGTCGCAGCGATCATGGCCGCTGATCTTTCGTCCGGTCAAGACCAGCGCCGGATCCAGCACTGTCGGCGCGGATGAGGATCCCCGCCGAGGAACCACCACCGTGGCCATGGGTGTGCGCCTTCGCCGAACCGCCGCCCGCGTCGCCTCGGCGCACGTCTGGGACTGCCCGACCGGGTGCCCAGCGAGGACACCGAGCCTTGGCCACCGGACACGCAAAACAACGGGCTTCCATTTCACCAAGGGGCGGTCGGGCAGCTCCAAGAACCTGACCTTCCCCGCCGACGGGACGAAGCCGCAGATCGTGTTGCGCGACGCGGTGAACAACGACGTCGACATCCTCCGCCACGCCGACACTGCCTGGTGTTCACCGACCCCCTGCCGCCGCACGGGTTGGCCCGGCGGCAGATGGTCATTTGGTCGACGCAGCAGGGGGTGCTGCTTGCGCCAGGAGTGGCACAGCTCGGTGAACTCCTGCTGACGTGCGGCCAGGAGGCCCTGGAGGCGCTTCAGGTGGCAGTCGAGAAAGTGCACGCCGTCCTGGAAGGACTGGAAACCGATGGTGAACCACAACTGGCCGAGCTTCGCGGGCGCTTGGGTGCTCTTCCTCGGTCATCTCGCGGCCGTCGGCCGATCCCGGCTCGCACGCCACCGCGGTGCGGCCCTGCGACAGGCGGCGGATGGCCGCGCCTGCAAGCACCGGGCCCAGGCCTTTCGGCGGCCTGCGCTCAAATCAGGTATCACGTGTCCAGCGATCAGCGTAGATCGATTCCTAGGCCGCGAGTCGCGGTTTCGCCCTAGACCAGGGGGAGTTGGGCGCAACGTCGTGCGCCGTCGGCATTGGCTGCCAAGGGCGCACCCGCTCCTGGCTAGAGGTTGTCCCGTATCCGGTGGGACGGTTGTTGCGTTGGCTGGGCATGGGTGGGGTGATCTCAGCGGATGATCCGAAGTGGATCGAGCTGTTCGCCGGGCTGAGCGAGTCGCAGTTCACCCCGCTGGTGGCGTTGGTGCGGCGTCGCGGTGGCGACGTGCAGTGCGGCCGGCCCTGGCGGCTGCCGCTGGACGACCGGGTGTTGCCCGTGGCGACGTACCGGCGCACGAACCTGACGTTGCGGCAGGTGGCGCCGTTGTTCGGGGTCTCAAAGTCTGCGGCTGACCGCGTCCTCGACCGCCTGGCGCCCTTGCCGGCCATGTGGCCGGCCCGGCGGCCACGCAAAGACACCGTCCACATCGTCGACGGCACCCTGGTGCCCACCCGTGATCGCAGCGTGGCCGCGTCCAGCAAGAACTATCGGTACCCGGCCAACCTGCAGGTCGTGATCGACGCCAACAGCCGCCCGGTGGTGGCGATCGGCATGCCGCTGCCCGGCAGCCGCAACGACTGCCGGGCGTTCACGGAGTCCGGCGTCGACCGGGTCTGCCGCGGCGCACCGGCCATCGCCGACGGTGGATACCAGGGCACCGGCCTGCTCATCCCGCACCGCAAACGACGAGGACAGACGCACCTCAGTCCGCGCCAGGAGGCGGAGAACGCCGACCACCGCCGGGCGCGAGCCCGGGTGGAACACGCCCTGTCCCGGCTGAAGAACTGGAAAATTCTGCGGGACTGCCGACTCAAGGACCACGGCGTTCACCACGCGCTGCCCGGCATCGCCCGGCTCCACAACCTGGCCCTCACTGAATAACTCACGCCCCATACGGGACAACCTCTAGACGAGTGGATCCGAAGTCGGGGATGATCAGTGGCATGCGGATGGTCCTGCGCGGAGCCCTGGTGACGCTTCGCCCGGCGACGGTGGGCGATATCCCGGCTCTGGCCGCGATCCGGACCACGCCTGAGGTGTACGCGCGCTGGCGGGGCGGCGACGACCTGACGGCCGCGGTGGCCGAGGACCTCGAAGATCCCGGGGCCCGGACCTTCGCGGTCGAGCACGGCGGCAGAGTGGTCGGCGCTATCCAGTGGGGCGCCGAGGACGAGCCGGACTACCGCCATGCCAACATCGACATCTATCTCGACCCGGCGGTGCACGGGCGCGGTCTTGGCACTGACGCCGTCCGCGCCCTGGCACGCCATCTGATCGATGATCACGGATACCGCCGACTGGTGATCGACCCGGCCGCCGACAATGCCGCCGCCATCCGGTGCTACCGCAAGGTCGGCTTCCGCCCGGTGGGCATCATGCGGCAGTACGAGCGCGGCCCGGAGGGCAGCTGGCACGACGGGCTGCTGATGGACCTGTTGGCGGAGGAGCTGGAGTAAGTCTCCCGTTCGGTTCCACCAAGGCGGCGAGGGCCTCGATGATCCGTGTGTGACGGCAGCTGCGGCAAGTTTCCGTACCTGCCGCAGCGCGCGGGCTGCAACAAGCGGCTCCGCACCGCGATTCCGCTGGTCAAGGCGTGATCAGGGACCTGGCGAGGGGCAGCGACTTCTGGTTCGGCAACCACTGGTTCACCGACTCGACCCCGGTCCCGTGCGGGATGTCGCGCCCGACCGTGCAGCGCTCAACCCTGGCAGGCTGGGCCGGCTACGGCTACTGCGCCTCACACTCGCGATTCTTCTGGGGCCTGCGCCCCTACCTGGTCTGCATCCTGACCGGGATGCCGATCATGTGGGCGCCGGCCAACTCGAAGATCGGCGAGCGCGAGGTCCTCGCTGCGATGCTCAAGGTCGACGCCGATCTGATCGCCAACCGCGAGGGCATCCTGCTCATCTCGGACAAGGGCTTTGCGTCGAAGGCCTTCGAGAAGGACCTCGCCCGCCTCGGCATCCAGCTGCTGCGGCCGTCCTTCAAACGCGAGAAGGAACGATACGGCGAACCGATGCTCAAGAAGGTCCGCCAGTTGATCGAGTCGGTCAACGACACCCTCAAGGGCCGACTCGACCTGGATCAACACGGCGGCCGGACCATTGAGGGCGTCGCCATCCGCGTCGCCCAGCGCGTCCCGGCGATGGCAGCCGGGATCTGGCACGACAACAAGACCGGCGCACCAGACGCCCGGCCGCTCATCGCCTTCGACCACTGATCACTTCGGATCTACCCGTCTAAGATTGCGAAGGTGCCAGCAAGAACCAGTGACATCGAGAAGGCGGCCCGTGTGCTGCGCGCCGGCCGCCTGGTGGCCCTCCCGACCGAGACCGTCTACGGACTGGGCGCCAACGCCGAGGACCCCGTCGCCGTCGCGCGCATCTTCCAGGTCAAGGGACGTCCGCCGTCCCACCCGCTGATCGTCCACATCGGCGGCGCGGAGCATCTGGACGACTGGGTCAAAGACGTGCCGGCGACGGCGCGCCTGCTGGCCGAACGCTTCTGGCCTGGGCCGCTCACGCTGGTCCTGCGGCGCGGTCGCCGAGTGCCCCTCGAAGCGACGGGTGGCTTGGAGACCGTGGCCGTGCGCGTGCCCGATCACCCCGTCGCCCTCGCGCTGCTGTCGACCTTCGGCGGCGGTGTCACGGCCCCGTCCGCCAACCGCTTCGGCTCGGTCAGCCCTACCACGGCGGACCACGTCCGTGCCGAGCTCGGGGAGGCGGTCGACTTCGTGCTGGACGGTGGTCCCTGCTCGGTCGGCGTCGAGTCGACCATCGTCGACGCCACGGGCGAGATCCCGAGCATCCTGCGTCCCGGCGGGGTGACGCGAGAGGACCTTGAAGCGGTGCTGGGGTGCCCGCTCGCGGTCCCCTCGACCAGCCGTGTCCGCGTGCCGGGCCAGCATCCGTCGCACTACGCGCCGCGTGCGCGAGTCGTCCTCGTCGAGCCCGAGCAGGTCATCGCCGAAGCGGAGCTCGCGCAGGAGCTGGGGCAGCGGGTTGGGGTGTTTCTTCCCCCCGCCTTCGCCGACGCTCCAGTGAAGGCACACGCCGTGGTGACGGTCCCCGCTTCGCCGGCTGCCTATGCGCGCGGACTGTACGGGTTCCTGCGCGAACTCGACCAGCAGGGGTGCGACCTCATCGTCGCCTCCTTGCCGGTGGAGGAGGGGCTGGGACTGGCGATCGCCAACCGGCTCCGCCGCGCCGCGGGGCCCCGGGCCTCCGCGTGACCAGCATCGGATTGGTGGCGTGCCCGAGCGGCCACGGCCGTGGCGGTCAGGACGCGGCGGGCACCGCCACATCGAGGCCGCGGGCCGCGACGAGCTGCGCGCTGCCGTCGGCCAGGCGGTAGCACAGGCCCACCACGGCCGCCTGCCCGGCGGCGACCTTCTCGGCGAGCGCCCGGGAGCGGTCCAGCAGCAGGTCGACGGTGTGCCTTATGTGCTCGGCGAGGATCTCCTCGGGCTCGACCTTTCCGGCGGCCCGCGCCGCCAGCACGCTGGGCGTCACCCGCTCGACGACGTCCCGGACGTACCCGGCCGGTGTCATGCCGTCCTCCAGCGCGGCGCACGCCGCGCCGACCGCGCCGCACGAGTCGTGTCCGAGGACCACGACCAGCGGGCAGCCCAGCACGTCTACGCCGTATTCGATGCTGCCCAGTACCTCCGGGCCCATGACGTGGCCGGCGGTGCGCACCACGAACAGGTCGCCCAGGCCGCGGTCGAAGATGATCTCGGCGGCCAGCCGGGAGTCGGAACATCCGAACAGCACGGCGAAGGGCTGCTGGGACGGTGCGATCTCGGTGCGGCGGGTGGCGTCCTGGTTCGGGTGCTCAGGGGTGCCCGCGACGAAGCGCTGGTTACCGGCCAGCAGCAGCTCGAAGGCGTCGCGGGTCGTCGGGCGCTGGATCTCGGTCATGGCTGCAGCCTACGAGTCGGCGCCAGGCGACACATCGCTTGGCCATGCGGAGGCCTCTTCCCGGGACGCGGTCATACGCCGTCCCGCGGCACCGGCCGCGAGGCAGCGGTACATCCCGCTGCTCACGAGCGAGCCCGGCGGGCGCGGGGACCGGACTCTCGTAAAATTGAAGAGGGAGCCGCTGGCAGGGAATGCGTGTGACACCGGAGATTGATTACCTGGGTGTGTTCGCCGCCCTTCCGAGCCCGTGCCTGGTGCTCGGCACGGACCTGGTGATCGGCGCTGCCAACCGGGCCTTCTGCGAGGTGACCGGACGGAGCCGGGTCGAGCTGCTCGGGCAGTACCTTTTCGATGTCTTCCCGGACAACCCCGCCGACCCGGAGGCTGACGGGGTGGACACGCTGAAGGCCTCACTGCACCGTGTCCTGTCCTCTGGCCAGACCGATCACATGGCGTTGCAGAAGTACGACATCCCGGTCCAGGGCAATCCCGAGGTGTTCAAGGAGCGGTGGTGGACCGCGATCAACGTGCCAGTCCTTGGCACGGACGGCAAGGTCGCCTGGATCATCCACCGGTCCGAGGACATGACCGACGTCGTCCGTGCCCACCGCAGTGCGCACCCGCCGTCGGTCAGCCCCGGCCGGGAGGCGGCCATGGAGGCCGAGCTGTACGCCCGGGCGCGACAGCTGCAGCAGCTGAACGAGGAACTGCGGCAGGCCCACGCCCGTGAACGGCACATCGCCGTCGCCCTCCAAGAAGCCATGCTCCATTCCCCGGACCTGGCCCGACACCCGAATATCGCCGTGCGCTACCTGCCCGCGACCGGATCACTGAACGTGTGCGGCGACTGGTACGACGCGGTCGACCTGCCCGCGGACCGATTCACCGTCACGGTCGGCGACGTGGTCGGCCACGGGCTGATGGCCGCCACGATCATGGGCAGGCTCCGCAGCGCACTGAGCGCCGCCACCCGCACCGTCCACGGCCCCGCCCAAGCCCTGGAGGTCCTGGGACTGTACGCCCGCTCGGTCGAGGGAGCACTGGCCGCCACCGCCGTCCAGGTCCTCGTCGACTGCCACAGCCACCTGCTCATCTACAGCAGCGCCGGCCACCCCCCGCCCGTCCTGCTGCACCCGGACGGCTCCTGCGACCTGCTCGACCAGGCCACCGACCCACCCCTGGGCGCCCGCCCCGAACACATCCCCCGCCCCCAGGCCAACACGCCCTACACTCCCGGCGACACCCTCATCCTCTACACCGACGGCCTGATCGAACGCCGCGACGAGGACATCGACACCGGCCTGACCCGCCTGACCTCCACGCTCGCCACCTGCACCGACTTCGGCGCGGAACACCTCGCCGACACCCTCCTCGCCCGCCTGGGCCTCGCCAGCGGCGCCGACGACGACATCGCCATCGTCGTCGTCCGCCTGGACCGAACAACCCGACCGTACTGATCAGGCCCAGTTCGCCCATGGCGGAAGGCGGCCGGCTTGGTGCGGTCGCATGGCGGCTCCGGCAGTCCGCCACGTCACCACAGCCGAGAGCGGCAGGGCTTTGTCACGATGCCCGCTATGGAGCAGTTGCCGATTGCCTGACCCGCTCACCGCAGCCCGGACGCCACCGGCACCGACGCTTTCCACGCCGCGTACCGGCAGGCCATGGCGCAGCACGCCGTATTCGTCACCATCGAATCCGAAAAGCGTCAGGTGTGGACCGTCAAAGCGGACACGCTCACCGTCGGCTCCGGCCACACCATCGACGACGCGGTGAACGAGGCAGTCCGGGCCGCGATCACCCGCCTGCTCCAAAGCCGTGAGGTCGAATGGGACGCCTGCACGGGCCCGGCCTACTTCATGATGCACGGCGTGCGCAGCGAAGCCGGATGGGTTGGATGGCCCATTCACCCGAGGAGGACCATGCCCCCTTCGAGGGCGCCAGCCCGCAGCTGGCCGAGCGCATGGCGAACGTGGCACGGAGTGTTCTGGCCGTGCTCGCACCCGATGGCGGCGCGGAGGCGGACGCGGTGCTGCTGGTGGTGTCCGAGCTGGTCAGCAATGCGGTGGGGTCTGCTGCCGGTTTGGGTGACAGGTTGACCTGCCCCACCTCTCAGGTTCCAGTTCTGCCGGCTAACTGACGGCCTTCGCGAAGGGCTTTCACGCGGTGTGCCTTCGCAACCGCAGCGGCGGCACCACTGATCGGACTCGACGACCCGGCACGCGAGAACCGCACGATCCGGGGCGAGTCGCTGACCGGTGACTTTGAGCCCGAGCTCGTCAAGGCGGCAGAACGTATTCATGCCAGCGCGGGCGAAGCCCGCCGCAGGGGTAGCGTCGTGCAACGTCGAGATCTTCCGGATGGGCTTGGTGCAGGAACCCCCTTCCTCGGGAGTCCTCGACGCCTACCCGGCCACCGACGCGGGGTGAGCTGCCACCGCCGGTGTGACGCAAGTTCCTGACGGTTGATGATCTGCAGTCGTCCAGGGGAGGGCGAATCTTTCCGCTTTGCCCTGGTCGCGCGAAGGTGACCGGGGCCGGAACGTGAACGGTGGCTTCGGTCGTGGCTTGTGGGCCGTTCAGCTCTGGGGCATTCAGCGGCCGATGTCGTCCAGTTCGGCCACGTCCTCATGAGAGAGGGAGAGTCCCGCGCCAGTGATGTTCTCGCGCAGGTGCGCCGTCGATGACGTGCCGGGGATGAGCAGGATGTTCGGTGATCGCTGCAGCAGCCAGGCCAGTGCGACCGACATCGGTGTCGCCTCCGATCGAGCGGCGACCGCCGAGAGCACCGAGGACTGAAGCGGGGTGAAGCCCCCGAGGGGGAAGAAGGGCACGTACGCGACGCCGTCGGCGGCGAGCCGGTCGATCAGCTTGTCGTCGTGGCGGTGAGCGAGGTTGTACATGTTCTGCACGCACACGACCGGCGCGATGCCCTGCGCCTCGGTGACCTGCTCCGAGGTGACGTTGCTGAGTCCGAGGTGGCGGATCAGGCCCTGCTGCTGGAGTTCGGCGAGCGTCTCGAACGCCTCGGCGAGCGAGCCGGGCTGAGGACCTTCGGCGTTGCCGAGCCGGAGATTGACCAGGTCGAGTACGTCGAGCCGGAGGGACGTGAGGTTGTCTTGGACCTGGCGGCGCAGATCTTCGGGTCGCCGGGCCGGAGGCCAGCCACCCTGTTCGTCGCGGGTCGCGCCCACCTTGGTCACGATGTGCAGCGACTCGGCATAGGGGTGCAGCGCCTCGCAGATCAACTCGTTGGTGACGCGCGGCCCGTACGCGTCACTGGTGTCGATGTGGGAGATACCGAGGTCGACCGCTTCACGCAGAACGGCCAGGGCACCCTCGCGATCGGCGGGCGGCCCCATGACCCACGGGCCGGCCAGTTGCATGGCGCCGTAGCCGAACCGGGTGACGGTCAGGTCCCCCAGAGTCCAGGTGCCGCCGGGAAGAGAGAGGGAGGGTGTGCTCATCGTGTGACCTTTCGTCGTGCACTTGGGGGTGGCGCCTGCTGCCTCCCTGCATCAGCATTGGAGAGAAACTTCCTGTCGGGAAGTAGGCACTTTGGAGTGCGTAACCCACCCATGGGTGAGAGGTGCGATCAGTGACGACGACGAAGGCGGCCCAGAAGAGGGCTCAGGCCAAGATGGAGTACAACGCGTTCCTGGCAGGGTGCCCCAGTCGGCAGCTGCTCGACCGAATCTCGGACAAGTGGGTCGTCCTGACCCTGTGCGCGCTGGGCGGCGACAACGGCCCTGGCCAGCCCGGTGAAGCACACGCAGACGCTCCGAAGGCGATGCGTTACTCCGAGATCTATCGTCTTCTGGCCGGGGTCAGCCAGAAGATGCTGACCCAGACGCTACGCTCGCTGGAGCACGATGGTCTGCTCACCCGTACCGTGACGCCAACCGTCCCTGTCACCGTCTCCTACGAGCTGACCGACCTCGGCCTCTCGCTCCACCACATGACGCGCGGGCTCAGAAACTGGGCGCAGACGCACATGGCCGAGGTCCTTGCAAACCGCGAGAACTACGACTCTCGCACTTCCTGACGACTCACACCCAACCGTCCAACAGCTCCACATTCTCGGCGCTACACCCTCAACTGCGAAGAGCCTTCAAAGTGAGATGGGTGTAGCTCGTCTTGGGTGCGGGCTGTCTCCCTTGAAGCGGACGGGCTGCGTACTGGCCGCTGTTCAGCCGTGGTTGTCGGTGTTGACCCCTATGATCCGCGTTATGCGTGATTTCCTCATGGCGGGTGGGCGGAAGCTGTCGTATCTGGACTTCGGTGGTCCGGGCCGGCCGCTTGTGGTCCTGCACGGGCACTACAACGAGGCAGCTGCGTTCGCGTCGCTCGCAGAGGTGTTGGCGCCGCGGTGGCGGGTGATCGCGCTCGATCAGCGCGGTCATGGAGAGTCCGACCGCGCCTGTCGTTACGAGCGGGACGATTACGTTGCCGATGTCGTCGCCTTCCATCGGCATCTGGGAGTCGGCCCCGTGGCGGTGCTGGGCCACTCGTTGGGCGGGGTGAATGCCTACCAGTTCGCCGCACGGCACCCGGACAAGGTCAGCAAGCTGATTGTGGAAGATATCGGTGCAGTCGTCGCCTGCGACTGGTCGTTCACCACGCGTCTCCCCTCTCACGTGCCGTCCCGAGAGGAACTGGTCACGGCTTTGGGTGGGACTGCGCCCTATCTGGAGTGCTCGTTCCGGCAGAGGGTCCAGGGCTGGGGTTTCTCGTTCGGCATCGACGACACTGTGGCGTCCCAGAAGGCTCTCAACGGTGATCACTGGGGTGACTGGACAGCGGTGTCCTGCCCGACCCTGCTGATCCACGGAATACACAGTGACGAGTTGACGGCCGATCACGCCCGTGACATGGTCGCCCGCCGCGGCGGACTGGCCCGCCTCGTCGAGTTGGCTGCCGGTCACGTCGTGCATCACGATGCTCCGGAGCAGTTCGCCGCCGCGGTCACCACGTTTCTGTCCGAACCCTGCTGAGCTCAGGCTGCCGGGCGGTATCTGTTCTGGTCAGGGTCCTGATACCTGCGGTGATGCTCGTGGGCAAGATGGTGACGCCAGTAGGCGTCGAGGTCGCCGTTGCTGATGAGGGCGCGGAGCTTGAGGACGGATTCGGCCCCCGCGAGTCCCCAGCGGGCTCCGGTGATGTCGAGCCGGTCGGCGATCAGATGCTGGCATGCGCCCCCGATCACGCCGGTCGCGATGGGCCAGCCCGCGGCGAGCGCGGTCGTACCGCAGGAACGCTTCCTTGCTGCTGAGGTAGCGGATGCAGGCGTCCACGCTGTGCCGTTGAGCAGGTGTCAGCCTGCCACGTCAGCCTGTTTCCCGATCGATCCGGCTGCCTGGGCACCGCCGGCCAGGACGGTGAGCGCGTGGACGGCGACCCAGTCCTCGGCGGCGGGATCACCGCTGTGGTGGAAGGACCAGGCTGCCTGCCAGAGGTACTCAAGAACATGAACGAAGTCGACGGCGATGTCGATGGTGATGCCACGGCAGGCGGCTTCGGTCTGGATGAGGTCGAGCTGATGGCGGGCGCCGTCGACGAGCACGACCCAGCGACGGCGATGGCCGGGGTCCCGGGCTTCGGCCTGGTCGAAGGCCGCCTTGACGACCGTGGCGGCATCGTCGATGACGGATCCGTGCAGCCACTTCGATGCAGCTTTAGGTCCTGGCCTGAGCCTGCGTCGGGCCGTGGCGGCCGCCAGGCGGGGCGATGATGTCGTGCGGACGCCGGGGTACGGGGTCGGCGTCGTAGACGGCAGCGAGAGTGGCCATGCGCTTGCGGGCCGGTTTCTCCCCGGAAGCCAGCCGGGTGCGGAGCAGGCCAGGACGGGCAGCAGCGGCCTCCCGGGGCGCGGGCCGCAGGGCGTCCGGGCGCAGGGCGTCCGGGCGCATCACGATGCCCTTGCCGTCCACCGAGATCACCAGCAGCGTGCGGGCAGTGCACAGAGCGGGAATGCGTGCACGGCAGAACGCGTCGATGTCCGCAGCGGCGTCCACGACGAGGTCTTCGACCTGGCGTTTGCCGATCACCGCCCCACAGCGGCGCGTGATCGCCGCCGTCGCGGTGTCGAACGAGGCCCGCACCGATTCCAGCACGGCCAGCCGGGCCAGTGAGTGCGAGTGCCGCCGTGCGGGCAGCGACAAAGCGGCATCGGCCCAGGTAGATGTTGACGGCGCCAGGCCTCCGCCATGCGCACCGGCGGACGGTCACGGTGCCGAACAGCGTGGCCGGCTGCCGCTGATGGCCACGCTCCAGGCGGGAACGGACCAGACGGTCGGAGCCGGTCACCACGGCCGGCGGGTGCGGACGCTTTCCTCCTCGCGCAGGGCGCGCAGGTCGAGGTGGTCCCGCAGGAGCTGCCGCATCAGCAGCCGGCCGCGGGTATCGACGAGTTCTTCCAGTTCGTGGTGGGCCAGTCGGCCGGTGGCCGGGTCGTGCAGCTGGGCCACGAGGGCGTCGAAGAATTTCACCGAGGCCGCCAACAGGTCAGCACTCGGCGGGGTGTCGTAGCGTTCCACCGCGGGCTCTTTTCTCTGGGGCGGTGCGAATTGGTCGGCGCCTTCGACCGTACGGAGAAGGGCCCCTTGGTCGCCATCCCCTCACGGCTCGTTCCCGCTGCCGGGCAGCAGAACAAACACGCCGGGGGTGTTCTCCGTCATCCGGCCCCGCGTCACCAGGCGCTTGAGCTTCGATCGGACCCCCCGTGATCACCAGCCACGGCGACCCCGCGATGTCCCAGCCCCTCCCGGCCACCGTCCCGGCCGACCGGGTCGCCCTCGTCTGCCTGCACGACCGGGTCGAGGACTCCTACGCCCATGTCGGCGAGTGGGGCATCACCGCCTTCGGCCCCGATTCCCCGCGCGCCTCCAGTCGGCCGCTGCTCGACTGGCTCGCCGCCACCGGCTGCTCGCGTGTCGCCGTCCACCTCGACGTCGACGCCGTCGACGCGAACGAGGGCCCGCTAGGCCTCGGCAAGGTACCCGGCGGCCTCACCAGCGCCCAGGTCAACCGCATCGTCCACGACATCAACGGCGCGTACGACGTCGTCGGCACGACCATCGCCGAGTTCTTCCCGCGCGACGTCGTCCACGTCCAGCAGGTCCTGCACGGCTTCCCGCTCATCGGCGGCTGATCACCATCCCCGTCCCACCCGGCACCCGCTGAGGCCGTCCCCGAACACCCTGGCCCTGGGGACAGCCTCAGCCCTCGCCAACGACAGCGCGACAGCGCGACCAGGAGCATCCCCTCTCATGAAGGCGATCGCCACCCGCCGCTCCGGCACTCCCGGCGAGATGACCGTCGAGGAACGGCCCGTGCCCGCACGCCGCCCCGGCCAGACCCTGGTCCGCGTGCGTACGGCGCCCATCAACCAGCTCGCCAACTCCCTGCGCACCGGCGCCTTCGGCAGCCTGCCGGTCCCGATCGTCCTGGGCAACGAAGGAGCGGGCACCGTCGAGGAGAGCGCCACCCTCCCCGCCGGTACCCGCGTCGCCGTCCACGGCCACGGCGACATCGGCGTCACCATCGACGGCCTCTACCAGCAGTACGTCACCGTCCCCGACCAGCATCTCCTTCCCCTGCCACCACCCTCGACCGGGCCGAAGGCGCCGCCCTCACCGTCAACTACCTCACCACCTACCTCGCCCTCACCAACGCCGCCCACGTACAGCGCGGGCAGACCGTCCTGATCTCCGGTGCCATCAGCGGCATGGGCGGCGCACTGGCGCAGACCGGCAAGGCGCTCGACGCCCGCCCCGTCGCCGTGGTCTCCACCCCGCACAAGGCACAGCGCGCAGCCGAGGCACGGGCCTACGCGATCACCGACCTGTCCACGCGCGATCTGCACCAGGCCGTCGCCGAGGCCACCGGCAGGCGGGGGGGGCGGATGCCGCCCTGGATCCCGTGGGCGGAGTACGGCTGGGTGAACTGCTTCGCTCCGTACGAAACGGCGGCACCGTGGTCTCTCCCGGCTTCACCGGCGGCGAGCAGGCCGAACTCGACGTCGTCGACCTGCGCATCGGCGAAAAACACCTCACCGGCTACGCCATCCCCAACGAACCCGAGGAAGCCATCGGCCCCGGTCTGAAGACGATCGCTGCGCTGGCCGCGCAGGGCGCCCTCCGCCCCGTGATCGACAGCCGGTTCGCCCTCGACGATTTCGAGGACGCCTTCGCCCGCCCCGGTACCGGTCACCTATCCCTCTGGGCCCGGTCCCGATCAGGCCGGCCGTGAGGAAGTGCCACGTACGTGGGACTGCCGGCGGTGCCACCGACCTGAGACGGCGGAACAACCGCTGGTCAGCAACCACGGCCTGTGCCACAGCCCGTGAGTCCCTACATCAGCCTATGAGCGGTACCGGCGCCCGCACGCGTGTAGCCACCGCAGCCCACAACCGGCGCGCCATTGTCCGATTTGCGACATTTCACATTAATGTCTCATACGCGGAAGAAGTCGATCCACCAGAGATCGTACCCATTCACTTTCACGGAGACCACATGCACAAGCTTCGCAAGGCTGCCGTCCTGGTCGCTACCCTCGGCAGCGTCGGACTCATGACCGCCGGCACCGCCCACGCCGGCGGCGAGGGCGGCCACAGCGACCACTTCAACATCCAGCAGAGCTCCACATGCAGGTCGCACGACCTGAACCTCGACGTCCTCGGCGAGGTCGGACTCCTCAACGGACTGTTGGGCAACGGCCTCAACGGCGAGGGCAACCCGGGCGCACAGCAGACCAGCATCGGCTCGACCATGGGCTGCAACAACAGCGCCCTCTAAAGACAGGCGCGCCTCTCACGCGGACCGAGGGGCGCGCCGGGCTTCACATCCGGGCGCCGCAAGCCCGAGATGCTGAACGCACGACCGCCCCGCCTCAGCCGTGGAGGGCGGGGCGGAAGGCGGTGCGTCAGGTAGCCGGTCGGGTGCGCTGCACCCGACCGGACGACGCCCCCTGCGTGCTGTGCTGCCGTTGGTCGTTCGTCGTTGGGTCAACAGGTTCTCGGATGCCCGGGTTTCCCACGAGCAGACGGACGTCCCAGGCTCAGGATGCCAGACGCACGGCCGACCGGTCTCGATCTCGGCAGCCCGCTGGGGGCGTCGCCGGACGTACTCCGGAAGTGGGTGAGCGAAGGCCTCACTGGCAGTCCGGCACCGGAACCCCCGCGCCACTGTGCAACTGGACACTCCGCACGATGCGTTGCCAGTCCCAGTGCTCCCGGCGGACGGGGGCAGAGGGATCTCCTGTCATGCTCTCAAAACACAGAGAACAGGGCGGATTTCAGGCGCATGAGACGAAAGACCATCTTGGCAGTGCTCATGTCCGCGACCCACAGTTGATCGGGCCGGCTCGCGGTGAAGTCGCGGTCGACCAGGTCGAGCGGACGGGGTGGCATCGACTCCGGAACCGTGGTGCGGCCACGGATGACGCTCTCCAGGCCCAGCTCGGCCATCAGGCGCTCGACCGTGCAGCGGGCCACCTCGCGGGCCCTTGCGCCGAAGCGCGCGGGTGATCCGGCGGGCACCGTAGGTGCCGCCCGACTCCGCGTGGATCTCCTCGATCAGCGGCATGAGCTGTTCGTCGCGGAGCCAGCGGGCCGACGTCCGCCGCTTCTTGCGAGCGAAACACGTCGACGGCGACAGCTCAAGAACCCGGCAGACGGGATCGACCCCGAGACCTCTGTCACGCAGGTGGTCTATCACCTGCTCGGCGTCGTCCGTTGACGGTCGATCTCCTGCGCAAAAAACACGGAGGCGGCTTTGATGATCTCGATCGCCCGCACATCAACTCCGCTACTTCCATACGGAGTTGCCTGAGCTCGCCCTGCTCGGCGCTGGTCAGCCGGTCGTCGCCCTCGCGGACCCAACCACGCAGGGCTTCCTTGGGGATGGGCCCTCGGTCTGAACGTGGGCGATCGGGCGGCCGGTGGCTCGGACCTCACGGATCGCGCGCTCGCGAAGCACGCGGGCTTTTGCGCGTGACTGGCTCGGAAGCATTCCTTGGAGGGCCGCGAGTTGACTCCTCCCCGGTGGGTGCCACTGGGGCGCCCGGGGAGGAGCACGGGCACGGCTGTGCGGCTATCCGATGGTATAGGGGAGGAATTGGACCGAGGAGGCCACGTCGTTGAAGCCGTTGCCGTTGTTGAAGCTGATGGATTCACCGGGCAGGAGTGTCACGGGCACTCCCTTGAAGTCACAGTCGGGGTAGATGCGGACGAGGAACCGGCTGTTGTTGACGACGGAGCTGGTGACGTCGTTGAAGTTGTAGTCGTCGAGGTGGGTGATGTCCTCAGTGGTCCGCAGGATGCGGGCTGCAGTGGGGACGTTGTAGTCCCAGTTGTCGTAGAGGCAGACGTAATTGCGGGTGCACGCATCCCGGCCCCGGCCTCGGATGATCGAAGCGTCGGCGGATGCGGGAGCAGCTGTCGTCAGCATGGCGGCGGTGATGAGCGCGATGCCGACTGCGAAGTGGGCTGAGAGTTTCATGGCGTTTCTTGCTTTCATGGAAGGACTGCGGCCGGGCATTCGATCCAACGCAACGAGGGCAGGGTGCAGGGATGACGCCGGGCGGGAGCCGACGCCGGATGCGGGCAGAGAGCCGGCCACACGGCCGACTGCACACACCCAGCGTCGCGACTACATTCAGTAGCGGCAGCACTACTTTTCGCAGTCGACAGGGGTGTCGGAGCAGCGCCACCGACACTCCCCCAGCCCGCTACGTCCGCCAACTGGACGCCCCCACAAGCCCCTTGCGCAGTCCGACCTCAGCGCCGGCGGCCCTCAAGGCAGCACACCCCAGCTGGACCACAGCCCTCTTCCAGCACCTCGCATGGCCAGCGGAGCGGCAACGCGCCTTCCACTCTGGTCCCGGTTCCGCCGGGGCGCCGGCGACATACCGGCAAGCAGCGCGAGTTTCATACCGTCCACGCCGAGTCCCTGGCCCTGACTCCAGAGCAGTGCTCCGCAGGCGCAGTACCCCAACGCCTCGTCCACATCGATCACCGTCCATCCGTTGGCTACGACCTTTCCGGGCCCTGGCCGGCCCGTCCTTCTTCGAGAACCTCCTGGAGGAGGCCGATTCGATCCGCGAGGAGGGCGTCTTCACCGACGCCGTCGACGGCGACCGCGAAGCCCTCTCGTCGCCGCCGATATCGCCGCCGTGGCCGCCGGTCTTCTGCTGGCCGCTCCTGAGCCGGCGCCGGTAGTGTCCCGGCCTTCGGCCCGCAGGACCTGTCCCCCAACGACCTGGCCGACATCTGGACCGAGCGACTCGGCCGCCCCGTCCGCCACGAACGCCAGCCGCTCGACGAACTGCACACCGCCCTCGTCGGCTGCGGCCTCAACGAAGCGTTCGTCCGGCGGCATCGTCGGCATGAAGCGGGCGAAGGACGTCGGCCTCGCCCCCGTCGCCATCTGACACCCCCGTTCCACCCGACGGGCCGACGTCCCCTGGCCGATGCACCTATCCGAGTGCCTTCCGGACGTACCCCGAGCGACGACGCCCGGGGATGGGTAGGTCGTTTTGGATCAGGTGGCCTCGGGATCCGTGAGCAGATCAGCCAAGTACACGATGGTCGGGCGGTACGAAGGGATGACCGATCCCGCCGAAGCGGGGCGCCGAGTGGACGAGGGGTTCGTCCCCCTCCTCCGCCAAGTCCCGGGCTTCGTGGCCTACTACTGGGTTGATGCCGGGGACGGAGTGATGCTCTCCACCAGGGTCTTCGAAGACCAGGCCGGGGCCGACGAATTGGTCAAGAGGGCGGCGGACTTCGTACGGGACAACCTCGCACCGCTCCTGCCCAACCCTCCTCAAGTGACAGCCGGGCACGTTGTGGCTGCCGGATAGCGGCGCAGCCGAGCCGGTCGGCGGGCCCATCCTTCGTACCCGGGCGGGATCTCTCCCCGGAAGATCTCATCGCCCTCCGGGGCCCGCAGTGCACCCGGTCGCGGCCAGGCCAGTGGTACCGGCCACGGCTCGGCCGCCGTTGCCTGCCCAGCAGCCGTCCCCGCCAATTCGGCAATGACGATGAACACTTCGTCATCCAGACGGCCACCACCCGCCCCACCAAGCTCGGCCAGCCCTTCACCCGCTGGTCACTGCGCAAACTCGTCGCCTACCTGCGCAAAGCCCACGGCCGGATCATCCGCATCGGCCGCGAGACCTTGCGCTGCCTGATCGCCCGCCACGGTGTCGCCTTCCAGCGCACCAAGACCTGGAAGGAATCCCCCGACCGGGTGCCGGCCACCTACCACCGCACCCACGGGGTGCGGTTCATCCACGGCTGCTAGTCGGTCGGCGGCCGACACCCTGTGGGGCGTCAACCGGCGCAAGGAGGGCTCCGTGAACACGCTGGCCGCGCTGAAGTCGATCCGCGCCGTCCGGCTCGACGGCGCCCCGGTCTACGTGATCACGGACAAACGGACAACCTGTCCGCCCACAAGGGCGCCGGCATCCGCCGTTGGGCGAGCAAGAGCAAGGTCGAGTTGTGCTTCACCCCGACCTACGCCTCGTGGGCGAACCCCATCGAGGCGCACTGTGGACCGCCGCGGCAGTTCACCGTCGCCAACTCGACCTATCCCGACCACACCGTGCAGGCCCGAGCCCTCCACGCCTACCTGCGCCAACGCGCGCCACCGCGACGTCCTGGCCGCCGAGCGCAAGGAACGCGCCCGCATCCGCAGCGAGAGGGGCATCCGCTGGGGAGGACGTCCCCTTGCCGCCGCGGCCTGAACGACGGTGAACCGATGCGGTCAGAGCACCTAGAGTTGCGATGCTCCTCCGTCGACAGGGAACTCCGTTCCCGTCGAGAAGGTCGCACCGAACGCCAAGTACGCCACCGCGGCGGCCACTTCCTCGGCCTTCCCCAGCCGCTGCATGGGGTTGGTGCTCCGGTAGGTGTCCTTCATCGTCTCGACGACGTCGGCGGGCAAGGAGCGGTCCAGGATGCCGGTGTCGATCGGGCCGGGGCTCACGGCATTGACGCGCACCTTGCGCGGCAGCAACTCGCGGGCCAGGGTGCGCGTCATCGACCGCAGGGCTGCCTTGGTGGCCGAGTAGACACTGAGCTCGTCGAGGCCGAGGACGTTCACCACCGACGTGGTGAGGACCACGCCGCTTCCCTCGCGCAAGAGCGGCGCCAACGCCTGCACCGTGAAGTACGGGCCCTTGGTGTTGATGCCGAACATCGCGTCGTACATCTCCTCCGTCGTCGAGTCGAACGGCGCGGACGCAGTGACACCGGCGTTGACGAACAGCGCGTCCACCGCGCCGAAGTGCTCCCTGACCGTGTCAGCCAGCGCCTCGATGTCCTTCAGGCATGCGGCGTCGCTGCGGACGGCGACCGCCTTGTCCCCCAACTGCTCCAGCGCGGCGTCCAGGGTGGACCGGGTGCGGCCGGTGATCAGTACGTGCGCCCCACCGTCCGCGAACAACCGGGCCGTAGTCAGGCCAATACCGCTGCTTCCACCCGTGATCACGATCTTCTTGCCGTCATAAGTGGTCATGCCCCCAACTCAAATATCCACCCGCACTCCCTGTCCAAGACCTGTTCCGTATGCCGTCATGTCCCAGGCGTATGACGACAGGCGACGTACCCTGGGCGAATGGACGTCGATCTGCGGCTCGTGCGCTATTTCACGGTCGTGGCGGAGTACGGCAACTTCGGCCGGGCCGCCACCAGGCTGCACCTGGCGCAGCCGTCGCTGAGCCGTCAGATCCAGCGACTGGAGGCTCAGCTCGGCGTCCGGCTTTTCGACCGTTCTCCGCAGGGCAGCAGCCTCACCGACGCCGGTCAGGCATTCCTGCCCAGGGCCCGGATGCTGCTCCAAGAGGCCGAGCAAGCCGCTCGCACGGCCAGAGCAGCCGCCCAGCCCCGCACCATCACCGTCGGCTACGCCGAAGGACTGGTCATCACCGCCTGCATGCAGGAACTGCGCCGCCGGCACCCTGACGGCCAGGTCCGCACCCGGCACCTCGGCTGGCGTGACATGCACGCCCTCGCCGAGGGGCGGATCGACGCCCTCGTCGCGTACAGGCCGCTGTCCTTCCCCACGGACGGCTTCCGGGTGACCAAGCTCCATGAGGAGTCGCGGGTTCTCGTCACGTCGGCCAGACACCATCTGGCGAAAGAGAAAGCTGTCAGCCTGCGGACTCTGTCGGCCGAGGAACTGGTGGCCTGCGTCAGCACCCCGGTTGTCTGGAGCACGCCCAAGCCGGTCGGCGACCGCCCGGCACCACCCCCGCCCGCGATCGACGACAGCTACGAGGACAAGCTGGAACTCATCGCCACCGGCCACTGTGTCGCGATCTTCCCTGCCGGCGATCGACGCGCCGCTGTGCGCGAGGACATCGCCCTGGTGCCCGTCATCGACATCGATCCCTGCGAGGTCGTACTCGTCACGCGCGCCGACGACCCCAACCCGCTGCTCGGGCCACTGGAAGACGTCGCACGTGCGTTGCTCGGCACTACCTCCCGAGGGGAGAACAACGAACTGCCGGTCAACTGACCCCCACTGCCTCTGCGAGGTGTTCCACTTGGCTGTCGCCGCGCTGCACGGTCAGCGGGGCTGGTCGACCGCTCCCGGTCGGCGTGAGGCCGACTCCGCCGATTTCCTGTTCGGTCCGTCAGCCGTACATCGCCACGCGGTACGGACACGCAAGTGGGCCACCAAGAGGACAGGGATTGCGGCTTGTCGACGGAGTCGAGCGTGTTCCACCTCCCCGGATTCACGGAGACGGACATCTGCCGGTTGTCGTCGGCACCGATCATGCTGAGCGTGCCACCGTCTCGACGGCGCCGCCGCGGCGACCCCGGAAGACGCTCTGGCCGGCGCCCCGTCGGGTGCAGCCCGAAACCGTAGTCGTAGTCGAGGATCTTTCCCTCCTGGGGGACGACCGAGGCGGTGCGTTGCGTCGGCCGGGCGGAAACGCGGTGCGCCAGCGGCCGCTGCGCTCGGTGATGAGTTGGGGGCTGTACCGGTCGGCCATCGTGCCGGTCACCGCTACCAGGAACTGGGCGGCGAGACGGTAGTTGAGGGGTGGAAACGGCTCCCCCGACTGGGGGCCGGGGCAGGCCAGGCCGATCTCGTTGAACCGGTGGATCACTTCCCGGTTGGTTCCCTCGTAGGCCTGGACCAGCTGGGCGATCAGCGGCACCCGGTTTCCGCGAGGCCAGCAGCATCATCGCGCCCCGACAGCGCACCGAGCCGGTGCTGCCCCGGCGCACGATCTGCTGAAGCTTGTGCCCCTCCTGGTCAGCAGGTCTGTACACACGGACAGGCTCGGCCAACCCAGCACCTCCAGCACGATCGGACGTCAGCGCACATCCAACCGCCACCACAGTCGACCCGGTGAGGTTCCCCCGGTGTGCGGGAGGCGCTGGTCATCTGGTCAACTCCCGCCCACAGTAGTCGAGTTGGGAGCTTCACGGATGTGTACTGACAGCGCTGATCCGCATGGTGGATCAGCTTGCCCGGTTCGACTTCCCAGCTCGCGAGCGCGTACTCAAGGGTGGTCAGGACCAGGTCTGACCAGCTCCGCGTCCGTGAGCTGCGGCGCGATCCCGACAGCTGGCCTCCACGGCGCCAAGTCCGGACGCTCCTTCAGGTCGAATGTGCGGGTCACAGCCACTCGTTGATGGCTGCGACGAGGACCGTCGCCTCGTAGCGGACCGCGAGTTCGTCGTAGCGAGTTGAACGAAGGACGAGGGGGCGGACGGGCTCCGCTTCGAGCAGAGGACGCCCCCGCCTGCGAAAGCTCGCGCTCACCGCGCACGGCACCGTCTCGGTCGGCTGGGTCGGCGCGACAGCCGTCTTGCTCATCTTCGCGATCACCTGCCTGACGAGCCATGACTCCCTGTTGGTGTGGTCCGTCTACGCCGTCATGGGGCCGATCGGCTGGTTCGTCTTCGTCCCGCTGTGCCTCGCCTCCCTGGCTGCCGGGTTGGTCTCGTCACTCGGTACTGCCTGGGGCCTGTTCCGGTACGAGCGCGTCGGGATCAAGCTGGTGATCACCCGCCTTTCCACCCTGGTCCTGCTCATCCACACGAGCCCGATCGACCGGATCTCCCAGATGGCGCGGCCGCGACGTGATCCGGCGGCGAACTCAAAAGGCTGCGGGTCCAACTCGTCGTCCAATCCGCTGCCCCCCGGTGGCACTACTGGCAGCGACGGCACTGTCCGTGTACAAACCGCAGGGCCTCACCCGGTACGGGCTGCACAGTCAGCCCGGGACGCCACCCCCTCGCCGCTCTCGGGGCGCGTGCGGGCCACCGGTCATCTGCGGCTTGGGCTCGCCTCGTGGGCTTTGAGGCCGCTCTGGCGGTCTGGTTGAGACGGTCGCGGTTGGTCTTCTCGGCGCCGGTCGGCAAAAAAGTCGCCCTGAGGAGACATCCCTTTCCCGCTCCCGAACGTATCCCGGGTACAGCAAGTTTCGGGAGGAACACAATGGCTGTCTTCACCAGTCTCCTGCCCGCGTTCCGTGGTCACCGTGACGACGACCGCCACGATGACGATCACGGGCACCGGCACGATCACCACCGTCACGACCACGACGACCGTCACGGCCACCGGCACGACCACGACGACCGCCACGACCACGACGACCGCTACTGAGACCACACACCAGGCCGAGCGGACCGGTGGCCGGGTGAACCGGTCCGCTTCGCCGCTCTCCGGGGAACGCATCACATGGTGCACATCCTGTGGCGTCCGTCGGCGGTGGGCGAGGCCGTCGACAGCGTTGTCGCGCCCGCGCCCGCCGTCTCGCCGCGCGCGGTGTTCCGGCGGTTCTGGCCCTACACACACGGCGGCCGCCGCTGGCTCGTCCCGGTTCTCTTCTTCAGCCTGGCCGGACCCGCTGTCGACGCCGCGGAGATCTGGCTCTTCAAGACCGTCGTGGACGGCGTGCTCGTCCCCCGGGACCTACGGCCGCTGCTGTGGATCGCGCCGCTCTATCTGGGGCTCGTCGTCGGCTCCGGGGTGCTGGCGTACGCGGACGAGGTCACGTCGACCTGGGTCGGCGAGCGCTTCCTGCTCACACTGCGCTCCGCGGTGTTCCGGCACGTCCAGGGGCTGTCGCTCGGCTTCTTCGAGCGCCGACGACTCGGGGACCTGCTGTCCCGCCTCACCGGGGACATCGACGCGGTCGAGACGTTCCTGCTGTCGGGGGTGGCGGACGTGCTGTACTACGTCGTACAACTGGTCTTCTTCCTGGGCCTGTTGTTCTATCTGCGCTGGGACCTGACCCTGCTCTCCCTCGCCATCGTGCCGCTGTTCTGGGCCGCCGCACGCCACTTCGCCCGACGGCTGAAGGTGGCTTCGCGGGAGCGCAGACGGCGCGGCGGCGCACTCGGCGCGGTCGCCGAGGAGGCGCTCGGCAACGTGGCCCTGGTGCAGGCGTACAACCGGCAGGAGTGGGAGCAGGCCCGGTTCGAGCGGGAGAACGCGGGCCGGTTCCGGGCGGCGATGGCCTCGGTGCGGATCCGGGCCGTCTACGGACCGGTCGTCGACATCATCGAGGTGACGGGGGGGCTCGCGGTCATGGGCCTGGGCACCTGGAAGGTGGCCCAGGGCCAGCTCACACTCGGCGGACTGCTCGTGTTCCTGGCGCTGATCGGAAAGCTCTACGGCCCGGTCCACGGCCTGTCAGCACTGGGTACCGCCTTCTCCACGGCCGCCGCCTCGGCCGAACGGATCATCGAGCTGCTGGACCAGCGCCCACAGGTCGTGGAGGTGCCGGGCGGGGCCCGACGGACCGGCCGCGCGCGGGGTGAGGTCGAGTTCGACGGCGTATGGTTCCGGTATCCGGGGACCTGCGCGTGGGCGCTGTCGGACGTGTCGTGCCACGTGGCCCCGGGCGAGACGCTGGCGCTGGTCGGGGCCAGCGGGGCCGGCAAGTCGACGCTCGCCGGCCTCCAGCTGCGCTTCTACGACCCGGACCGGGGAGCGGTCCGGCTCGACGGCGTCGATCTGCGGGAGCTGAGTCTGACCTACGTCCGGGAAAGCGTCGCCGTGGTACTCCAGGAGACGCTCGTCTTCCACGGCACCGTGCGGGAGAACATCGCCTACGGCCGGCCGGCGGCGAGCGAGTCGGACATCGTCGCGGCGGCACGGGCGGCCGACGCCCACGCGTTCATCGAGCGGCTCCCGCAGGGCTATGACACCCTGGTCGGCCAGCGGGGCCGGACCCTGTCCGGCGGACAGTGCCAGCGCCTGGCGATCGCCCGCGCCATGATGAGGGACTCGCCCGTGCTCCTGCTGGACGAGCCGACCACCGCGCTCGATGTGCGTTCCGGCCGGCGGATCATGGATCCGCTGCGCCGGCTCATGGCCGGGCGGACGACGATCGTCATCTCGCACAATCTGCTCACCGTCCGCGACGCCACGTGGATCGTGGTGCTCGACCACGGCCGGATCGTGGAACAGGGCGCCCACGGCGACCTGCTGCGCAGCGGGGGGACATACGCCCGGCTGCACCGGCTGAGCGCGGGAGCGCTGGTGTCCTGAGCGGCCTTGACGTGCCGTTCGGCTCAGGTGTCCGGCTCCACGACGTGACCCGTGCGCAGGTGGGCCGTGGCAAGGGCGGTACCGTCGAGCGTGGTCAGCCTGGCGCCCGAGAGGGTCGACAGGTCGCCGGGGGCAGCCACTCCCCACCCACCGCGTCCACCGGTCAGGGGGAAGTCGCCGACGCGCACGGTCGTGCCGTCGGAGTACTCAAGGACGCAGGTGACCCGGCCGGTGTACGAGGCGTGCGGGCCGGTGAGAGCGACGGATACGAAGACCCAGCCGGGGCTGCCCGGGTGGGCGTAGACCTCACCGACGGTGCCGCCGCCGCTCGCCGTGGAGACCATGTCCCCGACCAGCATGAGCTCGGACTCGGCGGCGGGACCGGACGAGGCGACGACGTTCTCGACGGCGGTGCCGATCCCCCAGCCGGCGAACCCGACGGCGACGGTGAGCGCGGCGGCGACGGCCGCGAGCCGCAGCCGGGCCCGCCTGGCGCGCCCGCGCAGATCCCGGGTCGCGCGGCCGAAGGCGCCCGCGGCAGGCTCGCTCGCCCCCGCCCGCTGGGCCAGCCTGCGCGCCACCCTGGTCTCGAAGCTGAGCGGTGGCTCGCGATCCGGGAGCAGGCCGATGAGCCGGTCGCCGACCAGAGTGAGCTGGCGGACGTACTCCCGGCAGTCCGCGCACCGGTCCAGATGGGCGAGCGCCTCGGCTCGCTCCCGGCCGGGCAGCACGCCCAGCGCCAGTTCGGCGCCGATCTCCCGCAGCCGCTCGCAGTGCGCGTCACTGGACATGGTCGCCTCCGTTGGCGGGCGCGAGCGTGGTGCGCAGTTTGGCCATGGCGGCCCTGATCCGCGTCTTCGCGGTACCCAGGGGGATCCGCTCCGCGTCGGCGATCTGCTGGGCGGTCATGCCGTAGATGCCCGCCATCACCAGGGCGCGGGCCTGTTCCCGGGGCAGCCGCGCGACGGCGGCCCGCAGCTGGACGGAGGTCTCGTCGGCCAGGGCCCAGCGCTCGGGGGTCTCGGTGACGGCGCCGATGAGGGCGTCGAGGTCCTCGGGTGCCATCGGCTCGGTCCGCCGGGCGCGGACGGCGTCGACGGCGAGGTTGTGCGCGATGCTCGTCAGCCAGGTGGCGACCGAGCCCCGGCGTGAGTCGTAGATCTGGGCGTGGCGCCATGCACGTTCGAACGTCGACTGGGCAATGTCCTCGGCCAGTTGCTCATCCCTGGTGACAGCCATGGCGACCCCGAAGACCCGGTGCTGGAACCTTCGTACGAAGACGACCGCGAGCTCCGGATCACCGGTGGCCAGCCCGGACAGCAGAGCCTCGTCCGAAAGGCGGCCCACGGGGAACCGGAAACCCGACACACCTCTGTATACGGTCGACGGCCGCCAGGGGATTGCCCGCCCACCTGCCCGCCCCTCGCGGAAGATCACATTCCCATTCTCCGCCGCTCGGTACGGCGCCGCATGCGGGCCCCGTGCCCGTTCCGGGACCCGGCCGACGAGCAGCAACCTGGAGCTGGTCCGATGACGAAGAACAAGAACGTGGAGGCCGGCGAAGCAACCACGGGCGGGCAACGTTGTCGGAAGCGCAGGGCCAGCAGTTGACGGGTCCCGGTCTGTCCGGCTGAACCGGCCGACGCGGACGATGACTTCGGTACGTCGGGCAGGCGTTCAGAATGCGGCGCCCGCTGCCTCAAGGCCCATCAGCCAGCCAGGGATGTGCCCGCGCACACCAGGCCTTCCAGCAGCTCGACAGCGCGCTGGGCGGCGGGGTGCCGCGCAATCGACTTCTTCACCGCGAGACTGAGATTCCGGACCGGAGTGGGGGACACCAGGGCGACCGTCGTCAGGCCCTCCGGCAGTTCGCCGATACCGAGCGCCGGCACCACAGTCAGCCCGATTCCCGTTGCCACGAAGGACATCGCAGTCCGGTAGTCGTGTGTTTCCACCACGAAACTCGGGGAGAACCCGGCTTGCGCGCAGGCGTTCAGGAGCACCTGGCGGCACGCCCCTGCGCGGAGGTCGTTGTCCACCCAATGCCGCTCGGCGAGATCCGCCAACGGCACCTCCGGCACCTCCGCGAGGGGGTCGTCGACGCGGACGACGGCGAGGTAGGGGTCCTCGGTGAGCCTGTGCACGTCGACGGACCCGAGGCGCTCGACACCCGTCTCCTCCACGAAGATGTCAACGTCCGGATCGCCCGGCGTGAACTCGGTCAGCATCAGGTCCAGCCGGAGGTCCGGGAACTCCGCACGCAGCGTGGCAACAGTCGGCGCCAGCCATGCCGCGCCGGCCGAGCCGAAGTAGCCGATCGAAAGGCTGCCGACCCGGCCGGCGCGCAGATCGCCGACCACCCGCTCGACCTGACTGAATGCCTCGAACAACGTGTCGGCCTCAGCAGCGAGGGTCCGGCCGGCCGCAGTGGGCTCGATACCGCGACCGGATCGTTCGAACAACTGCAGCCCGGTCTCCCGTTGCAGGGTGGCGAGCTGCTGGCTCACCGCGGACGGTGTGTAGCCGAGCGCGGAGGCGGTCGCGCGGATCGACCCCGTCGCGACGACCGCCCTCAGGACGCGGAGCCGTGGGATGTCCAACATGTTGTGAATGTACAGCCATGCTTAACGGATGTACAGAACTCGTCGCTTGTGCTGTACAGAAGGCGGAGATGACGATGGCTGGGTGACCGATCTGATTCAGACCGCCCCGCCCGCCGGCAGCACCAGCACAACAGACATGGGCAAGATCGCGGCCGCCGCCGGGCTCGCGGTAGTGACGTGGGCCTCGGCATTCGTCGCCATCCGCGGCGTTGGGCACGCGCTGTCCCCTGCGCCCCTGGCGCTGCTCCGGCTAGGCGTCGGGGCCGCCACGCTCACAGTGATCGCGGTGGCCAAGCGTGCGGTCCGCGTCCGCCTGTCCCGCAAGGCGCTCCTGCTGATCGCGGCGTACGCCGTGTTGTGGCTCGCCGGCTACACCGTTGCCCTCAACGCGGGGGAACGGCACGTCGATGCCGGGACTGCGGCATTGCTTGTGAACCTCGCGCCGCTGCTTGTCGCTGTCACTGCTGGGAGGTTTCTCGGTGAAGGCTTCTCACGATCTCTCATCGTCGGCTCGCTCGTCGCGCTGGGCGGAACCGCGATCATCGCGACCGGGGCCACCGCACAACGTGACTGGGCAGGCGTTCTGCTGTGCCTACTGGCCGCCGTGCTGTACGCCGCCGGCGTCATGATCCAGAAGGTCACGTTGCGCCACGTCGACGGGCTCACCGCGATTTGGCTCGGCTGTGTCGTCGCCGCTGCGGTCCTGCTGCCTTGGACGCCTCAGCTGGTCGGCGAGCTGCAGGTAGCGTCCACCGGAGCGGTGCTCGGCGCCGTCTACCTGGGCGTGTTTCCCACGGCCATCGGTTTCACCGCTTGGGCTTACGCGCTGCGCCGCATGAACGCCGGTCGGCTCTCCGCGGTGACCTACGCCGTTCCGGCTGTGTCAGTGCTGTTGTCGTGGCTGCTGCTCGCCGAGATCCCGACGGCATACGGGCTCCTCGGCGGCGTGCTCTGCCTGACCGGTATCGCCATCTCCCGTCGGCGGTGAGTCACCGCCGGTCACCACCGCAGGGGCCGCGAGTTGATGCCGGAGACGGAGTGATGCTCGCCACCAGCGTCTTCGAAGACCAGACCGGGGCCGGCGAATCGGTCAAGGAGGCGGCGGACTTCGTACGGGACAACCTCGCACCGCTCCTCCCCCAGCCCTCCTCAGGTCACAGCCGGGCAGCCACGCAGATAGGCGGCCGCTCATGATCGGCGTCGGAAGCGCACATCCCAGTGGTGGGTGATCCGCGCCCGGCGGATCAGGCTGCGAACGGTGATGACCGTATCGGCGGGGTCGGAGGAGGCTTCGATGACCGTGATCCGGCGTTCGTAACGGCGGGCGAGCCGGTGGAAGGCGTACTGCCAGGCGTGGGTGCGCTCGATGTGCCACCGCTGGGTCCCCTGGACCGGCGCCTTG
This sequence comes from Streptomyces sp. NPDC055966, assembly GCF_042269865.1. Taxonomy (NCBI): domain Bacteria; kingdom Bacillati; phylum Actinomycetota; class Actinomycetes; order Kitasatosporales; family Streptomycetaceae; genus Streptomyces; species Streptomyces sp. NPDC055966. Next base: position 80,543 of record NZ_JBHJYK010000011.1, read on the forward strand.
GTCCCCTTGCGGGCGATCTGGCCGTGCAGTCTCCGATTGCCAAGCACCGTACGGGACTTGGTGGAGTCGTAGCCGGAGTCTTGCTGGTTGGCGCCGGCCAGGACCCGGCCGAGCGGGATGCCGTAGCCGTCGGTCATGTTCGAACGTTTCATACCCTGTTTGCCTCGGTCGACCGGGGATCGTCCGGCCGCTTCGCCGCCTGCGGGGGCCTTGGTGATGGCGCCGTCGATGGCGATCTGGTCCAGGACGAGACCGAGGACGCGGTTGTAGGCGTCGAGGGCGATCCGCTTCAAGCGCGCGGACAGGCCCAGGCGTATCCACTCGTCGCGTCGGTTGCGGAGGGTCGTGGCCGAGCAGGTGGAGTCTGCGATCGACTCGTACGAGCAGCCGAATCGCAGGACCTGGAGCAGCTTGTCGAGCACGACCGGTCACGGATACGGCGTCGGTGGCAGCCCAGCGCGTGGAGCGGTTCGAACTGCGGTCGCTGCGGCAGCAGGGCGGCGAATAGGTCCCAGAGCGGTTCGACCAGCCATGAAGGCAGCGCAGGCACAGTCTTCTCCCGTGATCGCAGAGGGTCGTAACTCCATGATCCCGGCACCTGCACCTGCCTCCGCGCCGCCTGTCTGTGAAGCGTCGGACGCTGCTCAGCCGATCCGCGTGCGCAGGTGCTCCAGCGCCGCTTTCAGCGCGTCCCCGGCCGCTACAGCCAGGTCGGGCTCGACACCGACGCCTTCCCAGTTGGTGCCGGTGACCGGGTTGATCGAGCGGGCGGCGGGAACGGTCACGGTGACGTGCGGGGCGACCGGAACACGGTCCGTGGGGTGGGCGCCACCGCGGGTGGTCTGGCCGATCAAGGTGGCGCGCCCCAACACCTTCAGGTTGTACGCCAGCTCCTCTCCGCCGGAGAAGGTGAGGTCGCTGGTCAGCACGGTGACCGGGCGGTCGAGGTAGCGCGGTGCGGCGAGGTGCCCGAGGGTCCAGTACTGACGGGTCAAGTCAGTGGCGCGCTCGTAGATGTCGCTCAGGTGCACCCCGTCGTCAGCGAAGAAGTAGCTGCACCACAACTGCACGCCTTCCGGTGAGCCGCCCCGACACTGCCGCAGGTCGATGACCAATGCCTCGCTGGTAGCGAGCAGTTGCATGGCAGCAGCGATTGCGGGACCACCCAGATCGGCGGGGGCGATCATGCGCAGGTCGAGGTAGCCGATGTTGTCGTCGAGCTGCTCCACCCGCCGGATGCCGTAGTTGCTCTCCCTTGCGTACTGCGCGAAACGGGCGCGAGCAACGTCCTCCGGCTCCTCGTCCATCGACTGCGGCTCCTCGGCCCACAACAACCGCAAATGCTTGTCCGGACAGACGTTCTGGAGGTCGACCGTGACTCGCTCGCAGAGCTCCTGCACGTCCAGGTCCCGATATGCGCCTTCGTCCAGCCGACGCCGGATCGCCGCGTCGATGGCAGCCGTCTTCTCGGGGAACACGTAACCGGCGGTGATCCGGGCCAGCGCGGCTTCGAGTATGTCGTGATGAGTCGTCATGCGCGCGATGGTAGGTCGAAGTCGAACGGGCGCCCAATGGATTTCACGGCCGCTTCTTGGCGATGCGACCACTCAGCACGGGACGCTGTCGACGACTCGGCGGATCCCGCCCGCCTCATCCACACCACCTGCCTGCACGACCTCTAAAATCTCAACGCCCTCGGGACCCTCAGCGCACCCGATCGCGGCCAGGCCAGTGGCACGGACCGCGGCTCGGGCCAGTTGCCTGCCCAGCGGCTCGAAGCCGCCGACACGGTATCCGCCTGGGACGGAGGTTCTCGGGGTTGCGCAGCGCGGGCCGGGCGGAACATCTCCCGGCCCGGCCCGCGCCACGACGAAGCAGCCGCCGCTCAGTGAGCGGCGTCAGATGGACGGTTGGGCCGTGGGCAAGTGATTCCTGTGGCGTCAACGGTCTGAACCGGCCCCACTTTCCGGCCTGAGATGGCCCTACGGGCAGCCGACTGGGAGAGCTGATCCGGTCTCGGATGGCCCCGAGTTCCGGTGTCAGTTGGCCCCAGTGGCCGGCGGACGGGCGTCAAGGGTCCTCACGGTGCCGTCGGGTTGGCAAGGATGGTGAGGTCCTCTCTGGTTGCAGCCGTCCGTTGCAGAAATGATGCGACAGCCTCGGGGAGCAACGGGAGGGTGTGCAGGGCTGCGGAGGTGTGGGGGATTTCGTCGAGCTGGTAGGTGCCGTGGTCAGGGTCGCCGATCTCCGGCCCGGTTCGGCTGCATTCCGACCAGCTGGTGATCCGGGCAAGGTAGACGTGGTCGCGTTGGTGGGTATCGTCGAAGGTCAGCAGACGGCCGAGGATATCCGGGGTGCCGCCAGTCTCTTCGCAGACCTCGCGGGTCAGTGCTGCGCGCAGGTCCAGGTCGTCGGGCTCGACGTGGCCGCCGGGCAGGGTCCAGTAGGGGATGCCGCCGGGCCAGGTGCGGCGGATCAGCAGCAGCCTGTCGGCGGGAGTGAGCAGGACCGCGCGGACGCACTCGATCATGTGGATCCCTCGGGCCGGGCCTGGGCGGGTTGGTGACCCGCATGGGGGGGCTCGCCAATTGTGCCGGAGTCCGGCGTTGTTGGAGGGGCTGTCGAGTCCTTGCCTGGCCGGGTTCGCCGGTATGACGGTGGAACTCCCGTGGCTGGGGGCACACCTACCTTCCCCGCTGCTCTTGAGTACGCACTCCGGCCTGCTGCTTGGCTTTGGTCTTGGCGAGGCGGTAGGACTCGGTGCCGGTCTCGATGATGGTGCCGTTGAAGGTGAGCCGGTCGACGATGGCCGCGTAGAGCCGGGGGTCGGTGAATGTCTTGGTCCAGCCTCCGAGGGATTCGTTCGAAGCGATGGCCACGCTGTTCTTTTCCTCCCGCTCGGTCAAAACCTGGAACAGCATCTCGGCTCCACGGCGGTCGAGTTCGAGGTAGCCCAGTTCGTCGATGCAGAGCAGGTCGTCCCGCCCGCAACGGGCGATGGTCTTGGTCAGCTGTTTCTCGTCGGCGGCTTCGACTGCCCTTGCGTATCAACGTGGATCGTGCCCGGCCGCACCTCGGAAGCGTTCTTCAGCAGGCCCTCCATGATGTAGAGGGCCTCCGGCAAAGCCGTAACGGTCCACCCATCGGCCTCATTCGTACCGGGTGATTCCCGCAGGCCCTGAGGTAGGGCTGGCACCCCCCAGCCTCGGGGGCATGCACCGTCGCGGCCAGCCACGTGCCGGATGAAGGCTAGGACCCGCAAGAAAGCCTTCGGCGGACCGAGGTGACCGACCATCGCCCCGAACGGCCCCTGCTCTCCTTGTCCTTCATGGAAGGAACTTCCGTGGCCAACCCCACTACACGCCTGCGGCGTCTGCGAAGCACCGCCGCCGCCCTGGCCGGCGTCACGCTCGCCGCCTGCGGACTCGCCGCCTGCGACGGCCCCGCCCGGGCAGCCTCACACCCCGCCGCAACAACGTCCCCGACTACCCCAGCCTCAGCCTCCACAACGGGCGCCCAGCCATCCCTCCACATGATCACCAACGGCGGGCATAAGCTGGCGTTCTATGTCACCCCCGGCCGCCTGCCGGCCGTCGTCCTCGACGCCGGAGGAGGACTCGACGCGTCGTACTGGAAGAAGGTGGCGCCCGTCATAGCGCAGCGGACAGGGTCCGAGGTCATCACCTACGACCGCTCAGGGGAAGGCAGGAGCAGCGACGTTCCGGGGCCGTGGAAGGCACAGAACGCCGCGTCCGACCTCGCGGCCGGGCTGACCCAACTGGGCGTCACCAAGAACGTGGTTCTGGTCTCCCACTCGCTCGCCGGAGAGATCGCCACGTACTTCGTCAACGAACACCCGCACTGGATCTCCGGCGCGGTACTGGTGGACGCGAGCCTGCCCGAGTTCTACACCGACAACGAGACGGCCAAGATCGTAGCGGCGAACCAGCAGCGGATCGCGGCGCTGAAAAACCAGCCACAGACCAGGGCGACGCGCCAACTCCTCGCCGAGGCCGAGAACTATGGCCCCGTGCACATCGCGTACCACAAACTCAGCTGGCCTCAGAGCGTTCCTGCCATCGCGATCGTCTCCTCCCAGACCCCTTTCACGACCTCGCCCGTCGACGCACAGCTGTGGAAGCAGGCCCAGCAGGAGTTCGTCAGCACCGCACCCGACCGCCACCTCGTCGTGGCACAGCACAGCTCACACGACATCCCCATTGACCGGCCGGATGTAGTCATCAACGCGATCGAGGACATGGTCAAGCGAGTGGGTTCCTGACCGGTGCTCAGGCTCGTGCCGGACCGGACCGACGAGTTGCCGTGGCAGCAGCACGTTCTCGTGCCACAGCACCAGCAGTTCGGCGTCCTTCGCCGTGTCCCGGCGCAGCAGGACCGAGGCACGGACAGCAACGCCCGGGCGGCCCCGTACGGCATCGCGACGATCACGGATGCAGCATCCCAGTCACCGCCCAGGCGTCTCGCACGCAGCCTCCCACCTGCACCAATGACTTTACGAGCCCCGCAGGGGGGATGACCGCCACCGGTCTGGAGTTCGCAATCGAGTGCCGGGCTGCGCGTGGTCAGGGCCTGACCGCGAACACCATGCCGATGTCGCCGGCCTGCTGCACCGGGTCCTGCTCGGTGCTGACAGTGAAGCCTTGCGTGAGGAAGACCTCGCGGACTGTGTCGCGGTTCTGCTGCCAGCGCTCCACCTCGACGACGGCCTGGCGGACCAACGGCCAATGCCGCTCCTCGATGCCTCTGAGTACATCGAGTTCGGCGCCTTCCACATCGACCTTCAGCAGGTCGATATGGTCAATGCCCTGCTCGTCGAGCACCGATGACAAGGGCCTGACCTTCACCCGGTGCGTCTCAAGCCGCCGCATCACCCGCAGCTTGCGGCTGACGAGAAGAGTGAGGACGGGAACGGGTACGCGGCGCAGGACCGGCCCCAGGCCGCCCCGGCGGATCATTTCGACAACGCTGGCGGTGACCCGCCGACGCTCTGCCTCGATGTTCCCCTGATCCCGCGAGGAGGACGAGAAGATCGTGGCGGCCGGAACGTAGCTGAAATCGAGCTCGTCGTCACGGGACGCCAGGCCGTAAGGGAGCACGGTCAGACGTCCGTTGAAGAATTCACGAGCATTGCGTTCGAGTATCGCATGCAGTGGCGGCACCGGCTCGAAGGCGTAGATCCGCACGTCCCCGTCCGACCGCTCATAGACGGCCGCTGAAAACACACCGATGTTGGCGCCCACGTCGAGTACCGTCGCGCCGGGCATGCACTCGACGCCGTGGGTGAAGTAGCCGCCCACCTCCTCGCGCAGGAAGGACGCCTCCCAACGATTGATAGTATGCAGTTCCATCACATTCATGGCCATGACAAGGTCATGTATCAGGGTTGGAGCCAACAATCCAGCCCGCACGCATCACTCCAGCCGCGCCTCTGAGTCGTTGGCGTGGAGATCCCACTCAGCACGCCGACGGCCGGGGGCTTTCCGTATCCCTCCATGCTCGGCGTCCCGCACGAGTTGGTCGAGCACCTCTCCTGGTCCTGCTGCTTCTCGCACACCTGCGGAAGAACGAGACGTTGACACATGTCGGTGCCGGATTCGGAGTCTGCGGAGCCACGGCGTGGTGGCACGTGCACGAGGCAACTCATATCCCGATAAAGTCACCCTGCGCTTGGTCTGCTCAAAGGGAGTTCCTTTGCGCGCACGTCTTGCTGCCTCAGCCGTGGCCATAGCCATCGTCGGCGTCTTCTCCGGCGCACCGGCCGCATCCGCGGCGACACTACCGTCCACCAACACAGCCCACCACTGCACCCATCACACCACCGGCGTCACACTCCCCGCCCTCGGGCACCCTCACGGGGCAGTATCGGCACATGCCGCGAGTTGCCCACATGATCACGGACGTGGCCCCCGCCTCGGCCGCCACGAACGATGCCCGGTCGAAGTCGATGCGAAAGTCGTCCCGGTCGAAGCCCAGCAGAGCGAATGCGCAGTCGCCCACCGACACGGCGTGTGCCGCTGCCGCCAGGCAGGCAGACAGACGGGCTGTTCCCACGACATTTTGATAGCCCGGATGCCGCGACGTTTCCCGTCAGCAGCGCGGGGGGGGGCTGCGCGGGTCCGTCCGGCTCGGCATTGGTCGGGGTCTGCGGGGCCAGGCGGGCGTGGTGCCCTGCCTGGCCCCGGCGTGTCAGTTCTCCAGGCGCCAGTGCTGGTTCGCACCGCCCGTGCAACTCCACAGCTGGACTTTCGTACCGTTCGCGGTCCCCTGGGCGTTGGCGTCCAGGCAGAGCCCCGACTGCGCTGCGGTGATCGTGCCGTCGGGATTGACGTTCCATTGCTGGTCCGACTGCCCGGTGCAGTCCCAGATCGCCGCGGGGGTGCCGTTGCCCGCGGACTGGCCGACGCCCAGGCACTTGTTGCCGTAGCCCATCAGCTGCTTCGCGGCGGCGTAGGTCCACCGTTGGTTGGAGCCGCCGTTGCAGTCCCACAGTTGTGCCTGCGTGCCGTTGGCCGTCGTGGAGTTGTTGATGTCGAGGCAGCGCCCCGACTGCCGGCCGACGATCTCCTGGTTGCCGGAGGGCGGCGGCTGGTTCGAGCCGAACTGTGTGAAGAACTGCCACACGGCTGCCGACGTCCAGGTGCGCCAGCCGTCACCGGTGGATCCGTCGATCGGACCGGGGTCGTGGCCCGCTCCGTCGAACGCGGCCCAGACCACGGGGTATCCGGACTTGCATCCTGAGTAGCTGGTGATGATGTGCGTCAGGCTTCCGTACGCCGGCTCGGGCGGGTTCTGCGCGGTGCAGCCGTTCGCCCGGACGAAAGTGTTGCGCAGTTCCCGTCCCGACGAGATGGGCAGCACGTTGTCCCTGATGCCGTGCAGACCCACGTAGGCGATGGGCTGATTGCCGCCGTTGCACCCACTGAGGTTCGCGCCGGAGTACACCGCGACAGCGCGGAAGACCGTCGCCCGGGTGCAGGCGAGGGCGTAGGACATCGCACCGCCGTAGCTGAAGCCGGCGGAGAACAACTGCGTGGTGTCGACGCACAGACCTGCTTCGATCTGGCTGACCATGGCGTCGACGAAGGCGACGTCCTGGCCGCCGGGGTTGGCCCAGCCGTTGCCGTTGCCCTGGGGGGCGACGAAGATCGTGCCGTTGTTCGCGTTGTCCGCCAGGCGCCGCAGGCCGTAGTAGGACCAGTTGTACCCGTCCGTTCCGCCTGAGTCGACATCGTTGGCGGTCCCGCCCCGCCAGTGGAAACCGAAGATCAGCCGATAGGGATGGTTGATGTCGTAGCCGGCGGGGACCCGCAGGATGTAACTGCGTGTCTGGCCGCCGCTCTGGATCGTGTGGGTGCCGCTTGTCAGCGTTGGAGCCCTGCCACAGCCGGCGGTCGCCCCGGCCGCGCCGGTGATGGCCGGCACGGGCGCGCCGAGGCCGCTGCTGGACGAGGTGCCCGCAGCTGACAGGACGAGAAGTATCGCGGCCGCGATGGACATCAAGAGCGGTTTGCGTTTCATGCACTCCTTCTTCCCTGGTTGAGGAATGGGGACGGAGCGTCTGTCGCCGGGGGGTCACACACCGGTGATCGTCCACTCGTTGTTGGTGCTGGAGTTCGGAGTCCACATCACCGCCGTCGAGCCCGCCGCGGTGCTGCCGCTGCCGTCGAGCGCGGTGCCGGTGGCCCGGTTGACGATCCGGTAGCGGTTGCCGCCGAGGCTGCTCAGCGACCACTGCTGGTTGGTGCCGCCGTTCCAGGCCGCCTGCCGGGCGGGGGCGCCGTTGGCGGAGTTGCCCCAGCTGTCGGCGGCCATGCCGTTGGTGCGGTTCATGATGCGGTAGTAGCCGTTGCCGAGGTCGATCAGCTGCCATTGCAGGTTGGCGCTGCCGTCGTAGTTCCACTGCTTGAGGGTGGAGCCGGAGGCGACGCCGCCTCCGCTGTCGAGCACCAGTCCACTGGTCACGTTGGCGATCTTCACCCAGGTCGTGGAGCCGCCCGGTGCGCCCAGGACGGGAATCTCACCGGAGAAGGTCAGCTTGACCGTGTATGCCAGGGCGTCGAACGGCGGGTTCGGCGAGGGCATGGCCAGGTGCAGGCCGGTGGCGTCCTGGGTCGGTGCGGGCAGATCGACGTAGGTGCCGGCGGCGTTGTCGAGCAGTCGGACGCCGGTCAGGCTGCTGAGGTTGATCTGGTTCGAGCTCAGCGTGGTGACGGTCATGGTGCCGCCCTGCCAGCCCAGCGCGGTGACGTAGAGGACCTTGTTGTCCTGGCTTCGGGTGAACCGGATGTCCTGCGGCTTGCCGGCCACCGGTCCGCTGAACGCGCCTCCCCCCATCTTGGTGGGGCCCTCGCCGTAACTCGTCCAGGAACGGGTGCCGTAAACCGCCTCTCCGAAGCGGCCGAGCCAGTCGCCCATGCCGAGCAGGATGGACTGCTGTCCGGAAGGGATGGTGCCGTCGGCCATCGGGGCGATGTTCAGCAGCATGGTGCCGCCCTTGCTGACCCGGTCGATCAGTGAGTGGAGCAGTGCCTGGGTGGAGTAGTAGCCGATGCCCACCGTGTAGCACCAGCTGGAGGAGGAGATGCTGTCGTCGGTCAGCCAGTAGGGGGTGAGCAGTCCTGCCGGGCCGCCGCGCTCGAAGTCGAAGACCTCGCCCTTGTTGTCGAATCCGTCCTTGTAGGTGGCGACGACGTCCTTGTTCCAGGAGACGGCCCGGTTGTAGTAGTCCGCGAGGAACTGGAGTCGGTCCGATTCCTGCACCAGGTTGAGGTCGAAGTCCTGCCAGATCAGGTCCGGTTGGTAGCCGTCGACGACCTCGACCAGCTTGTCGTACCAGAGCTGGTTCTCGGCGGCCGGGCCCTGCTGGCCGAAGAGGACGCGCAGTGTCGGGTCCGACTGGTTCGGCACGTGGTCGTAGTAGCCGTTGAAGTGGTAGGCGTGGTGGAGGGAAGCCATGAACTTCAGCCCCTGCCCGCGGATGGCCTGCGCATGCAGCCCCACGAGGTCGAGCATGGGACCGCGCCGAGCGGAGTTCCACGGGTTGGAACGGCTGTTCCACATGGAGAAGCCGTCGTGGTGCTCGGCGACCGGGCCGGCGAACCTCGCGCCCGCGGCCTTGAACAGCTGCGCCCAGGCGTTCGGGTCCCAGTTGCCGCCCCGGGATGCGAGCTTGGGCGCGAACTGCACGTGGTTGCCGGCCTTGTCGCGGGCTCCGTCGATGAAGTTGTTGTACGGCCATACCGAGGGGTCGCCGTAGGTGGCGATGTGGTGCTGGTTCTCGGCCGAGCCGCTGATGTACATGTTGCGCGGATACCACTCGTTGCCGAACGCGGGGACGCTGAAGACGCCCCAGTGGTAGTAGATGCCGAACTTGGCGTCCTGGAACCAGGCCGGGGCGGGAGGGTGCTGGTCCACGGAGGACCAGCTCGCGGTGTAGTTCGCCGGGCCGTCGGTCGCGGCGGCCGCGGGAGCGAACCGCAGCATGCCGAAGGCCGTGGCCGCGCCGGTCGCCGCCAGCAGCCGGCGCCGGCTGATCGGGAGGGAGGAGAAAGTCATGCGGAGCCTCTCAGCGTCGTCCACGGGGTGGGTAATCTCGGCCGTCACCGGATCAGTTGCGCGTCCACTTCTGGTTGCTGCCGCCGCAGCAGGTCCACAGCTCCACAGGGGTGCCGTTGGCCGTTCCCGCGCCAGTGGCGTCCAGGCACAGACCGGACTGGGTGTTGGTGACGGTGCCGTTGGCGTTGAGCGTCCACTGCTGGTTGGGCTGGCCGCTGCAGGTCCAGGTGACGACCTTGGTGCCGGGGCTGGCGCCCTGTCCTGAGGCGTCCAGACACAGGCGGCTGCCGCCGGAGGAGACGGTCAGCTCGTGGGAGGCGCTCTGCCGTAGTCGAAGCAGCACCACTGGCTGGTGTAGTTCGACGACGTCAGCATGTAGATGCCCACGGGCTGGGCGCCGGTGGCCACTGCGCTCGCGTGGTCGAGCCGGTAGCCGACGCCGGGGGTGACCTTGAGGCCGAAGACATGGTGGCCGGCCGCGGTCACCGGCAGGGCCATGGCGTCCGCTCCGACGTCGGATCCGCCCGGTCCGGGGCCCTTCCAGCAGCCGCCCCAGGAGATGGGCAGGTCGTTGTGCCTGGCGGTCTGGTCGTAGATCTTCGTGATCGTGCACGGCGTGCCCGCGCCGAACGACACCTGGGACGAGGCGCCGGCGTATCCGCCCGCGCCGAGCACTCCGATGTCGCGGTAACCGTGGTCGGAGGCACGCTGGATCTGGTAGAGCGGCCCGTTGTACGACGCGAAGAGCGCCCTGGTCGTGGAGTGCGCCGTCGCGCACGGCGTACAACCCGCGGCATGGATGTCACAGGGCAGCGACGCGCCGACTGCGAAGGCGTAGACCTGCGCCGTTCGGACCGCAGAGGGCGTGCTGGTTCGCGAGGAAGTGGCGAACGTCGGGGTGCCCGACACGGCCAGGGCCATCAGGAGCACGGCCGGGTTTCGCCTTCGTCGGCGAGCGCTTGCTGCTCCGGGTGAGGAGACCTGTGCTGTGGCGGTGTCGCCGCGCGGCGGTCCCGAATCTGCCGGTGGCCGAGGGGAGGTGTGAGTCATCCCAGCGTCCACCGCTGGTTGCTGCCGCCGTTGCAGGTCCACAGCTGGGCGGGGGTTCCGTCAGCCGTGGCCCCTCCGGTGACGTCCAGGCACAGGCCGGACTGGACTCCGGTGATCGTGCCGTTGGCGTTGAGCGACCACTGCTGGTTGGGTTGGCCGTTGCACGGCCAGATCTCCACCTTCGTCCCCGGGGTGGTCTGGTTGTCGTAGGCGTCCAGGCACATCTGGCCGCTGCCGGAGTAGACGGTGAGCTGCTCGGAGGCGGTATGCGTCCAGGTCTGGTTCGCGCCGCCGTTGCAGCTCCAGATCTCCGCCTGGGTACCCGCGGTCGTAGTGGAGTTCGGTACGTCCAGGCACTTGCCCGCACCCACCGCGTGCAGCTCACCGGTCGCACTGGTGCCGCCGCCGCTCGTGCCGCCCGCGACCCGGTACAGCACCGTGCCGTGCGCCGGTACCGAGGCGCTGATCGTGCCGGAGGTGGTCGAGGACGCGCCCGACCACAGGTCGGTCAGGGTGTAGGTGGACGCCCCGGTCTTCCCGATCGCGGCCGCGGTGGTGGTGATGGTCGCCGTCGAGTCCGTCTCGTTGAACAGCGCCACCGACACGTCCCCGCCCGCCAGCGGCTTGGCCAGCACGTCCAGGCCGCCCGAGGACGCCACCATGGTCCCTTGTCTGCCGAGGGGGTCCTGGTCGACCGCGATCACCCGGGAGTTGGTCAGCGTGGACAAGGTGTCCGCACTGGCCGAGGCTATGTTGGTGCCCGCGATCAGCGGCGCGGCCATCTCCGCCCACAGACTGAACTCGCTGTGACTCTCGGTCGCCGTCAGCGAGCCGTTGCCGACCTCCAGCATGTCCGGGTCGTTCCAGTGCCCGGGGCCCGCGTAGGAGGCCAGTCCCACGTTGCTGTGGAAGATCGACAGCATGCTGGAGTACGTGGGGGTGATGTCCCCGGTGGTGCGCCAGCTGTTGCCCACGCCCGCGCCCCAGGTCCACACGTTCTCCTGGCCCCAGTTGCACAGGCTGAACAGGATCGGCCGGCCGGTGGCCGCCAGGGCGTCCCGCATCGCGGTGTACCGGGTCTGCGCCGGTGCACCGGTGTTGTTGCAGTTGTCGTACTTCAGGTAGTCCACGCCCCACGACGCGAACGACTGCGCGTCCGTGGTCTCGTGCCCCAGGCTGCCCGGGTATCCCGCGCAGGTCGCGGTGCCCGCGTCCTCGTAGATCCCGAGCTTCAGCCCCAGCGAGTGCACGTAGTCCGCGGTGCCCTTGATGCCGTCGGGGAACTTGGCCGGGTCCGGCACCAGGTGGCCGCCGGAGTCGCGGCTGTGGGTCAGCCAGCAGTCGTCGATGTTGACGTACGAGTATCCCGCCGCCTGCATGCCGTTGGTGTGCATCGCCTGAGCGGTGGACTTGATCAGCGACTCGGAGACGTTGCAGCCGTACGCGTTCCAGTCGTTGAAGCCCATCTGCGGGGTCGCCGCGAGCCCGTTGCCGAGCGCTGCGGCGGGATGCGCCGCACCGAGCGAGAGCAGGGGGGCGGCCACCATGAGCAGCGCGGCCGAGAAGGTGAGTGCCAGGATTCTACGCAGGGACAGCAGTGAAGGCAGCGGCCGAAGGCGCCTGGCTGTCCTAGTGGTCGTTGGCATAAGTCATCTGCTCCTGGGACGAGTTGGGAACTGACGGGCAATCAGTGAAAGGCAGCGGCAGTGACGTCGGCCTGGAGGTGCCGGCGCTCAGGTTGGCGCCGCCAGGCTTGCAGGGGCCGCGGCCGCTGCCCAGGACGACGGCTTCCTGAGGGGCTCCGAACGGCGTCGAGCGCTCCCGTCGGCGCGCCCGAGAGCTTGTGCAGGGAAGACTCGCGAAACCCGCGTCCGGATACGGCCGCCGTACCGGGCGCGGGCGTTCGTTCCCAGGGCGCGACTACGTCACCTGAGGCTCCAGTGCTGGTTGGCGCCGCCGTTGGAGTCCCAGACCTGGACGGGGCTCCCGTTGGCGCCCTGCCCGCTCGCGACTTCCAGCGCCCGGCCGGAAGCGACGTTGGTCAGCGTGTACGAACCGTCGCCGTTCCGGCTCGCCCGCCAGTGCTGGTTCGCGCCGCCGTTGGCGTCCCAGATCTCCATCCGCGTGCCGTTGCCCGTCTGACCGCCCGGCTCGTCCAGGGCCCGCCCGCTGCCGACGTTCGTCAGCGTGTACGAACCATCACTGTTCTGGCTCGCCCGCCACTGCTGGTTCGCACCGCCGTTGGGGTCCCAGGCCTGCAGGGACGTACCGTTCGCCGTTTCCCCGCCCGGCACGTCCAGCACCCGCCCCGTGGCGACGTCGGTCAGCGAGTACACCGTTCCCGAGACGATGCCACCCGAGCTTCCCGTAGCACCGCCCAGCGCGGACAGGACGGCGTCGTAGGCGGGCTTCTTGTTCCCGTGCGCATCGAACAGCAGCGGGTTCTCCCCCGTCCGCCACGAGTCGCTGTCCCTGATCCCCCACACCGTCATGCCGGTACAGCGGGCGACGTTCGTGCACGCCTTGACGGTGTTCGCGTACGCCGTGGGCGACGCCTGCGCGATGTCCAGCTCGGTGATCTGTACGTCGACGCCGAGCGAGGCGAAGTTCGACAACGTGGTCTGGAAGCCGGCGGGCGGTCCGCCGACGCCGAAGTGCGACTGGAAGCCGACGCAGTCGATGGGCACTCCGCGCGCCTTGAAGTCGCGCACCATGCTGTAGACACCCTGGGTCTTGGCGTCCGACCAGTTCTCGATGTTGTAGTCGTTGTAGCAGAGCTTGGCCGCCGGGTCGGCCGCCCGTGCGGTGCGGAAGGCCTCTTCGATGAAACCGTTGCCCAGCACGTTCTGGAAGACCGAACTGCGGTGCTGGCCACTGCCGCCGTCGGCGAAGGCTTCGTTGACCACGTCCCAGGCGTAGATCTTGCCCTTGTAGTGGGTCATCTCGGTGGTGATGTGGTTGTCCATCACGCTCCGCAGGGTGTTCGCGTCGGTGATGGAGCTGACCCAGCCGGGCAATTGGGAGTGCCAGACCAGCGTGTGGCCCCGCATCCGCTGACCGTGCGCGGTGGCGTGGTTGACGATCTGGTCGGCCGGGCCGAAGTTGAAGTTGCCACGGGACGGTTCGGTGGTGTCCCACTTCATCTCGTTCTCCGGGGTGATCATGTTGAACTCCCGGTCGAGAATCGTGGAGTATGTCGAGTCGCCGAGCTTTCCGGCAGTGACGGCCGTGCCGAAATAGCGGCCGCTGCCGGCCGCTGCCGCACCCAGCGTGCCGGAAGCCGCGTGGGCGGCGGGGGCCGCCGTCCCGGCCAGGGCCAGTACCGTGGCGGCTGTCAAACCGGTGGCCGAGGCCAGGACTTTACCCAGACGGGGTCCTTCGTTGAACCAGGACATGAAGGATCATTCTCCTCGTGTGTGGGGGGGAGACGGCGATCACGAGACGGGCATCTTGTGGAGTCGGTTCACGAGGTTCAGGAGACCGGCAGAGCGGTCCACTGCTGGTTGGCACTGCCGTTGCAGTCCCACAGAATCAGTTGCGTACCGTCGGTGGCAGACGCACCGGGGTCGTCGAGGCAGCGGCCGGAAACGGGGTTGCGGTAACCGCCGTTGTACGCCTGCCATTGCTGGTTGGTGCCGCCGTTGCAGTCCCAGATCTCGATCTTGGTGCCATTGGCGGTACCACCGCCCGTGGCGTCGAGGCACTTCCCGAGCGCCCGCAAGGTGCTGTCCGAGCGCGCGGACCACCACTGCGCGTCAGCGCCGTTGCAGGACCAGATCTGTGCGGCGGTCCCGTTGGCGCTGTTGCCGCCGTTGACGTCCAGGCACTTCCCCGCGACCCCGGAGTGCACCGGCCCGCCCACGGAGACCGGCGGCTTGATCCAGCCTGCCGCGTCCGCGGCCTGGACCGCGGCGTTGAAGGCGTCCGCCATCTTGTTGTAGCCGTTGTCGTTGGGGTGCAGGGGGTCGGACAGGTCCGCGGTCGTCAGAGCGCTCATGTCCACCAGGCGCACATGCTTGCCGGCAGCCTGCTCAGCCTGGACGATGCCGGGCAGCTTGGCGTTGAACGCGGGGCGGGTAGCCTCCTCGGTGCTGTTGGTGGAGACGATCAGGGTGCCGACGAGGACGGTCGCGTCAGGGGCGTCAGCCGTGATCTGGTCGATGAGCGCATGGAGCCGTTCGGCGGCGGGCTCGGCCTGGGAGCCGCCGTTCAGATCATTGGTGCCGATCTCCAGGGTGATCACGTTGGGCCGGTACCGGGCCAGCACGGAGTCCGCGATGCCGGCTATCTGGTCGATATGCCAGCCGGAGTGGCCTTCGTTGTCCGGGTCGGACATCGTGCCGTTGCGTCCCGACCCCACGAAGTCCAGGGCATGCCCCTCGGCCGCCAACCGGTTCCACAGGAAGCCCCGGTAGCCGTTCCCGGACGGGCTGCCGACGCCCCATGTGATCGAGTCGCCCAACGGCATCAGCCGCAACGGGTCGGGCGCGGCGGCCCGCTCGGCGGACGGCGGCGCACCGGTTTCGGTGGCAGCCGCGGCGGGCAGTGCGGCGCCCACGCCGAGCGCGGCCGTCAGCGCTGCGGCCAGAGCTACCGAGCACTTCTTCATGTGCGTTCCTCACGAGTGGGGGAAATAGCGGGGGGGTTGAACAAGCTGCCCCTTGCTGCAGCCAGCGGGGAGTGACGTTCTGGTTGGTCCCGGCGGCGTCCTTGCAGGGCCACTGGCCGAGCTGCCGGCCGGGGTCGTGGCCGCCGCCGTGGACGTGCAGACACAGGCCGCTGCCCTGGTTCCGGAAGGCGTACGAGCCGTCGGACTGCTGTAGCGGCAGCCACAGACTGTTGGCCGCTCCGCCCGGAGCCTGCTGCACGATGTCGGGGGGCGCCGGCAGCCGTGGAGCTGCCCGACACGGCAACCACCTGCCCGGAGTTCCGCACCGGCAACTGCCCGTAACCTCCCGCGGCCGGCACGAACGGGAACTGCTGGTTGCTCTGCCCGTTGCAGGTCCACTGGTCGATCGCGGCGCCCGCGCTGCCGGAGTCGCCGTGCACGTCCAGGCACAGGCTGTCGCCACCGATCACCAACTGGTGGTAACCGGTCGGGAAGCCGTCACCGCCCGACGGCTGGACGCCTGCCAGCTCGATCACCTGCCTGGCGCCCTGCGGCCAGTTGGTACCGCCGACCCGGACGTTGCCGGTGAGCACGTTGTCGTGTGGGGGCCTGGTGGCGTACCAGTTACCCAAGAAGGTGCTGTCGTCAGTGTGGTTGTTGTCGTACATGTAGTTGTCGGAGATCACCGAGCCGGGGCTCGCGGACAGGTTGTAGATGCTGCCGTCGTCGAACATCGCGTTCTTGGTGTCGTAGATCAGGTTGTGCGAGACGGTGTTGTTCTTCAGCGTCGTGGGAGTGCTGTAGACGGGCTGATAGGTGTACGTGCCCCGGTTGACGTACTCGCGGCTGCCGCCCGGGGCGTTGACGCCCCAGCCCCAGCCGATGTCGATCCCGTCGTAGGCCAGGTGGTCGCACTGGTTGTGGGTGATCGTCGCGTTGGTGACACAGGTGGACAGGATGGCCGGGGTCTCCTTGTAGTCGTCACCCACCCCGCTGACCTTGTTGTTGCTGATGGTGATGTTCTGGTTGGTCATCTGTGGGTTGCCGGGGTGGTGCGCGTCCGGCTGGATCCCGCCGACCTGGATGCCGCTGCCGGCCTGAGCCCAGTGGTTACGGGTGGCCTCGAAACGTGTGCATCCGGACTTGCAAGTGCTCAGCCAGTTGGCGGGCATCGCGTTGGTACCGGTGATGTGCGCGCCGCTCTGCTGGTCCGCGTAGCCGTCGGGTCCGCTCGGGCCGAGCCAGGAGGTTTCCGTGAAGCGGATGCCGGTGTTCACGCCGGTGCCGACATGGACCGACCAGATATCCCTGCTCCGATCATGCACCTGCCAACCCACTACCTGTTGGGCGCCTGACACGACCGGCTGTCGGCCGGGCGCGGCCTGGTAGGTGATGGAATGGCCGTTCTGGCCGCCGTCGCCGGAGCCGGAGGTCGGTGGCTTGGACGGCCGGTACGTGCCACCGGCCAGGTGGACGACGACGTTCGAATCAGCCGAGAGCCGGTGCGCGGGCTGCTGCGCCTGGTCGACGGAGGCGAACGGCTGCTCGGCCGTGCCCTTCCCGCCGGGGGACGCATCGGGCGCCACGTACAGGTCGGCAGCCGCCGCTCGGCGCCCCACCGGACCCCCGTACCCGACCCCGGCCGCGGCGGGACTGCCGGCCGGTAGGGCGAGCACAGCCGCGGGGGCGGCCCACAGGCCACGGAGCGCTCTGGCTCTGGACATGCTTCATCCTCCGGTGCCGGCGGGTGTTGTCCCGTGGTGTCGAGGCCTGCTGGCGAGCGGTTCGTGACCGGCGGTGTGCCGGCCACGAAACCGGAGCCGTCAGGTCAGTTGAGGTTCCATCGCTGGTTGGATCCGCCGTTGCACGGCCACAGTTCCGCGAGGGCGCCGTTGGCCGTGGAGGCACCGGTGACGTCGAGGCAGAGTCCGGACTGGGTGCCGGTGACGGAGCCGTCGGAGTTCAGCTGCCATTGCTGGTTGGCGCCGCCGTTGCAGGGCCAGGTCTCCACCTTGGTCCCGGCGGACGTCTGGTTGTCGTACGCGTCCAGACACATTTGGCTGCTGCCGCTGTAGACGGTCAGCTGGTTGGACGACGTGTGGGTCCAGGCCTGGTTGGTGCCGCCGCTGCAGTCCCAGATCTGCAGCTGTGTGCCGGCCGTGGTGGACGAGTTCGGCACGTCCAGGCACTTGCCCGCGCCCACCGCGTGCAGCGCGCCGGTACTCGTCCCGCCTCCGGAAGACGAATTGCTGTATCCGGCCGCGGTGATGTTGGCCTGGACGGCGTTCTCGGTCGCGTCCGACGGGTAGCCGGAGGTCATCACCCCTTCGTAGAAGGTGCCTTGGGCGCCCTTGCTGTTGTCGCCGCCGGTGCCCAGGATGATGGCCCCCTGCTTGCGCATCGGGTTGTAGCCCGAGACGTTGGGACGAGGCCCGTCGTAGAAGGTGGACAACCCCCCGGACTGGGCGTTGCCGCCACGGATCGCCCAGTGGTTCGCCCCACCCTTGATGATGGCGGTCGTGTACCGGTAGTTGATGGTCGGATCGCCCGCGTTGTAGTGCTGGTCGACTCCGGAGAACAGCCCGTTCTCCAGGTCGGCCATGATCCACGGACCGTTGCCCGAACCGTAGCCCCAGACCCTGATATTGCCGAAGTAGATGGCCTCCATGGTGCCGTTGCCGTCATCGTTGCTGTTCGTCTCGGCGTTGCCGTAGTCGAAGCAGCAGCCGCCGTTGTAGTGCGTGCCGTCGAAGATCGCGTACATGCCCTCGGGGCTGTCCCCGGTGGCGATGCCGTTGGTGTGGTTGTTCCGGTAACCGGTGCCGGGCGCCACGAAGACGCCGTAGGCCTTGTGCCCGCCGATCATGGTGGGCGCGGCGGTCGCGTTCGCGAGGTTGTCGGGCCCGCCCGCGGCGCCGCCCGCGGGCGCCTGGGTGAGGTTGTTGCCACGGCCGGACTGGTCGTAGACGATCGTGATCAGGCACGTCGTCCCCGAGCAGAACGAGTCCTGGGCAGCGGCGTCGGCATAGCCGCCCGCGCCCAGGACACCGATGTCCCGGGTGGTGTTGTCCGAACCGCGCCGGACCTGGTAGAGCGGCCCGTCGTACGAGGCGTACAGCGCTCGCGTCGTGCTGTGCGCCGCCACACAGGGCGTAGCGCCCGCCGCGTAGATGTCGCACGGCCCGGAGGCGGCGGCCCGCGCTGTGCCGGCCGCAGCCGTGGCGCCGATCAGAGTACCGGCGACGAGCGCGGCCGCGGCCCCCACCCGGACGACCATGGTCCGCCGAGAGTGCCGAGAGCGGGGCGAGCTTGCCTGCGGAGGGACGTGTGCCTGATCCGGCACGCTTTCCGGCCTGCCACGGCGTCGTACCGCCGCGAGTAACAACCGGACGCCACCGCGGCCGGACAGCAGCTGGCGTCTTGCACGTACGGTGCCCATCTGATCTCCCCACCATGCCGACGCAACCCGGTCGGGTTTGGTGGTGGCGTCGGCGAATCCGGAAGCGCTTGAATGTGCTGTCTTTGCAGCGAGATTGCAGAGAGGTTTCGGGGGGAGACGGTGCTCCCGATTTCGCGGCACTGTCAAGGCTCTTGGAGCCCCTGTCGCAAACCTTGTCGCGGAATCGATTCGACGGCTGGATTCCAGCGGGTCAGAGCCGACCGACGCGTCCACGCGCGCCCCGCGGCGTGGCTGGCAGGTGGTGGCGTGTCCGCCGGCCGCGCGGACCGGCAGGGCGGGCGGGTATGGCCTCCGGCTGGTCCCGGACCACCCGGATGACCTGCCATGCCGCCGGTGAACAGGAGCGCAGCCAACAAACTCGGATGCCGGGCCACCGGTTGCCGAGTGCACCGGCCGAGCGGCGGGGCATCGCCCCTGCGTCGGCATCCGACTTCGACTCGCGGCACGCCATTGACCGAGCACGCCTCCGGCCGTAACCTCATCCGTCGAAGCGCTTGCGTGGAACCGGTTCGCGCCGCACCTTGCGTAAGGCGTGAAACGATTGACCACCGGACGGTTCCCGGCCCGACGTCATTCCCCGTGGGCACATGGCACTCAGACGCTCCTCGCCCATCTGTGCCTTCATGATGCCCAGACGCCCGTGAAACACCGTGGGTGCCAAGGCGCTCGTTCAGCACCGCTTGAGACCAGTCCGTCGAGTGATTTGCGACGTCTTACGCCGGCTCACCGCCGCGAACTCATCACCCTTGCGCCGCACGGCCGCAGGGAATCGGCGCCCGAACCCGAAGAAGACGCGATGAGACGAGATCTCGCCGCCGGGCGCACTGACGACCGAACCGGCGGCGACGATCACGTTGACGGCACCCCCCGCCGGCAGCGTCGGACTACCAGATCCGGCACCGGGATGAAGGTTCCTGATCCCCTGGCTCAAAACTTTCGTCGACAACGACACCCTCTACACCCAATTCCGCTGCCCGACCTCCCCGGCATCTCGATCTGTCGCCCGAGTGCCCGTACGCATCGTCGACCGCCACACCGCCCAGCGGGACGGGTGTGCTGCGTGCGGTGGGTGCGGGCAAGTGCCGCGACTTCACGGGCAGTTCCACGACGGCGGGTACGCCGACACAGATCGGTGACTGCTGTCGAGGCGTGCCGGCGTGGCCTAGCGCCTCATCGGGCCGGCCATCACGAATCGCCCGGTAGATGGAAGGTGCCGCACGGCCCGCACCAGCGAGGTCGCCGCCGTCCTGTGGGACAACGGCTTCTTCCACGACCACGCGCTCCGCGACCGCCTCCTCGCACAACGGCTTCGTGCCGAAATCGGGCTCGTCAAGGACCGCAGGTCTCACCACGAAGGCGGCCAGGCTCACCCGTTCAGGTGAGCAACTACGGCAGCGGGGTAGGTTCCAGTCCGTTGACGAGCGGGACGAGCATGCGCGCCATCTCCCGTTCCGAGAGCCCTTGTGGGCTGGTGGACGGTGGTGAGCGGCGGATCTGTGACCTGGGCGACGGCGCGGTGGTCGAAGCCGGCCCCCGCGATGTCGTCGGGACCAGCCGGCCGGCCTCACGCAAGGCGCGCAGCGCTCCCGCCCCCATGCTGTCGTCGGCAGCGAACACCCCGTCCCTGTCGGGATGTTGGGCCAGCAACGCGGCCGTGGCGGCGGCTCCGCTGGGCTCGGTGCAGTCCCCCTCATGCGGTGGGTACGGTTTGAGTCCGGCCGCGAGCATGGAGCCCCGGTAGCCGCGGTACCGGGCACGCCCCGCCTCGGTGTCCAGCCGCCCGCAGATGGCCGCCACGCGGGTCCGGCCATGCGAGATCAGGTACTCGGTCGCCTCGCGCGCCCCGTCGGCGTTGTCGACGTCGACGTACCACCGGGGAGCCGGACCGACCGGGCGTCCGCCGAACATGACGGGCATCTCTGCTTCCTCGGCCGTCCGGGCCAGCGGGTCCCCGTCGCGCAGCGCCATCAGAATGGCGCCGTCGGCGCCCCGGGACCGCAGGAGTTCCTCCACCCGCTTGCGGCCCCGGTCGGAGGCCGCCAGGCACAGCATCAGGTGCAGGGCGGCCTCCTCCAGCGCGGCCGACGCTCCCACGATCACCTGAGCGAAGAACGGGTCCGTGAAGATGGACGGGTCCTCTCCCGCGACGACCAGGGCCGCCGCTCCCGTCCGACGGGTCGCCGGCGCGCGGGCGGTCGGATTGCGTACGTAACCGAGCTGCCGGACGGCCCGTTCGACCGCCTCGCGCTTGGCGCGGCTGACATGCGGGGCGTTGTTGAGGACGCGGGAGGCCACCGAGCGGGAGACACCGGCGAGTCCGGCCACCTCGTCCATCGTCGACTGCCTGCGTGGCGCGTTTCCTGCCATGGCCCGTGAGCCCCTCCCCCGTCGGCCGCGCTGTTGGCAGCGCTTCCAGTTCCGAGACGGTAGAGCCTTCTTTCCGCCATGTGAAGGGAGGGACGGGCGATGTTCTTGACAGGTCGAGCGGCGGGCCACACGATACCGGCCACAGCCCACGGTTCTCGAAGTCCCTGGGACCGCTGCCAGTTTGGGAGCGCTCCCATGCTTTCACCCCGCACTTCCTCAGCGCGCCGCACGCTCCGGACGAGAGCATGCGGCGCATCCCCGCCCGGAAACGAGGTACAGCCATGCGCCGCAGACTCCGCGCCCTCGTAACGGCGTTCTTCGCTTTGCCGCTGGTGCTCGTTGCCGCACCGTCCGCCCATGCCGCCGACCCGACGACCATGACCAGCGGGTTCTATGTGGACCCCGACTCCAGCGCGAAACGGTGGGTCGCCGCCAACCCCGGCGACGGCCGGGCGCCCGCGATCAACGCCTTCATCGCCAACACTCCGATGGCCCTATGGTTCGGCTCCTGGAGCGGCACCATCGGCACTGCCACGGGCGCCTACGCGGGCGCGGCGGCCTCCCAACGCAAGCTGCCCCTCCTCGTCGCGTACAACATCTACCACCGCGACTACTGCGGCGGGCACTCCGCCGGCGGAGCCGCCTCGCCGTCCGCCTACGCGAGCTGGATCGCCCAGTTCGCCGGCGGGATCGCCAGCCGCCCGGCCATCGTCCTCCTGGAACCGGACTCCCTCGCCGACTACGGCTGCATGACCCAGGCTCAGATCGACGAACGCGAAGGCATGATCACCGACGCCCTCACCCAGTTCAACCGCCAAGCTCCCAACACCTGGGTGTACTTGGACGCCGGCAACCCGGCCTGGGCGAGCCCGGCTGCGATGGCCCAGCGCCTCCACGAAGCCGGGCTTCGGCAGGCCCACGGCTTCTCGCTCAACATCTCCAATTACTTCACCACAGCCGAGAACATCGCCTACGGCAACGCCGTCAACAGCGAACTGGGCGCCCGCTACGGCTACACCAAGCCGTTCGTCGTGGACACCAGCCGCAACGGTCACGGCTCCGACGGCCAGTGGTGCAACCCCTCAGGCCGCCGCATCGGCAGCCCTACCCAGACGGGCGGAGGCGCCGAGATGCTCCTGTGGATCAAGAACCCGGGCGAGTCCGACGGCAACTGCGGCGTCGGAGCCGGCACCTCGGCCGGACAGTTCCTCCCCGAGGTCGCCTACAAGATGATCTACGGCTACTGATCCCGGATCCCCGTCTGGCCGACCTGGCGCGTTCCTGCCCCGCCACCGGGCCACGGGCGCCGTCCGCCGCAGCCCCGCCGGGTCCACCGCTCGCCGTCCTCCAGACCTCCCCTCGTCCATCCACCGCCCAGGAGCAGTCATGAAACCACGCAGCCTACGGCGCCGCGCCGCCGCCGTCATCGCGGCGCTCACCGTCTGCACCGCCCTCACCGCGACACAGGCTCAGGCCACGCCCACGCCCACGCAGGACGTGATCACCCCGGCCACGAAGTTCTATGTGGACCCGCACAGTAAGGCGGCGAAACAGGCCCTCGTCGACCTCGGGAACGGCGACATCGAGGACGCCACGAACATGGCCAGACTCGCGAGCTGGCCGCAGGCCGAATGGTTCACCCAGGGCACGCCCGACGAGGTGCGCGCCACGGTACACACGCTCGTCCGCCGGGCCCGGGCCGTCGGCCGGACCCCCGTGCTGGTCGCCTACGACATACCCGGCCGGGACTGCTCGCAGTACTCCAGCGGCGGAGCCGCGTCCTCCGCCGCCTACCGCCAATGGATCGACGCCTTCGCCGCCGGAATCGGCGGCGACAGGGCCGTGGTCGTAGTCGAACCCGACGGCCTCGCCAACCTCCCCAACGACTGCGGGCCCGCCACGGACCCGACCGGCGAACTCACCGCCGCACGCATCGCCGACCTCCGATACGCCGTCAAAGCCCTGAAGGCGAGGCCCCGCACCGCGGTCTACCTGGACGCCGGCAACGTCCAGTGGCGGGCCGTCGGCGACATCGCCCAGCGGCTGCTCGACGCCGGCGTCCAGTACGGCGACGGTTTCGCCCTGAACGTGTCCAACAACCACCCCACCGACCACAACGCCCGATACGGCACCTGGATCGCCAAGTGCGTCTGGTACGCCACCGAAGGCCCCGAGCAGGCACGCGGCCACACCGACTGGTGCGCAAGCCAGTACTACTCGTCCGCCGCCCCCAACGACGGCGCCCCCGGCGACGCCGTCTCCCCCGCGGACCCCGGCACCTGGCGGTGGACCGATGCCTGGTTCGACCAGAACGCAGGCACCGCGCCGGCCGGCGAGCTGCGGCACTTCGTGATCGACACCAGCCGCAACGGCCTGGGCGCCTGGACCCCTCCGCCGGGCAAGTACAGCGGGGACCCGGAGGCCTGGTGCAACGCGCCCGGCCGCGGTCTCGGCCCACGCCCCACCGCCCACACCGGCGTCCCGCTCGTCGACGCCTACCTGTGGATCAAGACCCCCGGTGAATCAGACGGCAGCTGCACACGCAACGCCGGCGGCACGATCGATCCCGAATACGGCATCGTCGACCCACCCGCCGGCACATGGTGGCCCGACCAGGCCCACGCACTGGCCCGCAACGCGGTACCACGCCTGACATTCAACCGCTGAGCCCTGTCGGACACGGTTGCTCGTGCTGGTCGCGTACGGGATCGCGGCCGGGGGGACGGGGCAGGCTGCCGAGGTGAGGGGCCAGCGGCGGGCGGTGCTCACCGAGCGGCGGCGCGAACCGAAACGGGAAGTGTGGAAATTGGTCGGCTACGTTCTCGCTTCCTGCGGCCACTGAGCAGTGCACCATCGGCTCGATCCCCCGAACGGACTGGCACGAGGACAGCGACCACGACGGCGAGGCAAGCAGCGCGACAGCGCCGCGCAGACACAGGCTCATGCTGGGCACCGCCGTCGCGCTGACCGCCACGGGAGTTCTGCCCGCTCTGGTCCTGGCGCTGCTCCCCGACCGCAGGGCCGACGCCGGGACCGCCGCCACCGCCCAGGCGAGCACGACCTCCCCCCCAGGGCCGGCACCTCGACGGCGCCGGGTACGGCGACCGCGACGCACGCTGCGGCGTCCGCGGCTGCAGAGCCATCGGTCACAGACACCCCGCGGCTCCCGCGCCCGACGCCCGCCACGGCATCGGCGGCCGTTCGGAGCCGGCCCGGCACCACCTCCCAGGGTGTCGCCACCGCCTACGAGGCCGGCGACGGAAACGGCGCCTGCCTGTTCGGCCCCAGCCCCGACCTCATGTTCGCGGCGATGAACACGGCCGACGACGAGTCGTCCAGGGCGTGCGGGCCGCACGTCCTCGTGCGCGCGGCGAACGGCGCCTCCGTCACGGTCCGGATCACCAACGAATGCCCGGCGCCCTGCGACCACCCGGTCAACTCGACCTCAGCCGACAGGCGTTCGCCACTCTCACCGACCTCAGTGTCGGCCGGATCCCGATCACGCGGAGCCTGCTGAGCCCCGGTACGGCCGGCCCACCTCCATCCGGTACAAGTCCGGCTCCAGCCCCTACTGGTGCGGCATCCAGGCGATCGGCCACCCCAATCCGGTGGCCGCGCTTGAGGTCCGCACCGCGGATGTCCGGCAGCAACTGCCGCGTACCGACTACGACTACTTCCTCTCCGTCGACGGCAGCGAGTGCGGCGGCGCGTTCAGAATCACGGACATCTACGGTGAACGGCTGCCCATCACCGGGATCGCGCCGCGGCCGAACCTCGCGCAACCGACCGGGGTCCAGTTCTCACGCCACTGATCGCACCGTCGTCACGTAGCCGTGGCGCTCCCGGACACCCGCCGGTCAGGCCGCACACCATCCGGCTCCGGAACCGTCAGACGTTCTGGAGGTCCCCGAACTTCTCGAAGAGGAATTCGTGTGTCAGAAACGACACGTCGCAGTCGTGCCCCAGGTACAGCACCAGACATTGGTCCCTGGCGAAATCAGGCACCTTGGGGAGTACGTCCCGTCCGGTCGCCGGCTTCCGCTCACCCGTCACGAGCTTGGCCACCCGAACTCCGACACCACGGCGTTCGCGGTCCCGCAGAACCCACTCACGCAGGGTCGCCCGGTTGATGCCCAGGTCAGCGGCGATGCTCTTGTACGCCGCCCCGGGCGTGGACTCGTACAGGGCCACGGCATCGGCCGGGGAACTCGTCCGAGTAGTCCGTCATCGCCACCGGCGGTCTTTCCACCACCGCCGACGACGCTCGCTGACCCGGCCGGACGAGAAGTCGAGATGGGCGCCGGACCGGATCGGCCGCGACTTCCACGCCGCGCGGCCGGGCACGAAGCTGGTCGGGGGCATCACCTTTCTCCCCACCGCCGAGGGCTGGCTCTACCTCGTCCGCCGGCTGGACTTGGCCACCGTCGAGGTCGGCGGCTACGTCATGGCCGACCACCGCCGCGCCTCCCTCGTCGTCGACGCGCCGTGAAGATACACGACCGCGGCGGCGTGCAGCCCGGACGCATCACGCACTCGGATCGCAGCGGCGCATACACATGAGCCGCATTCCGGGGCGGGATAAGGGACTTGAACCTGCGGCAAAGCTGTGGCCGCACCGGATCGCGCTTCGATATCGCCGCCGCGGAGAGCCTCTGGGCCCTGCTCAAGGAAGAGACCGGCACCGGCACCTGGTCCGACCGTGCCACCGCCCACGCAGAGGTCTTCGCTGTCATCGAGACGTTCTGCAATCGGCGCCGGCTACGCAGGCACAAGACAGGGCGACCTCGCGGCATGCCGCGTGCGGTGTCCGCACGGACGCGGGGGACGCACGCGGCCGAACGCCGGGCGTCAAGCGGAGGGTGCCGAGGCCGGTGCGTACTCGAACCAGTCGAAGGCGACCGCGCCCTCGGTGGCGTACATGCCGATAACGCGGCCGGTGAATCCGCAGGCGACCTCGGTGGACAGGTAGCGCCCGTCCAGTTCGACGAGTGGCTGGGCGTCCGAGGCGTCAGGATCGCCGAGCCAGAAGGCGACGGTGTCAGGGCCGGTGGTCCCGCCATCGGTGAGTTCGGGCGACGCGGGCACGAGGTCGGACGTCCGGATCGCGACGGTGAGGGTCAGCGGCCCGGACGGGACCGGTCGGCTGGCTATTGTCTGGCGCAGCGGACCGATGCGGGCGACGACGCCGGCCTCTCCGTTCCCGACCTCCAGTTCGTAGTGGTGGGCTTCGTCCAGGCGCACGCAGAGGCCGCCGCGTCCCGTACCCGGGTCGATCGCTGCGGTGACGCGGCAGTCGTGGTGTTGCTGGCGGCGGCCGACGAAGGTGTACCCGGGGCGGTCGAGGGTGGCACCAGTGGCGTTGAGGACCAGCCAGCCAGGGCGCTCGGTGAGCGACCAGGAGCCCTCCGGGCGGGTGAACGGCGAGACCCACTGCGGCGCGAGGGCGGACTCGTCGAAGTCGTCGCGGGCGGGCAGGGCCGGAACGGGGTGCCAGGCACCACCCGGGGCCACGTGACTCTCGGGAACGGGTGCGACGACGGGCCAGCCGTCCTCGTCCCACTCCACGGGGGTCAGGAACGTCTCGCGACCGAGCACGTGCACGTCGGGCGTGAAGCCGCGGGGCCGGACACCGAGCAGCACCATCCACCAACTGCCGTCGGGAGCCTCCACCAGGTCGGCGTGGCCGGTGTTCTGGATGGAGCGGCCGGTACCGCTGTGGGACAGCAGGGGGTTCGCGGGTGCGCCTTCCCAGGGTCCGCGCGGCGAGCGGCCGCGGGCGACGGACACGCTGTGGCCGCGTTCGGTGCCGCCTTCCGCGATCAGCAGGTACCACCAGTCGCCGATGTGGTAGAGGTGCGGCGCCTCGGGGTACTTCAGACCGCTGCCCGACCATGTGGCAAAAGACCCCTCCAATACCTCCCCCTTGACCGGGTCGATCCTGGCCATGTTGATGCCGCCTTCGGGCCCGGAGAAGGCGCACCAGCAGGTGCCGTCCTCTTCCCACGCCAGATCGGGGTCGATCCCGTGCAGGTCGATCCACACCGGGTCGCTCCACGGCCCCTCGGGCCGCTCGGCCGAGACGACGAAGTTGCCGCCGCCGTCGATATTGGTGTTGATGACCCAGAAACGGCCGTCGTGGTGGCGGATCGTGGGGGCGTAGAGGCCGCCGGACGCCTTGGCTCCGGGGAGAGGCAGCGGCAGTTGCTCGGGCCGGTCGAGCACGTTGCCGATCTGCTCCCAGTGCACCAGGTCCTTGCTGTGGAAGAGAGGCAGCCCGGGGAAGTACTCGAAGCTGGAGCACACCAGGTAGTAGTCGTCACCGACCCGGCACACGCTTGGATCGGGGTGGAACCCACTGATCACAGGATTGTCGTACGTACGCACAGAATGTGTTCCTTTCGGGCGCCAGGGCGCCGTGCCGGGTTGAGTCCGCGTCAGTTCAGAAAGCTGATCACCGCGGTGCGGCACCGGGGGGGCGGACCCGGTGCGCAAGGGACCCCATGGAGGGTGGTGCTGTCCAGCCTGAGCTTCCAGGCGGTGCACGACGCCGTCGAGGGACGGTTCGCCATGCACGACGCGATTGGCGGAGCGCCGAAGCAGCGGGCTCCGCCCAGCAGTTGGGGCTGAGCACGACGTCGGCGGACGCGGCGTCTCGGTCGGGGCGTGCCGGGCGTGCGGGCCGGCACCGAGGTTCAGGGCCTCGGCGTGGACTCCCCGGTCGCCGGCCCGAAGATCCAGCGACTCACTCGTCGCCCGTCGGGCAGTTCGGCGTAGGAGTCATGGCGCAGTCTCAGTCGTGCCTCGGTAATCACAAATGCGCTGCCTTCGTGGTGGAGGGATCGGTCCGGGCGTTCACGCTGTGGGGCAGGTGCACCCCACCCCGCCTGTGGGACCGAGCCGCTCGGCGAGCAAGTCGAGGGCGCCCTGGTCCTCGACCGGGTCGACGGCCTCATGGCCGTTGTAGCGCCAGATGGCGATGCCTTGGGCCCCCGCGTAGGCGTGGTAGGCGTGAAGACGGTGGATGGCGGCACGATCGCGTCCCGGTGCGGTGTCCCTGCGGCGAGGTCGACGCCTTCGAACTGCCGCACCGTGCCGGCGCCGTCGATCGATGCGGCCTGGTAGAGCACCTGGGGGATGGCGCGGGCGCCGCCCTGGTAGAGCAGCGCGTGCAGGGGCGTGAACTGCCACATCCCCACGAAGGTCAGCACCGCGATCGAGCCTGCCTGGCTGCCGAGCAGGTTGCCGTTGCCGAACAGCCAGGGCAGCTGTCCCGGGAGGCCGAAGTTGGGGTCGAGCAGGGCGCGCCACAGCACCGAGACCGCGGTCGCGGAGAGCAGCAGGGGGACGAAGAAGATCGCCGACAGCACGGCCCGGTTGCGCTGGGGTCCGGCCGCCCAGACGCCCAGCAGGATGCTGACGGGCGTCTGCGTGACGACTCCGAGCACGGTGAGCACGAGGGTGAGCCAGATGCTCTGGGTCATCACCGGGTCATGGATCAGCTTGGTCCAGTTCGCCGTCCCGTTGAAGTGCGGTGAGGTGATGCCGTCCCAGCTGGTGAAGGACAGCACCGCGACCAGCACCAGCGGGAGGATCGCGAACAGCAGGAAGAAGACGGTCGCGGGTACCGCCCAGACGAAGCCCGGGCGGATGACCCCGACGCCGGCCCGGCGCGCCTTGAAGCGACGGCCGGACACAGCTGCGAGAGAGATTGAGCTCATCGATCCTGCTCAGGAGTTGGACAGCGACTGCATCGCGTGGATGAAGCCGTCGGCGTCGGTCTTGCCGTCGAAGAACTTCTGAATCGCCGTGTGGAGCGGCGTGGCCGCCGCCGGAGGGTAGGCCTGGTCCCAGGACAGCTGGAACGAGGGCGCCTGCTTGACCAGGTTGAACTGGAACTGCGAGTAGTCCGGGCTGGCCGAGGTGGACAGGAAGTTGGCGGTGTTGGTGGTGGTCGGCAGGTTGCCGATGCCCAGCTGGGCCTTCACGAACTCGTCGGAGTACATGAGCTTGAGGAACGCCGCCACCGCGTCGGGGTGCTTGGTCTTCTTCAGCACGGAGTAGAAGTTGTTCGTGTTGCCGACGACGTCCTTCGGGTCGCCCTTGCCGCCCTGGACGGACGGGAAGGCGCTGTAGCCGAGGTCGTTCTTGGCGAAGTCGGGGTTGCCGGACTGCTGGGTGGAGTACTCCCACGAGCCCATCAGCTCGAAGGCAGCCTTGCCCTTGGCCAGCAGCGCCGGGGAACCGCCGTCGGTGAACTTCACCGAATCGAAGTTGCTGCCGAAGGCACCGGCATCGGTCAGCTGCTTCAGCATGCCCAGGGCCCTCTGGCTGTCCGGACTGGCCCACGCGGTCTTGTCACCGGCGAGCGCCTTCCGGAACAGGTCCGGCCCTGCGAGCCTGTCGAAAACGTACTCGAACCACATGAGGGTGGGCCACTGGTCGCCGCCGCCGAGCGCGATCGGCGTGATCCCCTTGCCCTTGAGCACCTTGACGTCGTTGATCAGGTCGTCCCAGGTCTTCGGGACGCTCAGGCCGGCGCTCGCCAGGACCTTCTTGTTGTTGAAGAGCAGCACCGGCTGCGTGCCGCGCATCGGGACACCGTAGGACTTGCCGTCGATCACCGCGGTGTTGAACACCGAGGGAAGGAAGTTGGACTTGAGCCCCGGGTCCTTGGCGATCATGTCGTCCAGGGGGAGCAGGAGGTTCTTCTTGACGAACGGCGCGATGCTGCCGCCGCCCCAGTTGAAGAAGACGTCCGGGGCCTGCGGGGTGTTGATGATCGTGTTGAGCTTCGACTGGTAGTCGGCGCCGGGGATGGTGTCCAACACCGCCTTGACCTTCGAGGTCTTGTTGAAGGTATCGACGATCTGCTTCTCGACCTTGTTCGCGGCGTCCCCGTAGACGAGGACGTGGATCGTCCCGGAGTTGGGACCGCCACTGGACCCGCACGCGGCGGTCAGACCGAGCACCAGCGCGGTCGTTGCCGCGACCGCGGCGAATCTGTTGCGGGACGCACCGCTGCGAAGTCTCGCAGAGAAGGAATTCATGGCTTGACGACTCCGTCGATAGTTTCGAAGAGATTGTCGAACGATGCGGGAAACCTAGGCGTAACCTCGGACACCGTCAAGGCTCTGGAGGATCTCGATTCGGACGTACTGGCCGATGCCCTGAGCAGCTGGTATCCGTCGCGTACAACCGCAACGACTTCGCACTTCGACTCGCACACCAGGGCAGCGCAGAAGGGCTCGTGACCAGAGCGGCGACACTCGCCGAAATCGCGCGTGAGGCGGGGGGGGTTCACACCGACTGTTTCGAAAGTCGTCAACGGCCGCGCGGACGTCGCCCCCGCCACCCTGGAGCGGGTGGACGAGCTGCTGCGTCAGTACGGCTACCAGCGGCGACGCACCAACAGCGCCCCGTCGAGCCCATTGCTGGAGCTGGTCTTCCACGAGCTTGAGAGTGCCTGGGCGATGGAGGTCATCCGCGGGGGTCGAGAACGTGGTCCGCGACGAGGGAATGAGCGTCGTCCTGTCGGAATCCTCGGGTCGGCTCAGCCTCGGGCAGTCCTGGATGGACGGGGTGTTCGCCCGACGCCCCACCGGCGTGGTCCTGGTGCTGTCCGGGCTCGACAAGGCCCAACAGGCCCAACTGACCAGCCGGGACATCCCGTTCGTGGTGATGGACCCCGCCGGGAACCCCGGTCAGGACATGCCGGCGGTCGGACGACCAACTGGAACGGCGGCCTCGCCGCCACCCGCCACCCGCCACCCGCCACCCGCTCGACCTTGGCCACCGGCGGATCGCCGTCATTGCCGGACCACGACGGATGATGTCCAGCCGCGCCCGGATTGACGGCTATCGGGCCGCCCTGGAGACGGCCGGCGGCGCCTTCGATCTCTCACTGATCCGCGAGGGCAACTTCCACCACGAAACCGGCTACTGGGTGAGCCTGGAGCTGCTGCGCCTCACGGACCGGCCCACCGCGATCTTCACCGGCAACGACCTGCAGGCGCTCGACCTCTACGAGGTCGCACGGGAGTTGGGCCTACGCACCCCGGAGGATCTCAGCGTCGTCGGCTTCGACGACCTGCCCGTCGCCCGCTGGGTCGGCCCACCCCTGACCACCGTCCGCCGGCCGCTGACCGAGATGGCCGAGGTCGCCGCGCGCATGGTGATCGACCTCGCCCGCAGCACCCACCATCCGCGCTACGCGTGGACCTGGCCACCAGCCTGGTCGAGCGCAGCAGCACAGCCCCAGCCCCCGACCACCATTGAGTCGCCGGGACCTTCGAAATTTCGAAAGCCCGTGGCGCATCACTCCGGCCGCGTACCGCAGAAGGCCACAGGTCCGGTCTGGGTGGCGCTGCCGGTCGTCACGTGCACGAACCAGGGCAGTGGCACGGCCGAGATCCGAGTACCGGTCGGCGATACGGCCATGGCCGCCAGTACCCCGCCCAGCGACCGCACGGACCGCTTGCAGGGTATGCAAAGCATGCGGGCCCTGCCCGTAGACGGGCAGGGCCCGCATCGGCGGCAGGCTACCCCAGCCAGCCAGCCGGACAGGGCGAGGCGGCGGCCGGCGAGGCCGCGGTCGAGGTCCTTGCCGATCACCTCGCACAGCGGTGCCAGGACGTCGGCCGCGTCCGCGTCGGACCAGTGAGCCGGCACGGCTTCGAGCATCAGCTGCCCGCGCACGTGCGTGGTTGCGGCGAGGTCGTCAGCGGCCTGCCGCAGCGCGGACCGGCCGCGCGCAGCCAGGCCCGGACGGCCGGAGCAAGGGCGATCGGTCAGTGCCGCCCCGTCAGCTTGCGGGGAAGGCGAATGTGTAGCCCTGTTTGCTGAGCCATGGGAGCAACTGGCGCAGGGCAGCGACGGTTTGGCTGCGGTCACCGCCACCGTCGTGCATGAGGATGATGCCGCCGGGACGCAGTTCCCGTTTCGCGGTGGCGAGGATCGAGCCAGTGCCGGGGCGCGCCCAGTCCCGGGGGTCGACGGTCCAGCCGAGCGGGCGCAGACCGGCGTGCACGGCTATCTGGCGGTTTTCGGAGCTGAAGTCGCCGCCGGGGGCACGGAACCATGTGACCTGGGTGTTTGGCCCCCCAGCCTTGATGATCATGTTCTTGGCCGCGGTGATCTCGTAGACCTGCTTCGCGTGCGGGAGGGTGCGCATCGGCTGGGGGTGATGCACGGTGTGGTCGCACAGCCTGTGGCCGTCGGCGATGATGCGCTTGACCATGGCAGGGTTAGCAGCGGCCCGTGTGCCGATCTGGCAGAAGGTCGCCTTGACGTGGTATTGCGCAAGCAGGTCCAAGATCTGACCGGTGGCCGGTCCCGGGCCGTCGTCAAAGGTGAGTGCCACGGTACGGCCGTCGGTCGCCGTGCGGTAGGCGATCGAGGAGCTCGGGGCGTGAGCCTGGGCGGCCCGCGCGCCGGCGCCGGATGCGGCGCTCGCGCTCGTACCCATGCCGGCCAGGGCGAGCGAGAGGACAACCGTGCAGCCGACAGCCGCGCGGCGCAACAGGGGTCGGACAGAGTTCGGGTTCCGCATGCGGTACTACTCCTGGCATCGTCGGCCATTCCGAGATGGCGATGTCGGGTCCCTACGACCATGACCGAATGTCCGACCGATATAAAGGGATCGAGGATATTTGCGCCTTTTGTCACAGATCATGCTTTTTGTGAGCCGGCTCACAATTCATTCTTCGCATTGCGATCCCTTTTCTCGGCCTTGACCCTTCCATTTCTGTCCGGCCCTCATCCGCTCATTCCGCTCGACATGCCTTCGGAGCCAGGCCAGCCGAGGAGGTGCCACCGGCGCCGCCCGGGCTGGCCGAGGATGGTGCATCGGTGCCGGAATCAGGGGCTGCGAGAGCGGTGAGGACGATCATCCAAGCGACGTCAGCCAGCCGCTTGATCAGGCGCGATCCGGCGGACGTCACCCTCAGAGAAAGCGAAGGCGGCAGATGTTGCCGGCACGGACATCTGCGGCGTCAACGGTGAGGTCGGACTCCACCGGCTCGCCCGCGTGCAGCGCCCTCTCCCCCCGGCCCTGAACCGCTGACCGGCACGCGACGGGACCGAGCCCCTTGCCGTCCAGCACGACGCGGCCGACACTCCGCTGAGGGTCGAACCACTTCACCGCTACCACAGGCACCTCACCACCCCCGCATGGTGGCCGGTGGTGATCGCAGAGCCTGCGCCAGCGCACAACCAGCGCCCAAGGGCGCGTCACCCGGCGCGCGGGACACAAACCCGGCACGCGCTCCAGCCGCCGACACCCAGGCCCAGTTCAGGGGCGGCGTGTCCGTCGGGGGCCTATGCCCAGCGCGCAGGTCCCGCGTCAGCTCAGCGAACCGCCGCGCGCGGAGGGAACCCTGAACAACAGGCGCCCGGGCGGCCAGGTCCATCCACGGCCATGTCGTCACGGCCCGCGGCACCGGGCCGAGGACCGGCACGGACCACACCGGCATCACGGCGCGGCCACGAACGGCCCTCCTGCGGGGCATCGGCCGGCACCGGGAGCAAGGGGCCGTCCGCGACCGCGGATCCGTCGTGGCGAGCGCAGGGGCTCGGATCCCGGGGTGGGCGGTGAGTTGGGGGATCGGACGCGCCACGCGGCATCCGACGACCTACTTGAGTCCGACGACCGTCTTGAGCAGGTCCTCACAGGTGAACCCGGGATTCCAGGAGTCGTTGTGATTGAGTATGCGGTCGACGAAAGGGGTGTCGTCGGCGACGTCGCGGGTGGGCTCGTACTGGCAGAACTCCCGGTCCACGATGTGTTTGGAGTCGGTGGTCAGCAGAATTCCGCTGGAGGACAGGATGGTCTGCGAAGTGCCGTTGTCGTCGAGGACGTAGCCGACGAAGGTGTAGTGACCGTCGTGCTCGGCATTCAGATGTGGGAATTTCGCGTTCTGGTCGATGCCCTCCTGCGCGACCAGAGCCGGGGCGCCATCGAGAGTGATCACTTGGGCGGGCAGCCACATGCGGTCGTCGGACTGCTTGACCAATGACCACGTCATCAGGACGGCCACCGGGAGAAGGGTGTACGTCGCCACTCCCCACAGACGCCAGTGGCTGCGGACGGGCGCACCCGGCGTCTGAGCCAGATCCGGGTCGGTGGTGTCATCCGTGGCGACGCCCGTCGTGCCCACCGCTGTTCCGTCCCGGCTCGGTCGCCGGGACGCGGACCGGCGACGCCAGGCACGGACAGCCAGCGCACGGCCGACATACAGCACGGCGAGCCAGGCGTAGATCCTGCAGAGGTCGACGGGCTGCCAGGTCCATTTGTTGTCGGCGTCGTAGAACTCTTCCAGGTAGGCGGTACTGATGAACGCCGCGAAGGTTCCTGCGAGCAGCCAGAGGGCCGGGCGCCGGTGGCCCCAGATGACGCGGCGAAGCCAGGAGCGGGGAGGGGATTCCGGGCGTTCGAGGAGGAGGCGCACCAGGAGGAACGCCGTCACCGCCCCGCCGATCACACCGATGAAGCGGATGAAGGTGTCCAGCACCAGGGCGCTCACGTTCAGGGTGCCGAGCAGTTCCAGCATGGTCGTACGGTCGCCGTGAGCTATCAGATAGATCCGTGCACCGGCGATGAGTGTGGGCAACAGGCCGAGGAAGAAGAACAGGTACTCGGTGAGGCTGGCTTCGCCCTGCCCGGCATCGCCCCCCGCTGAGTGGTCCGGCCCGTCACCCGGGTCCGGCCGCGCGTCCGGGTTCCCGTGCGGGTCCGTGTCTGGTGTGATGTCCGTGCCGGCTGCTGCGGTGACAGATAAACCGCCGCCGGGTTCCCCGCTCGTCACGCCTGGCCCCCTCTTCGTCTGCCCGATTGTGCGCAGACGCCAACGTAGCCGGGGCGCGGCCGACATGGCCAGGTCCTGGACCCAGGCGCGCTACCGCCAGCCCGCACTGTAGGCGGCGGCCCTGGCCGCCGGTCTCGGGCAGTAGGCCTTCACCCTGTCGCCTGATGTCGGGGCTCGCCAGAGCCTGTTGCGGAAGTTGGCCGGCCGGGCTTCTGGGTAGCGTGGAATGCCCAGGTACACGCGGAAGTTGAGCACGTGATGACGCAAGGTCCAGCACCCCGGTCCCTGTCCGACGGTGCACTCTCCCTTGTGTCGCCCTCCGGCGCGGCCGGATGCAGCGCGCCATGTCGACAGCCCCGGGGAAGTCCGTGGTGGTGACGGCCTGCGGCGTCGCCACAAGCGCGGTCGTGTCGTTGAAGGACGCGTGCGTAACCGCGCCGGGCGGAAGGTGGCCGCACGACAGTTACGGCAAGTCGGTGGGGATGGGGGCGTGTCAAGCGGTCCGGGCCGGGCTCTGCGATGACAGTGACCTTGGAGAGCGGCACACACCGTCCGAGGGCGGAAGGCAGGACCGTGACGCAGGCCACTGCTCTACGAATCGCTCTGCTCCCGGCGGAGACCACCTGGTCGCTGATGAGCCGCATCACCGCCCGGTACGGAATGCCGGTCAGCGATCTGCGGGCGTCATGGCAGTGGAGAGACCATCCCCGCACTCCCTCATGCCGAGCGGCTGGCGGTGCCGGAGCGGCACAGCGGTGAAACGGCCCCGGCGGAGTGACCCGCCGGGGCCTGCCAGTCGGGCCGGCCAGCCCCACGGGTCCTCGTGGCATGTCATCCCCTCCCGTTGTTGCCTGTGCCACCCAGAGTCGAAAGCGCCTGAGGAACGTTCGGGTCACACCGGAAGCCCGTCAAACGAGTTCGTAAAGTTCCGGGGCACCTGAGCAGGAGCAAGTAGCGGTCAGGGCCTCGCGGGAACAGTGCTCTTGGGTTGCCGTGGCGCAGGTGCCCGCCCTCTCGCCTCAGCCCACCGGATCACCCGGCCGACTCAACGAACCCGCGCCCCCAAGGCAATGGGCGACCTGACGAACCGTGGACAACGGCGTGGGCTACCTTGCGGCTGAGGTCAGAGAGAGGACTCACGGGATGTCGCACATCAAGCTGCGCCGCCGCTTGGACGGGATGCGGCTCGTGCGCACCTACGGCAAGCTCTGTGCCGCCGCAGGCGCCGCCGACGCCGTTGGCTGGGCCGTCACGCGTACCTGTTCTGGTGCTTCCCCAACCATGGTCGCCCTCGACCGGCTCGAAACCCTCGTCCGCAACCGGCTCAAGCGCCTACGGTACCGGCCCGGCCCCCTCGACGGCTTCCTAGCCGGCACCGTCTGACCCTCGACGCTCCAACGTCACCCTGACGAGCCGAAGTCAGTGGCTAGTTGGGAGTACTGGTGGGCTGCTCGCCCGTGATCGAGTCGTAGACCCTGCCGTACATGGAGTGCCAAGGGCCGTCGTACTCCCACGGCGATTGTGCAGCGGGGTTCGGCTGGTCGTCCGAGTCGTAGATGACCCTGCCGTTGTCGATAAGGGAGAAGTGGCAGGCGCCAGGGTAGACAATCCGGGTCGGATCGATGGCCTGCGCGTCGTGGAGGCCATCGGGGTAGGAATGCAGCTCGATCTTCACTACTGCCGAGCAGTAGCTCGTACTGAGCGTCCACTGCCCCTCGGCTGCCTGAGCCGAGCCGTTGGCCAGCACCACACTGCCGGCGACCATCGAGCCGACCATGGCAGCTCGCACCGCGTGCCGCCCCAATTTCCACTTCATGAGAATGCTTCCTCCTCCTGATGGCAGCCCTGGCTGGGCCGTTGGCAGTCCGCACGACAGCTTGCCTGTGTGCGGTCAGCCGGGTGAGTGAGTCCATCGCGAATCTAGGCTCGGCAACGCATCGCGTGGAGTGTCCGGTTGCACCGTGAAGGAGGGGTTCCGGTGCTGCTCTGCACAGTGAACCTCTCGGCCGTTCAGCAGCCGCTCATCGCCGCTCGCCCGACAGGCCTTTCAGCCGCCGGCGGGCGTGCGGCCAACCTCGACCGCTCCCCCATCGAACTACCCGGCGGCCCGCAGAGGTTCGGCGAGGCGGCCCAGCCGCGTGCAGAGCGCCCGTACGAGTCGAGCGCAGCTCTTGGCGCAGCGACCAGACGTCAAGGATCGGAACGTGACATGAACCTGTTTGACCACGGCCATCGATTGCCTCGAAGGTCTCCACCGGCGACGACGTCCGCGCCGCCCAGGTCGAACTGAACCGGTTCGGGTACGGCCTCGCTGTCGACGGCAGCTTCGGCTCCCTCACCGACAGCGCCGCCCGGGCCTTCCAGTCCGCACACGGCCTCGGCGTGGACGGCCAGAAAGGCCCGCAGACCCGGCAGACGCTCGTCGGCAGCTGACCGCCGAACCCCTCCAGTGGCGAGCGCGCGAGGCGGCGTGACCGCGACAGCCGTTCCTGGTTAGGAGGCCTGACCATGACCGACCTGCAACACCAGCTCACCGGCCCCGCGGTCAACCTCGCCCGCATCGACGCCCACCTCTCCGACACACCGCGGGTGCGCACTCGCATGAGCCACTTGGCAGCACTTCGCCCCGCCCACCAGGCCGGTACGACTTGCACCGACTGCACAGCGGCCGCGGCTATCGCAGTCCCGCCGATTGCGAGGCCGCCCCGGCGGCCTGACGACCACATCGATGGTGTCCGTCAAAGCGGAAGAAGGCTGGCCACCAGACGCAGACATCGCACGCTGGCTCTGCTGCTCAATTCGACTGGGCTCGGGGATCGTTGATGCGCGAGGGTGAATAGCCCGATTCTTGACGCTCTGGTGGTGAGGCTGTGGGCACGGGAAGCGCTGACGAAACAGATGCTCAGGAACGAGGAGTTGCGGTCGGTGGATGCGGCGTGGGCGGCGCCTTGGCCGGCCGAGGCGCTTGGAGACCCGTTGCCGTGTTGCAGGCCGTTAGCCTGTCTGTATGTCAGAGCGTGTCATGCCCGGTCGCACGGACGGCCTGATCACCCTGGGTGCCGCGGACGCTCTGTGGGTCGATCTGACGGCCGACACTGCTGTGCCGACGGCTTCTGGGGCGTTCACCTGTTCTCCTGCCCATGCCCGGGCTGGATACGTCCTCCTCGGCAACCACGTGGTGGCGACGGTGAGCGCGAGCGACGGTCAGTGGAGAGTTCCGGAAGTTGAGGTACGCCGGGCGGCCGCGGAACTGAACGCGGTTGCGATGGACGAGCAGGACCTGGTCCGCATCGGTCCGTTTCACGGGACACCGAGGCAGGAGTACAACGAGGAAACGCCGCTGCGTTGGCGCCGGCGCATCACGCGGGAACTGCAGGGGATGGGCGGCCCCGAGCGGGCAGTCCGACGTGAAGACGGCCGACCGTATCATCTGGCGGGGATCGACTGGCGGCGGATACTCGTGGAGCGGATTCGCGACGGGACGCGGCGGACGTGGTGGCTGCCGCGCGCTGTGGTCAGGCTGCTGGATGCGGCCGAGCACGCCGAAACGCAGTGGGTGCAAGCCGCGCGGACCCGCCAGGCAAGCGCAGCCGTCACCGAGCCGCCCTCCCGCCTCCGGCAGGCCCAAGACGCCGACGGCCGGCAGACGACGAGCCCCGAGTGCTCAACCGCCAGTCTGCGCCCGTACAACGGAGAGCTGGAAGGCCAGCTGTACTCGGTCCTCAGCAGGAAGCCCGGCACCTCCCGCCGGGTGGCCGGGTGGGCGTGCGCCGTCTGCCGCACCGCGCCCTCCACCGTCCTCGACCATTGCCACGAACACGGCTACGTCCGCGCCCCCGTCTGCCAGTCCTGCAACACACTGGAACGCCCCGACCACCTGTACAGCAACGACATCCGCGTGGCGAACCGCTACACACGCCTCTTTGCCACCGACACCGACGACTGGCTCCGCCACTGGCACCGCTGCCCCGGCTGCCGCGCACGCACCACCCTGCCCCTGCCGCACCTCGCCGCGTGGACCGCCCACATAGCCTGCCGATCGCTGCGCCCGACCCACCGCGCCCCGCGCGGGCGCAAGCCCTGCGGCGTGCTGCGCGTGTCCTGGACGGGCAGTCAGAACGCGCCCCGTTCCTGCCTGCTCACGGTCGCCGTCGACTTCTGCCCCTCCGGCGAGCACCGTGTCCTGGCACAAGTCCCCTACCGCGAAGCCGCCGAGCGGTTTCGCATCTGGCTGGCCGAGACGGCCCCCGCCGTGGCCGCCGCGGCCGGACCCGACCGCCTGGACGGCCTCCCTGCCCGGTCCCGGCCAGTCATAGCGGACACCAGCGGCGAGGGCCTGGCACTGTTCTGAGCGGGCACCGGGAGACCCGGCACCCCCACGTCACCTCGCAGGTGCCGGCCCCCAACACGGTCACCCCGTACGCCCCAGCGAAATGCGCAGCAGAGTTACCCCGGACGCTGCTCCGCAATTGCAGGACGTGGCCGATGATGCGACGCGAGGCGCCCCTTGACTCCCGGGCGCCCGGTCGTGCGGGCCGGATTCCGGTACCCCCGCTTTGGTCGGTTTGGGTCGATGCCCTCGGCCTTGAGGATCTCCCAGGCGACGGAGGCGGCGATCTTGACGTCGAGGGTGGCGAGTTCGCCGTGCACCCTGCGGTAACCCCATGACGGGTTCTCCCGTACCAAGCACAGGACCAGCGCGCGGATCGAGCGGACGGTGGGCGGCCGTCCGGGCCGCTTCGGCCGGCAGATGCGGGCGTGGCGCTGCTTCATCGGGTCGCGGTGCCAACGCAGCACCGTGTCAGCCGGTCCGTGCCAAGCTGCCGTTCGAGGACGGTGATCTGGTGGCGCAGGGCAAGGAACTCCACGTCCTTGTCGTGGTCGCTCATCGGCAGCAGCCGCAGTACGGCGAAGACGTTGATGACGGTCGGGTAGGGCGAGACGAGGTAACACGAGGGTCATCCTGCCGCACCACCGAACAGGTTCCTGAGCTGCATAGACGACATTCTCGGCAGGCACGGTGCCCCACCCGACCGGCAAGATCCCCCTGATTGCCGCCCATCAGGTCGCCGACCACGGCGAGAAGATCGCCCTTCTCCAGCTGGGCCGCGTCCCCGTGGAATTTCCGCCCCGCTGGACGATCTCGTCCGCCAACTCGTACGACGCCGACCATGACCGGGACGGACGAGGGTTCCGGCAAGGAC
Organism: Streptomyces sp. NPDC055966; assembly: GCF_042269865.1. NCBI lineage: Bacteria > Bacillati > Actinomycetota > Actinomycetes > Kitasatosporales > Streptomycetaceae > Streptomyces > Streptomyces sp. NPDC055966. Next base: position 120,611 of record NZ_JBHJYK010000011.1, read on the forward strand.
AGGGCCGGGGCAGGACCGTACTACCTGCTCTTGATTTGTACGCGCTTGATGTTCACCGGCAGCGTCGGAAAGCCGTCTCCCGGCCCGTTCTGGTCGTCCTCACCGCCCGCCGCGATCTTCTGGAGCAGGTCGAGGCCCGCGGTGACTTTGCCGAACGGTGTGTAGGCGGGCGGGAGTTTGGTGTCCTTCCAGACGAAGAAGAACTGGCTTCCGTTGGTGTTGGGTCCAGCGTTGGCCATCGCCACCGTCCCGGCAGGATAGGTCGCCCCGGTCAAGTTCTCGTCGGGGAAGGAGTAACCGGGTCCGCCGCTCCCGGTGCCGGTCGGGTCGCCGCACTGGAGCACGTAGATGCGCGCGGTGGTGAGCCGGTGGCAGTGCGAGCCGTCGAAGTAGTGGTGCTGGGCGAGGAACCTGAAGGAATACGTGGTGCAGGGAGCCTTGTCGGTCAGTGCCCGGAAGGTGATCGGGCCCTGGCCGGTGCGCAGCGTCGCACTGTACGGTTTGGCGGCCTTCACCGGGTCGAAGACCGGTATCCCCTTGAAGTTGTCTGCGGGAACGGCCGGCGTGTAGGTGCAGGCGGCCGACGGCGCGGCAGGGGGCGGGGGGTCGGCCGCGGCCTGTGTCGCGGTGCCGAGGAGGAGCAGGGCGGAGGCGGCGAGCAGGGCGCTTGGCTTACGGAGCACGAGACGGTTCCCTTCGGGTCAGCACCGTACGGGCGTGTCATGGCCGCCTCATACTGCCCGCCCCACCGTCCCGGTGAAACCCCCGCGCCGGGCACCGCCCCCATGTGGCAGTCCTCGAAGACCGGGCGCCCGCGCAGGAACTCCGCGGACTGGACGACGAGGAGGGGCCCGCCCGTACCCGAGAACGTCGGCTGCATGTTGGTGTAGACGTGACGGCCCAGCCCTCAGCCCACGGCCACGGCCACGGCCATCATGTCGTCGGCCTCGTGAGCGTTGTCCTCCGTGACGACGACGGACACCCGCACGTACGGGCCGACGTTGCAGGCCGCGGCCATGCCCTTCCGGAAGTTCCGGTAGGCGCTCCTGCACTGGGTGAGTTCGTCGAGCGATTCCTCCGTCGCGCCGTACATGCTCACGACGACGCGGTACGGCGGCCAGTCCCGGAACAGCCGCAGCAGCTCCCGCTCCAACAGCCGGGAGGCGTTGGTCGAGACCGTGAGCACCATGCCCTGGCGAACGCGCAGCGGTAGACGCCCTCGAAGTCGGGATCCACGGTCGGCTCACCGCCCGCGATCTGGAGCCGCAGGACCAGTACGTGCGCCCGAAGTTGCAGTAGAGGTTGATCTCGCAACTCGCCCGCGCGAAGCCGAGTTCGGTCGACGTGCGCACCAGGAGCGCCGACCCGGCGGCCCTGCCCTCCAAGTCCAGGCCCCAGGCATCGGCGGTGGCCTCCACCAGCCAGCCAGGCACCCGGTCATCGGCCCGGCGCGCACCTCCTCATACAGTTCGGCCGGCAGACGCACGCAAGCGGTACTGCCCGGCCGCACGGCCAGGTAGCCATCCAGCAACGGGCGGACGATCAGGTCGTGCACGGTCCCTCGACTCACGTCGATTGGTGCGACGGTCACGGCCAGGGCGGGTGGTGTGACGTCCCGGGCCCCGCCGGGGGCTCGGGTGTGACCGCCCGCTCCGGGCCGTCGGCGGATGCACGGATCACGGTCCGGGCCCGGCGCGGGAGCGGAGTCGGCTGAACCGGGAAGGGTGTGACGTCCCGGCCCGGCTCAGCCGGGGTTTACAGGAAACGGAGCAAGACGACGGTCAGGGCGAAGAGCACGCCCGCGAGGCACCACGTCTGCCACCGGGCCCACCACCAAGGCCCGCTGTGGCGGGGCCGGCCCTGGCGGCGTCACAGCCGGTTTTCCGGGGTGATCGGGGCGGGGATGCCGAGCGCGTCCGGGTCGGTGGTCCACTTCGTTCCTCCGCCCTCCGGTAGCAGCCACGCCGCCAGGCGCGGGCTCGTGCCCTCGGGGGCGATGGCGCTCAGAGTTCCGCGCGTCGCCGCGGCTGTCGTCAGTGCGCGACCGCCCCAAGCTGATGCCGCCCCTGCGCGCGATCTACACCGCCCCGACCGAGCGGCCCTCGAAGCCTTCGCCGCCGCCGAACTGAGTGAGCGCTACCCGTGGCTCCCGAAGTCACCGCGAAACGACATCCACAGACGCTCAGACGGCCAGACTGCCGCAATTCACCCCGTAGCGCACCGCAAGGGCAGGCACGAGGAACAACGCCAGCGACCAACGCAGCCCGCCCCCGACGGTCGTCAACACTGCACCGGCGACCGCACGCCCGGGAAACCGGGACGCGGCCACCCCTGCAAGGCGCTGCGCGAGGCGGGGCGGGGTCACACGTCAGCGCCAGTACGGGCTCGAACGCCGCAGCCACGTACGCATCGAAGACCCCCATGCCCGGTTCCCCGGCCTCTCGCCCTGATAGCGGCCTGGCCCCCGCGGGCCTGACGCTGAATGGTCGAATTCTGGAGCCCTGGGTCCCCTGGCGGACCGTCGAGTCCGACGGGGAAGTCTGTGCACCGGCCGCCTGAGCTGCCCACCCCGCCGGTCCGTATGTGGCCAGGCCCACGCCGGTGGCGGGCAGGTGTCCGCCGGCGGTGTGCACGTCGGCGACTGTGCTCTCGTGGTACTGGGCCAGACCATGCGCCGGGGTCCGTTCGAAGACCGGCTGGTCGCCCGCAGAAGGGTTCGCGGGTGACTCCCCCATCGGCTGCGCTCGGGGCGCATGTGGCTTCAAGGACGTGCACGGTGATTGCATGAACACTGCGACAGCTGAACCCTGCGAACCGCTCCAAAGCCGTTTGCCGGATTCCGCGCGCATTCGCGGTGCGTGCCGCCCTGGGGCCTTGCCTGTGCGGCAGACGTGGTTGCGGCCCCTTGCTCACCGTTCGGAGAGACGCCATGACAGGTGCGCCTGACAGGTTACGAGTGGCCACGGTGCGAGCCCTCAGCCTTGTCCTCCTTACCTCCGCGGCAGTGACCGGCGCGCTGCTGCATCCGAACCCCGCCGTCGCGGACCGTGCGACGGCCGCACACGGCACAGACTCACCCTCCGGCGGGCACGAGCCGACGCCTCCAGGAGCACACGGCGAGGTCGTCCCCAGGGAGGCGTTTGAACCCGCCGCTCCCACCCTGCCGCGTGACGGGTGGACCACCACCGTCAGCGACGAGGACACCCGCGAGGACAACCACCACGCCCAGGAGCCACAGCCACACAGCATCACGATCGACATGCACCGCACCGCCGTCGTCTCGGGACTGGTCTACCAGCCGCGCCAGGACGGCAGCCCCAGCGGCCGGATCGGCGAATACGCCATCTACCTGAGTGCCGACGGCACTACCTGGGGGAAGCCCGTAGCCACGGGAACCCTGGCCGACGACGCGGCTGTCAAGAAGCTGCGGTTCGCCGCCGGACGCACCCGCTACGTGCGGCTGACCGCCACCTCCGCGGCCGGCGCGCGCGGGCCGTGGGACTCGGCGGCGGAGATCAACCTGCTCGGGGATCCAAGCACGCCCGGACCCGGCGTCGACCTGCCGCGCGACGGGTGGACCGCCACCGCCGACAGCGAAGAGACCCAAGCGGGTGACGGTCGCGCCCAGAACGCACTGGACGGCAACCCCGGCACCATCTGGCACACCCAGTGGTCCGGTGACACCCGACCGCTGCCGCACAGCATCACCATCGACATGCACCGCACCGCCGTCGTCTCAGGCCTCTCCTACGAACCACGACTGGCCGACAGCGCCAACGGCCGCATAGGCCAGTACTCGATCACCACCAGCACGGACGGCACCGCCTTCGGGAAACCGGTGGCAACCGGGACCTGGAAGGACGACGACACCGTCAAGGGCGCCACGTTCGACCAGCCCGTCACCGCGCGCTATGTCCGTCTGACGGCCATCACCGAGGCCGGCGGCCGCGGGAGTTGGTCCTCAGCCGCCGAACTGCGCCTGAGTGGTCCGGCCAACCCCGCTGAACACGGCGCGTGGGGCCCGCTGATCGGCTTCCCGCTGGTGCCGGTGGCGACCGCCGTACTGCCCAACGACAAACTCCTGGCCTGGTCCGCCTACGCCCCCGACCGCTTCGGCGGAAGCAACGGCTACACCCAGACCGCCATCATGGACCTGACCACCGGGAAGATCACCCAGCGCCGCGTCGACAACACCAAGCACGACATGTTCTGTCCCGGCACCGCGATCCTCTCCGACGGCCGGGTGCTGGTGACCGGCGGCAGCAACGCCGAGCGCGCCAGTATCTACGACCCCGCCACCGACGAGTGGACCTCCACCAGCGACATGAACATCGCGCGCGGCTATCAAGCCATGACCCTGCTCCCCAACGGCGACGCGTTCGTCATCGGCGGTTCCTGGGGCCGCGACAACGCCCCGGACAAGGGCAGCGAGGTCTGGTCGGCCGCTACCGGCACCTGGCGCACCCTGTCCGGCGTACCGGTCTCCCCCACCCTGACCGCCGACCCGGCAGGCCCCTACCGGGCAGACAACCACGAATGGCTGTACGCCACGTCCAACGGACGAGTCCTGCAGTTCGGCCCCAGCAAGCAGCTCAACTGGATCTCCACCGATGGCGAGGGCGGCATCACCCCGGCCGGCACCCGCGCCGACAGCCTCGACGCGATGAACGGCGATGCCGTCGCCTACGACGTGGGCAAGCTCCTCACCCTGGGCGGCGCCACCGCATACGAGAACGCGACGGCCACCAACCGCGCCTACGCCGTCGGCGTCAAAGGCCCCGACGAGGCGCCTGCCAGCGTCCGCACCGGCGACATGGCCTACGCCCGCTCCTTCGCCAACAGCGTCGTCATGCCAGACGGAAAGGTCGCGGTCTTCGGGGGACAGTCCTACGCCAAGCCCTTCAGCGACGGCCACTCCGTCCTGAGCCCCGAGATATGGGACCCCGCGACCGGCCGCTTCACGCCCATGGCAGCCATGGCGCTCCCCCGTAACTATCACAGCGTCGCCAATCTGCTCCCCGACGGGCGGATCTTCACCGGAGGCGGCGGCTTGTGCGGCGACTGCGAAACCAACCACGCCGACGGAGCGATCTTCACCCCGCCCTACCTCCTCAACCCCGACGGCAGCGAAAAGCCCCGCCCCCACATCATCAGCAGCGTTCCCACCGACGTCGCACACGGGCAGCGGCTGACGGTGACGACCGACATGCCCATCGACAAGTTCGCCCTGGTCCGAGCCGGAGCCGCGACCCACTCCGTCGACAACGACCAACGCCGAATTCCGCTGACGCCCCGCAAGACCGCAACCAACACCTACGAACTCGACATCCCGGCCGACCCCGGCGTGGCGCTTCCCGGCACGTACATGCTCTTCGCAGTCAACCAGCAGGCCGTGCCCAGCAAAGCCGCAATCCTCACCGTCAACTCCGCAGGCACCCGAGGAGCGCAGCGCTAGGCAGGCCGTGCCGGTGCCGCCGTCGGTGCAGAACCGCGCCGACCGCCAGCACACGCCGTACTGACTACGATCGGCCCATGCGAGGGGGACGAAGAGCCTGAACGCCGCTGGTGTCCGGGAGCCGGGGTTGCGTGAGGACTACGACCGTCAGCGGCAGCTGGTGCGACGCTTCCGGCGCACCGCATACCTGGCGGCCAGGCTGCTGCTGCCTCGGCCGTTGCTGGCGCATGTGGTGGCGGCGACCGCCGTGATGCACCACGGGGACAACATCCTGGACACCGCGCCCCTGTCACAGCGGGCGGGAGCCGGTTCTCCCGCAGAGCCCACATCACCGGCCGGTATCCACCAAAGCGTGCATCGAAAGCGCGCCGACGGCCCGGGCGGGGTGATGCCCGGGCCGTCGTTGATGTTCCTCATATGGGTATTGCTGTCAGCGGTGTCGGTCAGGAGGCCACCGAGGTCCGGACAGCGCCCGAGCCATGACCCCGCGCGCCCTTCCCCAGTGGTGAACGCGGAGATCCGCGCGCTCATGCTGCAGGCCGGCGGCCACCTGAAACCACAGGACCGGCCCACCCACCAGGGGCTCTCGCCGAGTGGGCGCTCGCGGTACGTGACGAGGTCGTCGAGGCCGCATGACGAAAGCCCCGCCGCCAAAGCGGCGGAGCCATCTCGCGCGATCAGGCCGCACCCTCCTGCCACGGCCAGCGGGCGTCCCGTCCCCTCTCCAAGAGAGGGATCATCCGGAAAGCATGGTCCGTGAGGCCACCGAAGGCGTGCCGGTTCCCGCTCCCGGTCGGCGCCGTCCCGGCCCGGTAGCCGGCCATGTTCCACATGTAGACCGGCACGTTCCTGGGTACGAGGTCGTCGATCTCGGTCTCGCGCATCCCGCCGTATCCGTGGGCGTTGGATGGGAACCAGCCCGGCCGGGTCTGCTCGTCGGTGACAACGACGATCCGGTCGTGCCCGTCGAAGTGAGCCTTGACCGCCGAGGGGATGTCCGTGCCGTCGATCTGCCCGAACTTCTCGATCAGCCGCAGCACGCTCCCGCCCTTCGGCACGTCCACCCGTGCGCTGCGCATGCCGAACTCCACCAGCGTCGGGTCCTGCGCCCGTACCGCGAGCGCGGCACCGAACACCGCAGCCTGCTCGGCGAGCGGGATGTCCGACTTGTTCGGCGTCGAGAACCCGTACCCCGGGAACATCGACGGCGACCGGTCCACCAGGATCAGCGTCCGGCCCCCGAGCCGCGGCACGTTCGACAGTGAGTGGTTCAGTGCCTGCTCCAGCGCGTGCCCCCACCGCAGCGACGGGGCGTGCTTGTACGCCGCCCACCACCGGAACGGGAACATCCGAGACCTACGCACCTCCTCCGGGTCAGCAAAGCGCGCCACCACCCGAGCGGCTACAGCATCGGAGACAGCCGCCTCGTCGAAGTTCCTCAGGTTCCGTGCCAGCGCCATCACACCCATGGACGGAATCACGGCCTCCCACGCCACCGCGTCCATCGGGCCCTGGAGCCAGCCTGCCAACGACTCCCACGTCATCCCGGCCGCCGCCAGACGCTCCGCGCCATCCGAAGCCGTCACAACTGCACGCCGCTCCTGCACAGGCAGCGCCAGCAGCTCCTGCCGCGCCGTCAGCATGCGGTTCGACGCCGGCGGGACCGCATCGTCCGGGTTGTGCCGCCGGTCGAGCGCGTACTGAAACAGGTCTCCCTGCCACGGCTTCTCAGGGGCTGGGGCGGCATGCACGAGGTTGAGCACGTCACCGAAGCGGTAGCCCTTCGACGCGGTGTCGTACTTCAGCAGCGACTTGCCGTTATACAGCCGCTGGACCGCGTCGGCGATGCCTCGCTTCACCGGCTTCGGTAGCCGGCGCCCGTACTTCGTCGTCCAGTAGCCGAGCATCTCGCCCGGCTCGTCCGCTCGCTGGAGTACCGAGGCGATGACCGCGCGGTTCGAGTACGGGACTGCTCCGTCGATCGCGGCCGGGCCCGGGATTCGGGCGACAGCCTGTTCGGCGTCGAGTCGGGCCTTGACGAACTCGGCGGCCCCGACGAGCGCGGCCGACCGCATGTTGCCCTCTTGGCGCAGCCAGCCGAGCAGGCCTGCGGTCCACGCCGGGTCCTCGACGGCGAGTTGGCGGACGAGACGCTCGAACCGGTCGTCCCGCTCCTTCGCGTTCTCGTAGAAGGTGTCCGCGAGGAAGTGGGAGATGGCGAGCACGAACAGCTCGGACCGCGCGTCGCGGAGGTGGCCGGTGGCGCCTTCGTGGGTGCGGGTCGTCTCGCCGGTCGTGGTGACCGGGGACGAGGTCGTCGGCCGGGCGGTGCGGGTGTTGAAGCGCGACACAAAAAGCCCCTCACTATGGAGGGGAAGCGCAAGCAGTGGGCGCCCGAGATCGGAAGTCGGCTGCGGACCCGTTGGCTTAGGCCGCTCGCCCACACCAGCCGTGCAACTGGCGGCGGGATTCGAACCCGCGAGGATTTGTGAATCCAGAAGTATCCGCTGCCTGCGCACCGGGCGCCCCCGATGCTTGAGCCTCCCGAGATCAAGACGGCTGCGGTTCTGCGGGGTTCGATCCCCGCCCACCGAGGTGGTTCTGCCAAAAGAAGTAACCGCGGCCTGCGCACCGGGAGGTGCAGAAGTCTGAAGTTGTAGTCCAGAGGTCAGAGTCGGCGACGGCTCACAGACTGATGCTCTACCCATTGAGCTACCGGCCAACGCTGTTGGCCAGACGGGACTTGAACCCGCAACCCTCAATTCCAAGAAGGATCCGTTGCCTGCGCACCTGGACGACCCCACTGTAGCTCCTGCGTCAGATCGACGCATGCAATAACTCCCCGCTGCAGCGCCGTTGAGCTGGGCCGGGGCTATGCAGGGAGCGTGTCGACTCAGTCGGCATCGTCGTCCGGAGGCCAATCCGGCTGGACGAACAGGCCCTTGTGGCGCAAGCGTGGCAACCGACTCACCGGTGCGCGGGCCGGTGGCGGCCGACCGTGCGACGGCGGCGCCGTCCCGACCCGCGGGAACGGCGACGGGATGGGGCAGGAGTCTCCTACGGATGAACGCGGCGCCCACCAGGAACACCGCGGCCTGCGTATCGCGATCTCGGGAGAACTCACGCGACGCCCCCGGCCGGCAGTCATCGTCCACAACGCCCACCTGCTGCGCAACAACGCCCTCCACTGCCTCTACCGGCTCTGGGACTTGTTCCAGGAGCACGAGCCACGCCTGCCGTCATCCTCGTCGGACCCGAACAGCTCAAGACTGCCCTGGACCGGCCCGCGCTTGCGTGCCAGAGGCTCGTCGGTAGGCAGCGGCCGAGGCGAGGGCGTGGATCAGGTCGGGGTTGTGGCGCCGGCGTCCAACTGCCGCTCGATCTCGGCGGCCGGGAACGGCGTCTGCTTGCTCTCGGTGAACAGACGATGGAAGAAGGTGTCCATGACGACGGTAGGGCGTGCGTGCCGGTCGATGATGGCCGTGATCTCGGGCGGGATGTGGCCAGGTCGCCGGCCCGCGATCCAGTCGTGCAGGAAGGCTTCGCGTTCCGTGTCACCGCGGACGCCGTCGAGCACGTGGTATTGGAGCAGGTGGCTCGCGGTGTAGCAGTGGTCGAATACGAAGTGGTCCGCGAGGAAGTCGGACTCGTCCGCCGTAAGGTCGAAACGGGAGCTCAGGGCGAGTCCGAAGTCGGCGAAGTAGAGCTGGCGGCCATCGGTCAGGATGTTGTCGAAGTGAGCATCGAAGTGGACGAGGCCGCGGGAACTCATGAAAGCGGCTCCTTCCATCAGAGCTTCTTCCACCCAAAGGAAGGGCGAGCCGTCCCCGCCTCCCGGCGCGGCGGTCTTGCGGTGATCGACCAGCCATCCGGCGAGTGTGTGCGGCACGTGCTCCAGGAAGACCACCAGGCTGTACGAGGACTGGCCGATGGCTTCCAGCCGGTCACGAACGGCGGGTGATCCCTCCCAGTGTGCAACTGCCCTTTCCAGGCCCCCGAACTCGTCGGTGAATCCTTCGGGAGGGGAGTCAGGCAGAACCCGCCAGTGGTACATCAGGGGAAATCCCGCATACTCGCCGCCGAGAACCCAGTTCGTGGTCATGGCGTGCACGGCAAGCTCCCGCCAGGCACCGAACCCGGCCGAGCCCACGCCGTACTGGTAGAACATCGGCAGTTCGAAGACGTTCGCCGTCGACCGCACATTCTCCGGGCGTAATTCGATGTCCGTCAAAGGGATCCGCTTGACGAAGACGCGCGTTCCGTTGATGTCCAGCTGTGCCGACCTGCCGCCGATGCCCGACCCGAGCGGGGTAGCGGCTGCCACGGCCTCCCCGAGCCGGTGGTCGCTCAGCAAGGAGAGCTGAGTGCTCACGGTCCCGTAACCAGCCAAGCGCGCGGTACGCAGGAAATCGTGGCCCAGCATCGACGGCTCCTCGGTGCCCGAACCAGGGCTTCGGCAATCCCACGTACGGCACCGACCTTACGCCGAAAGATCAGCCACTCTCAGTTCGGCACCTTCGCCGCGAAAGCTGACACGGAGCGGGAGAACATCCAGGATTCGACACCGAAGTTGGGCGGGTGCGAGGACGCAGCCGAGCCGCTCAACTCCATTACACAACATCTGATAGCCGCCCCTGCCCGTAGCGGCGACCTGCCCGCCGGCGGACAGGTAGTACCCGGCGCCCATACGGATCGGGTCGATGTCCTCCAGCGGCACGAACGCGTCGATCGCCATCGCCATCGCCATCGGCATCGGCAGATTGCTCAACTCCTCGTGCGTGATCGGGCTGACCCGGTCCCCGGTCAGCTCGTACCCCTTGCCGATCTCGGACTGGGCGACCTCGCGATCCTCCAGATCCAGGTGGTACTGGTGAAAGCGCACCCTGTGTTCTTCGGTCGCGCTCACTACGTTGATCGGAAGCAGGGTCACTAGACCAAAGCTGATGGCGCCTGGCCATAGGGTTCGGGACATAGGTAGACGGTCTCAGGGCTGACTGCACGTCAGCAGCACTTGTGCAGCATCCCTGAGACTCGCTGCTCAGCGCCCCGTCTCGTACCTGGTCAGGACCACGCCGCCGGGAAACGACCGCGTCTCCACCAGGTTCAGGTTCACCCAGCTGTCCAGCGCGGTGAAGAACGGCGTGCCGCGGCCCACCAGGACCGGATGGGCGGCGATCACGTACTCGTCGATCAGCCCGGCGCGCATGGCCGCCCCGGCGAGCGTTGCGCCGCCGATGTTCATCGGGCCGCCGTCCTCGGCCTTGAGCCGGGTGATCTCGGCGATCGCGTCGCCGGTGACCAGGCGGGTGTTCCAGTCGACCTTGTCGATCGTCGAGGAGAACACCACCTTCGGCGTGTCCCGCCAGTTCCGCGCAAACTCGATCTCCGCCGGGGTGGCGTTGGGCTGCTGGTCGCCGGTCGGCCAGTAGGAGCTCATCGTCTCCCACAGCTTGCGCCCATACAGCGACAGGCCACTCGCCTGCTCGTGGTCGAGCCACCACTGGAACAGCTCGTCGCTCGGCGGTCCGCTCCAGGCGATGTCGTCGCCGGCAGCGGCGATGTAGCCGTCCAGGGTCACGTTCATGCCGTAGATCAGTTTCCGCATGGCCCAGCCTTCCGTCCGTGGGTGTCCGGCGTATGGACTCAGCGTGGTGTACTCGGCCGACTCGGACAAGCCGCCTGATCTCGACCTCGCCCTTGCGGGGAATGCCACGGATTTGAGACTGATCACGGATGACAAGGCCTTGAGACAGCCAAGAACGCCCAGGTCACGCAAGATCGACATGCCGCGAGCGGCGAAACCCTGCAATCAGACTACGGACGGCTCCGGCGTCCCGCATGTGCGCTCCCGGCGCGCGCCGCGCCCTGGGAGCATGACGGAGACGCCGCAGGTCGTCGTCTACCCGCCAGCCGAGGACGGCGACAGGCGCGTCCGCGTCGCCAGCCGCTTCGTGGGCATGGCATACACGCTGTACGACATCGTCGAATTCCTGCGCCGAGCCGGATCCGAAGACGTCGAGCCCGCGGACGTGGCGAGCGCGGACTGGGTGGAGTGGTGGGGTGCCGGTCCGGACGTGTGGGCGCCGCCCGGCACGTGACGCGCTCAAGCATCATCACGAGCAGGGAGCAGCCTGGCTCCTGACGACCGGCGCATTGTCGGCGGCCCTGCGCGGCGGCAGCGCCGACGCGCGATTCCCGCGAGCGCGCCCCGATCCCCAGCCGCGCCCACGCCCACGCCGCCCATCGCAACACCCACCGCAACGCGGGGCCTTACGAACCGAAGTCACTCCCCTGCGATCGGTGTCCGCAGCCTTGACTCCAGCCGCCACTCGCCCGCGCCACCAAGGCCGGCGCATCCTCCAGAGCAGCCGCGTTCGCGTCCGTACTCGGTCTGGTGAAGACACCGGGATCCGAGAACCGCTTCGGCCTCCGGAGACCATGGAAGCGCAGGTGGCGGAACCGGGCCTGGCCGTGGTGGAGATCGCAGCCACCGATGACGAAACCGCACTCGCCGTCCAGGAAATGCTCGCCGCACGGTGCGCGGCCGCACCGGCGGACCGTATAAATCGTCAGTTTTAGACGTCACAGCCCATTCCCAGACGAACCGCCGTCAACAAACCATCGCTAGGGGTCCCCTGGGCCCAGGCCCAGAGGACTTCGTGGTCAGCGGCGGTAGTACGGCAGCGACGAGCCGGATGCGGTCGCGAGTACGACTTCCGTGCCGAGGCTGTTGCCGCTGTCCTGGTACATGGACAGTTGGCCGTCGGACCAGCGCACGAGGTAGTCGTTGGACCGGTTGTCAGTGCTGGTGAAGTTGCCCGCCGTGGTCAACGTGGCGTGGGTCCACAGCGCGCTCGGGGCCCGCAGTCGCACCTCTCCGTGGAAGCCGTACTGGTTGATGTCCGGGTACAGGGTCAGTTCGCCGTCGGACCAGCGGACCACTAGGTCTGACTCGGTGGTCCCGGCGAAGTCGGCGGACGTGAGGGATGTGGCGTGTGTCCAGGTGGAGTTGGCAGGGTTGAGCCGGACCTCGCTGTGGAGGCCGGTGGAGTTGAGGTTCTTGTAGAGCGTGGTCTCGCCGTCGGACCAGCGCACGATCAGGTCGTCGGGCCAGTGGTCGTCGGTGGTGTAGCGGCCCGCGGTCATGGCGACCTCGTGCTGCCACAGCGTGCCCGGCTTGACGAGTGTGATCTGGCTGTGCAGGCCGTGCGCGTCGACGTCGGGGAAGAGGGTGAGGCTGCCGTCGCTCCAGCGCACCAGCAGGTCGTAGGTGTTGGTGCCCGTGAAGTCGCCGGCCGTGATGGAGACGGCCTTCGTCCAGGTGGTATTGGCCGCGACGAGCTGTATTTCCTTGTCGAACCGTCCGTTGCCACCACCCCGGTACAGCGTCAGCTCGCCGTCCGACCAGCGCACGATCTGGTCGCTCTTGTCCGGATCGGGCGAAGGTGAGGGCGTGAAGGAGCCCGAGGTGACGAGGGTGGCATGGGTGAGTGTGGAGGCGCCGGGCAGCACATTGGGACGTGCGGGGGCGGTGCCGGCGACCGCCGCCTGGTACAGGTTCTGGACGTCGGAGCCGTAGGAGGGGCTGTAGGAGACGTCCTCGGTCGGTCCGCCGGTGTCCCAGCCGCCGATGCTGCCGACCACGTCGCCGGTGCCGGTGGTCGGGTCGAAGTTCTCCAGGAACGGGCTGCCACTGGTGCCGGTCGCGAAGCCGTTGCAGGCGATCCGGAGGTACGAGCCGGGGGTGCCGTCGGTCGGGGTGTACTGCGTCGTGTTGTTGTCGCAGGTCAGGGGCTGCGCGGCGGTGCCCGGGTAGCCGACCAGCCGAATGCTGGGGAAGGCGTAGCCGCGGCCGGTGGCCAGGTTGTTGCCGCCCACCACGTCCTGCACCTGCTTGCCGTCGCTGCGTGCGCCGACCTGGGCGAACGCCACGTCCCACGGGGCGCCCTGGACGTGTCCGCGGTCGTAGTAGCGGGGATCGACCCAGACCCGGCTGCGGCCTTCGGAGTCGGTGGCGACGGGGAAGATGCCGTACGGCTGGGGATTGGCCGCGGTCCACTGGGGGACGAACGCGAGCGAGCCGCCCCCTGCCCGCCCGTCCATGCAGTGCCCGGCGGTGAGCACGATGTTGTGGTGCGGGCTGTTGATGACGCTCGCGGTGCAGAAGTAGGAGCCGCTGCTGGTCTGCATGTACATCCGGCCGACCATCGGCAGCCCGCCGAAGTAGGAGCTGACGGGACCTGTCCCGCCCGTGCTCGTGGGGGACGGGCTGGGCGAGGCGGTGGGGCTCGCCGAGTCCGACGCGCTGGGGGAGGTGCTCGGAGAGGCGGACGAGGTGTCCGTCGGGGCGGCGGTCGGGGTGTCCGTAGCGGTCGCGGAGGGATCCGGGGTCGAGGTGTCGGTGGGTGTGTCCGTCGGGCCCGCGGTGGCGCTCGGCGTGGTGTCCATCGGAGCCTCGCGCAGGTCCTGGGCGTTCAGACCACCGGTCCTCGGCGGCTTGACGAGCCCCTGGAGTGTGGGGTGGGCGGCCTTGCCCGCGGTCCGCGGTTTGCCGTCCGGAAGCGGCTTTGCTTCTGCCATGCGCTGGACGGTCCAGAACCGCTTGGCCGCAAGGCCTGTCCAGTGCGGCGCGGCAGCGGGAAGACGCGGGGCGGTGTCCGGTATCGCGGACGTGTACGCCGGAGGGGCGTTCGTCGCGCCTGCCGTATCGACCGAGACGACGAGGGTGCCGGCCAGCGCGGCGATCGCACCTACGGCCGCCACGAGAAAGGCACCGCGCCGACTCGCACGGTGCCCTGCAGTTCTGCTCACTTTTGGGCTGAATTCCCCCCACTTGGCGTGACTCTCCGTCACGCAGGCGATAGGACTAGCAGAGAGTACGGCACTGCCGCTCGGCGATCGAACCACAGGGCGAATTTGCCTGGGTGATGACTGGCGGCCGGTGCCGGCTCCCGGACGCACAGCGGGATCGGGGTGAGACGGCGCACGCGAACGCCTGCTGGTGGAGGCCGTGAGAGTGCAGCGCGCGTGCATGGTCCGCCCGCCCGGCAACGCGAGCCGTTCAGTGCGCCGTTCTCAGGGAGTGCGGAGAGTCGAACAACCTGGGCTCGCGCGTCTGTCATTACCGGTCGTGCGGCACGTGGGGCGGCGGCTGCGATGCCGGGGCCGCCGACCAGTGCGCGTCGGCGTTTTGTCGCGGCTCGACGTGTCGTAACTCGTCTGCCGGCACCCAGAACCAGAGGCCGTCGTTTGGGTCGCCTGGCGGACCAGAGGAAAGTGCCAGCGATGTGGAGTCCAGCCAGGTAGACGGTCACGGTCGCACGTCCTGTCGGACGCGATCGGACTGCCCCTTCTCGTCTGCGTCTCGGCAGGTACTTCAAACCCCTGCGCCTCCACGCGGACAAAGCCGACGACCGTCAGGACCTGCGGAAATGGTTACGAGGCAAGCGCATTGGAGTCCAGATCGCCCGCAAAGGCGTCGAGTCCAGCGAACGGTCGGGCCGTCGCAGGTGGGTGATCGAGCCGACGATGTCGTGGCTGTCCGGCTACCGCAGACTCAGCCCCCGGCTACGAGCGCAATCCCCGCAACTACCTGGCCCGGGTGTCACAAGTTCGAACCGTGTCGGGGCACGGACGCTCAAGGGGCGCCGAGGGCTACTGCGGGGCGCCGGCTCCTTGACCGCGAACACCCGTGGGACGAAGATCCTCCTGCCGATAAAGGAGTTGTGATGCTGCGGTTCATGGACTGGTCCGTGGTCGCGATGGGGTGCGCGCTGGTCCTCATGAGTCTCGCTTTCCGGTGGTGGGAGCGGACCGAGATTCGGAAGGGAAAGAGTCCCGATCAAGGCATGCGGTTCTTTCGGGCATGGCTCCCTCTGCTCATGGGCCTGGGGATGATCAGCGCCAGGCTGCCGAGCCTGTTGCCAGCGCCCCACCCTGTCGTCATGATCATGGACACTCTCAACGGCGCGCTGGCGGTCACGGTGCTCGTCTTGGTGCTACGGACGGTGCATCGCGTCTCTCGGACGCGGAGTCCCCGCACCCCCGATTGACGGCAGCGGTACCCAGCAGCTTGTCGCGGAAGTAGCAACGCACGGCGGCGGACGACCGCGGGCGTCCGTGGACCGTCGCAGCAGGCGAGAGTCACCCACCCCGACGTCAAGCGCCCACCCAAATCGCTTCGGGACGAAGAGGTCGCGGGTACATATCCCGGCATCTGGCACAACTCGGTGTACCGCGCCCGGAGCGCCGAGGGACCCGGGGACACCCTGCCCGAGCAGCTGCGCAGGTCGCTTGCCTGGGACCAGGGCGCGGAGACGGCCCAGCACGCCCAACTACGTATCGGCACTGGCCTGCAGGCTTGGATTCCAGCAGTCGTCGCAACGGTAGGGACTGCGAGACGTCCAGGAGCGTGGCCGAGGTTTCGGACGGGGCGTGCCAAAGCGGAGTATTCCGGTCCAGCCTACGGTCAGGTACGGGGTGCGACGACGACGAAGGAGCGGCTGGCCCGGTACGCGGCGCTGCTCTCGGAAGGGTCGAGCCAGAGTTCGAGGTTGTCCCGGTGACGGAGGTAGCGGCCCGGGTAGTTGTACGACTCCAGGGAGAGCGACCCGTCGGCGGAGCCGGAGCGGGCGCAGAAGGTGGCGTCCTTCCGGAAGATGACGGATCCGTCGTCGGCGTCCAGGCGGATACGGAAGGCGTAGTGGCGCAGGTACCTGCCCGCGGCGTCCATGAGCGAGTAGCAGCCGGGGTCGGCAAGACCGGGAACGAACGTCAACGTGGCCGCCCGCCGGGTGGCCAAGGAGCTGTTTGCGCCGACCGGAGCCAGGAAGCCCAGGCCCCCGGACCGGCTTATGTAGTCGCCCGGGTCGTCGACCGACCGGAGCGCATGCGGTCCCGAAAGCCTCGCGGCAGCTGTCGGGTTCTTGCTCGGGGCCGGTGTCGGTGAAGCGGACGTCCCTGGAGTCGGCGAGACGGCAGACGCAGCGGGCGCCGACGGGGCCGCGGCCTTGGGCGGCAGGCTCGGCCCCGGTGACCGTGTGGTGGCGTACCAGGCCACTCCGGCGGCTGTGAGCACCACGGCACAGGCGGTCGTCGCCGCCACCGGCTTGGCGGCCGGCCTGCCGAGCAGTCGCGCTACCCGGCCCACGCCGCCCGCCGCGGACCCGCCTGCACCCGTGGTGCCCCCGGCCGAGCCTGCCGCGAGGACCTTGCCCAGCATCAGTCCGGCCAGACCGGCCGGCAACGGCACCAGTGCGAAGCCGCCCAGCAGCCCCTCCGCCGGTATCAGGTCGGACGCGCTGAACAGGCACTGCGGGCAGTTGCGGACATGGCGTGCCAGCCGCTTGCGCCACAGCGCGGACGGTCGTCCGTCCCACGAGGTGAGCGCGGCGGCCAGTTCCGTGCATCGAGGAGAGGTGGTCACGGCCCGTACGACGGCACGCGCGGTCTCCAACCGTTCCTTGACCCGTTGGACCCGCACGGCGGCATGCTGCGGCGTGAGGCCGCAGGCCTCGGCGAGTTCGGCGCGGGTCAGATCGCCGTCAGAAGGTGGCACACAGGTGGCAGACCATGACGAAGTGGCAGCCACGGGCGGCGAGTGTGTGCAGGGTCTCGGGTACGGCGTCGAGAGGTGGGATGGATGTCGTACCTCAGTCCATGACCGTCGCGGCGCTCCTCGGCCTCGCTGTCAGCCTGGTGGCAGGACCTGTCCTCAGCCGTTGGGGCGCCTGCGCTGCTGCGGTCGGCGGCTTCCTCATCCGTGCGGTGGGCTTTTTCTCATACTCTATGACGCCCAGCTGCCGGCAGGTCCTGGCCGTCGGCGACCGTGCTGGCCGACGTCGTCCTGGGAGTCGACAGCGATTGGGTGTGCCCCTCCGTCGTGATCGGCAGCGGTGTCGGCTCGGCCGTCGCGGCTGTACTCGTCGCCACGCCACGGACGCCGACCCGCACACCCCACGCCCGGCTGCCGCGCGCCGCGTTCGGCCTCCGAAGAGTGCTGCTACACCGCCCCTGTCTCCAGCTCACCGCGGCCAACATCTCGCTCTCTCGCCCAAGTCTTTGTCGGCTCTTGGAAGTTGAGCGGTGCGCTGGTCCTGAGGGGCTGACCAGCTGTGACGTTGGGCGAGTGTCAGCGGCGGCGGGGGCGGCCCTGGTAGCAGGGCACTCGTGGTCGTGAGTGATCATTTCAGTCGTCGACGCAGAACGATCGCTCAGGAACCACAGGCTTGGACAACGATATCGATGCGACGGTGCAGTTCTCGATCACCGCAGCGGAGCCCGGACTCGCCGCGCCGTTGGAGTCGAGGCACATGGTGAGCACGCTTGTGTAGACCTGGAGTTCGCTGTTGGAGGCGCGGGCGAACTGCTGGTTGTTGGCGCCGTTACAGGTCCGGACCTCCGAGGCCGAGCCCGCGGCCGTGCCGCCGCCGTAGATCTCCAGGCAGCTGCTGAAGGCCGCGTTGACCAGGGCGCTGTAGGTGGGCGTCGCCGCATCCGGTGACGGTGTTGGCGGGCGGGTTCCTGGCGTGCGCGCCCAGCTCGCCGGCGAGTCGCGCGGCTTTGGCGGGATCCTTGGCGGTGACGGTCACTGTGTGCCCGCCCACCGGCGCCCGTGCGGCGATGCCCCGGGCCATGTTCCGGGCGCCGATGATGGTGATCTGCACAGGTGCAGCGGTTGCCGGCGCACACGGATGAGCCGGTGGCGACCTCGGGCGCGGTCGATACTGCTATTCGAAGCGCTTCGACAAAAGCGCTTCGACAGCGATGTCCGCCGGTGAATGAAATATGTCTTCCTGTGCAGAGACTTGCCGTTCAGACATCCCATCATTACTGTCCAAAGGCGCAAGCGCTTCGACGCTTCGGCACCTGCGTCTGGCAAGCCCGGTGCTTGAAAGTAAGGGGGACACGTCAGCTGATCGACCGCCTCGGCCGCCTCGCCTTCGGCGGGGACTCCAACTGCGAGCAGTGGAAGGAACCACTTTGCCCAGGGCCGGCCGTCAAGCCGATCAGTCGGCCAACTGCGCAAGCGCCTCGGACGGGACTGGGTCGCGCCGTCCCGAGCCCGGACTCGTCGGCGAGCGACACCTCGCTGCGCCAGAGTCCGCCACCAGACCGGGGGTCCGGAACAACCCATCGCCGTCCTTGGAGGGACACATGAGATGGCAAGCCCTTAAATCCATCAGCAGCAAGTCGGCCGGGTTCGGTCGGCTGGCCCTGATAGCCGCCGTGATCGCCGGGTTCCTGAGCATCGCGTCTCCGGCGCAGGCCCAGGTCTACTCCACCTGCGACCAGTGGGGTCAGTACACCCAGGGCACCTGGACGATCTACAACGACATGTGGGGCCAAAACCACGGCCCGCAGTGCCTGACCGTCAACAGCATCAAGTCGTGGTACGTCGACGCCAACCACTCCGGCGGCGGGATCAAGTCCTACCCGAACACGGCGGTCCGACCCCAGACGCCGTTGTCGCAGTTGAGCTCGGCGGGCTTCTGGTACAACACGTCGTCGGCTCCCGTCTCCGGCAGTGACTACTGGGACTGGACGAGCGACTTCTGGTCGACCGGCAACCAGGACGAGATCATGGTCTTCACCAGCTGGTCCGGGACGGCAGGCGGCTGGGGAAGGCAGATCGCGTCCAACGTGACCATCGGCGGCGTCCTGTACGCGTCGGTCTGGCAGGCCAATCCCGGCTGGAACGTCCTGCAGCTCATCCCCGCCCAGCAGAGCGACACCGGCACCATCGACGCCTCGGCGGTCTGGCGATGGGCCGCGTCGCAGAACCTCCTGCGCAACACCACCTTCGACACGATGCAGTACGGCATCGAGATCACCTCGACCAGCGGCTTGCAGAAGCAGTACTCGCTGAACTCCTACAGCGCCTGGTGGAACAACACCTCCGGCGGCGGATCAAACATCTAGCCGCAATACGCGCGACACGATGGTGCACTCCATCCGCGCATAGAGACGAACGCCGGAGCGATTCCCAAACGCATACCTTGCCGCCGGGCCTCGAACGACGAATTCCGGCGGCAAGGTTTGCGGAGCCTTCGAATTCAGGCGGGTGGAGGTGGCCTCGCACCCGGCGGGTGGTGACGCAGCGTGTGCGTAGGCGTTGGTTGGTGGGGTTGCGGAATCCGTGGGCGGCTCGCGCGGCGAGCTCCCGGTTCGGTGCCGGTCGGTGGTGCGGGAGCGTGCGAGCGGGTCACGCAGCTTCTCCTTGGCGATCCACGCGGTCAGCAGCGTCATGCCGATGTCGCCGGTGTCGATGAGCTGCTTCCACATCGTGCTGAACTGGGTGTCGGTGAGGTCTTCGCGGTTGCGCAGCAGGCGGCTCCGGGCCTTCCATTCCGGGTCGCCGGCCCGTCCGCGCCGGCCGCGCAGGGCGAAGGTGGCGCGGCGGCGCACCAGGGTGAGCATCCTGTTCGCCGGCTGGACGACATGGAAGTGGTCGACTACCACGGTGGCGTGGGGCAGGCCGGTACGCACAGCGGCCCGGTAGCCGGAGGACATGTCGATGGCGACGTAAGCGATGTACTCACACCAGGGCTTGGGGGTGGTTGCCGGCCAGGCCAGCACGTCGCTGGGGGGGGCGCGGCCGTCGACCTGGCCCAGCAGGCCCTGGATCCCGGTTGCGTCCACGAAGCCGATGTGCCAGCGCTCCGCCCTCGGCTCCCACCGGCCGGTGCGCGGATCCCGGCGCCGCTGCCTGCGACCTCGGCGGGTCTCGTCGATCCCCAGCACCGTCACCGGTCCGGGAGGGGGGCATGACCTCCTGTCCGACCTGCCGGAAGGCGTCCATCACCGTCGGCCACGACAGGCCCAGGTCCCGGCCGGCCCTGCACGACCGTGGATCCGGCACCCCGCACCCGCCTCCCGGCCGCCTGCCGCAGCCGGGTGGTGATCCTCGCACCGGCCGGGACCTGGCGAACCTGCTCGGTGAACGACCGGCGGGCACAACCCGGTTGGGTGCCGTACCAGCGGCGTCTACGCCATGCCAGCTCCAGCCCCCGCTCCCCGCAGGGCAGGTCACGTGGCCGGGTGACCACCCAACCCTTCACCCGCGTGGCGAACACCCCGCACGCGGGGCAGGCCCGCGCCTGCTCACCGGCGGTGGCCAGGTGCACCCGCCGGGTGCCGTCCTCCAGCCGCTCCACCCGCACGACGGCCAGGCCGTCAAGGTCGAGCAGCACCGTCGTATCGCTGTCCAAGCCCGTGGTCCTGATGATCGTTCTGCGTCGAGAACAGAAATGATCACTCACGACCACGGGCGTCCTGCTGCCGGGGCCACCCCTGCCCCTCACTCAACGTGACAGCCAGTCAGCCGCTCAGGACGACACACCGCTCAAGATCGAAGACCCTCTTTGTCACCAGAGCGCTCGTCCGTACCCGCAGGCCGGGGGCCGCGGCCCCCGGCGGTGTGGTCCTCGCCGCGTCCTTCGTCTCCTTCGCCCTGCTGGATCTGGCGACCACGAGGGTGCACGTGGGCCTGCCGCGGCGACCCTCTTCCATACCTGTGGGGAACTGCTGCACGGCACCACATCGGGGGCGTTCGCCTCCGCAGCCACGCCCGATGACCTGCGGGGCAGGTACCTGTCCGCGTCTTTCTCTGGCGCTCCTACGATTCGTGGCCGGGCCGGTATGCCCGGAGAGCGCGGAGAGGATGCGGGGATGCAGGAGCTGGAGCGGATCACGGCTCACCGGGGTGAACAGGGCGCGCTCGCCGATGAGTTGGTCAAGCAGCTGCAGGAAGTCCAGGCCGAGCGGGCGGAGCTGGTGATCGCCGAGCGGGTCCTGAACCGTCTGGCTGAGCGGGGCCGGCCCGCGGCGGAGGCCTCCGTGGCCGTCGCCCCGTCTTCGCTGTGAGTGGCGAGGCAAGTGGTCCTGCTGAACCCGCACCGCAGCGAGACACGCGACGAGGCCGCCCTGCCCGCTGGCTACGGCAAAATCCCGGCGATCGTGCGGGCTGCCGACGGCCCGGTCCAGGTCAGGAATGTCGGTGAGGAGCTCGGTCTTCAGGTGACGGTGCGCGGCAAGCTGGAACCGCTGCACGCGAAGATGACCAAGCTCGCCGACCGGGCCTGGCCGGGC
The DNA here is from genome assembly GCF_042269865.1 of Streptomyces sp. NPDC055966. Classification (NCBI taxonomy): domain Bacteria; kingdom Bacillati; phylum Actinomycetota; class Actinomycetes; order Kitasatosporales; family Streptomycetaceae; genus Streptomyces; species Streptomyces sp. NPDC055966. The sequence continues at coordinate 142,155 of NZ_JBHJYK010000011.1, forward strand.
AGACGAGGCGACGGCAGATTCACAGCAGGCCAGTAGCCCGCGTTTGACGAGTGCGAGGCCGCCCGGAACCGGCCTCTGACGCGAGGGAAGAAGCGGTCCGCCAAGGAACAGCGGGTTCGATGCCGGCCGCGAGCAGCTCGTCGACCAGCCGGGAGTGGAAGTCGAGCCCCTTGGGGTTCACCGGGCCGACGCCGTCTGGAACGACGCCTGGCCAGGCGACCGAGAACCGGTACGAGCCAGCGCCTATTTCCCGCAGCAGAGCCACATCCCGCGGATGGCGGTGGTAGTGGTCGCAGGCGATGTCACCGGTGTCGCCGTTCGCCACGAGGCCGGGGGTGTGGGTGTAGGTGTCCCAGATGCACAGAGCGCGGCCGTCCTCCCGGGTCGCGCCCTCGACAAGGTACGAGGCGGTCGCGGCGCCGAACACGAAGCCAGGCGGGAAACACGGGGGAGGTCACTCATGCGTGGGCTCAGTTCTGGCGGTGGACGGGTCATTTGACGGAGCCGCCGGTGATGCCGGCGGCGATGTACTTCTGGGCGACGACGAGGAGGATCGCCGCCGGTACCGCGGAGAGGACGGACGCTGCCATCACCGAGCCCCAGTCCCCGACGTGCGCGCCGATGTACTGGTAGATACCCAGCGTGACCGGCTTGACGTCGTCGGTCGTGTTCAGCGTCAGCGCGAACATGAAGTCACTCCACGCGAACAGGAAGGCGAACAGCCCTGCAGTGATCAGTGAGTTGCGGCTCATGGGAACCACCACCCGCAGGAACGTCCGCACCGGGCCGGCACCGTCCAACTGTGCCGCCTCGATCACCTCGCCGGGGATCGAGACCATGAAGGACCGCATCAGCACGATGGAGAAGGGAATGCCGAGCGAGGCGTCCGCGAGCATCAGGCCGAAGTACGAGTTGACCAGCCCCAGGTCGACGTAGGAGGTGTACAGCGCGTTCGCGATGACGATGCCCGGGACCATCTGCGTGATCAGGGTGCCGAACACGAGGGTCCGTGTGCCCCGCAGCCTGAACCGGGCCAGCCCGTATGCCGCCGGGGCGGCGATCGTCAGGCAGAGGACGACGGCGCCGAGCGCGACTACCAGCGACGTCAGCAGACGACCGCCCTGATCACCGAGGGCCTTGGAGAAGCCGGACAGGTCGAGGCTGCCCGGCACCGGGGCCACCTCCAGCAGACCCGACCCCGGCTGGAGCGCGGTGTTGAGCATCCAGTACAGCGGGAAGAGCATCACGCACAGGATGAGCACGCCGGTGACGGTGGAACCCCAGCGGCGCTTGGCTGTCGTGGGCGGGTGTGGGGCCATGGACGTCACTTCCCCTCGGTGCGGTTGGCCCGCAGGTAGAACACCGCGAAGACCGCGGAGACAAGGATGAGTACGTTGCCGACGACCGCGCCCGCGCCGAAGTCCAGTTGCACGAAGGAGTTCTGGTAGGTCAGTGTCCCCAGGGTCTGGGTGGCGTCGGCCGGGCCACCGTCGGTGAGGGCCAGGATCAGGTCGAGGATCTTCACCGTCGACATGAATCCGAGCACCAGGACGACCGTGATCACCGGCCGGAGCATCGGCAGGGTGACGGAGCGGAAGGTCCGCCAGGCGGAGGCTCCGTCCAGGGAGGCCGCCTCGTACAACTCCCGGGGTATCTCCTGGAGACCGCCGTAGAGGATGACCATGTTGAACGGGATGCCGATCCAGATGTTGACCAGGATCACCGACAGCAGGGCCATGCCGGGGCTGGTCAGCCACGGGGGGTGGCCGCCCGCTCCGAGTGTGTCCAGGAACGAGTTCAGCACGCCCGTGTCCTCGTCGAGGATCCGCCGCCACACGATGCCCGACACCACCATGGGGACCAGCCACGGGAGGAGGACGAGTGATCGCAGGACACCGCCGAGGGGGAACCTCCGGTTGAAGAACACCGCGAGGGCGAGGCCGATGCAGAACTGGCCGACCAGTGACCCGGCGGTGAACACGAACGTGTGCCACAGCGCCTTGGCGAACAGGGCGTCCCGGAAGACCTTCGACCAGTTGTCGACGCCGTTGAACGGCGCCCTGCCGGTGAAGAAGGTCTTCGGCGTGTAGTGCTGGAAGCTCATCACGACGTTGCGGACGAGCGGGTAGCCGAAAAACAGCAGCATGAAGACGACGGCCGGTGCGACGAACCCCCACTGCGCGAGTCGGCGCCGCAGACGGAGCCGTCGGGGATCGGGGGTGCCGGTGGCCTGCCGGGTCCTGGAGCGGACCGGGACGGTGGCGGTGGACATGGTCATGGGCACTTACCTCAGTTCCCGCTCGTGGCCCGCTGCTGGGCGCGCGTCAGGGCGACCCTGCTCGACTCGCCGGTCAAAGCCGACTGGAAGGCGCTCTGGAGGGCGAGCGACACGCTCGACCATCCGGCGCCCAGCTCTGCGGTGCGGGAGCGGGCGGTGGCCACCTGGCCGGCGAGGGCGTCCAGTTCGGGCACACGCTTGCGCCACACCGCGGCGGCCTTCTCGTCGGCCGGGACCATCCAGCTGTTGAGCGCGTAGGTCAGCTGCTCCTTCTCGCCGGCCAGACAGCCGATGATCCGGGCGGCCTCCTTCTCGCGGGCCCGGTCCCCGGTGTTCGGCACCGTGAGGACCGCACCGCCGAGCGGACCCACCGACTTGTCGCCGGGCTTCGGCACGGGGATCCGCGCGATGCCCCAGTGCAGCGACTTCTTGGTGTCCAGCGTCTCGACCTGCCACGGGCCGTTGATCATCATCGCCGCGTTGCCCGCCATGAACTGGTCGTTGACGTCCGCCTGCGTCCAGCTGACCGTCGACTTCGACAGCGAGGCGTCCTTCAGCAGGGCCTTCCAGAAGTCCAGGGCCTCGACGACTCGCGGTCCATCGAGCCGCCTCTCGTCACCACCGTTGGACCACATGAACGGCGTGAACTGGAAGACGCCGTCTTCGGCACCGCCCGCGCTCAGCGCCAGGCCGTACCGCCTGCCGTGGGTGAGCTTCTTGGCGGTCTCGCGCAGCTCGGCCCAGGTGGCCGGGACCTTCAGGCCCGCCTTGGCGAGGACGTCCTTGTCGTAGAAAAGCGCGAGCGTGTTCACCGAGCGGGCCGCGCCGTAGTAGGTCCCCTTGTAGGAGCCGAAGTTGACGATGCCCTGGGGGATGTCGTCGGTGCCCAAGCCCAGCGTCCTGAGGTCGATCAGCCCGCCGGCCTCGGCGAACGTCGGCATCTCGGAGGCGTCGAACTGCACGATGTCGGGCAGCGACTCCGAGGACGCCATGCGCAGCGCCTTGGTCATGACCTGCGCGGCAGGGACGCTCTGCTGCTCGATGGTGACGCCGAGTCGCTTGCCGCAGCGGGCCATCGCCTGCGCGTCCCAGCGGTGGTAGGAGTCGTCGGTCGAGGAGTTCAACACGGTGTACACGGCACTGTCGCGCTGCTGGCCGCAACCACCCAAGGCCACCCCGGCGAGCAGGACGGCCACAGTGGCGAGCGGCGCCGCGGCCCTGCGGGGGCGTCGGCGGCGTGCGGTAGACGGAGTGGGTGCTGCGGCGGGTGCTGTTAAGTTGAAGCGCTTCGACATACGGCGGTCCTAGCTGTCATATCGTCCGGCACATCATCAGGAAGATTTGTTTGTTGGGATGACTAATACGTCAATCGCCGATTCCACGCCACCCTCTGAACGTGTCCACCCGAACACGCCGAGAAGTTCAACTCGGCTCGAGAGATGAAATAACAGCAGATCAAATGATGTCTACGCGCTATGCCAACGACCACGGCAGCCCACGCAGCCCCGCAGATCGACCCGCTCCCCCGAGGACCTCATGACGTTCACCAACGGGTTCCGGCGCATCCGCGGTGGCGTTCAGGTGGCATGCGCCACCGAGACGCGTGGAGTGCACGCGTAATCGAATCGCTTCACCGCCCATGTCACGGCGCAGAAGGTGATGCGCAGAGGGGCACGCTAGACGCGCGCATCCCAGCGTCGACCGAGGGCGTGCGTGACGGCAATCCGTCACGTTATGAGACCTGCGCGTACTTGTGGCCAGGTAGGCGAGATCCTCCGGTCGAAGCCGGAACGGAACCGTGGTGACGAGATGTCCGTTGAGGAGGGAGCGGACGCTGCGGTGGTTTCCCTTGCGGCGGCAGAACCGGCGGTCCGCCAACCTCGACGTGCACCCAGCCGTCGGTCGCTTCGCGGGCTGCGGCCAGTGACTCGAACGGCACCACGGGATCGAGGAACTCCTCCCGTAGGGTGCGATGGAAGCACTCCGTCCTGACGATGGTGGGGGCGAGCGGGGCTTGGTCAGCCGCTGCGTGATGCCGTTCTCCCGGCAGACGCCCTCGAACAGCACCTCGACGGGCTGAGGTCGGGTATGACGGCCGGTGAACTGCTTGTCGTTGTCCGTCAGCGCCTCTAAGGGCACTCCGCAGCGGCGCATCGCGGCGGTGAAGGCCGAGCACACCGCGCGGGCGCTGGGCACAGCCACGGCGGAGGCGAACCCGACGAACCGGGAGTGGTCGTCCATGCCGGTGACCATCTTGCACAACCGCCCGTCGGCCGGCGGAACCCCGCCGACCAGGTCCATCTGCCGCTCTTCGGCGATGTCGGCCGGCTCCAGGCGAAGCTCGCGGCGGGCGGATCCGCCCAGTAGCCCTCGAAGCGGAACGGCGCAGGATGCACACACACCGTGCGGCCGACGGCATACAGGCCCTCCCGTGAATTGCAGTCATGGCACGGCGGGCCGTCTGCCACGACTGGCTCCGCTACCGGCACCGCTGCCGCGGCTGCCGCTCCACCCTGCCCCTGCCACACCTCGCCGCATGGACCGCCCACACTGCCTGCCGATCGCTGCGCCCGACCCACCCGGCCCCCGGCAGGCGCAAGCCCTGCGGTGTCCTGCGCGTGTCCTGGACAGGCAGTCAGAACGCACCCCGTTCCTGCCTGCTCACTGTCGTCGTCAACTTGTCCTGGCACAAGTCCCCTACGGCGAAGCCGCCGAGCCGTATCGCATCTGATTTGGCCGAGACGGCCCCTGCCGTGGCCGCCGCGGCCGGCCCTGACCGCGTGGATGGCCTCCCTGCTCAGTTCCGGCCCGTCATCGCCGACATCGGCGGCGAGGACATAGCCCTGTTCTGGGCGCCGGTCCCAGGACGGGAGTCGGGGGCCGGTTCATGCCGTTGGACGGGGCCGCTCGGCCCGGGGGTCAGCCGATCTGTGCGCCGTACGCTGCAAGGCCCGGCCGCCGTTGGTGCAGTCGCCGCTGCCGCCGGAGGTGAGGGCCGAGGGCGCTCTCGCCGTCGAACAGGGCGCCGCCGCTGTCGCCGGGCTCGGCGCAGACGTCGGTCTGGATCAGTCCGCTGACCGTGCCTTCCTGGTAGTTGAGGCTGGCGTTCAGCGCGGTGACGGTGCCGTCGTGGACCTGGGTGGTGCTGCCGCTGCGCTGCACCATCCAGTGCACCGGCCTGGAGGACGGGACGAGCGGCAACCCTTGGCTCGCCGACTACGACCCCAAGAGCCACGCCGGCACGGTCATCCGGGTCCTGCGCGGCCACGAGAGCGGCGGCGACCAGGACGATGTCTCCTACGCCTCGTACTTCGACGACGACATCGCCCAGCTCTACCAGCGCACCCAGAACGCGGACTGAACCCAGCTCATGCGCACCTCGCTCACGCCGAACGGCCGTGGCCGCGAAGCCTGCCGGAGAGGGGTCAGGGCTTGTGTCCAGTTGTGATCAAGCCGGGGTGCGACACCTTGTGTCTTCAACTCCAGAAGCCAGGAAACGATCCGCGCCACACATCTTGTCAAACATTGAACGGACTCCTAGAGTCCGGCGTTGAAGGGAGCGTGGGACCGCTCCCCCGCCTCATGTCATCCGAGCAATGGAACCGCGATGTCATCTGCACTTCTCAGGCCGGGACGCCTGATAGTTGCCGCCCTGGCGGCGCTGTCCCTGCTTCTCCTGGGACAGCCGCAAGCCCACGCGGCGTCGTGGGGAGCCCCCCAGACCATCAACTCGTGGAACACCATCAACGGACGGTGGACCGCCAACAACGAGTTGGAGACCTACACTCCCGACTGCGTCTGGTACGAGGGCAGCACCCTCGTCATCAAGACCTACAAGTCGGGCAGCACGTACTACTCCGGCCGCGTGGAGTCCAAGGCCCTCTACGGCTACGGCACTTACAGCTTCACCGCGAACATGCCCAACGGCCAGGGCCTCCTGCCTGCGGTATGGGCGGCCTACCTGAATCCGTGGCTGCCCGAGTTCGACGCCGCCGAGATCGTCGGCCAGAACCCGAACTCCGTGTACCAGACCTCCCACGACTCCAACAACGCCCAGACCCAGTTCTCGAAGACGGATTCTGCGGGCTGGACCAACGCGTACCACACGTACTCGTTCACCTGGTGGCCCGATCACATCGACTTCGCCGTGGACGGCACCATCACCGGCACCAAGTGGTACACCACGGCACCGGGTGTCGGGATGCACTTCATCGTCAACACCGCCGTCGGCGGCGACTGGCCGGGCAACCCCAACGACTCGACATGGGCCACAGCAGACGGCGCGAGGTACCTGAAGGTCTCCTCGATCACGTACACCCCGTACCAACCGTAAGGGTTCCGCTTCAGGACCCGAACTCGGAGGACTGCCGAGAACGTGCCTGCCGGGCCGGGTCGCAGAGTTTCACTACGGCGACTCGGTCCAACGGGAGTGCTCCCAACGTCAGTACCCAGCCCTTCCGGTGTGCGTCCCGGCGGAGGCGCCGCCGAGGTACCGTCATGCGCCGGCCGGCACCATCTCCATCCGGCGCCGGGCCGGGTCCAGTCCCTAGTCGGGCGCCGTCCAGGCGATCGGCCACCGGAATCCGGTGGCCGCGCTTGAGGTCCGCACCGCGGATGGCTGGCGGCAACTGCCGCGTACCGACTACGACTACTTCCTCTCCGCCGACGGCAGCGAGTGCGGCGGCGCGATCACAATCACGGACATCTACGGTGAACGGCTGACCAACACCGGGATCGAGCCGCGGCCGAACATCGTGCAACCGACCGGGGTCCAGTTCTCACGGCACTGATCGCACCGTCGTCACCTAGCCGAGCGGTTCGACTGGTCGCTTGCCGCAGGCACGGCGACCAGTCGGCTACGCATTCCCGGAAGCCCGCCGGTCCGGCCGCACACCGTCCGGCGCCGGGGCCCTCAGTCCTCGCGAAGCTCCGCGAGCTTCTCGAAGAAGAACTCGTGCTTCAGAAACGACACGTCGTACTCGTGCCCCGGATACGGCGGGATCAGCTGGGACGCCTGGATCAGGCGCCAGCCGTCGCACAGGGCGGCCAGGCCCGTCGCGTAGGGAGGCTCGTCGCTGTCGCCCGTGGTAGGGCATGTGCGGCCGGTACCGTCGTAGAGTGCCCAGCCGATGACGTCGGAGTCCAGTGCGGACGTGCCCAGGTACAGCACCAGAAGTTGCTGGCGGACGACCGAGGAGGTCGGGGCGGGGGCGGGGTCGATCGCGGTCATGCGGGCACCTCCTGCGGTCGGTTCGAGACGCGGGTGACCCAGTGGTCCAGGTCGAAGTCCGCGTCGCCGGTCAGCGCCCGCCACAACAGGACGCGGTTGTAGAGCTCCAGGCGACCGGTCGCCCCCTCGTACCAGGGGAAGCCGGTGTTCAGTTCCGACGCCACGCCCGGGTCCGCCAGGTCCGAGGTGTCCCACAGCCGCCGCTGCCGTACCGTCGGATTGAAGCGGATCTTGAACATGTAGCGCAGGATGTCGCTGTCGTTGCGCCGGCCGCCGTGCCAGAGACCGTGGTGCAGAAACACCACGGTGCCCGCCGGACAGACCAGTCGGTGCTGGCCGCGCAGATTCTGGTACCGACCGGTGTCGCTCTCGTTCGTGCGCCGCAGATGGCTGCCGGGCACGCTCAGTGTGCCACCCATCTCCAGGGTCACATCCTGCGGGTAGTACATGAGCTGCACATCGAACGCGTCGGTCCGTGCGTCGATGATCGCGTCCGCGTGCAGCGGCTGCGCGCGGCCCTCGCGTGGCTCCCGGACGTGGACGAAGTGGTGGTCGATGTTCGGATCGGGGCCGACGAGACTGTGCAACGCGCCCGCGACTTCGGGCAGGTCGACGAGCCTGCGCATGAAGGAACCCTCGGGATAGGCCTCGGTGACCGGCGTGCCGTACGGCACCGGGGGAATGCCGGCGGCGAAGACCTCCATGGCCCCGGCGTTCATCTCCGCGGGCACCACGGCGTCCAGGCGCAGCGATCCGTGGGCGACGAAGTGCGCCATCCGCACCGAGCTGAGCAGATGCTCTCTGGTTGTCGTCATGTGCACCACGCTAGGGAAGGCATCGCGTCCGGCGCGTGGGTCCCGCTCACCACCGCTGGTAGGTTTTCACCATGCTTGAGGTGGCGGTGTGCCTGGACGAGCCGCCGGTCGTGGCGAACGTAGGCGTCGGCGTCCACGGCCCGGCCGGGCACACCGACGTCTTCCGCCTGCCCGACCTGTGGCAGCTGCACCTGTACCGGTACGAGGCCGACCTCACCGTCGACGGCACGCCCCATGTCATCCGCCCCGGCCGGGTCAGCCTCGTACCGCCCGCCACGACCGTCCGGTACCGCTACCGGGGCCGCTCCGAGCACCTGTACGCCCACCTGCGGCTGTCCTCCGGCGGGGCGCTCCGCTCGGTGCCCGTCGTACAGGACGCGGGTCCGGAGCTGTCCATGCTGTCCGCCCTGATGCTCCAGGCCATCGCGGCCTGGCCGAGCGCCCCGGTCCGGGCCGCGGCCGAGGTCTGGGCCGCGCTGTGGCGCGTCGGCCATCTCACCCCGCCGGTCCCGCAGGGCCCCCGGGACGGCCCGCACCAGGCTGTCACCGCCGCGATCTCCTACATCGAGTCCCGGCTGACCGACCCCCTCACCGTCCCGGAGGTGGCCCGCGCCGCCGGGATCTCCCACAACCACCTCACCCGGCTCTTCCGGGCGGCCACCGGCGAGACCGTCGTCGCCTACATCCGTCAGCGCCGCCTGGCACGCGCCCGTCACCTGCTGCGCGAATCCACCCTCTCCATCTCCGCGATCGCCGCCGCGGTGGGAATCCCCGACCTCCAGGCCTTCAACAAGGCCTGCCGCCGAGAGCTGGGAGCCTCACCCCGAGCCGTTCGCGAGACAGCGAGACCTGTCCGCGGGCGATCATCTGGATGGCCCGTGGGGTGAACTGACCCGGTCTGTCGAAGCGTTGTCGAAGCGCATCGACGCATCCCGGGGACGGATTCAACTCCTCGCGGGACCCACTGCCATGACGCCCTCTCAGAGAAATTCTCTTGAGTTCACGTCGCTTGTTTCCCGAGAAACATCTCCGTTACCTTGAGGAAAAGTGAAGCGCTTCGACAGCCACCGATCGCCCGGTGCCCCGAAGACCAGACCCGGCACTTCCGTCCTGCAGAGCACCATGATCAGTATCTCTGGAGAGACACATGAGATGGTCCATCAGTAGGTTCCATGGTCGGACGGTCGCGCTGGCCGCGGCCCTGCTGCTCGCAGCCGCCGGCACGGTCACCGCGGCCGCGCCGCCCGCCTCCGCCTCGACCACCGTGTCCGTGTCGGTCGACGCGGCGCAGCAGCTCGCGACGATCCCGTCCACCGGGGTCGGCACCAACGTCGCGGTCTACGACCCCAACATGACCCGCTCCGACATCCCGGGCCTGCTCGGCGCGGAAGGCGTGGGGAGCGTCCGCTATCCCGGCGGCAGCGTCGCCGACGTCTACCACTGGCAGACCAACACCGAGGAGGGCGGCGGTTATGTCGCCCCGAACACCGACTTCGACACCTTCATGGGAACGGCGCGTGCGGCAGGCGCGCAGCCGACGATCACGGTGAACTACGGCACCGGGACGCCGCAGGAGGCGGCCTCCTGGGTGCAGTACGCGAACGTCACCAAGCGCTACGGCGTGAAGTACTGGGAGGTCGGCAACGAGCAGTACGGCAACGGCGAGTACGGCTCCCCGTGGGAGACCGACCACCACTCCAGCCACAGCGCCACGACCTACGCGAACAACGTGCTGCAGTACATATCGGCGATGAAGGCGGTCGATCCCTCCATCAAGATCGGTGCGGTGCTGACCACCCCAGGAGGCTGGCCGGACGGCATCACCGGGCCCGGTGACACCGCGGACTGGAACCACACGGTCCTGTCGATCGTCGGATCGAAGATCGACTTCGTCATCGTGCACCACTACCCGAACAGCACGAGCGAGGCCGACCTGCTCACCAAGCCACAGGCCGACATCCCCAGGATCACCGGCACGGTGCGCTCGCTGATCAAACAGTACGCGGGTACCAACGCCGACAGCGTCGGCATCGCGGTGACGGAGGCGAACGCCACGTCCTACCGGGACACCTCCCCCAACGGCCTGTTCGCCCCCGACGAGTACGTGACCTGGCTGGAGAACGGCGCGTTCAGCGTGGACTGGTGGGACATGCACAACGGCACCGACTGCACCGGGCTGACCAGCGTCGAAGGCGCCACCGACTACAACGACTACGGCATGCTCTCCAGCGGCGCCTCGTGCGAGCCCCCGCTGAACACCCCGTTCCCGGCGTACTACGGCACACAGATGATCACCAAGCTGGGCGCCGCGGGCGACACGATGGTCAAGGCCACCAGCTCCAACTCGCTGCTGTCCGCGCACACCGTCCGCCGCGCCAACGGCGACGTGGACGTCATGCTCATCAACAAGGATCCGGACAACGACGCGACGGTCAGCCTTGGCTACAGCGGATTCACCCCGTCCGCCGCCGCCCCGACGGTCTACTCGTATCTGAAGAACGCTCATTCGATCACGTCGGCCACCGCCGGCAGCGCGACTCAGCAGACCGTGCCCGCGTACTCGGTCGTGGTCGTCCAGATACACCCGGCCGACGCCGCCTGCCGGGTCGTCTACAACAAGAACGAGTGGCCGGGCGGCCTGATCGGCTCCGTCACCCTCACCAACAACAGCCTTGGCCAGATCAACGGCTGGGACCTCGGCTTCAACTTCGGCGGCGACACCCAGATCACTGCCCAGTGGAACGCCACGGTGAAGCAGAGCGGCCCGAGCATCAACGCCGGGAACACCTCCTCCAACGCCTCGGTCGCGCAGGGCGGGAGCGTCTATTGGGGCTTCCAGGGCACCTGGTCCAGCAGTGACGCCGATCCGTCGCAGTTCTGGCTCAACGGCGCAAGCTGCTCGATCGGGTGAACCACGCCGCCGGCGGCGCGAACGCGTCCGCCACGGCATCGCCGAAGTCAGTGTGGCGGTCGGGACTGCCCACCGCTTCGGCGAGCATCGACTTCGGGTGAATCAAGTGACGGGCATTGACGTCTGCGGCGCGGTTCCTATCATCCTGAAGAGTCCGAAGTTCCGAGCGTAGTTCGATATACCGAACCACCTGTTCCCTATTGGGAAGTAGCAAGCCGTATCCGACAGAAGGCGGAGCGATGTGATGCCCAAACCCCCGTTATGGTCCGCCGTGGTCGCGACAGTTCTCGCCCTGGTCAAGGCCACCGGCGGCACAGCTCTGCGCAACGGCGTCCACGACGTACAGGACGCCTCCCTCACGGCAAGCAAGGCCACAACCTCGACCGCCGGTTGCGGTAAGGCCCCCACGCTGACGAGCGGGAGCCGTACACTCCGGATCAACGGCAAGAGCCGCAGCTACATCCCGAAGGTGCCGGCCAACTCCGGCCAGGACCACGCCTATCGGCCGGCGAACAGCACCGCGATCTTCGTCGACACCATGACCTACGCGCTCGCGTGTGCTCGGGCAACCGTCTTCCGTGCGGTCGCGGTCCAGTCGGGCTGGCGGCTCAGCGGCTGCGACGGCGGCACCCGCCCCATGGCGTACCTCGGCATACACGGCATCCGGGACAACGTGCTCGGCATCTCCGGCGGACGTGCCCTGCGCGACCGGTTCGTCAGGAACAACGGCTGCACTCCCCAGAACCCGCCCGAGCCCGCACAGGGCAGCCTGACGCACCGCTTCACCACCTGCTCGGGATGCTCCACCGGACACCCGGTCGAGTGGGCCGCCTTCGACGACGGCCACATCCCCACGCCTCAGGACGGAGCCGGCGGCGACAGCGGCTCCCGGACCTGGGTGCCGGCCGAGGTCTGGAAGTTCTTCACGCAGTTCTGAATCCGGCACACCGCCGGCACGTGAGACACCCCCCACCATCGAAGGAGCTCACTCATGACCGTCCGCCCGCGGATACGGCCCCTGCACCGTGCACTGCTCGCCACCGGAGCGACCGCCGCGCTCAGCCTCGGCGTGCTCACCGGCACCGCACCCGCAGCCCCGGCGGCCTCCCCCGCCCCGGCCGCCGCCTCGCTGCCGTGCGACCTCTACGCCGCCGGAGGCACCCCCTGCGTGGCGGCGCACAGCACGACCCGCGCGCTGTACGGCTCCTACAACGGCCCGCTGTACCAGGTCCGCCGCGCCTCCGACAACACCACCCGCGACATCGGCGTCCTGAGCCGTGGCGGATATGCCAACGCCGCCGCCCAGGACTCGTTCTGTGCCGGTACGACCTGCGTCATCACCGTCATCTACGACCAGTCCGGCCGCGGCAACCGCCTCACCCAGGCACCTCCTGGCGGGTTCTCCGGCCCGGCCGCCGGCGGCTACGACAACCTCGCCAATGCCACCGCCGCACCGACCACCATCGGCGGCCACAAGGCCTACGGCGTCTACGTCGCCCCGGGCACCGGGTACCGCAACAACAACACCAACGGTGTCGCCAAGGGCGACCAGCCCGAGGGCATGTACGCCGTACTCGACGGCACCCACTACAACGGCGGCTGCTGCTTCGACTACGGCAACGCCGAGACCAACAGCCGCGACAACGGCAACGGCACCATGGAAGCCATCTACTTCGGAAACATCAAGGTCTGGGGCTACGGATCGGGCAACGGTCCCTGGATCATGGCCGACCTCGAAAACGGCCTGTTCTCCGGGGTGAATCAGCACTACAACGCGAACGACCCCTCCATCAGCCACCGCTATCTGACCGCTGTCGTCAAGGGCGAGCCCAACCACTGGGCCATCCGCGGCGGCAACGCCCAGTCCGGCGGCCTGTCGACCTTCTACAGCGGAACCCGCCCCAATGTCGCGGGCTACAACCCGATGAAGAAGGAAGGCGCCATCATCCTCGGCATCGGCGGCGACAACAGCCACGGCTCCGCCGGCACCTTCTACGAGGGCGTCATGACCTCCGGCTACCCCTCGGACGCCACTGAGGGAGCCGTACAGGCCGGCATCGCGGCCGCCGGCTACGGAAAGTAGGTTCACTCCTCGTAACGGAACTCGGTGGTCGCGGGCCCCGCGGCGACGATGTGCAGGGTGCCGTCGGGGCCACCCGTACGCAGCCGCCAGGGGTGTGGGCTGTCGGTCGTGACGCTGAGGCGGTCGCCCTCGCGGCGGACATCGAAGCGGGCCGTCTCGCCGGGGCCGTTCGTAGTCGGGATCGCGACCGTGCGGCGAGCCCCGTCCGCGAAGGCGTGCACCCTCAGCTCGACATCGTCCGCCCAGGCCGAGACCGGGCGCTGGTCGTCGGCGGCAAAGGGGATGACCGAGTCGGGGCGAGCCAGCAACGGCAAGGTGTGGAAGTCGTGCTGCTCGCGCACCCAGCGAGGGCCGGTGACCCGGACGCCGGTCAGGATGTTGGTCCAGGTGCCCTCGGGCACGTAGTACTCGGCCGTGCCGTCGTCGGTGAAGACGGGAGCGACGAGCAGGTCGTCGCCGAGCATGTACTGCCGGTCGAGATGACCGGTGGTGGGGTCGCCGGGAAACTCCAGGGCCATGGCCCGCATCACCGGGATGCCGGTGGTGTGGGCCTGCTGGGCGGCGCGCTGCAGGTACGGGGCGAGGCGGTGTTTGAGGAGGGTGAACTCGCGGGTGACCTCGACAGCCTCCTCGCCGTAGTCCCACGGGACGCGGTACGACCGGCTGCCGTGCAGCCGGCTGTGCGAGGAGAGCAGACCGAACTGCACCCAGCGCTTGAACACGGTCGGCGTGGGAGTGCCCTCGAAGCCGCCGATGTCATGGCTCCAGAAGCCGAACCCGGACAGCCCGAGGGAGAGTCCGCCGCGCAGCGACTCGGCCATGGCGTTGAAGTGGGAGTCGCAGTCGCCGCCCCAGTGCACGGGGTACTGCTGGCCTCCGGCGGTGGCCGAGCGGGCGAACAGCATCGCCTCGCCCTCGCCGCGCTCCTCGCGCAGCAGGTCGAAGACGGCCTGGTTGTAGAGGTGGGTGTAGTAGTTGTGCATCCGCTCCGGATCGGAGCCGTCGTGCCAGACGACATCGGTGGGGATGCGCTCGCCGAAGTCGGTCTTGAAGCAGTCCACGCCCTGTGCGAGCAGTGTGCGCAGTTTGCCGGTGTACCAGTCGCGGGCGGCAGGGTTGGTGAAGTCGACCAGGGCCATGCCCGCCTGCCACAGGTCCCACTGCCACACGCTGCCGTCCGGACGCCGTACGAGGTGGCCCTCGCGCATGCCCTCCTCGAACAGCGGTGACTTCTGGGCGATGTACGGGTTGATCCAGGCGCAGACGCGCAGTCCCCGCTGCTTGAGCCGGGCCAGCATGCCCTCCGGGTCGGGGAAGGTCTCGGCGTCCCACGCGAAGTCGCACCACTGGTGGGCGCGCATCCAGAAGCAGTCGAAGTGGAACACGCTCAGCGGGATACCGCGTTCGGCCATGCCGTCGATGAAACGGCCGACCGTGGCCTCGTCGTAGTCGGTGGTGAAGGACGTGGTCAGCCACAGGCCCAGCGCCCAGGCCGGCGGCAGGGCCGGGCGGCCGGTGAGCGCGGTGTAGCGCTCCAGGACCTGCTTCGGGGTCGGGCCGTGGACGACGAAGTACTCCAGCGACTGATCCTCGACGCTGAACTGGACCTGGCCGACGGCTTCCGAGCCGACCTCGTAGCTGACCCTGCCGGGATGGTTCACGAAGACGCCGTATCCACGGTTGGTCAGGTGGAACGGGATGTTCTTGTAGGCCTGTTCGCTGCTGGTGCCGCCGTCGGCCTGCCAGATGTCCACCGTCTGCCCGTTCTTCACAAGCGGCGTGAATCGCTCCCCCAGGCCGTAGACAAGCTCTCCGACTCCCAACGACAGCTGGGCGAGCATGTGATGGCGGCCTTCGGCGTCGGTGACGAACCCGTTGCCGCGCTCGCCCGCGGAGGTCAGCACCTGGCCGTCGGCGACGAACTCCAGCCGCCACGGCTGTTCCGTGTCCACGCGCAGCGTCAGTTCGCCGGAGACCAGTTCCAGCACCGCCCCGTCCCGGCGCACCTTGCCGGCGTCCGCACCGGCGCCGGGCAACGCGAACTCCGGGCCCCGGCGCGCCGATCCGGCATGGTGGGTCGTGCGCACGCCGATGATCCCCTCGGCCGGGGACCAGCACTCCACGGTCAGCAGCGGGCTGTTGAGGGTGTCACCCCGCCGGCTCACATGTTTCACCGGCGCGTACAGGGTCATCCGCTGGTCGTCGGCGCGTACATCGGCGACCTCGGTGGCATGGCGAGCCGTGCAGCCGGGGCGCATCAGCCAGTAGCCGTCCGTGAACTTCATCGGGCAGGTTCCTCCGTACGCGCACGGTGCGCGGTGATCAGACCCCGGTACCAGTGGTAGCTGTCCTTGGGGGTGCGGGTCAGAGTGTCGTAGTCGACGTGGACCAGTCCGAAGCGCTGGTCGTAGCCGCGTGCCCACTCGAAGTTGTCCAGCAGCGACCAGGCGTAGTAGCCGCGTACGTCCACACCGGCGGCCATGGCATCGGCCACGGCGGCGAGGTGCTCGGCGAGATAGCCGATACGGTCGGGATCGTGGATGCAGCCGTCGGGTGCGACGGTGTCGGCCTCCGCCGAGCCGTTCTCCGTGATCCAGATCGGCAGCGACTGCGGGTAGCGGACATGGAGGCCACAGAGCAGTTCGGTGAACGCGGACGGGACGACCGGCCAGCCCATGGTGGTGTGTCGCGTGCCGTACGGGTCCAGCTCGGCCACGCCGATGTCCACGGCGGTGCGCTGGTCGGGGTCGGCCACGCGGTGCGGTGCGGCGGCCACGGTGAGGGGCCGGTAGAAGTTCACGCCGAGGAAGTCCAGCGGCGTGCCGATCAGGTCCAGGTCGCCCGGCAACCGCCAGGGGCCGTCGGCGAGCCCGGCCCAGGTCTCGGCCTCGTGCGCGGGGTAGCGTCCGGCGAACAGCGGTTCTGTCCAGATGTCGTTGTGCAGGGTCTCGGCGCGATGGCGGGCGGCGATGTCCTCGGGCCGGTCGGACGCGGCGTGGATGCAGTCCAGGTTGAGGGTGATGCCGATCTCCCCGGCGACGCCCGCGGCGCGCAGGGCGTGTACGGCGAGACCGTGGCCGACGAGCAGATGGTGGGCGGCGGCCAGTGCGCCCCGTCCCTCCTGTGTGCCGGGGGCGTGTCGGCCCTCGGCATGCCCGACGAACGCGGAGCAGTACGGCTCGTTGAGGGTGATCCAGCGTTCCACCCGGTCGCCGTAGCGCTCGGCGGCGAGTGCCGCGTACGCCGCGAACGCCTCGGCGGTCTCCCGCACGCGCCAGCCCCCACGGTCCTCCAGGCCCTGTGGGAGGTCCCAGTGGTAGAGGGTGACGGCGGGAGCGACACCGGCGGCCAGCAGGCCGTCGATGAGGCGGTCGTAGAAGTCCAGGCCCTTGGTGTTGACCGGGCCGATGCCCCGGGGCAGCAGGCGGGGCCAGGAGATCGAGAGGCGGTAGGTGTCGACGCCGAGACCGCGCAGCAGCGCGATGTCCTCGCGGTGGCGGTGGTAGTGGTCGGCGGCGGTGTCGCCGGTGGCACCCGCGTGCGTCCGACCGGGAGTGTGGCTGAAGGTGTCCCAGATGGAGGCCCCGCGGCCGTCCTCGTCGTGGCCGCCTTCGATCTGGTAGGCGGACGTGGCCGCGCCGAAGCGGAAGCCGCCGGGGAGCGTCGGGAAGGGCGGGGTGTTCACCGGGCACCCTCCTCGCTCCGCGGGGCAGGCGCGTGGTCTCCGGCGAGTGCCTCATCCGGTGCGGTGAAGCGGAAGGAGGCCAGCCGGAAGTCGCCGTGCAGGGTGAGCCGCAGATCGTGGGGGCCATCGGCAGGTGGCGCCGTCGCGACGGTGACGGTCGTCCAGGTGTGGCGGTCGCCGGTGACCGGTACTGCGGTCTCCGCGACGAGACGGTCTCCGGCCCGCACCTCCAGCCGTGCCTCACCCGGTCCGGCGGCCTCGCGCGCGACCTCTGCCTCGAAGCAGGCGGCACCGGACAGGTCCGCGGCGCGGAACAGCAGGGTCGCGGGGTGAGCGGGATCTGCCGGGGCGACAGCATCGCCCCTCGCACGGGTGGCGTCGACCAGGGCGATGTCCGTGTAGTCGTCGAAGTCGACCGCGAGGGTGCTCCGGCCCACCAGTGCCCGTGGTGCGGGTCGGGAACCGGTGACGGTGAGCGGCGCGCCGAGGACGATGTCCTCGGCCGAGCGCGCGACGAGCACCTCGTATCGGCCGGGATCGACGGTGAAGGCGCCCGCGGTGACGTCCCAGTGCGCCAGTCGTTCGGCCGGCAGCCGGAAGGTCACCTCCTGGCTCTGCTCCGGTGCGAGCCGCACCTTGCGGAATTCGGCGAGACGGAGCCGGGGTGCCTCGTAGCGGGCATCGACCGCCCGGACGTAGAGCTGGACCACCTCGCTCCCGGACCGTGTGCCCGCGTTGGCCAGAGTCACGGAGACGTCCACTGAGCCGTCCTGGGCCATGGACGGCGTGGACAGCCGCAGGTCGCGGTAGGTGAAGTCGGTGTACGACAGGCCGTGTCCGAAGGAGTACAGGGGTGCGGACCGGTGGTACTGGTACGTCCAGCCCGCCTTGATGATGTCGTAGTCGAGTGGATGCGGCAGTGGGTCCCCGCCCCGGTACCAGGTCTGCGGCAGCCGGCCGGCGGGGTCTGCCGCGCCGAGCAGGACGGCGGCCAGCGCCCGGCCCGTCTCCTGTCCGCCGTGGGAGGTCCACAGCAGGGCCGGCAGGTGGGCGTCGGCCCAGTCGACGGCGTAGGGGTAACTGCTCATGACGACCAGCGCGGTCTCCGGTCTGACGGCGGCGACCGCGCGCAGCAGCGCTTCCTGCGTCTCGGGCAGGCCGATTCCGGTACGGTCCTCGGTCTCGCGGCCGTTGATCATCGGGTGGTTGCCGAGGACGACGATCGCCACGTCGGCCTCCTCTGCGGCGGCCCGCGCCTCGGCCGCGCCGTCGCGCAGCAGTTTGCGCTGCCAGCGCTCGGCCGTCTCGGGGGTCTCGGCGGTGACGCGCACCCGGCCGTCGGCGGGATCGCGGGCGGCGTAGCGGCCGGTGCGCACGTTGTGGAGCACAAAGGTGTCGCCCTCGCCGTCCGGGGCGGGCTCCAGCCGGAAAGTCTCGTCGACGAACCAGGACTTGAGGAGCGCCCGGTCGGTGACGAGGGAGGCGTCGTCCTGGACGCCGAGGTAGCGGCCGGTGTCGGCGTCGCACAGGGTGAGGACGCCGTCGCCCCACTCCTGGACATCGAACGAAGTCCCGCCCAGCGGCTTGCCGGAGGTACGGGAGAGCAGCCTGATCCGGTCGGCGCCCGGCACGCGGACCACATGGCCGCCGCCGTCTGCGAGCGCGGCGCGCAGACCGGTCGCGATGCCCACCTGGTACGGCATGGTGCCGCTGTACCAGTCCTCGTACAGGGCGTCGGCGTGCGGCCCGATGACGGCGATCCGTGGTGCTCGTTCCGGATCGAGGGGCAGCAGGCCGTCGTTCTTGAGTAGGACCACCGACTCGGTCACGGCGCGCAGGGCCAGGGCGCGGTGCTCGGGACAGTCGATCACCTCCGGGCCGATGCCGGCGTACGGATCGAGATCGGGGTCGAACTCGCCCAGCCGGAAGCGCAGTTGCAGCTGGCGGCGCACCGCCCGGTTGACGTCCTCCTCCTCGATCAGTCCGCGCTCCAGCGCCTCGCGCAGCCGGCCGATCACGGCCGCGCTGTCCTCGCGGTGGTCGGTGAAGCTGTCGATGCCGGCTTTCAGCGCGGCGGCGTGGGAGGAGGCGTGGTCCTCGAAGTAGTGCTCCAGCTCCACCAGGTTGCAGGGCGCTTCCTCGTCGCTGACCACGAACAGTTCATGGCCCGTCTGCCCTGCCCAGCGCCGCAGTTCGTCCTCGATGAGCGGACTGACGTGGCAGGGGCGGCCGTTGACCAGGTTGTAGGCGGCCATCGCGCCGGTGGCCGCGCCGGAGGCGATGACCGGGCGGAAGGCGGCCAGGTCGTACTCGTGCAGCACGCGGGGGCGTAGGCCGGAGGAGGTGACACAGCGGTCGTTCTCGTTGTTGTAGGCGAGGAAGTGCTTGAGCACCGGAGCGGCGCGCAGGTAGTCGGGATGGTCGCCGGCCAGGCCCCGGCAGTACGCGGTGCCGAGGCGCGCGGTGTGCAACGGGTCCTCGGAGTAGCCCTCTTCGCCCCGCCCCCATCGCGGATCGCGCAGCAGGTTCACCACGGGCGACCAGATCTGCAGGCTGTTCGTGCCGGATCCGGTCGCGGTCGGCCGGTGTCGGTGGAAGGCGCGCGCCTCGACCGAGACCGCCTCGCCGACGGTGCGCACCAGATCCTCGTCCCACGTGGCTCCCAGCCCCACGGCCTGGGGAAAGACGGTCGCCACTCCCAGCCAGGCCACGCCGTGCAACGCCTCGGTTCCGGTGCGGAACGAGGCGATGCCGAGGCGCGGGACGGCCGGGACGTACTGGTGCAGCAGGGCGAGCCGCTCATCCAGGGTGAGCCGGTCCAGCAGGTCGTCGACACGTTTCCCGAACGGAAGCGCGGGATCACGGAACGGCAGCCGGGCGGTGGCGGAAAGGGAGGGAGAACCCACGAGTCATGCCCCTCAACAAGCGGGAGTGGATGTCGGGCTGAAGACAGATTGTCGAAGCGCATCGACGCTTTCATCGTCATGACGGACTGTCAATGGACCTGCGAAAAGAACCTCTCTTTATGTTCGCACTCTTGTTTCGCACGAAACATGTCCGTTAACTTCGCGAGTCAGGTGAAGCGCTTCGACACCAAGGGAAAGGGGTCGCCACCATGCCGCACGCGTTGAACCGCAGAAGCTTCGTCGGCGCGGCCGCCTCGTTCCCGGGAGCGGCCGCACCGGCTCCGCCCCTGTCCGCCCACGGGGGTGGCGGACAGCGGCACACGGATACGAACACGAAGGCGGGTTCGAAGGCGGCGCTGCCGGCCTACCCGAAGGGCGTCACGGGCGTGCCCCCCGCAGTGGAACTTCCGCAGCGGCCTGCGCACCGGCGCCGTCAAGGGCTGAAGCGGTACCGCGCCGACGGCACATCCCCGGACCGGGAGCGGTCCCGCTCGCCTCTCCCCGCCGCCTGAAAGGGACCGCTCCCCCACTACGGCCACGCCGGCCGCCGGCCTCCACCCCTGGCGCCGGTGCCGGCCACCCGCGAGAGCACACCACACCCGACTCCCGTACCGGAGGAACACCCATGACCGCCCGCAGCGTCACCGACCGTCTGGGCGGGCTCGCCTTCGGCGGGGACTACAACCCCGAGCAGTGGGACGAGCCCGTCTGGAAGGAGGACGACACACTCATGCGCCGGGCCGGGGTCAACCTGGTCACCGTGGGCGTCTTCTCCTGGGCCCTGCTCGAACCGGAGGAGGGCCGCTACGACTTCGCCTGGCTCGACGCCCACCTGGAGCGCCTGCACGCGAACGGTGTGGCCGTCGACCTCGCCACACCGACGGCCTCCCCGCCGCCCTGGTTCACCCTTGCCCACCCCGACGCCCTGCCGGTCACACCCGACGGCACCCGCCTCACCCACGGCAGCCGCGACACCTACTGCCTGGCCGCACCCGCCTACCGGAACGCGGCCCGCAGGATCGCCTCGGCCCTCGCCGCACGGTACGGCGACCACCCGGCCCTCGCGCTGTGGCACGTGCACAACGAGTACGCCACGCTCTGCCACTGCGAGCACGCGGCGGCGGCCTTCCGGGTGTGGCTGCGCGCCCGCCACGGCTCACTGGACGCCCTCAACGAGGCCTGGGGAACGTCCTTCTGGAGCCAGCGCTACACCTCTTGGGAACAAGTGCTGCCACCACGCGCGACGCAGTGGCACAAGAACCCGGGCCAGAGCCTGGACTTCCGCCGCTTCTGGTCCGACGAGACCGTCGCCGCCTACCGCGAACAGCGCGACGCGATCCGCGCGCACAGCGACCGGCCCGTGACGACCAACCTGATGCTGCCCGCCTACCAGAACCTGGACCTGTGGGCGCTGGCCCGCGAACTCGACGTGGTCACCTCCGATCACTACCCGGGGTCGCCGGGTCTCGACGCCGCCGCCGACGCCGCATTCCACGCCGACCGCGTCCGCTCCCTGAGCGGCGGCAGCCCCTGGCTGCTGATGGAACAGGGCACCAACACCGTCTACGACAGCGACCGGGTGCTGGGCAAGGAACCCGGGGAGATCCTGCGCCACACCCTCGGCCACATCGCGCGCGGTTCGGAGGGTGCCCTCTTCTTCCAGTGGCGGCAGTCCCGGGCCGGTGCCGAGACATGGCATTCGGCGATGGTCCCGCACGCTGGCCCCGACAGCCGTATCTTCCGCGAGGTCACACAGGTCGGGGAGGCGGTCGCCCGGCTCGGCGAGCTGGCGGGTTCGACGGTCGACGCGTCCGTGGCCGTCCTGCACGACGCGGACGCCTGGTGGGCCTTGAGCGTCGACGGCCTGCCCTCCGCCGCCCTCGGTTACCACGGGGAGCTGAGCCGGGCACACCGGGCGTTGTGGGACGCCGGCGTGACGGTCGACTTCGCCCATCCCGAGCACGAGTTGAGCCGCTACGCGCTCGTCGTCGCGCCGGCCCTGTTCCTCCTGTCCGACGCGGGCGCCGAGAACCTGCGCCGCTACGTCGCCGACGGCGGGACGCTCCTCGTCCAGTACGCGAACGGATGCGTCGACGACCGCATGCACGCCCGGCTCGGCGGCTATCCAGCCGGGCCGCTGCGCGAGGCCCTGGGCGTCCGTGTCGAGGAGCACCGCCCGCTGCGGACGGATGAGCGGATCACCCTGTCGGACGGCTCGCACGGCTCGGTATGGAGCGAGTCCCTGCGTGCCGAGGGCGCCGAGACGCTCGCCGCCTACACCCACGGCATGCTCGCCGACAGCCCGGCACTGACCCGGCACCGCTACGGAACCGGGCAGGGCTGGTACGTCTCCACCCGCCTCGACGACACCGACTACGGCGCGTTGGTCGGCCGGGTCCTGCACGAGGCCGGTGTCGAGCCGGAGGAGTCGCCGGGTCTGCCGGACGGTGTCGAAGCCGTCACCCGGCACGCGTCCGACGGCCGTCGCTGGCAGTTCCTGCTCAACCACCGCGCGGACACCGTGCCGCTGCCGGATCCCGCTCACGACCTGCTCACCGGCGCCGGGGTCCGCGAGCTGCCCCCCGGCGGTTGCGCGGTGCTGCGCAGGACCTGACTCCGAGAGGCCACCATGACCGAGGAACAGCACACGATCCGCTGGGGTCACGACGCCCTTCGGCTCCAGATCACCCTTGATGAGAACGACAGCCCCCTCCTGACCTACCTCGGACCGCCCGCCGGCGGTGACGCGAACCCCCATGCCTCCCTGCCCCTGGTGGAGGTGACGGCCGCGGGGCACGGCCGCGGCTGGTCGGGCAACCGCCTCGTCGACACCACGATCGGCGGGCGGCTGCGCCACCGGGGCCACCACACGGCGCGCGAGGGCGACTGGCACACACTGACCGTCCAACTCCACGATCCGGAGAGCGGGTTGGTCGCAGACGTGACGTACCGTTCGCCCGACGGTGTGCCCGTCGTGCGCGGCGAGGTGACCCTGCGCAACGAAGGCCGGGAGACCGTGTTCCTGGAGTCGGTCAGCTCTCTCGTCGTGGGCGGCCTGACCGCGGCAGGTCCGGCGGCCATCGACGCCGCGGACCTGCTGTGGGCGGACAACGACTGGCTCGCTGAATGCCGGTGGCAGCGCCGTCCGATGCGCCTGACCTCGCCCGTCCTGAGCGGACGCGTGCAATTCGGCAATGGCAGAGGAGGGTTCGCTCTGACCGGGCAGGGCAGTTGGTCCAGCTGCGGGCATCTACCCATGGGTGGGCTGACGGACCGTCACTCCGGCCTCACCTGGGTGTGGCAGATCGAGCACAACGGCAGCTGGCGCTGGGAGTGCGGCGAGCGCCACGGCGCGGCGTACACGGCACTGTCCGGGCCGACCGACACGCACCACGGCTGGCGGCACGCCCTGGCACCCGGGACGGCCTTCAGCGCCGTACCCGCCGCTGTGGCGTTCAGCGCCGACGGCGGACCGGACGCCGCGTTCGCCGCGCTGACCCGCTACCGGCGCGCCCTGCGCCGCCCGCATCCCGACCACAGGCGGCTGCCCGTCATCTTCAACGACTACATGAACTGCCTGATGGGCGACCCCACCACCGACAAACTCCTGCCGTTGGTCGACGCGGCGGCCGAGGCCGGCGCCGAGTACTTCGTCATCGACGCCGGCTGGTACGACGACGGCGACGGCGGCTGGTGGACCACCGTCGGCGCCTGGGAACCGGCCGCCTCGCGCTTCCCCGGCGAGAACGGGATCCACGAGGTGCTGGACCGGATCCGCGCACGCGGCATGGTCCCGGGGCTGTGGCTGGAGCCGGAAGTGGTCGGCGTGCACAGCCCCGTGGCCGGGATCCTGCCCGACGAGGCGTTCTTCCGCCGCGACGGCGTCCGCGTCGTGGAGGGCGGCCGGTACCACCTGGACCTCCGTCACCCCGCCGCACGTGCCCACCTGGACCGGGTGGTGGACCGCCTGGCCGGCACATGGGGCGTCGGTTACCTCAAGCTCGACCACAACATCGACCCCGGCTCCGGGACCAGCAACCGTCCCGGCGAGTCGCCCGGAGCCGGGCTGCTCGGCCACAACCGCGCCCACCTCGACTGGCTCGACGGCATCCTCGACCGGCACCCCCACCTGGTGCTGGAGAACTGCTCCTCCGGCGGCATGCGGTGGGACCACGCCCTGCTGTCCCGGCTGCAGGTGCAGTCCACCAGCGACCAGCAGAACCTCCTGCTCTACTCACCCATCGCGGCCTCGGCACCCACCGCCGTCACCCCCGAACAGGGCGCCGTCTGGGCCTACCCGCAGCCGGAGGACTCCCTCGACGAGGTCGCGTTCACGATGGCCAACGCTCTCCTGGGCCGCATCCACCTCTCCGGCCGGCTGCCCGAACTGCGGCCCGAGGCACGCGCCCTCGTCCATGAGGCGGTGACGGTCTACAAGGCCATCCGAGCCGACCTGGCGCAGGCCGTGCCCTGCTGGCCACTCGGCCTCCCCGCCTGGGACGATCCCTGGCTCGCGCTGGCCCTGCGCACTCGCGACACCACCTACCTCACGGCCTGGCGCCGCCCCGGCACCGACAGCTCCGCGACTCTCAGCCTGCCGCACCTGCGCGGCTCACACGTCCGCGCGGACCTGCTCTACCCCTCGACCAGCCAGGCCACCACCGGCTGGCACCCGGACACCGGTCACCTCACCGTGACCCTGCCCACCGCGCCCTCCGCCGTGCTGCTCCGGCTCAGCCGCCCCAAGGCGTCCTCTCCAGACGAGACATCCGGCTGAGCCACGTACATCCCGTATACCGAAAGGACCTGGTGCCTTGTCAGACACCGGCCCCGCCAACCCCGTGATCCCCGGTTTCCACCCCGACCCCAGCATCTGCCGGGTCGGCGACGACTACTACCTCGCCTGCTCCAGCTTCGAGTACTTCCCCGGCGTACCCCTCTTCCACAGCCGTGACCTGGTGCACTGGACGCAGATCGGCAACGCCCTGGACCGGCCGAGCCAGCTGCGTCTGGCGGCCGACGTGCCGTCCTCCGCCGGGATCTACGCCCCCACCCTGCGCCACCACGACGGACGCTTCTGGCTGATCGTCACCAACGTGAGCGCAGGCGGCGGAAACCTGGTCGTCACCGCCACCGACCCCGCCGGACCGTGGTCGGACCCCATCCGGCTTCCCGGCGTGCCCGGCATCGATCCCGACCTGGCCTGGGACGAGGACGGCACCTGCTGGTGCACCTTCGCCGGGGTGTCACAGGTCCGCATCGACCCGCACACCGGGGAAACGTACGGGACACCGCGGAAGTTGTGGTCCGGCGCGCCCGGCGACAAGGCTCCGGAGGCGCCGCACCTGTACCGGATAGGCGACTACTGGTACCTGCTCATCGCGGTGGGGGGAACCGAGCGCGGCCACGGCGTGGCGATCGCCCGCGGTCTCACGCCGAGCGGCCCGTTCGAGCCCTGCCCGGCCAACCCGATCCTCACCCACCGCAGCACCGACCACCCCGTGCAGAACACCGGGCACGCCGACCTGGTCCAGGCACCCGACGGCTCGTGGTGGATGGTGCTGCTCGGGGTACGGCCGGGCGGCGGCACGCCCGGCTGGCACGTGCTCGGCCGGGAGACCTTCCTGGCTCCGGTGACCTGGGTGGACGACTGGCCGGTCGTCGGCGATGTCGCCCTGGACCTGCCGGAGCTTCCGTGGCCCCTTGCCCCCGGCCCCGTCGAGGAACCACGGGACGACTTCGACCTGAGCGAACTGCGGCCTTCGTGGATCTCCGTGCGGGACCGCCCGGCCGAACTCTGCACCACGAAGGAGCGCCCCGGATGGCTGACGCTCCGCGCGCGGGGCGTCGACCTGGACGAACCCGACGCCATCTTCGTCGGCCGGCGCCAGCAGCACCTGTCGTGCGGGGCCCGGACCCTGGTCGATCCCGCGGAGGGTACCGGCGGCCTGGCCGTACGGCTGGACGAGCGGCACCACTACGCCATCGAGGCGTCCGGCAGCGAAGTGCGGGTGATCGCGCGGGTCGGCTCCCTGCGCACGGTCGTGGCGGCACAGCCCGTACCCGACGGGCCGGTGGTCCTCGGCCTCACGATCACCGACCCCCCGCCGCCACACGACGCCCGTACCGGCCCCGATGCCGTCTCTCTCGGCGTCGAGCAGCCCGACGGCACCTTCACCGTGCTCGCGACCCTCGACGGCCGTTACCTGTCGACCGAGGTCGCCGGCGGCTTCACGGGCCGCGTCATCGGCATGTACGCCACGGCCGGCACCGTCCACTTCGACTGGTTCGACTACGAGCCCCTCAGACCCTGACCACCGAACCGACCACCGACAACCCGACAACCCGACAACCGAGCGAAAGGAACGACAGGTGAAGGACATACGGCACCCCGCACGCCACCACAGCCGCGGCCCCGGGCGCCTGGCCGCCCTGCTGCTGACGCTGCTCGCCATCGTGGGCCTGACCAGCGGCACCACGATGGCGGCGGCCGATGACAGCCCGGCGCACCCAGCGCGGACCCAGGTCAGGGTTCCGGCCTCCGCCATGGACGCCGTGGCGGCCATGCAACCCAGCTGGAACCTGGGCAACACCCTGGACGCCATCCCGGACGAGACGTCCTGGGGCAACCCCCCGGTCACCAAGCCCCTGTTCGACACCATCCGCGCGCAGGGCTTCCACAGCGTCCGCATCCCGGTCACCTGGACCGACCACCAGTCAGCCACCGCGCCCTACACCATCGACGCCACGTACATGAAGCGCGTCAAGCAGGTGGTCGACTGGGCGCTGGCCGACGGCCTTTACGTCGTGATCAACGTCCACCACGACTCGTGGCAGTGGATCGCCGACATGGCCACCAACCACGACAAGGTGCTCGCCCGCTTCGACGCCTCCTGGTCGCAGATCGCCACCACGTTCCGGGACGAGCCGCGCACCCTGCTCTTCGAGAGCGTCAACGAGCCGCAGTTCAACAACGCCACGCCCGTGCAGAAGACCCAGTTCCTGAACGAGCTGAACACCTCCTTCCACAGGGTCGTCCGCGCCACGGGCGGCGGGAACACCAACCGCCTGCTCGCCCTGCCCACGCAGGGCTGCACGCCCGCGCAGGACCTCATGGACGACCTGTCCACCACGATCGGGGCGCTGCACGACCGCAACCTGGTCGCCACCGTGCACTACTACAGCTGGTACCCGTTCAGCGTGAACGTCGCGGGCGGCACCCGGTACGACGCCTCCGCCCAGAAGGACCTGACCGACGCCTTCGCCCGGATGCACGACACGTTCGTCGCCAAGGGCATCCCCGTCTACCTCGGCGAGTACGGCACACTGAGCTGGCCCGACTACAACCATCCCGACCCCATCGAGCGGGGTGAGGGACTGAAGTACCTGGAGCAGCTCGGACACCAGGCGCGGGTCGCCGGGGTCACCACCGCCCTGTGGGACCCCTTCTCCTACCTGAATCGCTCCACCCTCAAGTGGCGTGACCCCGCCCTGTTCGCCTGGATCAAGTCGAGCTGGACCACCCGTTCGGGTACCGCCTCCCTCGACAAGGTCTTCGTGGCGAAGTCGGCCCCGATCACGGCCCAGTCCCTCACCCTGAACCCTAACGGCACCACCTTCCGGGGCCTGTGGCAGGGCAGCAGGAAGCTGGTCGCGGGACGGGACTACACCGTGTCCGGCGACCGGCTCACCCTCACGCCCACCGCGCTGAACCGGCTGACCGGCAATCGCGCGTACGGGGTGAACGCGACGCTCCAGGCCAGGTTCTCCCGCGGGCTGCCCTGGAACATCGACGTCATCACCTACGACACCCCGGTGCTGTCGAACACCACGGGCACGAGCGGCTCGTTCGCCCTTCCCACGCAGTACCGCGGTGACGTGCTGGCGACCATGGAGGCCGCGTACGCCGACGGCAGCAACGCCGGCCCGGCCGACTGGACCCCGTACCAGCAGTTCAACCAGTCCTTCTCGCCCGACTACGCGGGCGGCAGGATCACCCTGACCTCCGACTTCTTCAAGGCGGTGCACGACAACGCGCCGGTGACGCTGAAGTTCCACTTCTGGAGCGGCGCCATCGTCACGTACCACGTGACGAAGTCCGGAAGCTCGGTGACCGGCACGGCGTCCTGACCGACCGGCCCGCTGCCCTGGTTGCCCGCCCCGTGCCGGGTGACCAGGGCACATCCCGTGTCCCGACGCGACCTCACGCCTCCTTCGGCGGAGCCGTGCTCTCCCGGACGGTCAGGGTGGTCGCGATCTCCAGTCCCGCCGGCGGCACTTCCTCACCGCGGCCGAGCGCCAGGGCCAGTTCGGTGGCTGCTGTGGCCATTTCGGCCAGTGGCCGCGGTGTACCCGTGCTCGCGCGTGAGCTGGGTCTTCACCACCAGATCGGACGTCGTCGGCAGGGCGGCCTCCGCCAGAGCGGAGAAGTAACCGGACAGCCGGGCGCGGCAGAAGGTGCGGTGGAGCCCGCTGATCATGGCGATGCGCCAGTGTCCCAGGTTGAGCAGGTGCCGCGTCGCGGCCT
The DNA here is from genome assembly GCF_042269865.1 of Streptomyces sp. NPDC055966. Lineage (NCBI taxonomy): Bacteria > Bacillati > Actinomycetota > Actinomycetes > Kitasatosporales > Streptomycetaceae > Streptomyces > Streptomyces sp. NPDC055966. Next base: position 170,590 of record NZ_JBHJYK010000011.1, read on the forward strand.
GTCCGCCTCGCCAGTTCGTGGCACCGACGAACGGAACGTCCCTGGTCTCCAGTTCCTCCCGCTCCGCCTCGGAGAGCTGCGCCACCGACAGCACACACCGGGGCCGCCGTCCGACCGTGTCGTCGATCGGGACCGAGACGCCCGCGGACTCCGCGATGTACGCGTTCGATGGGGGCAGTTCCACTCCGACCCCGTCCATACATCCCATGTCATTATCCATCACGAGGGCGGCCTGTCGGTCAACTACCGCTGTTTTTCAACAACATGCGTCACGGGACTCGACAGAAGCGACACCAACGTCCGTTAATTCATCCAATGTCTTGGCAGACGACCGAACAGGAGGATCTACGTTGCCGGAATCCACGTCACGCAGAGCGGTACTCGCCGCCATGGCGGCCATGACGGTGGCCACCGCGGTCGGTTCCGTCACGGTGGCGGCACCCGCGTACGCCGCGCCCGACGCGCCCGACGCGCCTCTGCCGCTGCCTGCCCTGCGGATCCCGAGGACCGACATGGGGGTCGAGCAGCAGCCCGATTCCACGATCAAGTGGCTCCAGGACGCCAAGCTGGGCATGTTCATCCACTGGGGCGTGTACTCGGGCCCGGCCAAGGGCGAGTGGTGGATGCACAGCGCCCCGGTCACGCCGGCGGACTACCGGAAGTACGTCACCGACGCCACCGACGAGCAGTTCACCGCGGACGCCTACGACCCAGCGGCCTGGGCGCGGCTGGCCAAGGACTTCGGAGCGAGGTACGTGACGCTGACCACGCGCCACCACGACGGTTTCGCGCTGTGGCCGCTGAACCATCCCAACAGCTGGAACTCAGGGCAGGCACCGCTGGGCCGTGACTTCGTCAAGGACTACGTCGCGGCGGTACGGGCGGCGGGCCTGAAAGTGGGCCTGTACTACTCGCCGATCGACTGGCGCTATCCCGGCTACTACGACGTCCGCGGCACCCACTGCGCGCCCAACCCCTGGAAGTACACGACCGATCCCGCGCACAAGGAGAACGCGCGGGTCATGAAGACCGAGGTGTACCAGTCGGTCAAGGAACTCGTCACCCGGTACGGCCCGATCGACGACCTGTGGTGGGACGGCGGCTGGGTGGCGGAGCAGGGCAGCGACGCGGACGGCGCGTTCTTCTGGGAGCCCGGCCGGTACCGCGACCCCGCCAACGAGTGGCCGGTGGACACCGTCTACGGCGAGACGGACGCCGACGGCAGGCCCCTCGGCCTGATGGGCATCGTGCGCAAACACCAGCCCGGCATCGTCGCCACCTCACGCTCGGGCTGGACGGGCGACTACGCCAGCGACGAGGGCCCTTCCGTCCCGAGCGGGGCGATCCGCACCGGCCTCGTCGAGAAGGTGTTCACCGTCGACGGCACCTGGGGCTACAACTCCGGTGCCACTGTGATGAGTTACGGCACCGCCATGGACATCCTGGTCAACTGCTGGGTGCGGAACATGACCGCGATGGTCAACGTCGGCCCGGACCGGCACGGCACGGTGTCCGACGCCCAGGCCGGCCTGCTGCGGCGGATCGGCACCTTCATGGCGTCCTGCGGCCGGTCGGTCTACGGGACCCGTGGCGGCCCGTGGCACCCGGTCGACGGCCAGTACGGCTTCACCTGCAAGGACGACACGTTCTACGTGCACCTGCTGCCCGGATACAGCGGAACCTCGTTCACCACCCCGTCGCTCGGCGACGCAAGGATCGTGCGGGCCTTCGATGTGCGCACCGGTGCCGGCCTGGCGTACTCGGCCGACGGCGACGGCCAGGTGACGATCACCGGCATCGACCGCACCGCCCATCCCGAGGACAGCGTCGTCGGCGTCACGCTGGACCGGTCCGTGCAGCCGGCCGACATCGCCGTCGGCCGGACGGCGACGGCCGACAGTGAGGAGTCCTCGAAGGGCAACACCGCCGCGAGGGCGGTGGACGGTTCCACCTCGACCCGGTGGTGCGCGGCCGACAGCGGCACCGGCCACTGGCTCAAGGTCGACCTCGGCTCGCCCCGGTCGCTGACCGGCACCCGCATCGCCTGGGAACTGGACGGGACCAACTACCGCTACACGATCGAGGGTTCCGTCGACAACCGCAGGTGGAGCACGCTGGCCGACAACACGGCCACCACAAGCACCAGTCAGGTCCAGGTGGCCCTGTTCCGGACCCGGGCACGGTATGTGCGGGTCACGGTCACCGGGTTGCCTTCCGGGGCATGGGCCTCCATCCGCAACTTCGAGGTCTACGAGCGGCCCTTCTCCGCCGAGCTGGGATCGTAAGCACCGGCGAGCCGGCCCAGGGGGCTTCGGCCGCGACAGCCGGAGCCCCGATTCCCGGGAACACCATCAGGAGATGACGAAGACCCGGACGTCCCAGGCGCCTAGGCTCACCGGCGTGCCGACGGCGATCACACTTCCGTCGAGGACGTCGGTCAGCTCACCGGGTGCACGGACGGCGGCTTCCTGCCAGCTCCAGTTGTGCACCACGTGTGCGCGTCGCCCGTCGGGGCAGGTGCCGGTCGTCACGGTCACGGACGCGGGCAGGGTGCCCCATCCGCTGCTGGGCGTGGGCACCAGCCACTCGGCCAGTGCCCGGGCCGTGCCGCGTCCGGGCACGGTACCGACGCAGGTGACACGGCCCGCGCCGTGGCGGCGGGTGGTGATCGCGGGCCAGCGGCCGAAGTGCGGGTGCTCGTACTCGGCGAGCACCTCGGCGTCGACCACCGTCAGTCCGTCCACCCAGTGCCTCGCGGTCCCGCCCTCGGGCAGTGCGAGCGGGCTTCCGGGCACGGCGCGGAGCGGCAGCTCGGCGGGCAGGTTGCCGACCTCGTCGTACCAGACTCCGGCCGCCGCCACGAGGCGTGCGGGGGCCTGCTCGTGCCGCGCCCGGGCCTCGTGGTCGGCGTAGCCGGTACGGGGGCCGAGGACCAGGTGGCCACCGGCGTGCGCGTACTGCGCGAGCCAGTCCAGGGTCGCGTCGTCGGCGATGTACAGCCCGGGGACGACCAGCACGGGGTGAGCGTGTGCGGCCTGGTCGGGTGCCATGCCGCCACTCCCCCGGCCTTCGGCCGGGGGTACCCTCACGCCACGGGAGCCGTGCAACTGGCGGGCGTGGAAGATGCGCACCTGGCGGCCGGCGTCGAACGCACCCCGGTAGAAGGGGTCGAAGATGCGCTGGTACGCGGCGGGGTCCGGGCCGCCGTCGGCAGTCGCGAGCGGCGGGTACTTCTGCATCAGCCATTTGGTCGGCATCGAGTAGACCATGGCGATGTCGGCATCCGGCTCGATGCCGGCGACCAGCGCCCCGGCGGCGTCGAACTCCGCGCCGAGCCGGGCGAGTTCGCCGTACACACGCCCCGGACGGCCGCTGTGCGGCAGGATTCCGCCCCAGTGGGTCTCCGCGCCGAAGTGCAGCGTGTGCCAGTGCCAGTACTCGACCATCCGCGCCCCGCGTGCGACCAGCGCCCAGGCCGCCTGCCGCCACTGGCCGTCGTAGGCGGGCTTGTTGTCCCAAGGGGCGCCGATGGCCTGGGCGTTGGTCTCGGTGACGAGGAACGGGGCCTGGCGGGAGGAGAACATCCGGTCTCCGCTCTGGAACAGCGCCCAGACACCTCTGGTCTTCCACTGCTGCTCGTGGTCGTCGGGTGTCCGGTCGGGCAGGGCGAGACCGTCCTGCATGTCGTAGTACGGGTTGCCCGCCGTGACGTCCAGGCTGTCGGTCAGCTCGTCGTCCTCCATGGCGGGGTGGCCGTAGGAGATACAGGTGGTGACGAACTGGTCGTCGCGCGCGTAGGCGCGCACGATGTCGGCCTGCCAGGCGACGAACTCGGTCGTCTGCCGCGCCTGGAACGCCCGCCAGGCGAGGTCGTACTGCGGCTGCGCGTTGCCGTCCGGTGTCCACAGGTCGGCCCAGGTCGAGAGCCGGTGCGACCAGTAGACCAGCCCCCATTCGCGGTTCAGGGTCTCCACGTCCCCGTACCGGGCGCGCAGGTGGTCCACGAACCGCTGGAAGACACCGTGGTTGTGCGGCAGCCGCAGGCCCGGCTCGTTGTCCACCTGGAAGCCGATGACCGCCGGGTGGGCGGCGTACCGGGTGAGTATCTCGCGCGTGACGCGCTCCGCGTGGAACCGGAAGGCGGGGTGGGTGAAGTCCACCTCCTGGCGGGCGCCCCAGCCGATGCGCTGCCCGGTGGCCCGCTCGGCGGCGATCTCCGGGTACTGCCGGGACAACCACGGCGGCACGGCGTAGGTCGGCGTGCCGAGGACGACCGAGATTCCGCGTTCGTGGGCACCGTCGAGAACCGGCCGCAGCCAGTCGAGGGCGAACGTCCCGTTCTCCGGCTCCCAGGTCGACCAGACCGACTCACCGACCCGGATGACGGTGAACTTCGCCTCGGCCATCAGATCCAGGTCGGCCCTGAGCCGCTCATGGGGCTGGTACTCGTGGTAGTAGGCGGCGCCGAACAGGACGCGGGCGGGCAGGACGGGCATGAACAGCCTCCGTTGATCGAAGCGCTTCGACTGCAAAGCGCAGGGAGTGGAGTCGACACTATTGACGGGTTTTCCCGTATTGCAAGGCCTTGCCGAAGGAAGTGGCGCCGGGATTCGGAGAGTTGACACGTCCTTATGTGCATGGCAGCGTCGATGCGCTTCACCAACCCGTCGCAGCCCGGTACCGTCCCGTCAGGAGGACCACCATGTCTCTGTCCGATCAAAGCTCGGACGAACTCCTCTCCTACCGGCCGGAGGTGTCCGTACCGGAGGACTTCGACGCCTTCTGGCAACAGACCCTGGCCGAAGCACGCGCCCGAGGCGGAGCGGTGAAGGCCGAGCGGGTCACCGAGCGGTATCTGCTGAGCACCGTCGACGTGGACGACGTCCGCTTCCCCGGCTGGAACGGCGAACCGGTGGCCGCCTGGCTGCTGCGCCCGCGCGGCGCGGAAGGGCCGCTGCCGGTCGTCGTCACCTTCCTGGGCTACTGCGCCGGCCGGGGGCTGCCCACCGACCACCTGCTGTGGTCCGCGGCCGGTTACGCCCAACTCGTCGTCGACAGCCGTGGCCAGGGGCACGACACCCCGGACCGCACCGAGGGCGACGGCACACAGTGGGTCGAAGGCTTCATGACCCGCGGCATCGACTCACCCGGCAACCACTACTACCGCCGCCTCATGACGGACTGTGTGCGCGCCGTGGACGCGATCGCCGAACTGCCCGGGCTGGATGCCGGGCGGGTCGTCGTCGCGGGCGGGAGCCAGGGCGGCGGCCTGGCCCTCGCGGTCGGCGGACTCGTCCCGGACCGGGTGGCGGCGGTGCTCGCCGACGTCCCGTTCCTGTGCCACTTCCGCCACGCGGCGCGGACCAGCGGGGACGGCCCGTACCTGGAACTCGCCAAATACCTGCGCTGGCACAGTCCGCACCGCGTCGAGGCGACCTTCGCCACGCTCGACTACTTCGACGGTGTCCACTTCGCCCTGCGTGCGACGGCCCCGGCGCTGTTCAGCGTCGGCCTCATGGACCCGACATGCCCGCCTCCCACCGTCTACGCCGCCTTCAACCACTACGCGGGGACGGACCGGACCATGACCGCCTGGCCCTTCGCCGACCACGGCGGCGGATTCGGCTTCAACACCGCGGAGCAGCTGAAGTGGCTGCGCGAACGCGGGCTGGCTCCGCAGCAGTAGGGGAAGGGGGCCGGAAGTCCGTGTTGAACTGCTGGTAGGGGCTCCATGTGGTGGGGCCGGCGGGGGTGCCGTCGGGGTACGTGGCCTGCACCGTGGCCAGCACATCGCCGCTGAACCGGGTCGGGATCCAGAAGGAGCCGCTCGTCCCCGTGGTGGCCGACAGCACGGGCGGGCGGGACGCCGGACGGGCCGAAGTCGTAGCCGAGCACGCCGTACTCGCCGAACACCGTGGGGGTGCCCCGGGCCAGGAAGGTGTCCTGCACCCGCTTGAAGACCTTGGCCAGGTCGGCCCGCCGCCACGGCCGACGTCGCGGTTCGACCAGCGCGGCTGCGCCCGCAGCACTCCCCACACGAGCGACCCGGCGACCGACGTGCGGCACAACACCACCCACCGGCCGATCGCTGACACGGAGCGGCTCAGGCAGCAGGCTGACGGCGTGTCACGAGACGAGGACGTCGTCGCGGCCTACGCCCGTCTGATGGAGCACCCCGACGATGCCGTGCGGGAGAAGACCACGACCGACTGGTGTGCCTGGGAGGACGCGGTCCTGTCTGGTGAGACGGGCGGCGCCTTCAGCCCCTACGGCGGCCGTCCGGAAGAAGGCGTGCTGCTGCGCAAGGCCGGCCGGTTGGCCGGTATCCCGGGAGTCCTGGTCCACGGCCGTCAGGACATGGGCAACTCCCTCGACACCGCGTGGCGGCTCCATCGTGCCTGGCCCGGCCCCGAGTCGGTCGTCGTCGAGGGCGCGGGGCATCTGGGCAGCGCGACGACACGCGACCATGTGCTCCAGGCCCTCGACCGGTTCGCGGCCGTGAACCGACTCCGGCAGCGGACTCGTTCCAGCCGTCAGAACTTGCCGGAGAGTCGCCAGATCTGGTTCTTCTTGGTGCTGAGGGCGCCGGCCGGGTCACACGTCCACTGGTGGATGAGGGCCCCCGGAGCGGTGGAGACGTCGCTGACGTCGACGCACTTGCCGCTGTGGACCGCGACGAGTTGGTAGTCCTTGTTGTTACCGAGTGCGGTGACGGGGTTGAGGGTGAACTGCTGGTTGGCCGCGCCGCTGCAGGTGTACTGGATGACGGCGGCGCCGTCGGCGCTGGACGCCCCTGAGACGTCGAGGCACTTGCCGCTCAGCTCGTTGAACACGGTGTAGGTGTTGGTCTTGCCGCTCACCGGCTTGAGGTCGAGCATCTGCTGGTAGCCGCCCTCGCAGTGGTACTGCTGGTACTGGGTGCCGTTGGCGGCGCTCAGGTTGGTGTCGTCCAGGCACTGGCCGCTGTTCTCGCTGACGGCGACGGTCGAGACGGTGGTGTTGGACGGCGGGAGCAGGGTGACGGTGTAGCCGTCCTTGGCGTTGCTCCAGGGGATGCTCACCGAGGCCGCGTTGTCGCTGACGCTCAGGGTGGTGTCGGAGATCGTCTCGGGCCCGGTCACCGCGGCGCCGCCGTTGTAGGGGACGCGCTGGACGACCGCACGGACCTTGCCGCTCTCTACCACCGAAGTCGTGTTGAGACCGGTGAGGTTGACGGTGAGATTGCCGGTGTTGCCGTTGCTGCCGAGCAGGATCTTGGCGTTCTTGGCGGTGTTGTCCTTGGTGGCGAGGCCGTCGGTGTTGGTGCCCGGAGCGAGGTTGACGATGTTGCCGGTCTGCGAGCCGTAGTAGCGGTACATGAACCACTCGCCCAGCGGCAGGTACTGGCCGGAGCTGTTCTTGGTGAGCAGGTTGGCCTCGTCGTCGTGCAGGTTCGTACCGGAGGCCCAGTTGCCGCGCAGGCCGTCGGCGCCGGCCCGCTCCAGACGGCCGATGAACCAGGCGCCACCGCCGGGGTTCTGCTGGGAGAGCGCCGCGTACTCGTTGATCTGGTACGGGCGGGTGTTGGTCAGGCCTGCCGCGGCGAGGGTGGAGTTGGCGCCGGCGACGCCCGGGACGGGGTCCGCGGGTTCGTCGTGCCAGCTGTAGATGTCGGGGGCGACGTTGTGGGCCTTGACGTAGTTGAGGTAGGTGGTCCACCAGGTGTTGGAGGAGGTCGGCTGGCCCGCCATGCTGGGGCCGACGATGAGCTGGCCCGGGAAGGCCGCCCGCACCCGGGCGTAGAAGCGCGACCACATCTGCAGGTACTGGCTCTGCGAGGGGGCCCAGAAGCCCCTGCCGTCGGGCTCGTTCCACAGGTCCCACTCGACGGTCATGTGGTTGGCCTTGACGTCGTTGATGAGCTGCGTGACGAAGTTGTCGAACTTCGTCCAGTCACCGTTGTCGCCGGGCCAGTCCTGGCTGGTGGTGCCGTCCGCGCCCCACAGGTCGTGCGGCAGCAGCACGAAGGTGCCGCCGAGGGCCGCGGTGCGCTTGTACTGGGCGAGCGTGGCGTTCCAGCGGGTCTGGTAGTCCGCGAGGCTCGTGCCGTAGCCTCCCCTGTTGAGCTGGGCGCCGCCGGCCCGCATGAAGTGCCACTTGATGTCCTTGAAGAAGTGGTCCTGCGGCAGTGACCCGTCCGGGGTCATCCCGTAGATCATGCCGGAGGCGCGGTAGGTGGGCGCGCCTCCGGCTGTCGCGAAGTCCACCGTGACGCCGGTGTCGGCGGCCTGTGACGGGGCTGCGGGCACCAGCGTCGCGGCCAGGGCGGTCAGCAGGACGGCGACGGAGGGGACCGTTCGGCGTCCGGTGCGGGTGGTGGGGCTGGGGTGTATCCGGAGCGATTTCATGATGCGGCTCCTGCATGAGTGTGGCGACCCCCGGACGGTCCGGGGGCCTTGGGGGAGGCAGCCGGTCAGTGGCTGTCTCGGTGTGCGTGTGCTTCGGCCAGCAGGAGATAGCTGCTGGCGGTCCAGGTGTAGGCGCGGTCGCGCAGGCCCGTGCCGGTGAGGGCGTCGAAGTTCTCGGCGAAGCCGTGGATCTCGCACAGGGCACGGAAGCGTGTGCTGATGTCGTCCGCCAGCCGGTGGTGGCCCGCGCGGCGCAGACCGTCCTCGACGAGGACGGTGGCGGGGGCCCAGATCGGGCCGCGCCAGTAGCCGTCGGCGAGGTAGTGCGGTGAGGTGGTCAGTTCGGTGGCGAGGCCGTACGGGGTCAGATGGGCCTTGATGTGGTCGGCGAGCGTGCCGGCGACCTCGCCGGGCAGGTGCTCGCCCAGCACGATGGGCATCAGGTCGAGGAGGCTTGAACTGCTCCAGGTGTCCCCGCCGGCGACGCCTTGGGCGACGAATCTGTCCCCGCTCCAGAGCTGCTCCAGCAGTGCCGTCTGGGTCTCCTCGGCCGCCCGCGTCCACCGGCGAGCCTCGTCGTTCCTGCCCAACTCCACTGCCAACTGTGCGAGTTCGTGTAGCTGGAGGACGAGGAAGGCAGCCAGGTCCGCGGTGACGACCACCCGCTCGGGGTCGAAGGTCGTGGCGTTGTCCCAGCCGCTGTCGTTGCCGTGCTGGTAGTGGGCCAGTTCGGCGCCGGGGGCCCGTCGTGCGGTGAGCCAGAAGTCGGTCCAGCGCTCCAACCGGCCGTACACCTCTGCCAGCTCGGTCTCGCCGGGAGGTGTCGGCAGACGGCGGCGCAGGTGGCCGAAGGCCCAGCCATGGATGGGTGGCTTGACGAAGTTGTAGAGCACCTCGGAGTGGGTGACCGAGTCGGGCAGGGCGCCGCTGTCGTCCTGGTGGTCGAAGGGCAGGGCGAACTGGTCCAGGGCCAGTTCGGGACAACCGGGCGCCAAGGCAAGGGCGTTGAAGCAGTGGTCCCAGCTCCAGACCTTGTCCATCCAGTGCTTGGACATCAGCACGGCGGGTCGGGTGACCAGACCGGTCGGTCGTACGGTCGCCGACCAGACGACGTAGGCGGCCAGCTCGGCGGCCGGGGTGGCGGACGAGCGCCAGGGGGCCACGGCCTCGACGAAGTCCCTGAACCCTCTCTTCGCGGCCTCCACGATCTCGCCGAAGGGCGCCGAGGACGCGTAGGGCGGACGAGAGGTGCCGAGTTCCTCGATCGCCAACTCCCAGGTCCCGTCCGCCGCGGCGGTGACGGCGAGTCCGCGGTCGCCGCTGCCCAGGGCCTGGGTTCCGGTGGGGTCGGCGAGGGCGCCGGACAGCACGGTGACGCGGTACCGGCGTCCGGTCTCGTACGAGGTGAACACGTGCCCGTTCGCTGCCGGGTCGTGGAAGAAGTACGTTCCGCTGAACGGGGTCAGGGTCTGCGTGGCGGCGAAGACGCCGATGCCCAGGCCGCTCCCCCGCAGCCGCACGGTGTCCGGCGACTCGTAGGCGAGGTCGACGTGCCCGCCCTCGCCGGTCCAGCTGAGCAGGCCCGGTGTCGCCTCGACGCGGGCCTCGGCCCGCTCACCCGTCGCCGGGTCCAGCGGGACCAGGCGCAGGACGCCGTGCATGCCGTTCTGGTGCGAGACGAGGTGGAGGTCCTCGGCGTACGTCTTCTCCGCCACCACGGGCGAGATGTCGAACCAGGAGCCGTACGTGCTGAACGGTATGTCGTGGACGGAGAAGGCCGGGCCGGTCGGGGCGGCGGTCATGTGGTGTGACTCGTTTCTCGGGCAGGGGGAACCGGCCGACTGGCGTGCAGCCGGAGCGGTCGTGACGGGAGGGAGGGGCTCAGTCCTTGACGGCGCCGGCGGTCACGCCGGCGGCGACGTAGCGCTGGGCGAGGACGAGGATCACGGCGGTCGGCAGCGAGGCCACGACGGCGGTCGCCATGATGGCGTTCCACTGCTGGTTGTTGTTGCCGATGTAGTGGTAGATGCCGAGCGTGATCGGCTCGTGGGCGCCGCCGCCCGCGAGGGTGCTGGCGAAGACGAAGTCGGACCAGGACCACAGGAAGGCGAACAAGGAGACCGTGACGACGGCGTTGCGGCTCATCGGCAGCACCACGGCCCAGAAGGTCCGCAGGGCCCTTGCGCCGTCCATCTGCGCGGCCTGGATCAGCTCGCCGGGGATACCGGACATGAACGCCGTGAAGATCAGGACGCCGAAGGGGACGGCCAGGGTGGAGTCGGCGACGATGAGGCCGGGGACGGACTGGAGCAGGCCGAGCTGGAGGTAGATGGCGTAGAAGCCCATCGACATGATGATGCCGGGGATCATCTGGGCGGCCAGCAGCACGAAGCTCAGGATGCCGCCGCCGCGCGGGCGCAGCTTGGCCAGGGCGTAGCCGGCGGGCGCGGACAGGGCGACGGTCAGGACGACGGTGCCCAGGCCGATGACGAGGCTGGTGCCGAGGTAGGGCAACTGCTCGTCGAGGACGGTGCGGTAGCCGGACAGGGTGGCGTGCACGGGGAGCAGATCGGGTGGGCTCTTGCGCATGTCCTGGTCGCGGGTCAAGGACACGTTCAGCATCCAGTACACCGGGAAGAGCATGATCGCGGTCAGCAGAACGCCGACGGTCGTCTTCCACCACGTTCGCCTGGTGCTCCGGTTCATGACAGCGCCTGCTTCCGCTGGACCCGGACGTAGACCAGGCCGAAGACGAGGGCGGCGACCACGAGCAGGTTGCCGACGGCCGCTCCCGGGCCGAAGGCGGGCAGGAGGTTGCCGAAACCGAGCTGGTAGGACCAGGTGGCGAAGGTGGTGGACGAGTCCGCGGGGCCGCCCTTGGTCATGATCCAGATGATGTCGAAGACCTTGAGCGTGTAGACCAGCCCGAGCAGCAGGGTGATCGCGGACACCGGGCGCAGCAGCGGGAAGGTGACGCGCCAGAAACGCTGCCAGACGTTCGCCCCGTCGAGGGCGGCGGCCTCGTACAGGTTCGCGGGGATGGACTGCAGGCCGCTGTAGAGCACGACCAGGTTGAACGGGACGCCGATCCAGATGTTCGCGATGATCACCGAGGTCAGCGACCAGGACGGTGAGGTCAGCCAGTTCACCGGCGCGATGCCGACGGCGCTCGCCAGGGCGTTGACGACGCCGGAGTCGCTGTTGAGCATCCACGACCAGGTGGAGGCCGACACGATGAGCGGCAGCAGCCAGGGCACCAGGAACAGGGCGCGCAGGGTGGCCGACAGCCGGAAGTGCTGGTTGAAGAAGACCGCGAGGGCCAGGCCGATGGCGTACTGGAAGACCAGGCACACGGCGGTGAAGACGGCCGTGTGGACCAGGGCCGGGGCGAAGGTCGGGTCGTCGAAGACGGTTTGGTAGTTCCTCAGGCCCGTGAAGGGCGCGTTGCCCTGTACGAAGGAGCGGACGGTGTAGTGGCGCAGACTGAGGTCGAGGTTGCGGTAGAGCGGATAGGCGTAGAAGAGGGCGAGGTAGACGGTCACCGGGGCGAGGAATCCCCAGGCGGCCCACTGCTGGGAGGTCGGACGGCGGCGTGTCCTGGTGCGGGCCGGGGGCGGGGCGGCGGTGGCCGCCCCGCCCCGGACGCGCGTGGCCCGGTGGTCCGGCGGATGGGTGGTCTGTTTCATCGGTCCCACCTCACTTGGCCGCGCCCTGCGCCGAAGTGAGCGCGTCCTTGGGCGACTTGGAGCCGCTGAGGGCGGACTGGACGGCCTTCCACATCTGCTCGGAGATCTTGGGGTACTTGGTGCCCAGGCCGTCACTCGTGCGCCCCTTGGCCGACTTGACCGCGTCGACCCATGGCTTCAGCGCGGCGTTGGCCGCCACCTGCTTGTTCTGGACCTCGCTGGTGGGGGCCACGTAGGACAGGGCGGTGTCGGTGTCGTAGACATTGCCGTTGCTGGTCAGGCAGGTGGTGAGCTTCCGGGAGGTGGTGTAGCGGGCGGTGTCGTCCTGGACCGGGATGGTGACGAACTCGCCGCCGGTCGGGGCCGCCGCGTTGCCCCCCGCGGCGGCGGGGATGGGCAGCACCCCGTAATCGAGCCCGGCCTTCCCCGCATTGGCGAGCTGCCAGGTGCCGTTCTCCGCGAAGGCGTAGTCGCCGCCGGCGAACTCCTGCCAGCTGGTGGTCTGGGTGTTGTTGAGCACCGAGTTGGGGGCGTAGCCCTGCTTCAGCCAGTCCGTCCACAGCGACAGGGCGGACACGGCTTGCGCGGAGTCGAGCCCGGTCAGCTTTGCGCCCGCGCCCCAGAACCACGGCAGGAACTGGAAACTGCCCTCCTCCGTGCCGATCGCCGAGAACGTGACGCCCTTCTTGCCCGCCTTCTTGACCTTCGCCAGCGCCGCCGTCAGCGACGTCCAGTCCTTGACCGAGGCGATGTCCACCCCGGTCTCCTTCAGCACCTTCTTGTTGTAGTAGAGGGCCAGGGTGTTGGCGCCGATCGGCGTGCCGTACGTCTTGCCGCCCGACTGGCCGGCCGCGAGCAGGTTGGGGTCCACCTTCGAGGTGTCCAGCCTGGTGTCCTCGGTCGTGGTGAGCACGCCCGCCTCGGCCAGGGTCGACACCACCGGGTTGTCCACGATGAGGACGTCCGGCGAGTTGCCCTGCTGCGCCGCCAGCAGCGTCTTGTTGCCCAGGTCGCTGGTGTCGAAGGCGGTCCGCTTGATCTTCACCCCGGCCTCGGTGCCGCACCGGTCCAGCAGCTTCGCCCAGGCCGAGCCCTTGTCGAACTGGGGGTACGGGTCCCAGACGGTGTACGTGCCGCTGCCGGCACCCTTGGCGTCCGTGCTGCCCGAACCGGAGGAACAGGCGGTGGCGCTGACGGCCACGGCCAGGGCGGTCAGGGCTGCGGCGGTCAGACGACGCTGTCTGGAGGAGTGGTTCATTACGAGTCCTTTGTTCTGGGCATGACAGAAACAGGGCCACGGGGTGACGAGGAGAGACGGGCACGGCGAACGGCACCGTTGAGCGGTTCGAGCGCCCGATGGTGTGACGAGGGTTGAAAGGGGATTACGTGGGGGTGCGGTCAGGGCGTCGTGCCGGACACCGCGTCCGCGGCGGGCGTGACTCCCGCGGGCCCGGTGCTGGCTCGCAGAGAGATCGGCGGCGTGAGGAGATGGTGCCGGGGCGGTGCGCCGGGACGGTCGAGCCGCTCCACCAGCAGGTCGACGGCGTGCCGGCCCATCTCCGCCGCCGGTACGTCCGCCGCCGTGAGCTGCGGGGTCACCGTCTCCGCCCACCGGCCGGCCACCACCCCGGTGACGGAGAAGTCGCGCGGCACATGGCGGCCGGCCTGGGCGAGCCCCCGGTAGAGGCCGCCCAGAGCGGCCTCGTTCAGCGTGACCAGGGCTGTGGTGGCCGGGTCGTCGCGCAGGATCTGCTCCACGCATGCCTGGCCCGACGCGGCGTCGTCCCCACAGCAGTACGTCCGCACCGTCAGCCCGCGCTCGGCCGCGGCCTTGGTGAAGCCGTCCAGGCCGCGGTGCGCGGACTCGTACCCGGCCCGGAGCAGCTGCTCGGGACGGTTGACGAAGGCGACCCGGCGATGGCCGAGATCCGCCAGGTGGTGCACGCACGCCGCCGCCAGCGCGGTGTGGTCCAGGCCCACCCACCAGCCGTCCTCCGGGTGGGCGGTGCGGCCGATGGCGACGGAGGGGAAGTCCAGCGCGGCCAGGTGATCGACCCGGTCGTCCTCCAGCCTGATCTCCATCAGGATCGCGCCGTCGACCCGCCGCTCGCCCAGCAGCCGCTGGAAGGAGCGGTCGCTGTCCACACCGCTCGGGGACAGAAGCACGTCGTAGTCGTAGGCCGCGGCGGCCTCCACCACACTGCCGATGAAATCCAGCTGCATCCCCGTGTAGTGGTTCCCGGCCGGCGGGAAGACCAGACCGATCGTGCTGGTCCGGCCGTTGGCCAGCGCGCGGGCGCTGGCGCTGGGCCGGTAGCCCAGCTCGTCGACGACCTGCTGGATCTTCCGGCGGGTCTCCTCCGACACCGGGCGCTTGCCGCTCAGCGCGTACGACACGGTGCTCCGCGAGACACCGGCCCGCTTGGCGATCTCACCGATGTTCACGGGAACTCCTTGCTCGAACCGGTTCGCTGCTCCGGGAGGAACATAGCGCCGGGCGCCTGGGGTGGGAACGGTGAAGAGGCGAATTCCGCATTGTCGAACCGGTTCGCATGAAGTGAAGGTAGGAATCGCACGTAGGGCCTGTCAACACCCTCGACACAATCCGGTAATCCCGGGCCGGAGTCGGATCCGGAGCCGGTAGATCGCGTCGAGGGGATTGCTGGCCAGGTCGCCCGGTGCTAGCTTCGCCGAACCGGTTCGACAAGGTGTGGCGTAGATGATCTGACGGTTCGACGTATACCGGTACTGAAGGATTGAGGACGCGATCCATGCATTCCGCTGACGGATCCGCCCGGTGCCGCGTGCCGGGCGCCGTGACACCGACTCCCGGCGCGGGCCTGCCGGCCGCCCCGGCCGTCCCCGCAAAGGCGGCCGAGGCGCCCCAGCCCGCCGCCCACTACACCTTCGACCAGGGCGACCTCGCCTCCGGCGAGATCGCCGACAGTTCCGGCAACGGCCTCACGGCGACCCTGGTCAACGCCTCCACAGCCCGGTCCGTCGCGGGCACGGACGGTGGCAAGGCGCTGGCCCTGCCCGGCGGAGCACCCACCTCCGACGGCGCGTACGTGCTGCTGCCTCCCGAAATCCTGGACAGCGCGAGCGACTTGACAGTCTCCGTCCGTGTGAAGTGGGGCGGTGACAAGTCGCCCTGGCAGCGGATCTTCGACCTGGGCACCGACACCACCCGTTACCTGTTCACGACGCCGTACGACGGCAGTGTGCTGCGCACCGCGGTGACCACAAGTGGAGGGGGCGCGGAGGCGCAGGTCTGCGGTCACGCGCCGCTCCCTGCCGACGGTTGGCGGACGCTCACCGTCACCCTCGACACCGCCGCCCGGCGGATCACCACCTACCTCGACGGTGTGGCGGTCTCCTCCGCCGAGACGACCGTCAAGGCCAAGGACCTGCTGGGCAGTTCGGCCACGACCGCCGGCTGCATCGGCAGGTCCTTCCACCAGGACCCCCTGTTCCGGGGCGCGATCGACGACTTCACCGTGTGGCACGCGGCGCTCAGCCCCGAGCAGGTCGCCGGCATGGTCGGCAACGTGCCGACCCTCCAGCAGCTCTCGCAGGTGTCCTTCGACGCCCGTACGACGACCGGGACGGCCCCGTCGCTCCCCGCCGCGATCCGCTCCTCCTTCTCCGACGGCTACGACCGCGACACACCGATCACCTGGGACGCCGTTCCGCCCGGGAAGTACGCCCGCCCCGGCAGGTTCACCGTTGCCGGAACGGCGGCCGGGCGCGCCGTGCAGGCGACCGTCACCGTGGTCCGCGAGGGCGAACTGACCGTCGGCCTGCACTCGGACACCGGCGCGTTCCACGGCGGCGCCTCCGGGACCCTCTACGGCGTGTACGGGCCGGGCGTCCCCACCAACAACCTCATCGAGGGCATGGGCCTGCGTACGGTCTCGACGAAGGCGCAGGACGGCCCGCAGCACCCCGGTGCCGACGCGCTGGAGGTGGTGAAACCGCTGGCCGACTCCACCGACGGCGACGTGTACATCTACATGACCGACATCCACCGCGGCTTCCCTTACGAGTGGCCGGGCGCCACCCCGCAGGAAAAGCTCAACCTCTACAGGGAGAAGCTGGCCCAGCAGGTCGACCAGGTCCTGCGGCTGCCGGAGCCGTACCAGGACAACATCGTCTTCGTGCCGTTCAACGAGCCCGAGGGCAACATGTTCGGCACCGGTGAGTGGAGCTACGACAAGGTCAGCTGGCTCGCCGACCCGGATGCCTACTTCGCAGCATGGGACGACGTCCACAAGCTCATCAAGGGGAGGATGCCCGGCGCCCGCATCGCCGGGCCCAACACCAGCGTCCTGTACGACCAGGTGAAGGGCTTCCTCACGCATGCCCTGGCGTCGGGCACCCTCCCGGACGTGATCACCTGGCACGAGCTGAGCCACCCGGAGGCGGTGCGCCGGAGCGTCGCCACCTACCGGGCGTGGGAAAGGGAACTGTTCAAGGGCACCGCCAAGGAGGGAACCCGGCTCCCGGTCAACATCAACGAGTACGCCTTCAACTACCACACCTCCGTCCCCGGCCAGATGATCCAGTGGATGTCCGCGATCGAGGAATCCAAGGTGGATGCCGACATCGCGTACTGGAACGTCGACGGCAACCTCTCCGACTCCGCGGTGCAGTCGAACCGGGGGAACGGCCAGTGGTGGCTGCTGCACTCGTACGCCTCGATGAGCGGACACACGGTCGAGGTGACCCCTCCGTTCCCGGGCGAGAACTACACCATGCAGGGTGTCGCCACGCTGGACGAGACGAAGCGACAGGCCCGGCTGATCTTCGGCGGCTCCACCGGCAAGGGCCACATCACGTTCGCGGGCGTCCCGGACAAGGTCTTCGGGGACCGCGTGCACGCCTGGGTGAGGGAGATCGAGTGGAGCGGCCAGATCGGCGACAACTCCGGCCCGAAGCTGCTCACGGAGACGAACCTGCGGGTCGGTGACGACGGCACGGTCCTCGTCGAGTTCGGCGACGGCGGGCTGCCGACGCTGAAGGAGTCCTCGGCGTACGAGATCGTCCTCAGCCCCGCCGGGAAGGCGAAGAGCACGCAGTCACCGCCCGTGCGATGGGAGGGGTCGTACGCGGCGCAGGACGCCGCCCACACCGGGTCCGGCTACTCGAAGAACGGCCCGGAGGGGTCGCCGCGCGACGTGTCGAAGTTCTACACCTCCGGCGGCTACGACGTGGGCGGCCTGCGCACCGGCTCGGACCTCACGCTCGACTTCACGGTGGACGTACCCGAGGACGGCACCTACGACCTCAGCGTCTTCGCCAACTCCCTCAACACCTGCGACGAGGTGCAGGAGCAGGGCCCCACCAACGTCTTCCTGCGGGTGGACGGCAAGGCGGACAGCGAGCAGGAGCTTCACCTGCCACTCGGCTACAAGTGGGTGGTGTGGGACCACACCGGCACCAAGGTCCACCTCACCAAGGGCGAGCACGTCCTGACACTCGCTGCGAAGAGCGCGGACGGCACCCGCGCCACCAAGGGCGACGCCGTCGTCGACCGCCTCACCCTGTCATTGCCCGAGCCTTCGGCCGCCACGCAGGTGTACGAGGGCGAACTGGCCTGGCTGGGCGGCGGCGCGCAACCCGTCTACGGCCTGGCGGAACACAGCACGCTCCCCGCCACCGGCTCGGGCGCGGCCCGGCTCCCGAAGCAGGCAACCGCCACGTTCTGGGTCTACTCACCCGCCGACCGCGAGGCCACCCTGAAGGTCGACACCCTGGGCGGCTCGGGCGCCCGGGTCGCCGTCAACGGTCACGATGTCCTGCGTCTGGACAAGGCCGGCGACAGCGTGGCGGTCTCCCTGTCCGGTGGCCTCAACAAGGTGACGGTGACAGGAGGTTCGGCCACCACCCTCGTGGACCGCCTCACGGTCACACCCACCGAGGGCACCCTCAAAGCACGTACGTACACGGCTCAGGACGCCGAGCTCACCGGTTCGGCCACGCTCACCCCGCTCCCGCCGGCCACCGACGGCACGGCGATCACCGGCATCGGCGGCGACCCGGGCAACGGCAACACGGCGATGTTCACCATCGCCGCGGACCGGGCCGGCCTGCACGCACTGCGCATCCGCTACTCCAACCCCGAGCAGTCCGAAGCCACCCACTACAACCCGGACCCACTCGCCCGCCACGCCGACCTCACCGTCAACGGCGGTGACAGGCAGCGCGTGAGCTTCCCGCACAGCTTCCATCAGAACAACTTCTGGGAGCTGACCGTCCCGGTGAATCTCAAGAAGGGACAGAACACGATCACCTTCCGCTCCGAGGAACTCCCGAACTTCGACGGGACCACCTACGCCTCCGACACCTTCCCCGGCGTCCTGCTCCGCTCCCGTTACGCACCGCTGATCGACCGGATCACCGTCGCCCCGTTCGCGCGACAGGTGCGATGAGGTGATCACCATCGGCGACACTGTGACACGCAGGGAGCGCGGGTAGGCCAGGAGAGAGCCGGTGTTTCGCGCGCCCTCGATGGGGTCAGCCTCCCGATCGGATCAGTCGGACCGCGTCAAGCAGGGTCTTGTGGGCGGCCGTCGAGTCGTCCAGGTAGCCGGCTGCCATCGCGCCGTCGTAGAGCATCAGCAGCGCACCGGCGGCCGACTTGGGGTCGGTGTGGCCGAGCCGGGTGAGCAGGTCCTGGAAGAGGGTGCGGATCCAGTCCCGGTGAGCCGTCACCAGGCCGCGGACCGGGTGGGTGGCGTCCGGGTACTCGGCGGTCGGCCTCGCGGTCGGCGTCAGGCCGACCACGGCCATGACATCGGCCCCAGGTGTGCTGTCCCGGGACGTTGGTGACACGCCTGAAAGCCCCGTGCGTTCCAACGCCGGTTTCGTGCCACGGCTCGCGCACGAGCTGCGCGCACTGCGCGGGGCGGCGGCAGCCCACCGGGGTCTTCGGGAGCGGGCCCCGTAGGAAATCGGCGGCAACCTTTCCGCTGCCTGCGGCCACTGAACGGTGCACCATCGATTCGATCTTCCGAACGGACGGACATGAAGACACCGAGGCAGGCCGCGCGACAGCGCCGGCACAGACAGAGGCTGATGCTGGGCACCACAGTGGGGCTGACCGCCGCGGGCGTTCTCGCCTACCTGCTCATGGGGCTGCTTCCCGACCGCAAGGCGGATGCGACACCTGCCGCGGCCACTTCCGCCGCCAGCGCCCAGGTGAGAGCCGGCAACACGGCCGACAAGGACACCCCGTCCACGCCGGCGACCGCGACCGGCACCTCGACGCCGACGGCTGGTGCGAGCACCACGGCAGCACGACCATCGGCCAACGCCACCCCGCGGCCCTCGCGGACGGCGTCCACCGAGGCCGCTGCGCCGTCGACGGGACGGATCCGCCCCGGGGCCACCTACCGAGGTGTCGCCACCGCCTACGAGGCCGGCGACGGAAACGGCGCCTGTCTGTTCGGCCCGAGCAGCGACCTCATGATCGCCGCGATGAACACCACCGACTACGAGACATCCAGGGCGTGCGGCGCGTACGTGCGCGTCCGCGCGGACAACGGCGCCTCCATCACGGTCCGGATCACCAACGAATGCCCGGCTCCCTGCGCACCTGGTCAACTCGACCTCAGCCAGCAGGCGTTCGCCAAGCTCGCCCCACTCGAAGTCGGCCGGACACCGATCACCTGGAGCCTGCTGAGCCCCAGCACGTCCGACACGATCTCCGTCCGGTACAAGACCGGCTCCAGCCCCTACTGGTGCGCGCTCCAGGCGATCGGCCACCGCAATCCCGTCGCGCGGCTGGAGGTCCGCACCGGCAACGGCTGGCGGCAGCTGCCCCGCACCGACTACAACTACTTCGTCTCCGCCGACGGCCGCGGCTGCGGCAGCGCGATCAGACTCACGGACATCTACGGAGAGCAGCTGACCATCAGCGGGATCGCGATACGGCCGAACGTCGAGCAACCGACCCAGGTCCAGTTCGCCAGGCACTGATCCCGCCACCCACGTCCGATCCATCATCCCGGTGACAGCCCGGCCCTGGTCCCGGACCGGGGCCGGGGCCGACTAGCGCGAGGCTCCGCCGGCGCGGGTCGTGCGCCCGGCAGGTCGCCCAGGTCCGCGCGGAGCACGGGACGAGACTGCCCGCCGCGGCCATGGCCTTCCCCGGCACGCATCCCAGTATCATCAACGTCACCCTGGGCATGCGAAACCTCGAACAGGTCGAGCGGAACGCGGAGCTTCACCATCGGCCCGTTCCCGACGGTCTGTGGGCCGGCCTTCGCGCTCGGGGCCTGACCAGGGCGGACGTGCCGGCGCGTGCCGGTCGCGGGAGGAGTGCGTGGTGTCTTTGACCGACAAGGCCATCGAGCACATCCGTGAGCTGATCCGCAGCGGCGCGTTGCCCCCGGGCTCGAAGCTGCCGCCGGAGGCCGACCTCGCAGCCCAGCTGGGTCTGTCCCGCAACCTCGCCCGCGAGGCCGTGAAGGCACTGGCCGTCGCACGCGTGCTGGACGTCCGGCGAGGCGACGGAACGTACGTGACCAGTCTGGAGCCCAGCCTGCTGTTCGAGGGCCTCGGCGGAGCCGTAGAACTCCTCCAGAGCGACTCGGCCGCACTGCTGGACCTGATGGAGGTCCGCAGGCTGCTGGAGCCGGCGGCCACCGCGCTGGCCGCCACCCGGATCTCCGACGACCAACTGGCCGAGGTCAAGCACCATCTGGACGCCATGCGCGAGGCCCGTGACGACGTCGAGCAGCTCAACGCCCACGACGCGGCCTTCCACCGGGCCGTGATCTCCGCGACGGGCAACGACTCGCTGCTCACGCTCCTCGAAGGCATATCGGGCCGTACGCTGCGTGCCCGGATCTGGCGCGGCCTGGTCGACGACCAGGCCGCGGGCCGCACACTCGCCGAACACGAGTCGATCTTCACGGCCCTCTCCACCCGCGACGCCTTCCTGAGCCAGGCCGCCGCACTCCTGCACGTCCACAACACGGAGCAGTGGCTGAGGGAACACCTGCACGCCTCGGAGTCACCCGTCACCGGTTCAGCGGGGCGTCGACGGGGTGCTCCGGCGAAGCCTCGCCACCGGGAGGGGTGAGGAGTTCCCAGGCGCGGCCTCCCTGCGGACCGGCCGCCAAGCCATGTCGGTGCCGGGTGCCTGCCGCTATCGATGGTGCGGCGGGTGGGGTGGCGGGGCCGGGATGGTGTCGATGCCGGGTGCGGGCTCGGGCCACACCAGCAGGACAGGGCACGGGGCGTGGTCGACGATGAACCGGCCGGCATGCCCGAGGCTGCGCGGCCCGAGATGGGTGCGGTCACCGTCGCGGGCGAGGATGAGCAGGTCGGCGCCCTCGGCCGCGGCGACGACCTCCCGCTCGACGCGGCCGGTCCGCTCGACTCGGGCGCACGGGCGGCCAAGACGCTGTGCGGCCTCGGCCAGGAATGTCTCGGCGGAGGCAGCGGCCAGTTGCTCCACCTGCGTGCCGGGGTCGCGTTCACCATGGCCGCGGCCGAGCAGACCGGCGAAGGCTCCGTGCGCCGCGCCCGGGACGTCGGCCGGGGTGACGTGGAGCAGCACGATGTCGGCGTCGTCGGGCGCGTGGGCGCGGGCGGCGTCGATGCCGGCGGGCCAGGTGCCCTCGGTGATCCAGGCGATGACTTTCATGACGGTCAGCCTCCGATGAGGGTGAGCGAGGTCCACAGTGCCACCACTGACAGTCCCAGGGCGGCAGGCACGGTGAACACACCGAGCCGGGTGAACTCGCCGAGTTCGACGTCGCTGTCGTGTTCGTGCACGATGCGCCGCCACAGCAGCGTGGCCAGGGAGCCGGCGTAGGTGAGGTTCGGGCCGATGTTCACCCCGAGCAGGACTGCCAGGACCGCGCCCGGACCGGACGGGGCGGTCAGCGGCAGCAGCACCAGCACGGCGGGCAGGTTGTTGATGAGGTTGGCCAGCACCGCGGCCAGGGCTGCGATGCCGAACAACGCCGCCAGTCCGGTGCCGCCCGGGATCAGGTGTCCCAGCCCCGCCGCCAGCCCGTTGTCGACGACCGCGCGGACCACCAGTCCCAGGGCCAGGACGAAGGCGAGGAACGGCACCGCAGCGGCCCGCACGATGGCGGCGGGCGTGGTACGGCGCTGGGCCAGAGCCCGCACGGCGAGCACGAGGGCGCCGGCGAAGGCCGCCCACGCGGGGTTGACGTCCACCATGGAGGTGAGGACGAACCCGGCCAACGTGGCGGCCACTGTGACCAGGGCGAACACCGGCAGTTCGCGTTGCCCGGCGGTGCGCGGGGCCTGAGCGCCCGCGTCCAGGTCGGTGGCGAAGAACCGGCGGAAGACCACGTACTCGGTGGCGATGGCCACCAGCCAGGGCAAGGCCATCAGGGCCGCGAAGCGCGTGAAGCTCAGCCCGCTGGCGGCGAACGCGAGCAGGTTGGTGAGGTTGGAGACCGGCAGCAGCAGCGACGCGGTGTTCGACAGGTGGGTGCAGGCGTAGACGTGCGGTTTCGGCCGGGCGCCGAGCCGGGCGGCGGTGGCGAACACCACCGGCGTCAGCAACACGATCGTGGCGTCCAGGCTGAGCACCGCGGTGATCACCGACGCGGCTGCGAATACCTGCACCAGAAGGCGGCGCGGGCTCCCCGCCGCACTACCGGCCATCCACGCTCCGCACGCGTGGAACAGTCCCTCGTCGTCACACAGCTGGGCAAGGACCAGGACGGCCGCGAGGAACCCGATCACCGGCCCGAGCCGCTCGGCCTCCTCACGGGCGTGCCCCAGCGAGAGCGCCCCGGTGGCGATCACCACGCCCGCAGCCGGGACGGCGACCACCGCCTCCGGCCACCCGAACGGGCGAACGACGGCGCACGCCAGCACCGCCAGCAGCAGAACGACGGAGACGGCCTCCGCCACAGATGAGTTCACCACTTGATCTTCCCCTGCCCGCGACCGCCCGCGCGACCTGGCACCGGCGGGGCCGCCTGCTGGGCAGCGAACAGCAGCGGACTTCCCTGCGGATGGCGTCGGACCACTTCTACTGTGCGCGCAGCGAGCAACGCCCGGTCACAAGGAACGCCATGTCGACGGTCCCGCCCCCGCACCGTCGCCGGGAACCAGCCGCAGCACCTCGGCGACCACCCCGCCGAACGTTTGCTGGACGAGACGATGATGGGCTCGGCGGAGCTGCGGGTCTCCTACCGTCAGGGCGGTGCCGTGGTCCGGCGTGCGCTGCAGCTCACCGGTGACGCTCACCTGGGCCTGCGGGTGGGTGCCGCGCAACACCTGACCTCCTGAGGCCTCCTGGGGTTCGCCCAGATGGCCGCGGAGACGCTGCGGGAGGCCATCGAGACGGGCGTGCGCTTCCAGTACCTGTCCGGGGCAATGGTGGTGTGGTCGGCGGGACAGGAGGAGGCCGGCTACGTGCTGCGGGCCGCACTGCCGGATCCCGCCTTCGATCCGGCGGTCGCGACAGCATGCCGTTCTGGTACGCAAGCACCAGCCCGACCGGGATGATGGGACGGCACATCACGGTGCCCCGCCCCGCGCCAGGCCTGGTTCGCGCTCGTGCTCGCGCACAGCGGTCGGCATCGGAGTCGCGGCAGACCGGCAATAGGCCCGTTACGGATACGCCCTCCCCCTTGGTCCACCCTGGGTCGATACCAGTGCGGGAAGGAGGAGGGCGGGACGGCGTCAGCCGATGGTCAACGGCTGGGCGGCGAAGGTGCGGCGCAGGCTAGAGGGGCGTCGACTCCGACGGCACGAACGGTGCCCCGTGTCCCGGCACGATCAGTGCCGGGCCGAGGGCCAGGACTTTCTCCCTGGCCGCCCGCAGCTGCTCGCGGTCGGGCGCGAAGGGGTCGTCGGCAGGCCCCTCGGCGGTCCACCACAGATGGGTCAGGACCACCAGGCCCTCGGTGGCCGTGACCAGGGTGCTGACGTCCTCGGCGGTGTGGCCGGGGGTCGTCATGAGCGTGATCGACGGCGACAGCCGGTATCCGTCGGCATCGCGGTCCTCCCAGATGTCGTTCTGGTAGATCGCCATGTGGTCGTGGAAGCGGGCCTGGGGGAACAGGGCCGCGTTCAGCGTGTGGTCCGGGTGGTGGTGGCTGAAGATCACGTCGGTGACGTCTTCGGGGTTCAGTCCGTGGTCCGCGAGCGGGTCCAGGATGAGTCGGCGGTCCGCGACCATGCCGGGATCGACGACCGCGACCGTCTCGCCGTCGACGAGCAGGGTGACGGTGCCGGCTACCCGTGTGTCGGCGTAACCGGTGGTCAGGACGTGGAAGGCAGCGGTCATGAGGTGGCTCCTCGGATGATGGGTAGGTGCGAACGGCTGAGGGCGACCCCGGCCTCCACCGCACCCGGAGCTGGAGGTGGAGCCGGATCGGTCTCCTATCCCGGTGGGCGTTTCCAGGCGTGCCGCTGACCGAGCCGCACGCCGTTACACCCCGGCCGCCTCGATGAACTCGCTTACGGCAGTGCGCGGGTCCCCCGAGCGGACCAGTGCCTCGCCGACCAGCACCACGTCGGCTCCCCAGCCGCGGTACTCCGCCACATCCTTGGGGCCCGTCACTCCGGATTCCGCGACCTTGACGGTGCCTTCCGGAATGGCCGTCACGAGCTCGGCGAACACATTGCGATCCACGTCCAGCGTGGTCAGGTCCCGCGCGTTGATGCCGAGGAGCTCGGCTCCCGCAGCGACGGCGCGCCGCACTTCGTCGGCCGTGTGCGCCTCCACCAGCGGCGTGAGACCCAACTCCTTGCACAGCCCCATCAGATCGGTGAGCTGACCGTCGTCTAGCGACACGACCATGAGAAGCGCAAGATCGGCGCCGTGCGCGCGGGCCTCCCACAGCTGATAGGGGTCGACGATGAAATCCTTGCGCAGGACGGGCACGTCGACCCGGGCACGTACGGCGTCCAGATCGGCGAGAGAGCCGCCGAAACGCCTGCGCTCGGTGAGCACGCTGATCGCAGCGGCACCGCCCGCCGCGTACTGGGCCGCGAGGGAGGCGGGGTCGGGGATGTCCGCCAGCGCCCCCTTGCTGGGGCTCTTTCGCTTCACCTCGGCGATGACGGACACCCCAGGCGCCCGGAAACCGGGCAGCGGGTCGAGCGCGGGTGCCGCGTCCGCAGCCCGGGAGCGCAGCTCCGCCAACGGCGTCGCATGCTTACGCTCTTCCAAGTCCTGGCGAACTCCCTCAAGGATCCCGTCCAGAACGCTCATCGTCATCTCCCTGTCGAATCGTCTGCGGCTTCGGACGTCCCCCGGCCTGGGTGAGGCCGTGCATCACCCACATCCACGTCGTGCTCGAAGAAGCTTATTTGGGATTGATCATGGCTTGCATACCGGCTTGCCACGGGGCGCGGAAGTTGAACTTCTCGCGGATGACCTGTGAAGTGGCAATACGGGCAGGCCGAAGCGAGGGCGTATGCCTGTTTCCCTGCCCACCGGGGGTCGGACGGCCGCCGATGCAAGGAGCGTCCGTCGGTGCAGCGGGCCGCGCGCGGGCCCTTCAGAGGCGCCGTCGAAGGCATCTGGCATCTGCTCGCTCCTCACCCGGCGGCCCGTCCCGGCTGCCGTCGCCCGGCACGTTGAGTGATTAACGCCTTAACCGCAAGCCGTGACAGGGCGTTGGGGTACACATGACGAACTCCGCCGCCCACGCAGTTCGGTCGCGATGATCCGTTACCGGATCCCGTCGGGTTGGAGAGCACCAGAGCGGGGGCGCGTACTCCGCGCGTGACGACAAGACGCGACAGGCGTCGGTATCCGGCACACCGACAGCCCACCCCGAGCCGTCCCGGCGCCCGCACGTCACTTCCCCGCTGCCGTCCCGAAGGGGAGGGGTTCGCCCGAGGGGAGGGTCACGCATGGCGTCCAAGTGCCGCGCCACCTCGGCCAGTTGCCCATCGGTAATCCGCGTCGCGGCAAGGGCCGTGGCCATCGGTTCGAGGAGCCGCCGTACCTCCATGAGGGCCTGCAGGGCGACCGAGTCGCCCTGCAGCAGCTCCACCGCACCGCCGAGCCCCCCAAGAGCAGACTCGGCTGCAGGCTGGTCACATAGGTGCCGTCGCCGCGCCCGACCTCCAGGACCCGCGCCACGGCCAGTACCTTGACCGCTTCGCGGGCAAGGTTGCGGGACGGGCCCAGCTGCGCGGCCAGGTCCGCCCCTGGTGGGAGTTTCGAAGCCCGGAGGCAGCGCGCCGGTCCGGATCAGCTCACGGATCTGCTCGATGGCCTTGTCCGTCAGAGACATCGCACATCCCTCCCCCACTGTGCCCCGCGGGGACGTCCGGCCTGATCAGCCCCTGCGCGCGCAGATCGTCCCAGAGGCCCTCCGGGACGCGCTGACCATGGAGTTCCACGTTTCGTCCGACCTGTGCCGGAGTCCGCATGCCGAGGGTGACGTTGACGATACTGGGATGCGTGTACGGGAAGGCGATCGCGGCGGCGGGCAGGCTGGTCCCGTGCGCCTCGCAGACCTCGGCGATCGCCCGGGCGCGGACGACCACAGCCGGCGGGGCGTCCCGATAGTCGTACTTCATGCCCTCGGCGGGCCGGTCACGGGAGAGCAGTCCCGAGTTGAACACGCCCACCGCCACCACGCTCTTGCCGAGTTCCCGCGCGGCGGGCAGGACGTCGTCCAGCGCCGACTGGTCCAGGAGCGTGTAGCGGCCGGCGAGCATCACCACGTCGGCGGCCGTCTCGCGCAGGAAGCGGGCGAGCATCGCCGACTGGTTCATGCCGGCGCCGATCGCTCCGATCACACCCTGGTCCCGCAGTTCGGCGAGCGTGGGCATGGCCTCCAGGGCGGCCTGCGGCCAGTGGTCGTCCGGATCGTGCAGGTAGACGATGTCCAGCCGGTCCAGGCCGGTGCGCTCCAGTGTGTCCTCGATGGAGCGGAGTACGCCGTCGCGGCTGAAGTCCCACTGCCGGCGCACGTCGTCCCGTACGACGAAGCCCTCGGTGTCGACGCCGCGTGGCTCCTCGTTGGGCACCAGCAACCTGCCCACCTTGGAGGAGATGACGTACTCGTCGCGCGGGCGACCTCGCAGGGCGGCGCCCAGGCGGCGCTCGGAGAGGCCGAGGCCGTAGTGCGGTGCCGTATCGAAATACCTCAGGCCTGCCCCCCAGGCGGCATCCACGGCGGCGGTCGCGTCGGCGGCCGGGGTGACGCGGTAGAGGTTGCCGATCACGGATGCCCCGAAGCCGAGCTCGGTGAGTGAGACGGACGTGTTCTGGATCTTCCGCTGGTGCAAGACGTGCTCCTGGGATACGGGCGACGGGCGCCGGTCAACGTCTGACGTGGGGCGACCCGCCCGCGATGAGCGCCTCGACCTCGGCGAGCGAGGCCATGGAGACGTCTCCGGGCGTGGTCATGGTGAGCGCGCCGTGGGCGGTGCCGTAGGCCAGGGCCCGCTCCAGGCCGGCGTCGTCGAGCAGTCCGTGGATCAGCCCGGCGGCGAAGGCGTCGCCGGAGCCGATGCGGTCCAGGACCTGCAGGCCGGGCATCCGGGGGCCGGCGATGAAGCCGGTTTCGACGGACCAGGCGGCCGAGGACCAGTCGTTGACTCCGGCCGACGGTACGCCGCGCAGGGTCGTCGCCAGTACGCTCGCCGCGGGCAGCAGGTCGGCCACCTCGGCGAGGGCGTCCGCCAGTTCGTCGCCCTCGATGCGCGCCTGTCCCGGGTACGTCCCGGCCAGGCCCAGGGCGCCCACCACGACGTCGGCGTGCCGAGCGAGCCGCAGGTCGGCCTCGCGGGCGGCGTCGGCGCCGCCCCGGCCGGCCCAGAGGCTGGGGCGGTGGTTGGGGTCGTAGGAGACGGTGACACCGTGGCGGCGGGCCGCGGCCATGGCCTCGTCGGCGACGTCCACCGTGGTGTCGGACAAGCCCGCGAAGATGCCGCCGGTGTGGAACCAGCGCACGCCGGACGAGAACACCGCGTCCCAGTCGACGTCACCTTTGCGCAGCTGGGAGACGGCGGTGTGCGCGCGGTCGCTGACGCCCAGCGCGCCGCGGATGCCGTAGCCGCGTTCGACGAAGTTGAGGCCGTTGCGGACGGTGCGGCCGATACCGTCGTCGGGCACCCAGCGGATCAGCGAGGTGTCGACGCCGCCCTGGAGGATCAGGTCCTCGACGAGCCGGCCCACCTCGTTGTCGGCGAGGGCGGTCACGACGGCTGTGCGCAGCCCGAAGCAGCGGCGCAGTCCGCGTACCACGTTGTACTCTCCGCCGCCCTCCCAGACCTGGAAGGAGCGGGCGGTGCGGATCCGTCCCTCGCCCGGGTCGAAGCGCAGCATCACCTCGCCGAGGGCCACCACGTCGATCACGTCGTGCTCCTCTCCACCGCCTCGGCGGTCAGTCGGCGGATCTCCTCGTAGTCGCCTCGCTCCAGGTGGGCGGCCCTGGCCATCCAGCTGCCGCCGACCGCGAGGACCGCCGGGTCGGCGAGGTAGGCCGCCAGGCGGGAGGCGTCGATCCCGCCGGTCGGCACGAAGCGCGTCCCGGGGAAGGGCGCCGCGAGCGCCCGCAGCGTCCGCAGGCCGCCGAGCGGCTCGGCGGGGAAGAGCTTGACGGTGTCGAGGCCCGCCTTCAGGGCGTGCATCAGCTCGGTGGCCGTGGCGATACCGGGCACCACGGGCACTCCCAGCTCGCGGCACTTCGCGACGACCTCCTCGTCGAAGCCGGGACACACCACGAAGCGGGCCCCGGCCGCCACCGCCCGCTCCGCCTGCTCGGGCGTGCGAACCGTGCCGGCGCCGACGGTGAGCCCGCCATGCGCGGCCATCGTCTTGAGCACCTGCTCGGCGTCCGGTGTGCGGAAGGTGACCTCGGCACACCGTGCCCCGCCCGCGGTGAGCGCGTCGGCGAGTGGGCCTGCGCCGGCCGCGGACGGCACGGTCAGTACGGGCAGGAGACGGGCCCCGGCCAGTGCGGTGGCCGGGTCGGGGCCGCTCATCGGCCGAGCCACCCGCCGTCGACGGGCAGGACGACGCCGTGGATGTAGGCGGCGGCGTCCGAGGCGAGGAACACCGTGGCGCCGGCCAGGTCGTCGGCGTCACCCCAGCGGCCGGCCGGGATCCGGTCCAGGATCGCCCTGCTGCGCACCGGGTCGTCCTGCAGGGCCTGGGTGTTGTCGGTGGCGATGTAGCCGGGCGCGAGGGCGTTGACGTTCACCCCGTGCGGGGCCCACTCGTTGGCCAGGGCCTTGGTCAGACCGGCGATGCCGTGCTTGGCGGCCGTGTATCCGGGCACGGTGATGCCGCCCTGGAAACTCAGCAGCGACGCCGTGAAGATGACCTTCCCTTCGCCGCGGGCCACCATCGCGCCGCCGACCGCCCGGGTCAGCGCGAACTGCGCGTTGAGGTTGACCTGCAGCACCAACTCCCAGTCGGTGTCAGTGTGTTCGGCAGCCGGAGTACGGCGGATCGTGCCCGCGTTGTTGACCAGGATGTCCACCGGGCGCTCGCGTCCGGCGAGGTCCGCGCCCAGGGCTCGTACGGCGGCGGGGTCGGCGAAGTCGGTCCGGATCGCCTCGAAGGAACGGCCCGCGGCGTGCACGTCCTTCTCCACCGCACTGCCGGACTCCTCCAGCGCGGCGCTCACCCCGATGACGTCCGCACCGGCCCCGGCCAGCGCGCGGGCCATGGCCCTGCCGATACCGCGCCGGGCCCCGGTGACGGCAGCGAGCCTCCCGGTGAGGTCGAAGGCGGTCATGCGGCCGCTCCCTCGGTGTCGTCGGTGCAGTCCACGAGGATCTTCATCACGTCACCGCCGCCCTCCAGGGCCTCGAACGCGGCCGGCGCCTGCGTGAGGGGGACGACCTTGCTGATGAGGCGCTCGGCCGGGATCGTGCCGTCCGCGACCAGGGTCACCGCGCGCTCGAAGTCGCCACGGTCGTACAACCGGGCGCCCACCAGGGTGAGTTCGCGCCAGAAGAAGCGGTGCAGGTTCACCTCGCGGGGGCGGGGGTGGATGGCGACGAGGCAGAGACGGCCGCGTACGCCCAGCACGTCGACGGCCGTGTCCACGCCGCCCGCCGCGCCGGACACCTCGAAGGCGACATCCGCGCCCGCGTCCTGCGTCCACTCGCCGGCCAGGGCGCCGATGCCGTCCGCGGCCGGGTCCCAGACGGTCAGCCCCAACTCCTCGGCCAGCAGCCGACGGTGGGCGCTCGGCTCCACCACCCGCACCTCGGCACCCGCGGCCCGTGCGACCAACGCGATCAGCACTCCGACCGGCCCGCCACCGACCACCACGGCCTTCTCGCCCTCGGCGACCTTCGCCCGGCCCACGTCGTGCACGGCCACCGCCGTCGGCTCGACGAGCGCGGCCCGGTCCAGGGCGAGGGAGTCCGGAAGCCGGATCAGCGTGGAGGCGGGCACCGTCCAGCGCTGCTGCATCGCGCCCGGGGAGTCGATGCCGATGAAGTCCAGGTGCTGGCAGATGTGCTGATGTCCGGCGCGGCAGGCCGGGCAGGTGCCGTCCCAGCGCAGCGGCATCACGGTGACCGCGTCACCGGCCCGCCAGCCTTCCACGCCCGTCCCGACCCGCACGACCCGGCCGGACATCTCGTGCCCCAGAACGGCGGGCGTCTGGACCCGGGCGTCCATGTCCCCGTGGAAGATGTGCAGATCGGTACCGCAGATACCGACGTAGGCGGGAGCCAGCTCCACCTCACCCGGACCGGGTGGCGCACCGATCGCGGAAGCCGTGTCCAGCGTGCGGGCGGATGTGTAACGGACGGCGAGAGTCATCGTGTCGTCAGGGTCCCTTCAGCGCGTACGCCGATGGTCAGCAGCAGGTTGGCGTAGGTACGGGTGTCGGCGGTGACGATCGCCAGCGCCAGGTCGGGCGAGCGGGCGGCGTCGTAGAACTCGAAGCGGCCGAGCGTGTCGACCGGGAGGGGCGCCAGCATCGCGCGGTACTCGGCGATGGCGGGCGGTTCCGGTTCGCCCTCGGGCGGCACCATGACGTGGGCCGCCTCGACAGGCAGGGCGCGCAGCAGGACGTCGAGCACGGTGGTGACGTCGAGCAGGCCGGGGGCCAGGTTGAGGTGGACGGTCCGGGCGCGCTCGCCGGTGGCGGTGCTCGCGGGGTAGTGGCCGTCCGCGAGCAGGACACGCGATCCGTGCCCGGCTCCGGCCAGGGATTCGAGGATCCCGGGGTGCAGCAGTTCCGTCAGGAGCACGGTGTGCCCTCCTTCGTGGGGGCAGGGGGCAGGTGGTAGAAGGCGGTCGCGGTGCCGGCGAGCACCGCGTGGATCTCGGTGCCGGAGCAGCCGTCCAGGAGTTCCCCGACGGTTGCGGCCCAGCGGTTCCATCCGCCGGCGAGGAGGCAGACCGGCCAGTCGGAGCCGAACATCAGCCGGTGGGGACCGAAGGCGGAGAGCAGCACGTCCCACACGGGGCGGATGTCGTCGATGGTCCACTTCTCGTGGTCGGCCTCTGTGATCAGACCCGACACCTTGCAGCGGACCTGGGGATGCCTGGCCAGTGCGCGCACCAGCCGGGTCCAGTCGGTGAGATCCTGCCTGGCGAGCGGCGGCTTGCCGGCGTGGTCCAGGACGATCGGCAGCTCGGGGAGGCGTTCCGCGAGACGGATCGCCTGCGGGAGCTGGTGGCTGCGGATCAGCACGTCGTATCCGAGCCCGCGCTCCCCGACCGCTGCCAACCCCCGTTCCACGTCCGGCCGATGGAGCCAGTGCGGATCGGACTCGCCCTGCACGAGGTGGCGTAGGGCCCGCAGGTACCGGCCCCCGTGCCCGGTGCGCAGGTCGTCGAGTACGTCGCCGATCGTGGGGGACGTCAGGTCCGCCCAGCCGACCACGGCACTGATCAGCGGGTCGCTGTCGGCCAGGGCGAGGAGGTCGCGGGTCTCGGGAACGGACGCGATGCACTGGACGACCACCGTGCTCGTCAGTCGTCGTCCGGCGATCGGCCGGGTCGCGGACGATCGCAAAGCGTGCGAGCTGAAGCTGCGGCGGATCGGCTCGTGCGCGGGCTCGTCCAGCCAGGGCTGCGGCCGGACGTCCAGGTCCCAGACGTGGTGGTGGGCGTCGACAAGTCCCTGGGCGTCAGACACGAGCGGTCCAGACGGGGCCGTCGGGGTAGGCGTACTCCTTGAGGGACTCGGGGTGCATCTGTGCGCTCAGCCCGGGCAGTGTCGGCGCGAGGTAGTGGCCGTCGACGATGCGCACCGGGTCGACGAAGTGCTCGTGCAGGTGGTCGACGTACTCGATGACACGGTCCTCGGTCGTGCCGGAGACCGCTACGTAGTCGAACATCGACAGGTGCTGCACCATCTCGCACAGGCCCACGCCACCCGCGTGCGGGCAGACCGGGACGCCGAACTTCGTGGCGAGGAGCAGGATCGCGATGTTCTCGTTGACGCCGCCGACCCGCGCGGAGTCGATCTGCACGATGTCCACCGCGCCGGCCTGGAGGAGCTGCTTGAAGACGACGCGGTTGGCGATGTGCTCGCCGGTGGCGACCTTGATGGGGCTGACGGCCTTGCGCACGGCGGCGTGGCCGAGGATGTCGTCCGGTGAGGTGGGCTCCTCGATCCAGTACGGCTGGTAGGGGGCCAGGGCGCTCATCCAGTCGATCGCGGCTTGGACGTCCCATCTCTGGTTGGCGTCGACCGCGATGCGGATGGAGTCGCCGACCGTCTCGCGCGCGGTGCGCATGCGCCGGATGTCGTCCTCCAGGTCCGCGCCGACCTTCAGCTTGATCTGGGTGAAGCCGTCGGCGACGGCCTCGCGGGCCAGGCGGGCCAGCTTCTCGTCGGAGTAGCCGAGCCAGCCGGGGGTGGTGGTGTAGGCGGGGTAGCCCTGGTCGAGCAGGCGGCCGATGCGCTGTTCGCGGCCGGGCTCGGCGCGGCGCAGGATCTCAAGTGCCTCATCGGGGGTGAGGGCGTCGGACAGCCAGCGGAAGTCGACCTGCGCGACCAGGTCCTCGGGTGACATCTCGCCGAGGAAGCGCCACACGGGCTTGCCGGCCCTCTTGGCGGCCAGGTCCCAGGCGGCGTTGACGACCGCGCCGGTCGCCATGTGGATGGCCCCCTTCTCCGGGCCCAGCCAGCGCAGTTGCGGGTCGTGGACGAGGGAGCGGGAGAACGTGCCGAGGTCGGCGCAGACTTCGTCGACCGACAGGCCCACCACGTGTGGGGCGAGGGCGGCGATGGCTGCGGCCTGGACGTCGTTGCCGCGGCCGGTGGTGAAGGCCAGGGCATGGCCCTCCAGGCCGTCGCCGGCGTCGGTGCGCAGGACGACGTAGGCGGCGGAGTAGTCGGGTTCGGGGTTCATCGCGTCCGACCCGTCGAGGTGCTCTGACGTCGGGAACCGCACGTCCAGCACGTCCAGGGCGGTGATACGGGCAGCGGACGCGGAAGCGGACAGGGCGGATGACATGGCGGCGACTCCTGTGAAGTGCGGGGGCGATACGGCCCCTTGCGGCGAGACGGGGGTGCGGCGGAGGGTGCCGGGCGGCCTGGACGGCCGCCGGGCTCACTCCTGGACCTTGCCGCCGGTGATGCGCGAGATGGTCAGGGCGACCAGGATGATCAGGCCGTTGAGGGCACCGATCCACTGGGCGGGGACGCCGGCCAGCGTGAGCACGTTCTGGATCATGAAGAGCAGCAGGATGCCGCTGAACGCCCCGAACATGGTGCCCTTGCCGCCGTTCAGGCTGATCCCTCCGATGACGGCGGCGGCGAAGACGGTGAAGATGTAGCCGTTGCCCTGTGCCGAGGCGACCGAGGCCAGGCGTCCGGAGAGCATCAGTCCGGCGAGGGCGGCGAGGACGCTGCCGGTGACGATGACGATCCACAGCACCCGGTCGGTACGGATGCCGGCCGCCTTCGCGGCGTCGACGTTGCCGCCGATGGCGTACAGCGAGCGGCCGAAGCTGGTCCAGCCGAGCACCACGATCGCGACGGTGAACAGCACCAGGCACACCCAGATGGACGCGGGCATCCCGAACCATTCGGCGGTGCCGAGGTAGAGCATCGACTGCGGCAGCTGGAAGAAGGTCTGGCCGCCGGAGATGCCGGTGAGGACGCCGCGCAGGACGATCAGCATGCCGAGGGTGACGATGAAGCCGTTGAGGCCGAAGCGGATGATCAGCAGGGCGTTGATCACGCCGACGAGCGCGCCCACGGCCAGGGTGACGGGAACGGACCACGCGCCGGGGAGCAGTCCGAGTCCGTGGCCCGCGCCGACCGGCACGACCAGCCAGGCCGCGACGCCGGGGGCGAGGCCCATGGTGGACTCCAGCGACAGGTCCATCTTCTTGACGATCAGGATCATCGTCTGGGCGAGGACCAGCAGGGCCATCTCGGACATGGTCTGAAGGACGTTGAGGAGGTTGTCGGCCTGCAGGAAGACCGGGTTGACGACCTGGCCGACGATCGCGATGACCACGATGGCCGGGACGAGCGCGAGGTCGCGCAGCCGGGCCAGGGGTATCCGGCCGCCGAGCAGCGCGGTCCGCCTGGGCACCGGCTCCGTGCCCTTGGCGGCGGCGGTGTCCGCGAGGACGGTTTCAGGCATCGCATCAGGCATGCAGGTCCACTCCTTCCATCGCGGCCACGAGGTCGTGGTCGTGCCAGCCGCGGGCGATCTCCGAGGTCACACGGCCCTGGAACATCACCAGGACCCGGTCGCACATGTGCAGGTCGTCGAGTTCGTCGGAGGCGATGAGCACTCCGGTGCCGGTGGCCGCGGTCTCCTCGACCTTGCCGAGGAGGAACTCCTTGGAGCGCACGTCCACGCCCGCGGTCGGGTTGATCAGGACCAGCAGCCGGGGGTCGTCGGCGAGGGCGCGGGCCATGACGACCTTCTGCTGGTTGCCTCCGGACAGTGCGGAGACCGGCAGTTCGGGACCGGGAGTCTTGATCGCGAGGTTCTCGATCAGGCCCTCGGCGAGCCGGTCGCGGCGGCTGCGGCTGAGGAACCCGCCCTGGCCGAGCCGGCGGGGAACGGACAGGGTGGCGTTGTCCGCGATCGACATGTCGGGAACGAAGCCCTGGTGGTGCCGGTCCTGGGGGACGAACCCGGCACCTGCGGCGAGCGCGGCGGGCACGCTTCCCGGCCGGGGCCGCCTCCCGGCGATCTCCACCTCACCCGCCGCTGCCGCCCGAAGTCCTACGACGGTCTCGGCGACCTCGGTACGACCGCTGCCGGCGGCACCCGCGAGGCCGACGATCTCGCCGGCCGCGATCTGGAAGCTGACGTCGTCGTAGGCGTCGCCCCGCAGAGCGCGGACGCTCAGTGCGGCCGTGGCAGCGTGGGCGAGGACTCTCGTGCGTTCCTCGCGCCGGTCGGCCGCCGCCTCGCCGGTCATGGCGGCGACCAGGTCGGCGCGGGGAAGGTCCGCGACGGGTGCGGTCACGATGTGCCGGGCGTCGCGGAACACCGTCACCATGTCGCAGATCTCGTAGATCTCCTGGAGATGGTGGCTGATGAACAGGAAGGTCACGCCCTGGCGTTGCAGGTCGCGGATGCGGCCGAAGAGGCGGTTGATGGCCGCCCCGTCGAGTTGGGCGGTCGGCTCGTCGAGGATGATGAACCGGGCCCCGAAGGACAGCGCGCGGGCGATCTCGACGAACTGCCGCTGCTCGACGCTCAGATCACCGGCCGGAGTCTGCGGGTCGACGTCCACCGACCAGGTCGACAGCAGGTCCTGCGCGCGGCGACGGGTGGCCTGCCAGCTGATGAGCCGGCTCTGTCCGTGGTCGTGCCGGTTCAGGAAGAGGTTCTCGGCGACGGTCAGTGCGGGGATGATCGTCGACTTCTGGTAGACGCAGGCCACGCGTTGCCGCCAGGCGTCACGGTCGCTGGGCCGGGGGGCCGGCTCGCCGCCGAAGGTCACCCTTCCCTCGTCGGGGGCCTGAAGGCCGGTGAGGACCGACACCAGGGTCGACTTGCCGGCTCCGTTGCGGCCGACCAGCGCGTGGGTCTCGCCGGGCCGGACGGTGATCCGGGCGCCGTTCAGGGCCACCGTCGGACCGAATCGTTTGACTATGCCCGTCGCCTCGACGACGGGCGGGCCCGAGGGGGACCGCCCGCCGTCCGCCTGGGCGGGCGCGGGGGTGACTGCTCGCTCCCCGTCGCTCATCTCAACCTCCTTGTCCTCGTGCGCCGTTGCGTCACTGATGTGGAATCACCGATGCGTCCCGATGAGAAGTCAGAGGAATCAGCCGAGGTTGTTGCCCCACAGCGCCTTGTCGTCGCTCTTGACGCTGGGCACGCCGCCGTAGGTGCCTCCGTCGGCGGTGACGAGCGGGGCGGGGAGCTGGTCCTCGAGTACGCCGTCGCGGACCTGGATGATGGTGCTGTCGTGGTCGGTCTTGCCGGGCTTGAACGTCTTCCCGTCGATCGCGGCCTTGACGTAGTACAGGGCGTACTTGGCGTAGAGGTCGGCCGGCTGCGAGACCGTGGCGTCGATCTTGCCCGCGGCGATGGACTTGAGCTCCTCGGGGATGCCGTCGTTGGACACGACGAACACGTGCTTCGTGTCCTTCGGGCCCACCAACAGGCCTTTCTGCTTCAGGACTTGGAGCGTGCCGGACAGCGCGAAGCTGGCCTCCATGTAGACGCCCTTGATGTCCGGGTTGGCCGTCAGGTCGGTCTGCAGCTTCTGGGCGGCGACCGCGCCGTCCCAGTTGGTGGCCTCGCCGAACACCTTGATGTCCGGGTAGTTCTTCTTCATGCAGTTGTTGAACGCCTCGGTGCGGTCGCGGCCGTTGATGGAAGAGAGGTCGCCCTCCAGCATGACGACCTTGCCCTTGCCGCCGAGCTTCGCGCCGAGGTACTGGCAGGCCTTCTCGCCGTA
Organism: Streptomyces sp. NPDC055966; assembly: GCF_042269865.1. Classification (NCBI taxonomy): domain Bacteria; kingdom Bacillati; phylum Actinomycetota; class Actinomycetes; order Kitasatosporales; family Streptomycetaceae; genus Streptomyces; species Streptomyces sp. NPDC055966. Next base: position 207,495 of record NZ_JBHJYK010000011.1, read on the forward strand.
GGCGCGGTTGTCGGCGCGTACGACCATGTAGACCTTGCCGGTGTCGGGGCGGGTGTCGACCGTGACGACGGGGATCTTCTTCGCCTCCAGCTGCGCGAGGGTGGGCGCGATGGCGGCGGTGTCCTGCGGGGCCATCGCGAGACCCTTGACGCCCTGACTGATGAACGTCTGTGCGTTGGCGGTGAGTTTGGCGACGTCGTTCTGCGAGTTGGTCGTCTTCAGGTCCAGGCCAAGCTGCTTGCCGTACTGGGGCGTGTACTTGATGTAGGAGTTCCAGAAGTCGGTGTCGGAGCGCGGGTAGTCGACGCCGACCAGCGGCGCGCCGCCGGCCCCGGTGCCGGAGCCACTGCTGCAGGCGCTGAGCAACGTCAGGGCGGACAGGACGGAGACGGCTGAACAGAGGGCGGTTCTGACTCTCATCGGTGCTTCCTCGCGCCGGTCCCGTAGCGGGAGATGTTTCGCCTCGACGACATCTGCGTATCGCCGTGCCGAAAGAGATGGGATGTTTATAGGCGCGCCCTCGCCACCCTGTCTACCCCACGATCGAATGAGTATCAAAATGTCAGCTCACAGCCCATCCGAGATTTCAACCTCGGCGCCAAGGGGGCAAGACCCATCCCATCAATCCTCGCGTTTGACCGATCCAGATCAGCCATGTAGCCCTGACAGACATTCCATGTCTGGTCAGTCGCAAACCGCATCAGACCGGCACCAAATAAAGCCAACTCTCTGACCGATCGGCGCTTTTCATCCCTGCACACCGGTTGACATCCCAGGGAGACATGGCCGACCTTCATGCGTAACAAGCGGCGCCCTGCACTCCTCTGCCCCCTCTGCACCAGGGATGTCTCCATGTCGAGTTCGATCAACAGACGCCACTTCCTGGCCGGTGCCACCTGCGTCGCCGCGGCGGCCGTTGCCGGAGGCGTGTTCGATGCCGGCATCGCCCGGGCCGCACCCAGCACGTATACGCCCGACTGGAGCTCGGTCGACCAGCACCCGCCGGCCCCGGAGTGGTTCCGGGACGCGAAGTTCGGGATCTACTTCCACTGGGGCGTCTTCAGCGTCCCCGCCTACGACAACGAGTGGTACCCGCGCAACATGTACCAGGCGGGCAGCAACGCCAACCAGCACCACATCGCGACCTACGGCCAGCCATCGGCATGGCCGTACCACGACTTCATCAACGGGGCAAAGGACCTGGCGGGCGACTTCGTGAAGTTCGCGCCGAAACTGCAGTCGGCGGGCGGGAAGTTCGACCCCGACGAGTGGGTGCAGTTGTTCGTCGACGCCGGCGCCAGGTTCGCCGGCCCGGTCGCCGAGCACCATGACGGCTTCTCCATGTGGGACAGCCAGGTCAACGAGTGGAACTCGGTGAAGAAGGGCCCGGGGCTCGACCTGCTGCGGCTCTTCTCCACGGCCATCCGCGCCAAGGGCCTCAAGCTGCTGGTGGCCATGCACCACGCGTACCACTTCAACGGCTTCTACGAGTTCGTCCCCGCCCAGACGGACCCCAGCCTCAAGAAGCTCTACGGACAACTGGGCCCGGCCGCGGAGAACCAGCTCTGGTTCGACAAGCTCAAGGAGGTCATAGACCGCAGCCAGCCCGACATCCTGTGGCAGGACTTCAAGCTGGACGCCGTGGACGAGACACAGCGCCTGAACTTCCTGGCGTACTACTACAACCAGGCCAACAGCTGGGGCCGTGAGGTCGTCGCCACCTACAAGGACGGCATGAACGGCAAGGGCGAGGTCTTCGACTACGAGCGCGGCGGTCCGGGAGACCTGACCTCCCCGTACTGGCTGACCGACGACAGCATCTCCAGCAGCAGCTGGTGCTACACCCAGGGCATCGGCTACTACACCATCCAGCAGATGCTGCACTCGTTCATCGACCGGGTCAGCAAGAACGGCAACATGCTGCTGAACATCGCGCCGATGGCCGACGGCACCATCCCCCAGGCGCAGAAGGACATCCTGCTCGGTATCGGAGACCACCTGAAGCGCTTCGGCGAGTCGGTGTACTCGACCCGCGCCTGGACGGCGTACGGCGAGGGCCCGACGAAGATGGGCGGCGGCGCCTTCACCACCCCGCACGCCGGCACGCCGCAGGACATCCGCTTCACCCGCGACAAGGCAGGCACCGTCCTGTACGCCACCGTCCTCGGCTGGCCGGCCAGCTCACTGACGATCAAGACGCTCAGCCCGGACCGGATCAACCTCTCGTCGCTGACCTCGGTGAAGCTCCTCGGCACCACCGCCGGCACCTACATCGACCTGCCCACGCCGGCCCAGAACTCGTCCGGCCTCACGGTCACCCTGCCGTCCTCGGCCCCGTACAACGCCAACGCCTACGTCCTGAAGCTCGCCTTCTCCGGCACGATCCCGGGCCTGCGGCCGCTCGCGGGCACCCTCGCCTCCACGGACGTCGACTACAGCGGCAACTCGGCCGTACTCACCGTCGGCGACTACACCACGGCCGACCTCACCTCGGCCGGGCTGGGCGCGGGCAGCATCTCCTCCCTCCGGCCGGCCCCCGGCTACCAGGTCATCGGCTACTCCGGGGACGACTTCACCGGCACCTCCTGGACGTTCACCACCGAGAACCCCGACCTGCGGGTCACCGGCAACAACGACCGGATCGCCTCGCTGAGGGTCCAGTTCAACCCTGCGGCGTACTTCCGGCTCACCAACGCCACCGACGGACTCGCCCTGGACAGCGGGGGCGGCGTGGCCTCCGGGTCCGACCTCAAGCAGTGGACGTGGAACGGCAGCTCCAACCTGCAGTGGCAGGCGGAGGCGGTCGGCGGCGGCTACTACCGGCTGGTCAACCGGACGAACGGCATGGTCGCCGACGGCTGGGGCGCCACCGACAACGGCTCTCCGGCCCGCCAGGCTCCCTGGAACGGCGGTACCAACCAGCAGTGGAAGCTCACCCACCGGGGCGGCGACCTCTATTCGATCGCCAACCGCACCACCGGCCTGGTGCTCGACGGCGGTGGCGAGGTCGACTCTGGCTCCGTCACCAAGCAGTGGACGTACGGCAGCAGCACCAACCTGCTGTGGTCCTTCACGGCCGTCTGATCCTTTTTCCCGCGGCCCCCGCCGCCGCCCGGATTCCGTTCCAAGTCGGCCGGGCGGCGGTGGGTCACCACGACGACGGGTCACCGCTCGCCTCCCCCACGACCACGCCCCGCCGACCGGACACAGGAGTCCCCTTGACGGACAGCGCCATCGACCGCAGACGGTTCCTCACCGCGGCCGCACTGACCGCGGGAGCATCGGCCCTGCCCGGCGGCCCGCTCTCGGGCAGGGCGCTGGCGGCCGTCCCCCCGCAGATCACCCTCCCCGAGCGCGGCATCCACGACACGTCCCCGGCCTCCGCCTGGACCGACGGCTTCCTCACCGGAAACGGCGAATTCGGGGCCGTGCTGCACGGCGCTCCCGCCCTGGAGAAGGTCGTCTTCAACCATCACCGGCTGGTGCTCCCGAACGGCACCCGTGACGTGAACCCGCCGGTGATCTCCGGCCGCCTGGAAGGCGCACGCGACAAGGCTCTCGCGGGTGACTACGCGGGGGCCAACCGGGACTTCGCCGCGGGCTGGTCGCTGCGCTGGACGCAGGCCTACCACCCCGCGTACGAACTGCACATCGACACACCCGGCATGACCACGGTCAACGACTACGCACGGGTCGGCGCCTGGCCGCTGCATGAGATCAACCCCGAGGACGCGCCTTCCCTGGTCCGCCCGGCGAAGCGGGCCCTTGAGCTGCGCGGCGACCAGAACATCTCGGCACATGGCAGCCTGCACCGGGCACTGGCCTGGGCCCGGTTGAAGGACGGCGGACAGGTCTACGGCAACCTGCGGAAGATCCTCGGCAACAACATGGTCTTCAAGTCGCCGATGACCTCGCACAACCCGAACCTCGACATCTACAACGCCGACGCCGCGAACGCCGTCCCCGGCGTGCTGGCAGAGGCCCTGGTCTACAGCCGGCCGGGAGTGCTGGAGATCCTCCCCGCGCTGCCCGACCAGCTGCCGAAGGGCACGATCACGGGGGTCCGGGCCCGCGGCCGGATCCGGATTCACAGCTTCGCCTGGGACCTGAACGCCCGGACCGCCACCCTGTCCGTCACCTCCGACGTCGACCAGGACGTCACGCTGATCAGCCGCCGCGGCATGACCTCCGTGGCCACGACCGCGACCGTCACAGCCTCCTCCCTCGGCACCCACGCCAGGAAGGTCTCCCTGACCGCCGGGCAGCGCACCGACATCACCGTCTCCCTGCTCAGCGGCTTCTTCCGGCTCGAAAACCGGCGCAGCGGCAAGGTGCTCGACGTCACCAGCGGCACTACCGCCGACGGCGCCGACCTCATCCAGTGGGGCTGGTCCGGCAGCGAGAACCAGCAGTGGCGGCTCCAGCCCGACGCCGACGGCTCCTTCCGCCTCGTCGCCCGCCACAGCGGCAAGGTCGTCGACAGCCCCGGGGGCTCCGGACAGGGCGCCCAGCTCATCCAGTGGCCGGACGGCAACAGCGACAACCAGCACTGGAAGGTAGTCGACGCGGGCGGTGGACACGTGCGGCTCGTCAACGTCCGCAACGGCCTGTGCGCGGACGTCGAGGGCGGATCGGCGGACAACGGCGCCAAGGTGATCCAGTGGCCTGTCGGTGACGGAACCAACCAGCAGTGGCGGCTGCTCGCCCTCTGACTGTCGCCACTCTACGGTCGGCCCAACACCGTATCGGCGGTTCTGAGCACCAGGTCGTGATCACGTGTCAGCTGGGGCCGCAGCGACAGCCCTTCGCCGGGGCCCGCGCACCGGAGGGCCGGAAACACGCTGACGTCCCGGGGGGGGCGACTACATCACCGGCCAGCATCGCCAGGCGGATCTCCGGCCCGCCGTACGCGCTCGGACGCAGGTCCCACAGCGCCTCTCCCCCGGGCTGGAGTTCCGCCACCACATCGACCGGCAAGGTGGTGCGGAAGTCGGCATGCTGATCCACGAAACAAGGGGTGTCGACGGCATGCCCGCCGTTGCCCTGGAGCCGCGCCAGGAAGCGGTGGTGGTACGCCCGCGCTGTCCTTGTGCGCCCTGCCTCGTCCACCGGCCCGAGGGCCGCAGGCTGCGGGATCCAGGAGGTGCGCCGTCTCGACGAGCCCCGCTCGGACCGGGTGCGACCTGCTGCCGCCCGTGCGTCGCAGGAACACGTCCCAGTCGCCCTCGGCGAGGTCCCGGTGACGCTCGTCGAGGACGACCCGTACGCTGCCGTCGCCGCACGTGTCGGACTGTTCGAACTGGATCTGCGCGGTGGCGGCGATGTTCTCGTCGCGGGGCTGCAGGACCAACTGCCGGTCCCGGGGCACCGACTGCCCGGCGGACACCTCGAAGGCGAGCGAGCCTCCTGGCACCACCCGGCAGTCGACCGTGACCGGGCCGGATGCGCCGGGCCATGCCAAGGCCGGACAGTCCGGTCAGCCGCTACAGACCGGCCGCGGCCTTCGACAAGGTGCGCTCGTTCTTCGGGCCGAGGGCCGCCGTCCGCCCGCGCTGGGCGCCGTTGCCGACCCGGCGGCAGAGCACGCCCTCAACCGGGCCGTGGTCCGGTACCCGACCGCCCTCACCATGCGTGATGATCTCGCGGGGCGCGCGCCTCGATCTGCTCATTCCGAACTCCTTGTGCCCTTGGTCCGCGCCTCCATCCCATCGCGGGCAGGCCGATCGGTGACCCTGCACGTCCTACCCCCTGCCGGCGGTGCTTGCGGGAGTAGTCGGCCCGTCCGTCGCCGACCGGGTCGCATTCGGCGAGCGTGCCGATGACCAGGACGAAGTCCGCATCGGCCTCGCGCAGGACCCTCAGCAGTCCCGGCGCGCCATCGCGACCTGCGCGTTGCCACCGTCGAACAGCGGTCAGGCGTCCGCCCTGGTGTCGTACGCCCGCTGGCTGCTCTGGATCTCCTCGCTGTGCTCGACGGTCCAGTCGTAGAGGTGCCCGAACGGCTCGCGCAGGGACTCGCCCAGGGGCGTGAGCGAGTACTCGACGCCGACCGGTGAGGTCGGCAGCACCGTACGCCGAATCATGCCGTTGCGTTCGAGACGGCGCAGTGTCTGGGTGAGGACACGTTGCGTCACGCCCTCCAGACCTCGCTTCAGCTCGTTGAACCGGGTGGGCCGCTCAAGCAGCGCCATCACCATCATCGACCACTTGTCCGCTATCTGGTCGAGGATCGGCCGGCTGGGGCAGTCCGCCCGGAAAACCGTCCGTGTTTCGGCGTCCACGTGGTGCGGATCGGTGTCCTTCATGATCCTTGGTGCTCCCAAAGTGCGTTCTTGACCATCTGGGCGCCGTCGCGGACGGTGGGTATGCATGGCAAACCTACATGCCCAGCGGTAACCAACGGAGAACCACATGACGAACGATGCCTGCTCGACCTTGCGCGTGAGCAGCGAACACGGCGTCGCCCGGATCGTCCTCGACAATCCCCCGGTGAACGCACTCGGAACGACGATGATGCGCGAGCTGCGGACGGTGCTGACCGGCCTCAAGGACGACTCATCCGTCCGCGTGATCGTCTTCTCGAGCGCCGACCCGGAGTTCTTCATCGCTCACGTGGACATGCGCATCGTGGACGAGATGGACGTCCTCCAGGAACTCGCCGCATCCGCGCCGACGGACGTCAACGTGTTCCAGGCGATCGGTGAACTGATCCGCCATCAGCCCCAGGTGACCATCGTCAAGCTCGCCGGGAAGGCCCGCGGAGGCGGCGCGGAGTTCGTGGCCGCAGCGGACATGGCATTCGCCGCCATCGAGACCGCTGGACTCGGTCAGATCGAAGCACTCATGGGCATCGTCCCCGGCGGAGGCGGAACGCAGTACCTCCGGGACCGCGTGGGTCGCAACCGCGCACTGGAGGTGGTCCTCACCGCCGACTTGTTCGATGCCGAGACCGCAGCGTCCTACGGCTGGATCAACCGGGCCCTGCCGGCCGACGAGCTCGACGAGTACGTCGACCGTATCGCCCACGATATCGCCGCGCTGCCCGACGGTGTCATAGAAGCAGCCAAGCGCGCGCTGCCCGCCGATGACCTCAAGGAAGGGCTCCTCCGTGAGCACGACGCCTGGGCCTCTACGTTCAGCCTGCCGGCCGCTCAACACCTGATCAGCGGAGCCCTTCAGGAAGGGGCGCAAACACCGGCAGGCGAACGCGACCTTGAGGGACTGATGCGCAGCGTCGCGCGCTTTCGGTCTTGATGACGGGTCAGCCGCCCCTGACGGACAGGTTGTTGGTGTTGAAGTTGAGTCCGCCGGACGACGAGGTGATCTCATAGCCGAACTGCACGTCGCCGATGACCGCGTTGCCGGGCATCCAGCCCCTGGTGTAGGCGATCCAGTTGAGGACCGGCTTGACGTCCACGGTGCCGGAGTCGGAGTTGGACGTCCGCACGAACGAGAACACCTGGTTCGACCCGTTGGTGCCCTTGTAGACGTCCCAGTTGTGGCCACCGAGCGTGACGTTGGCCTGCCAGCTGCCGATCGGGCCGACGGATCCGGTGTGGTTGACCCAGAGCATGATCTCGTACTGGTGGGCGCTGTCCCAGATGTCGTACGACGTGTTGTACGCGCCGGACGACGGGACGCTGACGTTGTAGTCGCTGGTGAGCCAGCTGAGGGTGTCGATCGACTTGTTGATCGTCTTCGTCGAGTCGGCGTAGGACTTGATGCCGCCGGTGTTGGGGTGGTCGGCCCAGACACCCCAGCTGGTCCCGGAGTTGGCCCAGATGCACTGGCTGCCGGCACCGGAGCCCCAGATGTTGTTGTAGAGCCTGTAACCGTCCCGGCTGGTGCTGGCCCACCGGTCGCGGGAGTTCCAGACTGCGGCCGAAGCGGGGGCGGAGGCGAGGCCGACGGTGGCACCGAGAGCCATCGCCGGCGCGAGCACCGCCATGGTTATCTTGCCTATCCTGCTTTTCACCATGGTGTCCCTTCCATGGGTGGGGGAAATGTGGGGGTTGCTACCACGCCCCTCGCTGAGGACGTGGCCCTCTCCGGCGACGAGATGGACCGGCCGCGTCGCCAGAAGAAGTCCTGGTGGGTGCCGGGCACCTCGCCGGTCACCGGCGCGGGTCGCCGGGGGGTCTCAGCCCTTGATGGCTCCGGTGAGCATGCCCTTCTTGAAGTGCCGCTGGACGAAGGGGGAGGCGACCGCGACGGGGATCAGCGCGAGGACCATGACAGCCATCTGCAGGCCCAGCGAGGAGAGTTGTCCGGTGCGAACCTGCTGCTGGAGGCCGGTCGGCGCCTCGGTGTTCTTCTGGACCAGTTGGATGAGCACGTTCTGCAACGGCATCATGTTCTGGTCGGAGAGGTAGATGGAGGCGTTGAACCAGGCACTCCAGTAGCCGACCGCGTAGAACAGCGAGATGACGGCCAGCACCGCGCGCGACAGCGGCATGATGATGGTCAGCAGGATGCGCAGGTCACTGGCCCCGTCGATGCGGGCGGACTCGGTGAGTTCGGGTGAGATCCCCATGAAGAAGGCCCGCAGGACGAGGATGTTGAAGACACTGACCGCGCTCGGCAGCACCAGCGACAGATAGGTGTCGGTGAGGCCCAGCGTCTGCACCAGAAGGTACGTCGGTATGAGTCCGGCCCCGAAGAACATCGTCGCCATCATGGCCATCAGGAAGAACCGGTGGCCCAGACTCCCCGGCCGCGACAGGCCGTAGGCCGCCAGCACCGACACCGCCATCGAGAACAGCGTGCCGAAGAGCGTGACACCGACCGACACCATGATCGCCCGGCTGACCTGGCCGCCGCCGAGCAGTTCGGTGTAGTTGACGAAGGTGACGCCCTGGGGGATCACCACGAGGCCGCCGACCCGGTCGATCACGGGTTTGGGAGAGAGGCTGGTGACGATCACGATCCACAGCGGACCGAGCACCCCCAGGCAGCACAACAGGAGGAAGCCGCTCTTGGCGGTGATTCCTGCTTTGCTCGGCGGCTCCTCCCAGACGGGGCGGGCGGGAGCCTTGAGGCTGCGGATGAGCTGCGTGTTGAGGCTCATTTCTTGTACACCCCCTGCTCGCCGAGCAGGTGCGCGACCTTGTTCGCGCCCAGGACGAGACACACTCCGATGGCTCCCTTGACCAGGCCGACCGCGGCCGCGTAGCTGAAATCGCCGTACTTGATTCCCACGCTCCACACATAGGTGTCGAGGACCTCGGCGGCCCTGGTACCGACCGCGTCCCGCTGGAGCAGGAACTGCTCGAATCCGACGCTCAGCGCGTCGCCCACCCGCAGGACCAGCAGCAGCGCGATCACCGGGCGCAGTGCGGGCAGCGTGACATGCCACATACGGCGCCAGCGCCCCGCGCCGTCCATGGCGGCGGCCTCGTACAGGTCGGTGCTGACGGCGGACAGGGCCGCGAGGAAGACGATGATCCCCCAGCCGGCGTCCTTCCACACGGCCTGCCCGATGACCAGGTACTTGAAGACGTCAGCATTGGTCATCAGGTCGAAGCCGCTCCACCCGTGCTTCGCCAGGGTCTGCGCGATGATGCCCGCGCCACCGAGGATCTGCTGGAACACGGTCACCACGAGGACCCACGAGAAGAAGTGCGGCAGATACATGATCGCCTGTGCCACGGCCCGCACCCGGGGCCGGATCACGCTGTTGATGACCAGCGCGAGGACGATCGGTACCGGGAAGAACAGCACCAGTTGGAGCACGAACAGCATGATGGTGTTCTTCACCGCGCTCCAGAACAGCGGGTCGTCGAGCATCCGCGAGAACTGCTCCACACCCACCCAGGGGCTGTGGAAGATCGCCGTGATGCCGTTGCTGGAGACGTACGGGTCGTAGTCCTGGAAGGCGATGACGTTGCCGAGCAGGGGGACGTAGTTGAAGAGCAGGATCAGGACGATGACGGGCAAGGTCATCAGGATGAGCGCGCGGTCGCGGCGCAGCCGGATCCGCCACGGGACCTTGCCCGCCTTTGCGGCCTTGCTCGTCCTGCGTGGCACCCGGTCCTTCGCCGCCGCGGTGGCGACCGCGCCCGTCGCTTCCTCGACGGCCACGGAGGGACGGGTCCCGTCGGGCCTGCTACCGGCCGTCATGGACATCAGTTGCCGCTGCCGTTCTTGTCGAGGAGCTGCTTGTACCAGTCGCGCAGCTTGTCGCCACCGGAAGACTTCCAGGTGGAGATGGCCTGCTGCACATCGGAGAGCTGCTTGTGGCCGCGCACGAAGTCGATCTCCAGCTGCTCGAACTGGCTGGAGAGGTTCGCGTAGCGGGTCGGTTCGACGATGTTCATGCCGAAGGTGGACGTCTTCTTCATGGAGGCACCCATCCGCTGCTGCCACTCGACCTGCTTGCGGGCGACATCGGGAAAGTCGGGGTGGGCGAAGTAGGGGGCCGGGGACGCCAGCATCACCCAGGCGTTGATCACCTCGGCGTTGCCCTGGTCGTTCTTGACCGGGACACCGTCCTTGACCGTGTAGTGGGTGCCCTCGACGCCGTAGTCGACGAGCATGCGCTCCTTGGTGCCGTAGGGCGCTGCCGCGAAGTTGGCCGCGGCCAGCGCGTTCTCCACGGTCTCCTTGGAGGCGCCCTTGCGGATCAGCGACCAGATGCTGGCGGGCGAGGACGCCCACAGCTGCGGGTTGCCTCCGTGGGCGCCGAAGTAGTCCATGCCCTCGATCTTGAAGTCCGGATTGGCCTTCGCCTGTTCGGCGGTCTTGACGTACCAGGCCGAGGAGTCGCTGACCCAGACCAGGATCTGGCCGGAGGTGAACCGCTGGCCCGCGTCGCCGGTGCGCGCCTTGTCGTCGGGATGGACCACGCCGGCGTCGAACAGCTTGCGAGTCCACTCCAGGGCCTCAAGGTACTCGGGCTGCTCGATGCGGTAGGTCAGCTTGCCGTCGTCCCCGATGTTCCAGCCGAGCGGCCCGGCGGGGCGGACGCCGAAGATGCCCGCCGATACCCAGGCCATGTCCCCGCAGGCGTACACCTTGGCCTTGGCGCTGGTGGCGTCCTTGGCCCAGCTGAGGAACTCATCGGGCGACTTGGGTACGGTGTAGCCCTTCTTGTCGAAGATGTCCTTGCGGTAGTAGGGCACGACGGACGACGCGGCGGCGGTGGGCATCGGGATACCGCGCAGCGCTCCGCCGAAGATGGACATGCGCCAGGAGTCGGAGGGGATCGCGGCCAGGTTCGGGTACTTCTTGACCTTGTCGCCCGCCAGGTAGGGGCCGAGGTCCATGAACTTCGAGGCCACCGCGTTCGGGATCTGGCCGACCAGCAACCAGCTGGGCACGACCACCATGTCGGGTATGGAGCTGGAGGCGAGGACGGCGCCGAGCTTCTGAGCGTAGGTGTTGCCGTCCTGGTTCTGCCAGGTGACCTTGGTGCCCGCCGCCGCGTCGACCGCCTTGTAGTACGCGCAATCGGTCTTCGGCGGGGTGCCCCAGAGGGGGGACATGATCGTGAAGGGAGCGCCGGTGCCGAGCTTGTGCGGAACCGAGGTGGCGAGGGCCGCGAGGTCGACCTTGCGGGTGTAGCCGGCCGACGAACCGTTCTTCGACGGAAGGTCCGGCTGGGCGACCGCGCTGGCGACGTAAGTCGGGAGCAGCTTTTCGGCGGCCTTGCCCGACGTGGTGCCGCCTTGCGACCCGTTGTCCGAGGCACCGCAGGCGGTGAGCAGCGGCATTCCCCCGGCCACCGCTGCGGTGGCGACCGCCGTGGAGGCGAGAAAGCTTCTCCGGCTCAGTCCGGAGGAGGCGGCGTTCGGCGTCATTGCGTCAACCCTTCATGGCGCACCTGGACACCCGGCGGTGGGCCGTCGGCTGCGGTGTCGTGACTGGAACTGGCTGAGCTGAAAGCAGACGTCCCATTACTGCGACGTGTTTTACAGTCGAAGCGCTTCGATGTTGCTGCGAGGTTAAGTGAACTCCCATGCCCGCACAAGGGTCGGCTCCAAGATTCATCCGAGGTTCTGGAAGGCACTCTGCGTATGTCCTGCATGATGCGTTGATGCTGATCTCTTGACACCCATCCCATGCCTGAAGAGCATCGAAGCGCTTCGAATAGCTGGCCAGTTCCGTCTTGAGGTAACCCCACATGTCCGTACACACCCCGCACACGCCACCACCTTTCCGCGATCCGCAGCTGCCCGTCGCGATGCGCATCGACGACCTTCTGCCGTAGCTCACGCTCGACGAAAAGATGGGATTCCTGCACCAGTTCGCGCCGACCGTGGAGCGCCTCGGCATCGCCGCGTTCCGCACTGCCAAGAGGCTCTGCACGACGTGGCCTGGATGGGCCCGGCCACCGTCTTCCCGCAGGCCGTCGGCCTCGGCGCAGCCTTGAACACCGATCTCGTACGACGGCTCGGCGAGACCGTCTCCGAGGAGACCCGCGATGCGCGCCCGCGACGACCGCGTGGGCCTGAACGTCTGGTCCCCCACGGCCAACCTCCTGCGCCACCCCGTGTGGGGCCGAAACGAGGAGAGTTACTCCGAGGAACCGAAGCTCACTTCGGCCATCGCCACCGCGTACACCCGTGGCCTGCGCGGCGACCACCCGACGTAGCGGCGCACCGCGCCCGTCCTCAAGCACTGGCTGGCCCGCAACAACGGGACGGGCCGTGACGTCACGTCCTCCTCGGTCCGTCCGCGCGTGCTCCACGAGTACGACCTGCGCGCCTTCCGCGGGACGGTCGAGGCGGGCGCGGCGACAGGCGTGATGCCGGCGTACAACCTGGTCAACGCCCGCCCCAACCACGTCTCCCCGTACCGGCGCGAGCACCTGCGCACCTGGACGGATGAGGACCTCCTCGTCTGCTCGGACGCGGGCGCGCCCTCCGACCTGGTCGACTCCGAGCACTCCCTCGGCACCCACGAGGAGGCGACGGCCGTGCTGCTGGCCGGCGCCGACAGCTTCACCGACCACGGCACGAACGTCTCGAAGATCACCGCACGGGTCCGGGGAGCCCTGGAACAAGGCCTGACCGAGTCGGACATCGACCCGGCGGTACGGCGCCAGCTCTCGGTCCGCTTCAGGCTCGGCGAGTTCGACCCGGAACACGACCCGCACGCGATCACCAGGGACTTCGACACCCCGGCCCACCGCGCCCTCGCCCAGGAGGCCGCCGAGCAGGCGGTCGTCCTGCTCGGGAACAGCCCCGGCCTGCTGCCGCTCGCGCCCGGCACCCGGCTCGCCGTGGTCGGCCTGCTCGCGGACGAGTGCAAGCGCGACTGGTACAGCAGCATGCTCATCCACCGCTCACCCCTGCTGGAGGGCCTGTACGAGCGGTTCGGCGCGGAGCGTGTGGAGTTCGCGGAGGGCGTCGACCGCATCCTGCTGAAGACCTCGGCCGGAACCTGCCTGCACGTCCCCGAGACGGACGCCGCCGACGAGGTGCGCGGCGCCGAGGGCGCCCTCGACCCCGCCCTGCTCGCGGTCCGTACGGACCTGCCCTCGCTCACCACCGACGCGACCGGCACGGAGTTCGCGCTCGCCGACTCGGGCGAGGGCGTGCTGACCCTGTGCTCCCCCGACGGCCGCTGTCTCTCGGTCGCCGAGGACGGCCGTTTCCGCGCCTCCGCCGACCAGTCCGGCGGCTGGGTCGTCCAGGAGACGTTCCGCCTGGAACGGCACGAGAACGGGCACCTCCTTCGGTACGTCGGAACGGGTCACCACGTCTCTGTCGCCGCCGACGGCCTCAAGGTTGCCGACGGGAACGGTGAGATCTTCGAGGTCGTCGTCGAACGCGGCGAGGACGCGGTGAGCAGGGTCGCCTCGCAGCCGGACGTGGTCCTGGTGCTCGCGGGTAACGATCCGCACATCAACGGCCGCGAAGGCACGCCACTCCTCCCGTTCGGCCACGGCCTGTCGTGCGCGTCCTTCTCCTACGAAGGCCTCACGACTCGCGTCGAGGACGGGACACTGCAGCTGTCCTTCACGGTCGGCAACACCGGTGACGACACCGTGGACGAGGTCGCCCAGCTCTACACCCGGGCCATGGAACTGTCGGTGTCACGGCCTCGCAGGGATCTGACCGCGCACCAGCGTGTGACGCTCGCGCCCGGGGAGGTCACGGAGATCGCCTTCCGGGTGCCGATGTCGGCCTTCGCCTTCTGGGACGCGGCGCAGCGACGCCGGCGGGTGGCACCGGGCCCCTACGAGATCCTCGTCGGAACGTCCAGCGAGGACATCCGCCTGACCCGGACCGTCCACCCTCGACGGCGAGCCGTCCGTCCCCCGGCCGGTCATGGCGGGAGGCCTGGACGCGACGGACTTCGATGACCCGAGCGACACGGAGATCGTGGACCGCACGAAGATGTCGGAGGGACGCCGTCGCCCCGTGACCGGCCGGAAAGGCGAGCTGCTGTTCCGCGCCTGTGACTTCGGAAAGGGGGCCCGCGACGAGGCCTGGCAGAGTGTGCCGGAGACCGGCGCCGGGCTCGTTGTCGATTTGTCGGTCTGTTTCCGGTGCCGCGGTGGCGTGACGTCGCCGCTCCTCCGCCGCGGACCACGCTGCAGTGGCGTGGACGCTCCAGGCCGTACCGGCCGGGACCACGCTACCGTCCGGGGCGTCCCGCCTCGACCGGCCCGAGGCCTTCACCGCCGACGATCTGATCCTCGCCGAAGAGCTGACCCCCAAGGCAGCCGTCGCCATCGACACCGCCCGCCGGTACTCGCGCGAGCGCACGACCGCGCTGACCCTGCAACGCAGCCTGCTGCCGCAGGGGGTGCCGAACCAGGAGGCGGTCGAGGTGGCATCCCGCCACCTGCCCGGCGGGACCGGCGTGGAAGTGGGCGGTGACTGGTTCGACGTCATTCCGCTGTCCGGCGCCCACGGCGCCCTCGTCGTCGGCGATGTCGTCGGTCACGGCCTGCACTCCTCGGCCAGTTGCCAGCCGTTCTTGCGGCCCACCGGCGCCAGCAGGCCGCGGAGGTAGTCCCGCATCCGCCACCGCAGATCCGCACGACCGAACCGGCCTGCCACCCGGGCGAAGACGGACTCCAACTCCGCAGCCCAGCCCTCGACTTCAGTGGTCCCCTCCATGACCGGACAACGAGAAGATGCAGCTCAGGACACGATTTCTGACTGGAGTACTAAGGCCGGCAGCCATGTCGAGGTCCACCTCATCCGGCCGCCTGCTCACCCTTCACGATGGTGAAGGCGATGCCGCCCAGCTGCGAGGTGAGGTAGCGGCGCAAGGCCGCTGAGGCGCTTCCTGCCTGGCTGGTCCGCAATTCGATGCCGGAATCGTCCGTGGCCGGACCGATCTGGTAGACGGGGAACCCTGCAATCGTCGGACCGTCGTGCGCCATGAGGCCGCGAACGGCCGCGTGTAGTGTCCGCTCGGAGTAGCGGCAAGGAAAGATGTCGAGCCGGTTGAGGTCGACGGTCGGGTGGGCGCGCTTGGCCGCCTGCGCGAGCAGCCTCCCGCGTGCCACGTCCGTGACACACAGGGCCACCCGGCCCTGGGTGTAGCCGTCGATCACCGTGCCGAAAATATCCGAGTACTCGGAATTGAACTCCTCATCGCCGACGGCCTGCGCAAGTGCCTGTGCCTGCACGGTGTCGGCAGAAGTGCCACTGCCCGCAGCGGGTGAGGCCGCGCTCTGGCCCTGCACGCCATTCGGGCAGGAGGCGGGCACCCTGCCGCTTGGGCTCCTGCTGCCGGCCGAGGACACCGACGTGGCGCCGACAGACGGACTCCGCGGCGCCGCCGAGTTCCCCGGCGAGGATCCGGCGCACGCCGCAGTGGCAGCCAACATCCCCGAACAGAGCGTCAGAGCAACGGCACGCCGCACGGTTCCTTCTTCCCCCGTAGGTCCACCAAGCACAGCCGCTCCCCACCAGCACCGAAACGCCGCGACACGATGGCGCGCAGTGTAGCGAGTTGGGAGTGGCTCAGGGCTGCCGCGACGACCCGGGGTCCCGTGATGTCAGCCGGGGGCCGCCGGACGGTCTGTCCGTCCGCCGACGCGCACGGCCCCGCCGACGCGCGCGGAACACCAGCGGCGCCCGAACCCTCGCCCGCCGCCCGGGACCTGTCCCACCCACCCACTTCCTTCTTCCTGCTGTGAGGCGTGGACTCGGGGGCGCAGCAGGGACGTCGGCCTCCCGACCATCGCAGGGGCAGCCTGGTGACCTGCGGGTTTGTGGGCGGATGCGGAAGTGGGTGCGGACGGTTGTCGGCCGAGCTGTCGGTCGGGGTGTCGGCGGGGATGTGGGTCTGGTCCACGGAGGCGTTGTCGCTTCGTGACCGTGGTCGGCTTTCATGGTCGGTGCTCTCGTCGGGACCGGCTGCTGCAGTGACCGGGCGGGGTCGGGCAGGACGGCGCCGCACCGGACGGGAAGCGAGCAGATCCGTGATGATCGGCGGGGACGTGGGCAGCGCGGACCGGATGGCGCTGGGCGTGCTGACGCAGTGCCGGATGGCCACCACCGGGCAGATGCACCGGATGATCGCCCCCTCGGTGCGCATCGGGCAGGCCCGGCGCAGGTTGGCCAGGCTGCGTGTCGAGGGGCTGGTCGACCGCATCACTCTGCCGCGGGCCGGACAGACCCGGGTGTGGTTCCCCACCCGAACAGCCTGCAACTCGCCTGTAAGCGGCCGGAGATGCGCGGGCACCGGCCCTCCAGGACCGTGTCCGACCCGACCGCCGTGCTGCTGAAGGCCGGGCCACACGCTGACCGTGGCCGAGACCGCAGCCGCCTTCCTCAAAAACGCCCGCTGCCATGGCGATCTGTGACGGCCGCTGGACTGGATCCCCACCCGGACAGCACCGGACCCGCCGGTGCCGAGGACCGTGGTGTCAGGGCTGGTCGATCTGCGCGGCAGCCTCCTCCAGGTCGGCGACGGTCCCCGACATGATCGTCCGTACATGCCTGGTGATGTGCTGCACGGGCCAGTCCCACCACGCCACGGCGAGGAGCCGGGCGATGTCCGCGGCGTCGTAGCGGGTGCGGATGAGCCGGGCGGGGTTGCCGCCGACGATGCCGTAGTCGGGGACGTCGCCGGTGACCACGGCGCCGGCGGCGATGATCGCGCCGTGACCGATGCGTACACCGGGCATGACCGTGGCGCCGTGGCCGAACCACACGTCGTTACCGACGACCGTGTCGCCCCGGCAGGGCAGGTCGGTGATCAGGTCGAAGTGCTCCGCCCAGGAGCCCCCCCCCATGGTGGGGAACGGGAAGGTGGAAGGTCCGTCCATGCGGTGGTTGGCGCCGTTCATGATGAACCGGGTGCCCGTCCCCAGTGCGCAGTACTTGCCGATGACGAGCCGCTCGGGACCGTAGTGGTACAGGACGTTGCGCGTCTCGAACGCGGTCGGGTCGTCCGGATCGTCGTGGTAGGAGAAGTCACCGACCTCGATCAGCGGCGACTTCACCTGCTGGTCACCGGGCTTCTCCCCTTCCCGTTCGGGCTGATGACCGTGCTCCCGCGCATGCTCGACACGCAGGGACGGGCTGCGGATCACCGTCAACTGCTTCGGGCCGAGGACCACTTCATCCGGCCGTCCGAACTGGACGCCGATGCTGCAGAGCTGCCGGCCGCGCCCAGAAAGCCGCCGACACCGTCCTGGGGCACCGCCGTACACGAGAAGGACCTGATCGACCGCCAGCAGAACGACCTGGCCCTCCCCTCGCCGCTAGTCTGGGCGATCGCCCGCAAGCTCACCGAGAAAACCGCCCCACCGGCGAACTCCCCCAGCAGGCCGACACTCCCCCGTTCCACAAGCCCCCCGGCACACGCCGAGCCCACCTCGACACGATCAGGCAGGGAATCGACCGCCGGGTCGCCGTACCGGAGGAGTACGCGGACAAAGGGGCCGAGGCGGACAAGTGCTGTACAGAGTGGGCGCAAGCCCGACAGCTGGCGGCGGGCGACGATCACGTGCTCGCACTGCTCGCCGCCACCGCAACGGGCCACCTCGCCGCGGCCGAGGTACAGGGAATGACCACACAGGCACGCGCCATCGCCGAAGCCCTGCACAACGCGGTCGACACAGCGGGGCGAACGCCGCCGCGGGTTCTGGGAACCCACAGGCGCACGTCAGTTCGTTTCGAGGCAGTCGGCGAAGGCCGCGACCAGGGAGGGGTCGTTGAAGGCGGTGATCCGGGCGATGTGGTCTGCGCGCAGGGTCAGGACCTGAATGCCGTAAGGCTCATACCGCCCGCCGCCCGCGTGTGTGTGGACGACGAGGGCCGGCTGACCGTTGGCGCGGGTGGGGGTCATCCGCCACCGGCCCGGGCGCAGGACGCGGGCGGACAGGAAGCCGATGACGGCCTGGCGGCCGGTGAACCAGGTCGGGGTCGGGGGCATCTCCAGCTCGACGTCGACGCGCAGCAGATGCACCAGCGCGTCGGGGTCGGCGCGGGTGAAGGCGTCGACATAGTCGTCGAGGAGGACGCGCTGGGTCTCCTCGTCCGGCTCGGCCAGGTCGTCGGCGACCGGTCCGGCATCGGCCAGGCGGGCCCGGGCGCGGCGGAGCGCGCTGTCCACGGCAGCAGTCGTCGTGCCCAGCATCTCGGCCACCTCGGCCGTCCGGAACCCGAGCACGTCGCGCAACGTCAGCACGGCGCGCTGGCGGGCGGACAGGAGCTGGAGTGCGGCGATGAATGCGAGGCGTACTCCCGTCCGCGTGGCCACGATCGCCGCGGGGTCACCGGCGCCGAACCGTGTGTCCGGCGCCGGCTGGAGCCAGGGCACTGTGGGCTCGCGGGGAGCCACCGCCACACGGTGATCGTCCGACGGCGCGCCCAGTCCCGATGGCAGAGGCCGCCGGGACCGCGTTTCCAAGGCCGTCAGGCAGGCCATGGTGGCGATCTTGTACAGCCACCGCCGCACCGAGGAACGGCCTTCGAAGCCGTCGAACGCGCGCCACGCCCGCAAATAGGTCTCCTGGACCAGGTCTTCGGCGTCGTGGACCGAGCCGAGCAGCCGGTAGCAGTGCGCGAGCAGTTCCGGCCGGAACTGCTCGGCCAGAGCGGTGAACTCGGGGTTCGACGGCATCGTGGGTTCTCCTCGGAGTAGCGGCGGGGGCCACCGTAAGCGGTGGATCAGTCGATCGGATTCAGCCCGGCGCCGCGGACCCGGTACTCCGGGCCGCTGTCCGGGGCCCCGGCGAGCTCCACCACGGCCGTGCCGATCTGTTCCAGGGTGAGGATTGGCTGCCGCCCTTCGATGAAGGTCTCCCGGTCGACGCCTGTACGCGCGGCGTAGCCCGTGACCCCGGCATCGCCCACCCCGCCGACCGGAGTCATGTCCGGCAGGAGCGTGATGAACCGGATGCCCAGCCCGGCCCGCTGCGACTCCTCGGCGCCGTACTGGCGCAGGTACCGGATGGCGGCCTTGGCGCTGGCGTATCCGCCGCCGAGCGGGGAGCCGCCCAGCGCGGCTCCGCTGGACATCGAGATCACGACGCTGCCCGGAGCCAGCGGCGCTCGCAGGGCAGCCCCCGTCCAGGCGAAGACGTGCCGCGTGTCGACCTCCCAATTGCGGCTGAAGGTCTTCCAGCTCTGCTCATGCACGGGCGCCATGTGGGGCGTTGCCCCGGCGTTGAGTACGAGCAGACCGGGCCGGTGGGTACGGATCACCTCCTCGGCGAGGGCTTCGGCGGTGGCATCGGCTACGAGGGGCGTGAACGCCGAACCGAGCTCGTCGCGTACGGCGCCCAGCTCCTGTTCGTTGCGGGCGATACCCATGACACGGGTGCCACGGGCCACGAGCGCGGCGGCGATCGCGCGCCCGAAGCCGCGGCTCGCACCGGTGACGACGGCGGTCTGGAGGTGATCTGACATCGGAGGCTCCACATGCTGGTCAGGTTCGGTCGCCAATAAAGACCAGCGGGAGGACAAAAAACCGTCGCGCCAGCGGGGGAATCTTGAGACGACCCGTACGGCACACTTCCCGCACCGCCCTCGAACCGGATCCCGCCCGAACGGCCCGGACGCCGGTGACTGACTGCGGGCCTGGAGGGTGGCACGCAGGTGAAGGCGTCCCTGAGGCTCGCAACGTGCTGCGGGATGCGGGTTCATCGAGGTTGCCCATGTGCAGGGCGCCGACGTCCCTGCTATGCGGGACGACGGGTGGTGCTGTGTCTGCGTGTCCGGTGGTTCAGGTGCGAGGAAGTCTCCTGCGGGCAGCGGACGTTCGTCGAGCAGGTCGCGGGCCTGACCCGCCGGTACAGCCGGCGGACCGAACGGCTGCGGTCGACGCCGACCGAGGTCGGCCTCGCGTTGGCTGGTCGCGCCCGGCACCCGGCTTGCCGACATATTCGGGGTGCGGGTCAGCCGGAACACGGTCCCGCGGCTGGTCGACGCTGTCCCAGAACTCCAGTCGCGGATCCCGCGAGTGGTCGGCGTCGATGAGTATGCGATGGGCAAAGGACGTGTCTACGGGACCGTGCTGGTCGATGTCGAGACCCGCAGACCGGTGGACCTACTCCCGGATCGCGAGGCGAGCACTCTCGCGGCCTGGCTGGCCGAACACCCGGGGATCGCAGTCATCTGCCGCGACCGGGCCCCGTTCTTCGCTGAGGGCGCCAGCATCGGAGCGCCCACCGCCGGCCAGGTCGCGGACCGGTTCCATCTGTGGGGCAACCTCGGCGAAGCAGGCGAGGGATGCGTCTCCCGCCACCGCCCGTGTCTGCGCGCGACCTTCGCCGATCCCGCTCCTCAGGCTGAGACTCCTGCACCGCCGGCCAGCAGGTCGCCATGGCCCACCGGGCACCGGTTCGCCGACCGCACGCGCGTGAAGCACGCCACTGTCCGCGCGTTGCCGGCCGCCGGACACAGCCGACGCGCGATCCAACGTCAACTCGGAATGACCTACCGCACCGTCCAACGGCTGGCGAACGCCGCGGCCCCGGAAGACCTGTTCCGTGGGCAGTGGCGGGGCCGCAGGACCAAGCTCGACGACTTCAAGCCGTACTTGCGCAAGCGGTGGGCTGAGAGCTGCACGAACGCCTGGACCCTCTGGGCGAGGAGACCAAGACGCATGGCTACCGCGGCGGCTACGGAGCCGTGTGCGCCTACCTCCGTCCGTTCCGCACAATCCCGAACGCACCGGCGGCCCGCCCGCCCTCGCCCCGGACCGTCGCCGGGTGGATCCTGACCCACCCCGGCACCCTGCCGGAGAGCGAGCGACTCAAGATGGAATACGTCCTCGCGCACTGCCCTGAACTGGCAGCCCTCACCGCCCACGTCCGCGCATTCGGGAGGATGCTCACCCACCTCGAAGGCGACCGGCTTCCGCAGTGGATCAAAGCGGTCCGCGCCGACGACCTGCCCAGCCTCCACGCCTTCGCCAACAGCCTCGAACGGGACCTCGCCGCCGTCACCGCTGGCCTGCCCCTGCCCCGGAGCTCCGGCGTCGTCGAAGGCCACGTCGACCGCATCATTCTGTGGAACCAGCGATGTCAAGCCGTGTGCTTGTGCATCACGTCGAGGTAGTGCCGATCGCGGTGCCGAACATGGTGGTCCCGGCCGGGCAGGCTGAAGACAGCGCAGACCTCGGCGGGCCGGGTGAGGATGCTCGACTGCTCACCGAAGGTGAGGACGGGGTTGACCTCGTTGTGGCAGCCTGCGGTGTCGAGGGCCGTGATCAGTTCCTCGCGGAGCACAGTGGCCTCGAACGACTCGGAATCAGGCAGGACGAGCGGCGGGAGACTCGCCGTTGATCCGGGCCAGAGGTTGATCCAGATGCCGCTGACGGCCCTCTGGGTGACGACCAGTCGAAGGCCTCCCCACGCATAGGGATAGCCGTCGATGTCGGGGCCCTTCATGAGGATGGCGGGGTGGGGGCGCCCGTGACCGAGGAGATCCTCGGCCTCGGTCAGGGGCATTCCGCAGTGAAGCGGCCCGATCCGGCCGGTTCGGGCGAAGTCGACGAGCACGTTCATCAAGGTCACGGCAGTGACTGTGACACTCTCCCCCGCCCGTGCGCACTCCGATGTCAGCGCGATGCGCAACCCATCCCGCCCTGTCGGACGTCGCCGGGCGGCAGAAGGCGGGCCGTCTCCGGCACGTCCAGTTCGCGTGGTGTCGGGCCGGCCGGAGTGGGTGTGTCGGCGAGGCGGTCGAGTAGCCGGTCCAGGGCTGCCTGGCCGTCCTCGATGGCTGCCTGTTCGTCGTCGGTCAGCGGGATGGACACGGCCACTTTCTGCAAGTTGCTTTTGCCAGGACTCACCGCCCGGGGTGAGGTTGCGGGTGGAGGGCTCGCCCTCAGACGTCCGCCGGCTGCATCCGGCCCGGCTGCCGGGGCGGCCGACGGCGGCGATGGCGGCCGTCGTCCGTGCGGTGCAGGATCAGTTCGCCTCCCCGCCCGCGGTGCGGTATAGCCCGTGCGGTAGGCGGACTCCTGAGATCGCGTACTTCACGGCGACTTCACTGCTGGCGATGGTCGGGCTGGGCGTCGCCGAGTCCATGGGCCCACTCCGAGGGACGCCTCAGTATCATGTTGATACTAGTTTTGGATCCATACCAGGAGGAGTCCCTGTGGCGGAGAAAGCACGGCCGGTCGTCTTCCAGCATGGGCAAGCGTTCCTGGCGGCGGTCTCGGAACGCTGGAACTACCAGATCCTGCGTGAGGTCTTCTTCGGCATCCACCGGTTCGGCGAACTCAAGCGCGGGCTGGGCATCTCGGCGACGATGCTCACGGCGCGGCTGAACCACCTCACCGAGTTGGGCCTGCTGGAGAAGCACGCGTATCGGGAGGACAAGCCCTGGTACGAGTACCGGCTGACCGAGGGTGCGCGGGAGTTGGTGGTGCCTGCCATCGTGGCGGTCACCCGCTGGGCGGAGAGCCATGCCGACGGCGAGGCGTTGCCGGCACGGCCCCTGCTGCACACCTCCTGCGGATACGAGACTGAGCCCTATCTCGCCTGTAGTCATTGTCACCAGCCCATCGAAGCGGCCGATTTGCATCCGCTCCCGGCGAAGGCGGGAGTGAGCGCAGAGGAGGTGCCAGGGGAAACCGGTCTCAAGTAGTCATCATTTACTACTACTTGCAGTACGCTACCAGTACCGGCTCTACTCGAACCTCGGGTGAGGAGTGACCATGTCACGGACGGACTGGCTCAACGACGTCACCGAGAAGCTGATACCGACATCCCTCGGCTTGATGAACGTGCGGGTGGGCGGTCGGACGGACGGCCCGGCCATGGTCTTCTGGCCGAGCCTGATGATGGACGGCACCATGTGGCGCTTCCAGTACGAGCACTTCGCCCCCACGCACCGCGTGGTGCTCGTCGACAGCCCCGGACACGGCAGGTCCGACGCGCTACGGCGGATCATCGACCTCAAGGAATGCGCCGACGCGCTGGTCGAGGTCCTGGACGCGCTCGGCATCGACAGGTGTGTGCTGGTGGGCAACAGCTGGGGCGGCATGCTGGCCGGGGTGTTCCCCGCGTACCACCCGGAGCGCACCGCCGCCGCCGTCGGCATCAACTGCACGGCCTCGCTGCCCACGACGTTCGAGAGCGTGTGGGCGACCGGACTGGCCGCCTGTCTCGCGGTGCACGCGCGAATGCCGCGACTGGCCGCCAGGGCCGCGCGCTCGGCGTTCGCCGGACCGACCGCAGAGGCCGAGAACCCCGATTTCCTGGAGTACATCGACGTCGTGCTGGACAACGACCCCAAGTCTGTGGCCTGGGCGCTTCGCAGCATCCTCATCGGGCGCAGGGACGAGCACCGGCTGCTGGCGACCATTCCCGTCGGCATCCCTGTCCTGGTCATCGCCGGTGAGGAGGACAGCCAGTTCCCCGTGCACGCCGTCCGGAGAATGGCCGACGTCATCAAGGGCAGCACCTTCCGCGTCCTGCTGCGCACCGGCCACCTGGCCGCGCGGGAGAACCCGGACGAGGTCAACGCGGCGATCGACGCCTTCCTCGCAGCCAGTCCCATCGCCTGACCTGACGGCGACGCCGGAGGATCAGAGGAAGGAGAAGGACGATGACGCACCGTGCCACTCCCGTTCCTGTGCCGAGTTGGGTCGGACAGCTCATGTGCGAGATCGACACCCTCGATTTCGGCGAGGGTTTTGCCCGGACGAGCGACGACACCGAGATGTTCTTCGGCACCGCCCACGTGGTAGGTGCCGAGGCCATCAAAGCGTTCTTCGTCAAGATCGATGAGCCGCTGCACATCGCTCACACCGTCCTGGAGTGCTGGGACACTCCCGACGGGGTCCTGTTCCTGCGCGGGGAGGCCACCATGGCGAAGAAGACCGACCCGGACACCACCGTACGGGCTCCGTTCATGCACCTGTACCGCCTTGACGACAGCGGAAGGATCCGCACCATCCACATCACCGCCGGCCCGCTCCACACCGATGCCGTCATGTGAGACGCGCGGAGGATCGAGCCGGCGGCCCTCGCGGGGCCGGCCCCGCAGTTGACGCACCGTCCTGACGATCGGGTAGGAGTCTTCCAGCTCTACGACGGCTCACGGGTCGAGTACCAACTCACCGCTCTGGGCCGGACCTTGCTGGCGCTCGTCGACACCGTCGGCGCATGGGGGGGATCTCCCAGCGGCTCCGCAGGCAGCGGAACCAGTGCCGGTGGGCGAACGCCCGCTCCACGACCCAGCGTTGGGTGCCCAGACCCGGAGCCGTACTGGGTGCCCCGCGGGGGATCAGCGGCTTCACGCCGAGATCCCAGACCATGTGGCGGCATCTGAGCTGGGTGACATCGCTGTGGTTGCCGCCGGTCAGCGTGGCGGCGGGCGGGATGCCGGTGGCGTCGGTGATCAGGACTTCGTATCCCGTCCTCCATTCGGCCGGGCGGCGCCAGCAGGTCATGCCCGAGCCGAAGCCGAGTTCCTGCGGCAGATGCTCCCTGGGGATCCCGGCGTGCAGGACGAACAGGCTGCCTTGGAACACCAGCCGGTCCGGATGCCGCTTGCGTCCCGGGTGCCTGGTCCGACGCTCGGCCTTGGGCAGCAGCGGCGAAGTCCTCCTCCGGCGTCGACCTGACGAAGCAACAGGGCGGCGACACCGGCTACGTCGAGTGCCCCAGCCACCAGTGCTGAACCATGTGCTCCTCCGCCCGGGAGCTCCGCAAGCGCGGCTTGCGGGGACAGCACGAGTCCGGTGAGTCGGTACAAGACCCGTGGCGGGTCAGGCTTCGCAGGGTCACGGACAGCATCTTCGGCGAGACGCACCGGGCATCCGGCGTCTCAGCTCCGCGAAGCGCACCTCGTCCGGTGCGGCATGGGCGAGCGTCCTGACGGCCATGGACGTCCACTTCGTACCGATGCGGTCCAGCAACTGCCGCGTCGGGCAATGGGGATCGAACAGATCGCCCGGGACGGACCTGCGGATCTCCTGCTGAACGGCTTCCCGCACACCTGGCAACTCTGGAGCGGCATCATGGGCCGATCGGCCGAGCGGTACCGAATCATCGCCCCGGACCTTGCATCATTCCGGGCGGAACTCATCAATTCCCCTGGATGCAATGTGTTCGTATGGCGACTATCGGTGTCAGGTGTCGTCCCAGATTGACCGATCTGACTCACATGGCCCCGAGGAAGCGGGCACCGCGGAGCTGCCCGCGTGAGCCCTCGGACAGCTGCACGCCCGGGATCGGAAGGCCGACCCCGGGCGTGGGTCATCCGCAGCAAGTGAGCGTCTGCAACCAGAAGCGGCGTTCGGTCCGGCTGCTGCGGTGACGCCGCGGTTCGGCCTCGGGCAGGTCGGTGTGCACGTGCCTCCGTCTCCTCGGCGTCAGCGGCGCTCGACGGTGATGACGGGGTGCAGGCGGCGGGTGTGGTCGACCTCGCGGACCGGGCCGGTCAGGCGCAGCGGGACCGTGATGCGGTGGTCGGTGCTGCTGGCGGAGATCCGCAGCTCCAGCTCGCCGGGTTCGACGATGCGCCGGCCGTCGCGCCCGGTGAAGGAGGCCAGATCCGCGGGCAGTTCCACGAGGACCCGGAATCTTTCCCCGGCGTCGAGCGGGAGGCGCCGGTAGCCGACGAGGCGCTGCACCGGCTGGACGACGGAGGCCACCGGGTCGTGCAGGTAGAACTGCACCACCTCGCAGCCGGGGCGCTCGCCGGTGTTGCGGACCTCGAAGGCGAACCGGAAACTGCCGTCGGTGCCGGTCTCCGCGACGGTGACATCGAGCGCGGACCACTCGAAGTCGGTGTAGCCGAGCCCGTGTCCGAACCCGTAGGCCGGGCTGGTGCTGGTGCTGGACACGTCGCTGTCCTGAGCCAGCCGGGCGGCCAGGTAGGTGGAAGGCTGGACACCCTTGTGGCGCGGCACGCTCACGGGCAGCCGTCCGGAGGGATTCACCCGGCCGCTGAGCACACCGGCGATGGCCTCGGTACCGGCCTCCCCGGGGAAGAAGGACTGCACGATCGCCGCCGCCTCGCCCTGGGCGCGCCCCAGCGCGTACGGGCGGCCCGCCAGCATGACCAGCACCACCGGTGTGCCCGCGTCCAGCAGTGCGTCGAGCAACTCCTGCTGTACGCCAGGCAGTTGCAGTGACTCGGTGTCGCAGCCCTCACCACTGGTCCCGCGGCCGAACAGGCCCGCCCGGTCGCCCAGGGCCAGCACCACGACATCGGCCATGCGCGCCGCGGCGATCGCCTCGGCGAAGCCCTCCGTGCTGTCACCGTCGACCGTCGCCCCGAGAGCGGACACGATCGCGGCGTCGGGGAACTCTGCCGCCAACGTCTCCCGAAGCGTGGGCAGTTCGATGCCGACCGGGACCTCGGGGTGCTGCGAGCCGACGTGGACGGGGAAGGAGTAGCAGCCCAGCACTGCCGTCGGGGTGTCTGCGTTGGGGCCGATCAGCGCGATCCGGCGGGGGCGGCCGAGCGGCAGCGTGCCGTCGTTACGCAGCAGCACGACGGCCTGTTCCGCCAGTTCCCGGGCGAGGCGCCGGTTCTCGGGGCGGTCCAGGTCCACGCTGCCGCGCAGCGCCTCCGGCGCGTCGAGGTCCGCGTCGGCGAGCGCCTGCGGGACCGGGCTCCAGTCGGGGTCGAGCAGGCCGAGTTGTGCCTTCTGAACGAGGATCCGGCGCAGTGCACGGTCGATCAGCTCCTCGGGAACGGACCCGGCCTCGATCGCGTCGAGCAGCGGCCGGCCGAAGGTCTTGACGGTCGGCAGCTCGACGTCGACGCCGCCGGCGAGGGCCAGACCCGCGGCCTCGGCCCAGCTCCCCGCGACGCCGTGCAGGAGCTTGAGGAAGGCGATGCCGAAGTAGTCCGCGACGACGGTGCCGTCGAAGCCCCAGGTGTCCCGGAGCAGACCGGTGAGCAGTTCCGGGTCGGCGGCGGAGGGGATGCCGTCGGTGTCGGTGTAGGCGTGCATGACCGAGCGGGGCCGGCCCTCGCGGACCGCCATCTCGAACGGCGGCAGGATGACGTCGGCGCGCTCCCGCGGGCCCATGGCGACGGGGGCGAGGTTGCGTCCGGCCCGCGAGGCGGAGTAGCCGGCGAAGTGCTTGAGGGTGGCGACGATCCCGGCGGATTCCAGGCCCTGCACGTAGGCGGTGGCGAGGGTGCCGACCAGGTAGGGGTCCTCGCCGATGGTCTCCTCGACGCGTCCCCAGCGGGCGTCGCGCACCACGTCGAGCACGGGGGCGAGGCCCTGGTGGACGCCGACGGAGCGCATGTCGGCGCCGATGGCGGCGGCCATGGCACGCACGAGCTCGGGGTTGAAGGCCGCCCCCCAGGACAGCGGGACGGGATAGGCGGTCGCGCCCCAGGCGGCGAAGCCGGCCAGGCACTCCTCGTGGGCGATCGCGGGTATGCCGAACCGGTTGGCGGCGGTGATCCGCTGCTGGGTGCGGGCGAGTGAGAGCGCTCCGACGGCGGCGTCGACGGGCAGGGTGCCGAAGGGCCGGGTGAGCTGGCCCAGGCCGTGTGGCAGCAGCTCGTCGAGGTCGGGCGGTTCTTCCATCTCGTGCTGGTGCGGGGCGACTTCGTCGCCCTCGTCGGAGGCGCCCACCCAGACGCCGACGAGCTGGGCTGTCTTCTCCCGCAGGGTCATCGCCGCGATGAGGGCGTCGGCCCTGGTCTCGGGATCGAGGGAGGCGTCCTGCCAGACGGCGTTGTCGAGCTCGGTGGTGAGGGCGGGGTTCATGTTGCCGGTCACTTTCCTCCGACCCCCATGAGGCCCTGGACCAGGGCGCGGCGGGCGAACAGGTAGACGACGAAGATGGGGAGCATGGACAGGACCACGGCGGCGAGCAGCCCGGGGACGTCGACGCCGTGTTCGGTCTGGAAGTTGTACAGACCGAGGGTGATCACCTTGGTCGAGTCCGACTGGGTGAGGATGAGCGGGAAGAGGAAGCCGTTCCAGGCCTGGAGGGCCGAGAAGACGACGATGGAGGAGAGCCCGCCCTTCGACAGCGGCAGCACCAGCTGCAGGAAGACCCGCCACGGGGCGGCCCCGTCCATCGCCATCGCCTCGTACAGCTCGGGGCTGATGTCGCGCATCGCCCCGGTCAGCACCAGGGTGCACACGGGCATCGAGAACGCGGCGGTCGGCAGGATGACGCCGATCAGGTGGTCGTAGAGCCCGGCCTGGTTGATCACGTAGAACATCGGCACGATCACCGCCTGCGCGGGGATCGCGAGTCCCAGCAGGAACACCCGGAACACGACGCCGATGGTCCGGCCCCTGGCCCGCACGATGGCGTAGGCGAGCGGGGGGACCACCAGCAGCACGATGCCGACGACGCTGACGGTGGCGATCAGCGTGTTGAGGAAGTCCTGGCCGAAGCCGTTGGAGAAGGCGTTCCGGTAGTTGCTGAACGTCAGATGCGACGGCCAGGTCAGCGGGCCCTGGGTGGAGTAGTCGGAGGTGGTGCGCAGGGTCGCGGTCAGCAGCAGGTAGAGCGGCAGGCCGATCAGGAAGAGCCAGATCAGGGAGCCGAACCCGGCCAGGTAGTTGGGCCGCTGCCTCATGAGATCCCCTCCGCCGTGCCGCGCATCTTGTCGTAGCCGGAGAGCCGTACCACGGCCAGGGAGATGAGGGTGGCGACGACGACCAGGACCAGCGCGATGGCCGAGCCGGCGCCGAAGTCGAAGTTCTTGAAGCTCTGCTCGTACATGTAGTAGGCGCTGACCGTGGTGTCCGTGCCGGGTCCGCCCTGGGTGAGGATCAGCACCGTGTCGAAGGTGGTCAGGCCGCCGACGACCATGAGGATCATCGAGGTGATCATGGTGTTGCGCAGCTGCGGCAGGGTGATGTGGAAGAACTGCCGCACCGTGCCGGCGCCGTCGATCGACGCGGCCTGGTAGAGCACCTGGGGGATGGCGCGGGCGCCGCCCTGGTAGAGCAGCGCGTGCAGGGGCGTGAACTGCCACATCCCGACGAAGGTCAGCACTGCGATCGAACCTGCTTGGCTGCCGAGCAGGTTGCCGTTGCCGAACAGCCAGGGCAGCTGTCCCGGGAGGCCGAAGTTGGGGTCGAGCAGGGCGCGCCACAGCACCGAGACCGCGGTCGCGGAGAGCAGCAGGGGGACGAAGAAGATCGCCGACAGCACGGCCCGGTTGCGCTGGGGTCCGGCCGCCCAGACGCCCAGCAGGATGCTGACGGGCGTCTGCGTGACGACTCCGAGCACGGTGAGGACCAGGGTGAGCCAGATGCTCTGGGTCATCACCGGGTCATGGATCAGCTTGGTCCAGTTCGCCGTCCCGTTGAAGTGCGGTGAGGTGATGCCGTCCCAGCTGGTGAAGGACAGCACCGCGACCAGCACCAGCGGGAGGATCGCGAACAACAGGAAGAAGACGGTCGCGGGTACCGCCCAGACGAAGCCCGGGCGGGTCACCCCGACGCCGGCCCGGCGCGCCTTGAGGCGACGGCGGCCGAGCACTGCAGTGAAGGAGAGGGCGCTCATGATGTCCCTACTCAGGAGGTGGACAGCGACTGCATCTGCTGGATGAAGCCGTTGGCGTCGGTCTTGCCGTCGAAGAACTCCTGGACGGCCGTGTGGATGGTCGTGGTCGCCGCCGGCGGGTAGGCCTGGTCCCAGGACAGCTGGAACGAGGGCGCCTGCTTGACCAGGTTGAACTGGAACTGCGAGTAGTCCGGGCTGGCCGAGGTGGACAGGAAGTTGGCGGTGTTGGTGGTGGTCGGCAGGTTGCCGATGCCGAGTTGAGCCTTCACGAACTCGTCGGAGTACATGAGCTTGAGGAACGCCGCCACCGCGTCGGGGTGCTTGGTCTTCTTCAGCACGGAGTAGAAGTTGTTCGTGTTGCCGACGACGTCCTTCGGGTCGCCCTTGCCGCCCTGGACGGACGGGAAGGCGCTGTAGCCGAGGTCGTTCTTGGCGAAGTCGGGGTTGCCGGACTGCTGGGTGGAGTACTCCCACGAGCCCATCAGCTCGAAGGCCGCCTTGCCCTTGGCCAGCAGCGCCGGGGAACCGCCGTCGGTGAACTTCACCGAGTCGAAGTTGCTGCCGAAGGCACCGGCGTCGATCAGCTGCTTGAGCATGCCGAGAGCCTTGCCGCTGTCCGCGCCGGACCAGGCGCTCTTGTCACCGGCGAGCGCCTTCTCGAACAGGCCCGGTCCGGCGACGCGGTCGTAGATGTACTCGAACCACATCTGGGTGGGCCACTGGTCGCCGCCGCCGAGCGCGATCGGCGTGATCCCCTTGCCCTTGAGCACCTTGACGTCGTTGATCAGGTCGTCCCAGGTCTTCGGGACGCTCAGGCCGGCGCTCGCCAGGACCTTCTTGTTGTTGAAGAGCAGCACCGGCTGCGTGCCGCGCATCGGGACACCGTAGGACTTGCCGTCGATCACCGCGGTGTTGAACACCGAGGGAAGGAAGTTGCTCTTCAGCCCCGGGTCCTTGGCGATCATGTCGTCCAGCGGCAGCAGCAGGTTGTGCTTGACGTAGGGCGCGATGCTGCCGCCGCCCCAGTTGAAGAAGACGTCCGGGGCCTGCGGGGTGTTGATGATCGTGTTGAGCTTCGACTGGTAGTCGGCGCCGGGGATGGTGTCCAGCACCGCCTTGACCTTCGAGGTCTTGTTGAACGTATCGACGATCTGCTTCTCGACCGTGTTGCCGGCGTCACCGTAGACCAGCACGTGGATCACGCCGGAGCCGGCGGAGGACGACGCGGAACCGCCGCTGGACCCGCACGCGGCGGTCAGACCGAGCACCAGCCCGGTCGTTGCCGCGACCGCGGCGAATCTGTTGCGGGACGCACCGCTGCGAAGTCTCGCAGAGAAGTAATTCATGGCTTGACGACTCCGTCGATAGTTTCGAAGAGATTGTCGAACAATGCGGGAAACCTAGGCGTAACCTCGGACACCGTCAAGGGCCTGGAAGATCTCGATTCGGATGTACCGGCCGAGCCCTGACCAGCTAGCATCCGTGCAGTACGGACGCAGCGACGGCAGACCAGCGCATCAGGGCAGCACAGGAGGAGCTCGTGACCAGAGTGGCGACACTCGCCGAAATCGCACGTGAGGCGGGGGTGTCCACACCGACTGTTTCGAAGGTCCTCAACGGTCGTGCGGACGTCGCACCGTCCACCCGGGAGCGGGTAGAAGAGCTGCTGCACGAGCACGGATACCAGCGGCGACGTAGCAGCAGCCCGAGCCCGCTGCTGGAACTGGTCTTCCACGAGCTGGAGAGCGCGTGGGCGATGGAGGTCATCCGCGGCGTCGAGAACGTCGTCCGCGAGGAGGGGCTCAGCGTCGTCCTGTCCGAGTCCTCCGGGCGGCTCAGCCCCGGACAGTCGTGGATGGACGGCGTTCTCGCCCGTCGGCCCACCGGCGTGGTCCTGGTGCTGTCCGGGCTCGACAAGGCCCAACAGGCCCAACTGACCAGCCGGGACATCCCGTTCGTCGTCATGGACCCGGCCGGCGACCCCGGTCAGGAGGTGCCGGCGGTGGGGACGACCAACTGGAACGGCGGCCTCGCCGCCACCCGCCACCTCCTCGACCTCGGCCACCGGCGGATCGCCGTCATTGCCGGACCGCTCCGGATGATGTGCAGCCGCGCCCGCGTCGACGGCTACCGGGCGGCCCTGGACGCGGCCGGCGTCGCCGTCGACCCGGCCCTGATCCGCGAGGGCGACTTCCACCATGAGGCCGGGTACCGGGAGGGCCTCGCACTGCTGCGTCTCCCGGACCCGCCAACCGCGATCTACACCGGCAACGACCTTCAGGCGCTCGGACTCTACAAGGCCGCAGGGGAGTTGGGCCTGCGCATCCCTGACGACCTGAGCGTCGTCGGCTTCGACGACCTGCCCGTCGCCCTGTGGGCCTGCCCGCCGCTGACCACCGTGCGCCAGCCGCTCACCGAGATGGCCGAGGTCGCCACGCGCATGGTGATAGACATCGCCCGCGGCAACCAGCCCTCCGCGCTGCGCGTGGACCTGGCCACCACGCTGGTCGAGCGCAGCAGCACGGCCCCGCCACCGTCCACCGTCCATCCCTGAGCCCTCCCTTCTCGGCTGGGCCGTGTCGTCGTCAGGCCCGCGCGTCAGCCCACACGTAGACTCCGCGGCGGCGCGAGGAGCGAGGACCGCAGACCGCCGGTGTCCACCACCAACTCCTGCAGCACGACGGTCGGGTCCACCATCCAGAACTTCAGGGTGTGCACCCCGGGCCGGGTGATGGTGTGGGTCGTGGACGTGCGGTTGACGTTGTCGGAGGTGTTGCGCTGCCACTGCATGTTCATCACGCCGTCGTCCGTCCCCGTGGCGGCGATGATGTCCACCACCTGCGGCTGCTCGTCGTCGAAGGAGACGGCGTAGTGGAGCCCAGCGCGCGCCAACGCCGGGTTGCGCGGCGACAGATGCGCCCAGACCACGACCGGTCCGGTGGTGAACAGGGTCGTGGTGTACTCAAGGCGCGGGCTCGCACCGCCCGGGACCTGCCGGTCCGCGGTGACCGGGAAGGGCTCCATCCCGTCGCCCGTCCGCCCGATGCGCGGGACGCGCTGCCACTGGACCGCGCCAGCGCCGACAGCCCGGTCGAACTGCTCCGCGCCGATGGACAGGTGTCCGCCCGCTTCGACGAAGCCCGCCACCTGGGAGCGGGACAGGCCCGGATTCTCCACCACGGCGGTGAAGGTGGCCTCGGTCCCCTCGGACCCCGTCACGGAGACCGGCACCCGGCACGTGCCCTGTGGCGCCCGGGACCAGTCCGCGACCAGGCCGAGTCGCACCTGGTCGGTCACCAGGCCGCGCGGCCGCGAGGCCGACAGCCAGGGCGCACCGGTGGTGACCCGGTAGGTGAAGGGCCGTCCGCCACGGTTGAAGATCTCGAAGAACGGGGCCGCCTCAGCGGTCTGATACGGGCTGATCGAGGGCAGGACGGCGGCCTCCCCGGAGCCTGGCCACGATGCGGCGGACCCCTCCAGGGCCAGACCCAGTGCCGGCCGGTCGGCGGCGGTCAGGCGCCGGACCGGCGGGAAGATCACGTCGGGTATGGCCCAGTTGTTCAGCTCGGGCTCCTGCCAGGGCGCGTTCGGGCCGTAGCGGGCGACGTCCCCGTAGTCGATGTGCGGCTGGGTCTGGAAGCCCTTCCACTTGCCGCCGGCCACCTTGCTGTTGAAGCGGTCGGCCAGGGCGAAGTCGGTGGCCAGGCAGTGCTCCGCCTGCTCGGCCAGACGGTTTGTGTCCGCGCGGCCCTGGCCCGCGTGGAGGATGTTGGCGAACTCGGCCTGCCGCAGGGCGTAGACGTTGGCGGTCGCCAGCACCTCGTACCCCACGAGCTCGAAGTAGCCGTCCTGAGCCGCCGGCGGCAGCGCGTCCGCGACCGTCTGGGCGCTGTTCGCCAGATCGCGCCACTCGGCCGTCACGCGTTCCAGCTCGCGGTGGTTGATCACGCTGAAGGCGCTTGCCTGGTCGTCGTACACGACCGCGGACGGGTCCGTGGCCAGGTCCTTGCCGGGGTCCAGGGTGATGCTGCGGTTCAGCAGCTCCGGCTTGCGCCGGGACTGCAACTGCCCGTACCGGGCAAGGATGTCGGCGACGGCGGCAGCCTGGGCCGCACCGAAGTTCTGCCGGGAGTAGACGAACAGCCACTCGTCGAGCCGGTCCGGTCCCCAGCGGTCGGGGTTCCAGGCGTAGTCCAGGAAGAACTGCGTCGGCAGCTCGTTGCCCTTGAGGTCACCGACGTTGGCGACCCACACACCATGGTTGCCGTAGGTGTGACTCTGGTTCAGCTGGTCCCACACGTTCGGCAGGGAGGCGGTGTCCACCCATTTGTAGTCGCGGCCCGAGCCCACGTAGTCGAAGTGGTAGTACAGGCCGTAGTTGCCGCTGCGGACCGGCTCTGCGGGGTCCGGCAGCATGCGGGTGTTGGCCCAGTTGTCGTCCGTGAAGACGACGGTGACGTCGTCGGGGACGCGCAGGCCGCGCTTCCAGTAGCGCTCGACCTCCTTGTAGAGCGTCCACACCTGCGGAATCGTGGTCACGTCGCGGCCCGTGACGTCGGCCAGGATCTGGCGCTGGGTGGCGATGATCTGCTGCATCAGGTCGATGCCGTCGCCGTCGGCCAGGCCGGTGTCGCCGTTCCCACGCATGCCGAGGGTGACGACCCCCTCGAAGTCCTCGTCGACCATTCGCTGGATACCGGCGGTCCAGTACTTCTTCAGGGCGTCGGCGTTGTGGCGGAAGCTCCACTCACCGGTGCCGCCGTACGGGTCGCTGCCGGGAACCGTGACGGTGCCGTTCGCGTCGCGCTGCGCCGGGACGGCGAACCTGTTCCACTCCTCGATGCCGCGCATCATCGGCGCCTCCTGGGAGGTGCCCATCACGATGCCGTAGGCCTTGGCGGTGGCGTGGTTCGCCGGATCGTCCAGGGCGAAGGCACGCCCCCAGACGGCCGGCCAGAGGTAGTTGGCCTTGAGCCGCAGCATCAGCTCGAAGACCTTGGCGTAGAACGCGGCGTTGAATCCCCCCGGGTAGCCGGGCGCCTTGCCCGGACCGAAGTAGGCGGGCGCCCAGCCGCCGAGGGCGGGGTTCTCGTCGTTGATGAAGAAGCCGCGGTACTTCACCGCCGGAGTGCCCTGGGTGTGCCGTCCGGGAAGGACATGGAGCCCGGTCCGACGCTGCGGCACGATGTCGTCCCACCAGGACCAGGGTGACACCCCGATCCCCCTGGAGACGTCGTAGACGCCGTAGATGGTGCCGCGCTGATCGCTCCCCGCGATGACGAAGGCACGGTCCACGCCGGGGAAGGGAGCCTCCACGATCGTCTCGACCGTGGTCTCCCACGCGCCCCGGACACCGGTGCCGTCGAGCTTCCCCACGCCGACGAGCCGGTCGACCAGAGGACTGCGGCCGATGGTTCCGATCACCACGCATTCCCGGGCGCGCGGCAGCGCCGCGCCCGGAGCGAGGACGGTCAGCGCGGGCCGGACACCGGTCACGCTCTCCAGGTCGGACCTCAGGTCGTCGACCGCGCGGAGGACACCTGGGTGGTCGGCGGCGCACACCACGATGGGCAGGGCGTGTCCGCCGGCGACGAGGGCGAGACTTCCGCGGCGCGGGACGGCGGAGATGTAGGCGCCGGGGTCCGTTGCCTCCGGGCCGCCGACATCGGCGGCGTGGACAGGACCCGTGGGGGTCGCGGCCCACGCGGTCGCGGAGAGGCCGAGGGGGGAACCGAGCGGTGTGGTGGCCAGGGCCGAGGCAGCGGCGACGCCGATGCCGAGGACGCTCCTGCGGGATGGGCGCCGGGCGGAAGGGCGGTCCATGCCTCATGTGCTCCTTCGGAGTAGGTGCCTCTGGGAGTTTGGTTTTCGGCTTGACGAATGTGGACCATGATCCCGGCCATCGCAATAGGTCGGACGCGATATCGAAATATTCCCTGCCCGCCCAATCATGAGTAGCTCCTCGAAGCCTCCGAGGCCCGACGAATCACATGGCCCCACGCATCGTTGACACAGCTGTACATGCACGTTTAGCGTCTCCGGGTCCTCGTCGGACGTCATCGAAACTTTCGCCAAATCTGCGCGCCGACGGGGGTGGAAATGAGAGAGGCGCACACATGCACAACTGGGCAGGCAACATCGACTTCAGACCGGCGCGAGTCCAGCGGCCCACTACCGTGGACGAGGCCCGCCGGATCATCGCCGGCGCCGGCCAGGTCAAAGTGCTGGGCAGCGGCCACTCCTTCAACCGCATCGCAGACACCCCGGGTGAGCTGCTCATGCTCGACGGCCTGCCGCGCGGGCTGGACGTTTCCGCCGACCGGCGCACCGTCACCGTCACCGGCTCGATGCGCTACGCCCAACTCGCCCGGGAATTGCAGCCTCACGGCCTGGCGCTGGCCAACCTGGCGTCACTGCCGCACATCTCCGTCGCCGGATCCTGCGCCACCGGAACGCACGGTTCGGGGGACGGCCAGCCGGGTCTCGCCTCGGCCGTGACGGCGCTGCGGCTCATCACCTCGGACGGGGAGCTGCTCGACCTCAGCCGGGCCGAGGACCCCGACCGCTTCGCCGGATCAGTCGTGGGCCTGGGCGCGCTCGGCGCGGTCGTCGGCCTCACGCTCGCGGTCGAGCCCGCCTTCGAGGTGGCCCAGTGGGTCTACGACGACGTGCCGCTGGACCGGATCGCCGACCGGTTCGACGAGGTGTTCGGCGCCGCCTACAGCGTCAGCGCGTTCACGGACTGGGGAGGGGACACCGCGAACGTGTGGGTCAAGCGCCGGACGGATCGCGAGGGCGGGGCGCACCCGGGGAAGCGGTGGCTGAACGGACGCCTCGCCGACGGTCCCCGGCACCCGGTTCCGGGCCTGTCCCCGGCGCACTGCACCGAGCAGCTCGGCCTCCCCGGCCCCTGGCACGAGCGGCTGCCGCACTTCCGGCCCGACTTCACCCCGAGCGCCGGCGACGAGCTCCAGTCGGAACTCCTGCTGCCCCGCGAGGCGGCACCGGCGGCCGTCGCGGCCCTGCGCGCGCTCGGTCCGCGCATCGCACCGCTGCTGCTGACCTCCGAGATCCGCACCGTGGCGGCCGACGACCTGTGGCTCAGCCCTTGTTACGGCCGTGACTCCGTCGCCGTCCACTGCACCTGGCACCCGGTAGAGGAGCCCGTGCGGCAGGCGATCACCCTGATCGAGGCAGAGCTGCTGCCGCTGGGCGCCCGTCCGCACTGGGGCAAGCTGTTCGCGCTCCGCGCCGAGGCCGTGGGCGCGCTGTACGAGCGGGCTGACGACTTCCGTCGGCTGATGACCGCCCTGGACCCGCGCGCCGCGTTCCGCAACGACTTCATCGCGGCGGCGCTCGCGACCCAGTGAGGAAGTCGCGCGTGCCGTTCGAATTATCCCGGCGTCACGGGCCCTGGCACGCACTCCCCCAGTGGGAGCACCCCCAGCGGCGTTGTCGTCACCCGCCGACTCCCCCACGCCCGACCTCGCTCACGCGGGCCCCCTATGACCCCGCTCGGGCCGGCCGACCCGCACCGTTCGTCCCGGCCGGCCTGATACAAAAGACACCCCCTGGTTCAGTACCGGGCTCCGACCCGCGTCGGCGGCCGGTGAAGCGGCCGACGCGGGCGATGCCTCGCTGAGCCGGCTACGCCGGAGTCGAACAAGCACCCCGTCTCGCAGTACCTGCCCGCCAGCCGCCTCGTCTGCCACCGCCACCACACCTGGAAACCCCGCCGCCACACCTTTGTCAGCACCCAACTGCCCCCGCCGAGTATTCCGACTTGGGCAACACCCCCGGAGATCCTCACCGCCCACCACAGCCACATCTGCTTCCGCCGTCGCTGGGGCTTCACGGCCGATCACGCCCTCGCGCAGGCCATCTCCCTGCCTGAGACCCGGCGACGCACGGCACCGGCACAAGAGCGCATCTGGCCCGCACGCGCCCGCCGCAACTGACCCGGGTACACGACCGGCATTCAGGGGCAGTTGTCAGGGGCCGCCTCATCCGGAAGGACAGCCGGCGCCTGCGTGATGAGGATCTTTGAGAAGGGGCACCGCTCGCAGTTTGCGTTGAAGCCGGGTAGACAGATCACCCATCAGTTCGGCAACGGCAGGGCAGTGAGCTCCGGCCACTCGTCCTTCCAACGCGCAGCCTTGGTCTCATAGACCTCCCGCGGAGCAAGAACCGAGTTGGGGCGCACGACCAGGTTGAACACGTCGGACAGCCCGTGAGGCGCATATACACGCCACCCTGCATCGGGCTCCAGCCGGACACCCAGACAGCATGTCGTCGCGGCGAAGCAGCCGATCGCGGCCTCGGTGGACTCGTGCAGCGGACAGGGCACACCGAGCTTCCGTTCGTACCAGAGGTGCACGCGGGCTTCGTTAGGGGCGCGGGACCAACGGCTTCTGGTGCGACAACCACTGGTTCGGCCACTCCACGCCGGTGCCATGCGGCATGTCCTCCCCGACCGGCATGCCCATCACGTGGGAACTCGCGAACCCGAAGATCGACGAGCGGGAAGTGCTGGACGCGATGCGGGACCGCGAGCCGGATCTGGCCAACGGTCGGCCGGGGCTGTTGGTCATCGCGGACAAGGGCTTCGCCTCCAAGGAGTTCGAGGACGACCTCGCGATGGCTGCCGCGATCTGGCACAACCACAAGACCGACGCTCCCGTTCTAAGATCACTGACCGCATTCGATCACTGACCGCCACGCAACCTTGCCCGTGCTCAACCAGCGACATGGTCTCGTCGGGCAGGGCTACGGGTGGCCGCCGTCTGGCGCAGTCCAGCCCGCCACGCCGACACACGCTTCATTCCCTTCAGGGTCGGCCAGCACCCAGTTCGACGGCGCGTCGGCATCGTTCACCAGGCGGCCCCCAGCAGCGAGCGCCGCGGCTATCCGTGCCTCGGCCTGGTCGTACGGCACCCAGACGTCGATGTGAACCCGGTTGCGCTGCGGGCGTGGTGCGTCCATCTGCTGGAAGTAGAACGGTGCCCCGCGGCGGTGCGGGTCGACCAGGTCCTCACCGCTGTTCGCACGGTCCTGGTAGCCGAGCAGAGCGCGCCAGAAGGGCACCACGCCGGGAACGGCGAGGGCGTCAACAGTGACCTGGACGGTCTGCACGGCGGACGGGTCGGCTGGAATGTCCAACGTGCGTGCCACCGCCGAGATCTGCCGGGCCAGCTCGATGTGCCGCTCGGTCAGCCCGTAGTAGTCGTCCGTGATCGTGATCAGCCGTACGGTCACGCCCTCGTGCCGCAGGTCGACGTCCGGGTGCCCGTCCCCCACGCCCGGCAACTCGCTGATCGCCTGCACGAGCCGGGCGCCGACCGTGAATGATCCTGTGCGGTAGTACGCGCACGCCCCCTCGCCCAGCACACGCCAGTCGGCGAGGCCGATGGTCTCGTGGAACTGCTGCGGCCTGATGCGCTCGATCCTGCCCTCTGCATAGGTCATGCGATCAACGTAGCGTGCAGGTCCGACAACTCCGTTCGGCCACTCGGTACTTCGGGGCTTCGCGGCCTTCGACGTCGACCCCGGCCTCGTACCGGGCGGCCACACCTCGATCACGGTGAGCTGCTAGCACACGCCGGCCGCGACCGACGCGAACCCGCTGCCCGCCCCGGTGCTCTTCGACCGCTCACCGTCCACCTGACCGGTGCCATCGGCGCGACGGGGGGGGCGCGGGTGACAGGGGCTGGCAGGCATGGGCGCGAGGGCCTGACCGGAGTCGGCCGACGTCGGCATACACTGCGCTGGCGGCAACCGGGGGCTCGGCGTTGGCCGGGGGCCGTGCACCAATCGGCCGGGCAGCGCTTCTTGAGGTGGATCACGTGACGTCGAGAGCGGCATCTCTCCTACCGGTCAACACAACCCTCGGCGTCCTGCTCGCCGTTCTGCTCTTGGTGGCGGCGGCGGTCGCGGGCTGGTTCCACCTCAATCCGCACCCCTACAAGGACCGGGCCCGGGAGATCCTCTTCGCCGGGCTTCGCGCCGCCGTCCAGCTCGCCCTGGTCTCCGTGATCGTCACCTGGGCCGTCAAGTCCGTGCCAGGGCTGTTGGCGTTCCTCGTCGTCATGTTCGGGGTGGCCGTCCGGACTGCGGGACGGAGAATCACCGGCAACCGCACCTGGTGGGTGACGGCCGCCCCGATCGCCGCCGGTGTGGTACCGGTCGTCGCGGCGCTGCTGCTGACAGGACTCGTCCCCCTGAAGGGCATCGCCCTGATTCCCGTCACCGGCCAGCTCATCGGCGGCGCCCTCACCGTGACCGTCATGGCCGGACGCCGTGCCCTGGACGAACTGGCTCAGCGTCGCGGTGAGGTGGAAGCCGCAATGGCGCTGGGGTTCCTGGACCGTGACGCACGGATGGAGATCGCCCGCCCCGCGGCCTCCGACGCTCTCCTGCCCGGCCTCGACCAGACCCGCACCGTCGGACTGGTCACGCTCCCGGGCGCATTCGTCGGCATGCTCCTGGGCGGGGCCAGCCCGTTGATGGCCGGAGCGGTGCAGTTGTTCGTCCTGATCGCGTTGATGGCCGTGCAGTCGATCGCAGTGGCGGTGACCCTCGAACTCATCGCCCGCCACCACCTGCACCGACCGGTGCCGGGCGCCGCACGGATCGGCCCGCAGCGCACGGCCGGGCGGTCGACGGGGGCGCGGCAGGCGAGCCGTACGCCCTGAGCCCTTCGTCGTTGAGGCGTGCGGGGCCGGCGGCTCGGCACCGAGCGTCACCGTTGCTCACCTGTCGGCGCCCGGTCTTCGGCGCCGGGGTCCTGCGAGGTCTCGTCCCTGCTGCCGGTGGGGCTCAGTCGGGCGACCCCTTCAGGGCGGTGGACTTGGCGCCGTCCGGGACGCTCTCGTCGGCTTCCACGTGGCGCAGCACCCGGAGGAGGGCCGGCGTTCCCAAGGCGTCGGCGAGTGTGCGCGGGCGTCATCGCCACGGTCTGTGCGTGAGGGCTGCGCCGGAGAGCCAGCCGGTGGCCAGCGGGTCCGCGTCGCCCGT
The DNA here is from genome assembly GCF_042269865.1 of Streptomyces sp. NPDC055966. Classification (NCBI taxonomy): domain Bacteria; kingdom Bacillati; phylum Actinomycetota; class Actinomycetes; order Kitasatosporales; family Streptomycetaceae; genus Streptomyces; species Streptomyces sp. NPDC055966. Next base: position 248,386 of record NZ_JBHJYK010000011.1, read on the forward strand.
GCGTGTCTTCTCCGGCCGCCGACGGGTCCTGAGCCGTCTGCTCGGGAACCGTATCGATCTCGATCCACATCCCGATCCCCACGCCTTGCGGCGCCGGCGCGGCACGTGGACGTCCGTATCGGTGCCGTGAGGGGAGGCTGGTCGCCGGGTGGACGGATTCCTACTGCGCGCTTGCCACCCGGTGCAGAAGGGAGGCCGGATGTCCGCCGGGCGGCGGGTCGGTCCGTCCGTCACACGCAGCGTGTGCGCGAGGCCGCTCGCGGCCGCTCGCGCCCGTTGCCGGGACCACCTGGAGCGGCCGCGTCCCGGCGCTCATTCCATGCACCCGGTGAGCTGGAGGTACGCGTGATGAGCCGAGGACAGCAGTTCGTCGGCTTCTCGCACGGGCCCGCAGCCCGTGACCCGGTACTCGCCACCCGACGAGAGCCGCGCGAAGACCTGTGCCCACACGTCGGGCTCCGCGTGCCACCGCGGCAGATCACCCATGTCCACCAGGTCGACGAAGCATGGCTCCTCGGCGACGCACAGCACCTCGTCGACCGGGCGGTCCTCCGCCGCGAGATGCAACACGGCCACCGGCCAGGCGGGAACGACGTCCCCCGGCACGGCGGGCTCACGCATCAGGACCAGTGCCTCAAGGAGACGGCCGTCGTCCCCAAGCGTGTCCGTGACGTGTCCTCGTCCCACCGGCCAGCCGCCGGCACCACGCGCCTCGGGCTGTCCCTCCGGCGAAAGCCTGTCGGGTCCGTCGTCGCGCTTGATCGTGCTGCCGACGGTCGCTTCGACCTCGATCGCGATCCTGGGCATCGACGCCACCTCCATGCCGCCAGGTTGCTTGTTCCACTCAGAGGCCATCAGCACCGTCGAGGTGCGGTTGTGGCGAGCCCCATCGCCGCACGGGACCAGTGTCCCGCGCCCGCACCTTCGCCTCAACGCGGTACCGCCCGGACCGCTCTCATCGAGAGCCGGCGAGGTCATCGCGCTACGCTGGGTGTCTGCGGCAACCCGAGTCGCCGCGCGGCGGTGGGGCCCGGCGTACCCCAAGCGCGACAACGGCGCCGCCAACGGTCCCTGCTCGTCACATCAGTGCGCCCGACATCGGCCGGGCGCCGTGCGAGCGGGGGAACCACATGGGAGAGGCCCAATCCCGAGTGCTAGGCGAACCCACCGATCCCGGCATCGACCTTCACGTGCCCGCACAGCGCCGTGAGCGGCGGCGCGGGCAGTGGCCGATCATCGCCGCGGTGTCCGTCGGCGGCGCCGTCGGAGCCTCGGCCCGCTACGGTGCGGCCTTGCTGTGGCCGACGCCTGCCGGCACCTTCCCCTGGACGACCTGCCTCGTGAACGTGATCGGCTGCGGCGTCATCGGCGTGTTCATGGTGATCATCACCGACGTGTGGGCCGCTCACCGGCTGGTGCGCCCCTTCTTCGGCACCGGGGTCCTGGGCGGCTTCACCACCTTCTCCACGTACGCGGTGGACATCCAGCGCCTGGTCGACCAGGGTCACGCCACGACCGGGCTGGCCTATCTGGCAGCCACCATGCTCTGCGCCCTGGCAGCCGTGTGGACCACGGCGAACCTGACCCGCCGCGTGATCGAGCGGAGGCAGTCATGACGAGGCTCACCGGCACCGCACTGCGGGTGACGATCTTCATCGGCGAGAACGACACCTGGCACCACAAGCCGGTCTTCTCCGAGATCGTGCACCGCGCCCACCGGGCCGGACTGGCCGGCGCGTCCGTCTTCCGGGGCATCGAGGGCTTCGGCGCCACCTCCCTGATCCACACCAGCCGCCTGCTGTCGCTGAGCGAGGACCTGCCCGTCGCGATCGTCATCGTCGACACCGAGGACCGCGTCCGCGCCTTCCTGCCCCAGCTCGACGAACTGGTCACCGAGGGCCTGGTGATCCTCGACGAGTGCGAGGTCATCCGCTACGTCGGCCGCGACCGGAAGGACACCGCGTGAACTGGCTGCTGGTCATCATCGGCGCCATGGTCGGGGCCCCGCTGCGCTACCTGACCGACCGCACCGTGCAGTCCAGGCACGACACCGTCTTCCCCTGGGGCACCTTCACGGTCAACATGGTCGGCTGCCTCATCCTCGGCCTGATCACCGGCGCCGTCGCGGCGGGCGGTGTCTCGTCGCACGTCCAGCTCCTGCTGGGCCCGGGGCTGTGCGGAGCGCTCACGACGTACTCGACCCTGTCGTACGAGACCCTGCGGCTGGCCGAGGAGGGCGCCCGCTTCTTCGCCGCGGCCAACGCGGTCGGCAGCATCGTCGCCGGCCTGGGCGCGGCCTTCACCGGAGCCGCGTTCGCCCAGGCGATCTGGGCCTGATCCCCTCCGCACACACACCATCCTCCCTGAGCCGCCAGGTCCGCCAGTGCGGTGAGTGGCGTCAGGAGGACCACGGGAGGTGCGCGATGGCCCACGATGTGGCATGGGTGCAGCCGACCCACTACGTGTCCACGAACCGGGCCGCTGGGGCGGGCTTGCGTCAGCTCATGCTCACCAAGACGTCCACCGGTGGCCGAAGACACCGAGCGCTGTGATGGCCGCACGCCGCTGCGCGAAAGTCGGTCCCGGGGTACGGCGCTTGTCATGCGTACACGTCACGGCCGCTGCCAGCGATGGTGAGTCGCGCCGAAAGGGTCCACGATGGAGATGACAGCGGAATGACACGCTAAACGGTGATCATGTGGTTGGACTGGTCATCGTCACATTTTTCTGGCGCCTTCCCCACTGCCTGAGCTGGTTCCCCCGCTGGGCGCGTCCCGAGCAGACGATCACTGAGACCAGTCCACGGCCACAGGGTTGCCGGGCCGAGGAAGATCGTGATGACTACAGAGGCTGAACTTCTCAAGACCGACGATCAGAGGCTTGAGGAACTGTTTCGCGCGAGTCCGGCCGGCGAGATTCCCAAGGGCCCGATGGAGGGCCGGGCGATCTTCCCCGATGCAGGCCCTGAAGGGGCGTGGCTGCTCGCCGGTCTGGTGCATCTGTTCGCGTGGCGCGGCAAGGTCTTCAGCCCGGACGGCTACCTCAGCAACCGCCTCACGCCGATGGACATTCTGTCCATCGTCGCCATGGTCGCTCCCGGCCCGAGCCTTCTGGACGAGCAGGAGTGCATCGTCATCGACTACTCCAACACGTCCCTGGTCTTCGGGGGCGTGCGCGATGAGATCCGTCAGGTCGGCCCGCATCTGTACTTGGGTCTGATCTGGCTGTCCGGCCGCAAGGTCGGATGGTTCACGCTGCGCGACCCGAACGACGCCGACGCTTAGGGCCGATCGCTGCCGACGCCTCGGCGCCCTGGTCACGATCGCACAGAGCGCCCCGCCGTCGACAGCGCGGCTCACTGCGAACGCTCGGCAAGACCCGTCGGAGCGTCAGACATCCGGCCTGAGGGCGGAGGTTCTGCATCGCGCCGACACGACGAAAGGCCCCGATCTTGCTTCCCCTCACCATGCGCCTCGGCAGAGCAACGCGGCGATTCTCGTGCGGCGTTGGAAGGACGGAGTTCTCACGGCACCGTTCAGGCATCGCCGTTGCGGCATCGGGCACCATGGCTCTGGCTCTGACGGGGCTTCCCGCAGCCACAACCCCCGGCACTCCGGCCCCGTTGCACGGAACCGTCACCAGCGCGGGAAAGCCGCTGTCCCACGCCACCGTCACCCTCTTCGCCGGAGACCTGCAAGGCGTCCGGACGTTGGGGCACGCCACGACCGACGCCCACGGGGCCTTCCAGATCCGACCCGGACAGCGCTCGGGCTCTGTGCTGTATGTCGAAGCCGCACCCACGGGCGACCGGTCGTTGCGTCTGCGCTCCGTCGTGGGATTCGGCCCCGGCGGCGCGGTCGCCCCGCGCTCCGAATCCGCGGTCACAGTCAACGAGTTCACCACCGTCGCCGCTGCCTACGCATTGGCCCAGTTCACCGACCAGCACGGCATCACCGGGCCGAGCCCCGGCCTGGAGAACGCCGCAGCCACGTCCTACAACCTCGCCGACCCGGCAACGGGCAAGCCCGGCAAGGTCGTCACCGACCAGAACAACGGCAGCAAGAACGACACCCTGGCCACCCTCGGCACCCTGGCGAACCTCATCTCGCTCTGCGCGCCGGGAGCGAACACCGGGAATTGCAAGGACATGCTGCTCCTGGCCACGCCGCAGGGCGACAGCACACCGGGGGACACGGCTCAAGCGGTGCTCAATCTTGCCCGCGACCCGAATCTGACCCCTACCAAGCTGTATGCCCTGGCCGGAAGGGCACACACGTACGGCCCCGCGCTCACCGCAGCCCCGTCAGCCTGGGTCCTGGCCCTCCACTACACCGCGCCCGAGGTCTACGCACCCGGCCGGATCGCCGTCGACGCCAAGGGCAACGTGTGGGCCACCGTCAACTGGTTGCCCGGAACGCGAAACCCCAGCCCCTACTTCACCGTGCAGGACCCGGTGGGCAAACCCGCCTTCAACAGCCCCATCAGCGGCGGTGGCATGAAGGCGGGCGCCTGGGGCCTCGCCATCGACCACCAGGGCTCTCTCTGGGCACCGAGCTACGCCGGTGATGCCATGGCGAAGTACTCGTCGACGGGGAAGGTCCTGTCGCCCAGCACAGGATTCAAGAACAGCGACCTCAACCACCCCCAGGGCACCGCGGTCGACCAGAGGGGAAACATCTGGGTCGCGAACTTCTACGGCCTCAAGGGCAATCGCGGTAAGGGAAGCGTGGTCGTCTACCCCCACGGTGACCCCTCCAAGGCGATCACCATCACCGGCGGCGGACTCGACCACCCGTTCTCCCTCCAGATCGACGGCTACGGCCGGGCCTGGGTCTCGAACGCCCGCTTCAACGGGGCGAAACTCCTGGACACGCGTGTACCGAAGGGCCATGCGGGCGGAAGCATCACCGTCATCGGTCCTGACTTCAAGCCGACTTCGTTCTCCCCCATCAAGGACGCCTCACTCGACTGGCCGCTCGCACTCGCCGTCGACTCCAAGAACAACGTGTGGGTGCCGAGCTTCGTCAGCAACTCGGTCACCGAACTCGGGCCAGACGGAAAGGTCTCCGGCGTACACAAACTGCCCACGGCCGTCGCTCCCTGGTCCGTTGCCATCGACGGTTCCGACCGCGTGTGGGTGGCCGGCTTCGGCGCCCCTTCTGTCTCCGTCCTGTGCGGCGTCAACACCAGCGCGTGCCCGCCCGGCTCTTCCACAGGGTCTGCGCTGTCGCCACCCGACGGCTACCGCAGCAGGTCCATCCAGCACCTCACCGCCGTCCAGCTCGACCAGTCCGGCAACGTCTGGCTGGCCAACAACTGGTCCAAGGTCGTCCCACCCACCGGCGGCAACGGCCTGGTCGAACTCATCGGCGTCGCCACACCCGTCTGCACCCCCCTGAACCCCCTACCGGCCCGCCCGACGGCCACCAGCACAACCGCCTGCTCAACCCAGACCAGCATCCAGTCCAGATGACAATCGGTCTGCGTGCTCCGGCCGGCCGTGTTCCCGCGCGCGGGCGGAGCATCCGGTCACCGACCAGGCACGATCTCCCGGTCGGCGAACACGCCTCATGGAGAAGGGCGTTGCTCTCTGTCCTGGCCCGACCGACGCCCTTCACGAAGCGCGTTTCAGGAATCGGGCTGCCGATCCCCCGCCGGCCGGGCTGCGGCGAAAGGTGAGCTGGTGACGGGGGCCGTTGCTGTGATGCGGATGGGCCGTTGGATTCGGCCCTTGACCAAGACGGAGAGCGCGAGCGCGGAGGACGCCGAGACGAGGCCGCCCAGGACCAGGGTGGAGCGGGCGCCGAAGGTGTCCGACACCAGGCCGACCAGCGGGGCACCGATGGGGGTGCCGCCGAGGAGGACCAGGAAGTACACGGACATGACGCGGCCCCGCAGATGTGGGTCGGCGTGGAGCTGGGTCAGTGCGTTGGCGGTGGTGGTCACGATCACCGCGGCGAAACCAGTGGGGATCAGCAGGGCCATGAACGAGCCGCAGTCCGGCATCAGGCCCTGCGCGGCTTCCAGCGCCCCGAAGACGATCGTGGTGGAGATCAGACGGCGTGCGGTGGGGGGCTTGTCACGGCTTGCCCCGTAGATCGCGCCGATGAGGCTGCCCAGGGCGTACGCGGCGGAGAGGTAGCCGAAGGCCGCGGCGCCCGTGTGGAAGGCCGTGATGGCGACGAGCGAGGTGGTGACCTGGAAGTTGAGTCCGAAGGTGCCGACGAAGGCGACGAGACTGATCGGCAGGAGCAGTTCCGGGGTCGAGGTGATGTGGCGGAAGGCGTCGCGCAGTCGGGTACGGCCGGGTGCCCGGGGCCGGCGGGGGCCCGGTGGGTCGTCCGTTCGGATGGTGATCAGGCCGTAGAGGACAGCCAGGTAAGAGGCCGCGTTCACGAGGAACACCGGGCCGGTGCCGAAGGCGGCGACGGTCAGGCCGGCGAGGGCGGGGCCGACGCTGCGGGCCACGTTGAACTGGGCGGAGTTCAGTCTGATCGCGGTGGCCACGCGCTCCCGGTCGACCAGTTCGGAGATGTAGGCGTTGCGGGCGGGGCTGTCCGCTGCGGTGGCGGTGCCGAGGGCGAAGGCCAGCACGTAGACGGACAGCAGGTTCACTGCGCCGGTGACGGTCAGCAGTCCGAGCAGGAGTGACTGCACTCCCATGGCCGTCTGGGTCACCAGCAGGATCCGTCGCTTGGGGTAGCGGTCGGCGAGGATGCCTCCGGTCAGGCCGAACAGGGTCTGCGGCAGGAACTGCAGTGCGGTCACGATGCCGACCGCGCTGCCGCTGTCGCCGGTGATGTGGAGGACGAGCAGGTCCTGGGCGGCACGCTGCATCCACGTGCCGATGTTCGAGGTCAACTGCCCGAGCAGGTAGCGGCGGAAGTTACGGACGGCGAGTGTGGCCCTCACCGGCATGCGGGAGCCCGCGCTCATGACATGTGAGGGGCGTAGGTGCCGCCGACGGCGGACACCTCGGCATCGTCGAGGTGATGGAAGGTCGGGTGAGGGTGCATGAGGAACGCGTGGTGCGAGATGTTCCAGGCGTAGGCGCCGGCCATGGCGAAGGCGACTCGGTCGCCGACGCGCAGCCGCTCCACCATGACGCGGCGAGCCAGGACGTCCTTCGGCGTGCACAGCTGTCCGACCAGGGTCACCGGCTCGTCACGGGCCTCCGGCCGGTCCCAGGGCCGCGGCCACACGTCGTCGGGAATCACCTCGAAGGGCTGGTCGTGCTGTTTGGCGGCCGGAGTGCGCAGATGGTGGGTGCCTCCGCGCAGCACGGCGAACGCCTCCCCGTGGCTGGACTTGATGTCCAGGACCTGGGTGACGTACCAGCCGCAGTACGCGGTGACCGAACGGCCGGGCTCGATCCGCAGCGTGAGGCGAGGGTGGCGGGCCAGGATCCGGACCAGTCCCGCGCCGAACGCGGACCAGTCGAACACCCTGTGGGGGTGGGCGTAGTCGACGCCCATGCCCCCTCCGACGTTCACCTCGGCCAGGTCGACTCCCCGTTCGTGGGCCCAGCCTTCGGCCCAGGTCAGGATCTTGTCGATCAGGGCCAGTTGGGCCTGGGACTGGAGTCCGCTGGCAAGGTGGAGGTGCAGGCCGCGCAGGCGGATGCGCGGGTCGTCGGCGATCAGCCCCCGGCAGCCGTCCAGTTGCGCGGGATCCATGCCGAACGGGCTCGGGTGTCCGCCCATGGCGAGGGCGACATGGCCCAGGTCGACGGGCAGGTTGACGCGCAGGAGGACGTCGGCGCTCCGGTCGCCCAGCAGGGCGGTGAGAAGGCGTAGTTCGTGTTCGCTCTCGATGTGCAGGCGCTCCACTCCGGCTTCCAGTGCCCGGGCCAGCTCTGTCTGCGTCTTGCCGGGGCCTCCGAAGGCGAGCGGCGCATCGGGGACGAGCCCGCTGACGTGGCTCAGTTCGCCACCGGAGGCCACCTCGAATCCGTCGACGTGCGCGGCCAGGGCGCGCAGGATCCGGGGATCGGAGTTGGCCTTGGCCGCGTACAGCAGCTCGGCGCGTTCGGGCAGCGCGGCCCGGATGGCGTGCACGTGCTCGCGCAGGGCCGGGAGGTCGTAGACGTACGCGGGCAGGTCGTCGTCGGTCAGCCGGCCGACGTGGTCGAGCAGTACGGGCCTCACCGGATCACCTCCCGGGGAAAGTCCGCGCCGAGCAGGCTGGGCAGAGGAACGTAGGTGGCATGCCGGTCGGCCTGGCGGGCCCAGCGCAGCAGGAGGTTGGCCTTGGCGGGAAGCGGTACGCCCGACAGCAGGGCGCGCAGGCGCGGCGGTTCGGCGGCGGTGCGGGCGTAGGTGGCCAGGTGGTCGCGGACCAGACCCCAGAGTGCGGGTTCCAGCGTCGGTTCGAGGTCGGCCAGGGCGCTGAGGACTTCGGCGGTGTGGTTGACCAGGAGGCAGTACGCGACCCGGTTCCAGCCGCGCTCGGGATCGTAGGTGAGGGGGCCCCGGACGTCCTCGGGCAGATCGGCAAGGGTGTGCCGGTGGTGTTCGGCCAGGAGCTTGGTGCCCTCCAGGTCGCGGAAGAGCATCTGTGCGGGGGTGCCGTCGGGGTGCACGCCCACGACGACGTTCTGCAGGTGGGGTTCCAGGACGACGCCGTGTTCGAAGTAGGCGGCCAGCACCGGTGGCAGCAGCAGTCGTAGGTACGCGTCCCACCAGGCCAGGACGTTCCCGTCGCCGCGGGCGAGCAGATGGGAGACGTGGGCTGTGCTGGTCGGGTACTCGTCCGCCACCGCGGCGGCGAGCAGGGGTGTCACTCCGGGACGCAGATGCTGGCGCAGTCCGGAGCGGACGATGACGCCGAGGCCCTCCAGGAGTTCCCTCTCGGCAGCGAGCGTGCGGTAGCCGGGCTCGGCCAGCAGCGCACATCCGGGGAAGCGGCCGGCGAGTTCGGCGAAGACGGGCTGGAGCAGGCGGTTGAGGGAGACGGCGCCGGGCAGCTCGTAACTGGCGTGTTTGCGCAGACAGTTGGTGAGGCGGACGTTCAGGCTGAACTTCAGGAAGGTGTCGCTGTCGGGCTCGTACAGCGTGCGCACCGATGCGGTCGGCACCAGCTCCGGTCCGCTCACTCCGGTGTCGACGACATCGCCGACGGCCACTGCCTCCCGTAGCCGGTCGTGGCCCTGCAGCAGCCGGTACTGCCAGGGATGCACCGGCAGTATCGCGAATCCCGGATCGGACGCCGGGCACAGCGCCTCCATCTCCCGCAGCTCGCCCTCCTCACGCACGAGATGGCGGCGCACGGCCAGGTGGTGCAGGCGGAAGCGCGCGCCGGTCTCCGGGCCGTACGCCAGCCAGTCGGCCGGGTCGCCGGTGCGGGACTTGGGGGTGGGGTGGAAGCGATGGCCGAAGACGAGGGACTGTTCCGACGCAACGTACGGATCCGGGTGCGGCGAGGCGTCCGCCCGCTCTTCGAGCGCGGTGCGGATCGTCTCGCGGCTGTCGGCGACCTGGCTCAGGAACTCCTCGTTGGCGACACCCGTACGCAGTTCCAGTTCTTCCTGGATGTATCCGGCCAGCTCCTTCCAGCCGACTGTCACCCAGGCGTCGTCGTCGAGCCGCTGCACCGGCCCTTGGAAGCGGTGGGCTCCGATCAGCGAGACCCTGCGCAGCGGGGAGCGCAGCAGGATGCCCCGGCGGGGCAGACGTAGCAGGAGGTGGTCGTCGTCGACCGTCACCTGATGCTCGGGGGCCGACACCTCGCGGATCAGGCAGTTGAGCAGCGTGTGGGCGGTGACGGTGTCGGCTGTCGTCACCGGCGTGCTTGCGCCGATCGGGGTGGCGTGGGTGGCGGTGCCGGTGCTCATACGGTCGCTCCAGGGGGACAGCGGTCGGTGCGGGGAATCAACGGCAGGACGCCAGGGGGTTGGGGACGGGCGTCCACTGGGCCTTGCCCGGGTTCTGGGCCAGGCGCATCGCGACGGTCGCCTTCAGCGGCATCGTGTCGCCGAAGAAGGCCGCCGCGTCCTCCCGGTCCGGCAGGCCGGCGTACACCCGGTGGCCGACCTCGGCCACCGCGCCCCACAGCGCCCGGGGGTCGGCCGCCCGTGTCCGGCTGAGGACGGCGACCAACTCGGTGAAGACTCCGCTGACGAGGCCGCCGAAGAGTTTGGTACGCAGCGCGTCCACGTCGTCTCCCGCGCGGGTGCCCAGCAACGGCGGCAGAACGAAGCCGCACCGGGCCAGGCGCCGCGGGCTGACCCGCACGCCGTCGAGATCCCGGTACAGCACCCGCACCGGCCGCCCGTCCCGCAGTACGACCAGGGTGTTCTGGCCGTGCGCCTCCAGCGCCACGCCCATGGACAGCAGCGTCAGCGCGGGCGGCAACACGAGCCCAGCGAAGTCCGCCAGCCAGCGCACGGGGTCACCCGACACGACAGCGGCTCCGGTCGCGTGGACGGCGGTGAGCGGAACCGCGATCTCTCCGGCGTCGAGGTAGCACTCGGTCGACTCCCGGATCATCGCGGCCAGGCTCTCGCAGGGCTGTCCGTCCACGCGCACCGCGCCGCCGCCCAGCTCCCGCAGGATGCGCAGGCTGCCGCGATACCCGGCCTTGTCGATGACGGCCGCGACCAGGTCGGACAGCAGGGGCCCGTCGGCGACCTCGGCCGGGGAGATGGTGCGCCGGTAGTTGGTGACCTGCACGTCGAGTGCCGTCTTGATGTGGCAGCCCGGCAGGACGTCCAGCGGGGCGAGGGTACGCAGCGACAGCAACGGCCGGGCTGGGATCGTCTCCTCCACGACGGCCAGGTCGGGATGGTGCGCGAGCATGTGGTCCCGCTGCCAGGGGTGCAGCGGGAGGAGGATCGTGTCGCCGTCCCGCAGTCGCCACGGCCAGTCGCCGGACCCCTGCCAGCGGTCGGCCGGGACACGGAGCAGCGCCAGCCGGACGACGGGGTGGTGCTCGGGAGCGTACGCCAGCACGTCGTCGATCGACATGCCGGTGCGTGTCCGGCAGCAGGGATGCTGCGGGTGACCGTCGACCACCGTCTGCTCGGCATCCGCCGAGTCCTTCGGCGGGATCCTTTCGCCGGCGTTCGCGGCCCTGGCCAGGGCCAGGTTGACCACGCTGTTGTCGAGTTCGGCCGCCAGTCGCTCCGCGGCGGGGGTACGCAGGCCCAGTTGCGCCAGCAGCTCCGCCGGCCCATGGATCGGCCCCTTCGGACCCGATACGGCGAAGTCGTCGGGCACCTCGGCGAACGGCCGCGCGCTGGATTCGGCCGCCGAGAGTGCACCGCCCCGCCGCAACTCGACCACGAGGGCGCCGGACTCCCGGCGATGCCCGGTCACGCCGGGCAGCGGCTCCCGTACGAAAGCGCCCCACAGGCGGGCGAGCACGGTGGCACGTGCTCCCGGCAGCGCGGTCGTGAAGGGTGCCACCAGGTCCGGGTGTGTGCGGCGTAGTTCATCAAGGGGCATGGACATGGATATCCCAGGTGCTGGTGGTCGGGGCGCTCGGCGTGCGGTGCTCCGGTGGCACCGGCCGGGCAACCGACACTATGGGAAGACGATCAAGCGCATTGCCAGGACACATGCAGCGGGGATCCCGGAATCCTCCGATGAGGCGTTTTTCCTTCCTCACCTCCAGCCGATTCCGCCGAGAGGGATTCCCCGTCGTGCGGCCCGGCCCTTCCCCGTCTTTCGGCTGTCACCTGGGGGAATGAGACGCTGCCACTCGCGGCCTTAACTCCGGGCTTACTCTCCGCTGTCCATGTCCTGGATGTCGTCGTCGTGCCGCGCTTCGGCGGTTACGCCGACCGTGGAGGATCACCGGCTTGAGGGAGACTACGGCGTTTGCGCCACACCCATGGGCCCAGGTCTGTGAGCCTTTCGCCATGCATGTCTTGCTGATCGAGGACGACGACCGGGTGGCCGGACCGTTGGCGGAGGGACTGCGCCGTTTCGGATTCACCGTCGAACACGCCAGAAACGGGGCCGACGGCCTCGCCGTGCCGGAGGCGGAGATGGTGCTGCTCGACCTGGGGCTCCCCGACATGGACGGCATCGACGTCTGCCGTGCCCTCCGCTCCCGCTCGTCCGTGCCGATCATCATGATCACTGCCAGAGACGACGAGGTGGACCGGGTACTCGGTCTTGAGCTGGGCGCGGACGACTACGTCTCCAAGCCGTTCGGCGTACGGGAACTCGTCGCCCGGATCCGTGCCGTGACACGCCGCGCCCGGCCCCTCGTGCCGGCCACCCCGCGCGAGGAGCCGCCGCCCTCAGCTGACCTGGTACGGCAACCATGGACGTCCCGCATCCACCGGATCGGCCCGCTGACCATCGACCATCGCACCCGTCAGGTACGCCTGCACGAGGCGCCCATCGCCCTCGCGCCCAAGGAGTTCGACCTGCTCGTCTGCCTCGCCGAGGACCCCGGAGCGGTCTGCTCCCGCCGGCAGATCCTCGACACGGCATGGGAACCCAACTTCTTCGGCCCCACCAAGACCCTCGACGTCCACATCGCCGCGCTGCGCCGCAAACTCGGTGACGCGGCCTGGATCGAGAACATCCGCGGAATCGGCTTCCGCCTGGTCCCCCCGGCGCACACCGACGCCACGTCCTCTGCGGAACCGGCGCGCGGCGGAGAGCCCCGGTGACCCGTCGCCTGCTGCTCAGCCATCTGAGCCTCATGCTGTTCGTCCTGCTCGCGCTCGAAGTTCCCTTCGGCATCCTCTACGCCCGCAGCGAGCTGTCCCGCTTCTCCCATGCGGCGCAGCAGGGGGCGATGACGCTCGCCGAGGTCTGCGAGGACAAGATGGAGCACGGGCTGACGGCCGACCTGCCCGAACTGGCCCGCGCGTACGGGCAGCGCACCGGCAGCCGGGTGCTCGTCGCCGGGAACAGGGGCACCGTCCTGACCGACACCGCTGCCCGTGCCCCGGTCGGCAGGGACCTGTCCGCCGAGCCGGACATCTCCACCGCACTGCGCGACCAACCCGCCGTCAGCACCCGAAGCGAGCCGTCCACAGGCCGCGGGGTCCTCATCGTCACCGTGCCGGGTGGTTCCGACGCCACCGTGGCCTGCGTGGTGCGCACGGTGTATGCGCTGGGCCCGCTCACGGCGAGGGTCCACGCCACCTGGCTGGTCCTCGCCGCCGTCGGGCTCGGGGTCCTGGCCGCCGTCGCCCTGATCGGCTTCGCGCTCGCCCGCTCGATCACCCGTCCCGTCCAGGCCCTGGAACGCGCCACCGCACAACTCGCGGAAGGCCGCATCACCGATCCGCCGGCCGCCGATCACGGGCCGCCGGAACTGCGCAGGCTCGCCGCGTCGTTCACGAGAACCGCGACCCGGCTCCAGCACCTGCTCCAGGCCCAGCAGGCGTTCGCCTCCGAAGCCTCCCACCAGCTGAAGACTCCCCTGACCTCACTCCGTCTGCGCCTGGAGAACTTCGAGCCGCACCTCGCCCCTTGCGCCCAGGACAGCCTCGACAAAGCACTCGGGGAGCTGGAGCGGCTCAGCCGTATGGTGCAGGGGCTGCTCGCGCTCGCCCGGCTGGAGAACTCCGCGACCAGGCCGGAGGCCGTCGACGTCAACGCCGTCGTCGCGGATCGCGCGGCCATCTGGGCGGCCTTCGCCGATGAACAGCACGTCGACATCATCGCCTCCGGGACGGAAGCCGTATGGGTGTGGGCCGTCCCGGGAGCACTGGAGCAGATCATCGACAACCTGCTCTCCAACGCGCTGCGCGTGTCCCCGCCGGACACCTCCATCACGCTCGCAGCCGCCACGACCGCGAGGGAAGGCAGCCGCACCCCTGCCATGGCCGAACTGCATGTGGTCGACCAGGGCCCCGGCATGACGGAGACAGAACGGCACAGAGCCTTCGACCGGTTCTGGCGGGCCCCCGACGCCGACCACGACGGCACCGGCCTCGGCCTGCCGATGGTCCGGCAACTCAGCCGCGCCAGCGGCGGTGAGGTCACCCTGGAGGCAGCCCCCGGCGGCGGGCTCGACGCCGTCGTGCGACTCCGGTGTGCCGAGAGCCGCACTCGTCAGGAACTCGGCAGCACCCCTGCGGACGCCGACTCCGCAGGCCGCCCATGTCTCCACACCACCCACAGCGCCGCTGTTCACCGCCCTTGAGGGACCGGCCCTGGTGTTGCCGCCGTGATCGGTGTCCACCGTGGCCGGATGCCACCCTCGGGTGCGTACCGAGGCAGGCATCCGTGTCTCACCCGTTCGTCCCGGCATGCTCGCTCGACCCACGGCTCGCACGGGGCGGCGGCACGTCACCCGACCGGCCGGTGGGCGGCCGGACGCCCACAATGGAGGCATGACTGTGACTGGTCGCTGGCAGTTCTGGATCGACCGAGGCGGCACCTTCACCGACGTCGTGGCGGTGACGCCGGACTCCGAGGTGGTCAGCCGCAAGCTGCTCTCGGAGCGGCCGGAGGTGTACCGGGACGCGGCGGTCGCCGGGATCCGGCTGGTGCTGGGCCTGGAGGCGGACGAGCCGATTCCGGCCGGCCGGATCGAGGTCGTGAAGATGGGCACCACCGTCGCCACCAACGCGCTGCTGACGCACAACGGCGAGCCGACCGTCCTGGTCACCACCCGGGGCTTCCGGGACGCCCTGCGCATCGCTTACCAGAACCGCCCGCGCATCTTCGACCGTCGCATCCTGCTCCCGGAGGCCCTGTACGAGCGGGTGATCGAGGTGGACGAGCGGGTCGGTGCGCGCGGTGAACCCGTCCGCCCGCTCGACGCGGACGCCGCGCGGGAAGCCCTGGAGTCGGCGTACGCGGACGGTTTCCGGTGCGCCGCGATCGTCTTCCTGCACGGCTACCGCTACCCGGAGCACGAGGCCGCCGTCGCCGAGGCGGCCCGCACGACCGGCTTCTCACAGGTCAGCTGCTCGCACGAGGTGAGCCCGCTGATCAAGCTGGTGCCTCGGGGCGACACAACCGTGGTCGACGCCTACCTCTCGCCCATCCTGCGCCGCTACGTCGACCAGGTGGCTGCCGAACTGAGCGGCGTGCGGCTGATGTTCATGCAGTCCGGGGGCGGGCTGCGCGAGGCGGGCCACTTCCGCGGCAAGGACGCCGTGCTCTCCGGCCCGGCGGGCGGCGTCGTCGGCATGGCCCGCGCCGCGAGCCGGGCCGGGCACACCCGGGCCATCGGCTTCGACATGGGCGGCACCTCGACCGACGTGTCCCACTACGCGGGCGAGATCGAACGGATCCTGGGCACCCAGGTGGCCGGGGTGCGGATGCGGGCGCCGATGACCGACATCCACACCGTCGCCGCGGGCGGCGGCTCGGTCCTGCACTTCGACGGCATGCGCTACCGCGTCGGCCCCGACTCGGCCGGTGCCGACCCCGGACCCGTCTGTTACCGGCGCGGCGGGCCACTGACCGTCACCGACGCCAACGTCATGCTCGGCCGGATCCAACCCGCCTTCTTCCCCCGGGTGTTCGGCGAGACCGGCGACCAGCCGCTGGACGCGGGCGCGGTCCGAGCCCGCTTCACCGAGCTCGCCGAGGAGACCGCCGCCGCGACCGGGCGGCGCCGTGCCCCGGAGGAGGTCGCGGCGGGCTTCCTCGACATCGCCGTACTCAACATCGCGAACGCGGTGAAGAAGATCTCCGTCCAGCGCGGCCGGGACATCACCCGCTACGCGCTCGTCGCCTTCGGCGGCGCGGGCGGCCAGCACGGCTGCGCGGTCGCCGACCGGCTCGGCATCGACACCGTCCTGATCCCGCCGCTCGCCGGGGTGCTCTCCGCGTACGGCATCGGGACGGCGGACGCGGTCGCCCTGCGCGAACGCTCCCTCGAAGCCGCCCTCGACCGCCCGGACACAGCGGCTCGTGTCGAGGCCGTCCGTGCCGAGCTGGCCGAGCAGGCACGCACCCAACTGCACGAGGACGGCGTACCGGAGGACACCGTACGGACCACCGCACGCGCCCTGCTGCGGTACGAGGGCACCGACTTTTCGCTGCCCGTGCCGCTGGGCGCGGCGGACGACATGCGGGCCGACTTCGCCCGCGAACACCGCGACCGTTACGGCTTCACCATGGCCAAGCCCCTGGTGGTGGAGGCCGTCGCAGTGGAGGCCACCGGCTCCTCCGGCCCCCGCACCCCCGCCGCGCCGGTGCTGCCGCCGCGGAGCGGCCAACTCCAACCGGCCGCCACGGTACTGATGTTCACGGAGGGCCGCCGGCAGTCCACGCGGCTGTACCGGCGCGAGGACATCCGCGAGGAGGCCGTGATCGAGGGCCCGGCGATCGTCGCCGAGGCGGACGGGACCACGGTCGTCGATCCCGGCTGGCAGGCCACGGCCGACGAGCACGGCGACCTCGT
Source organism: Streptomyces sp. NPDC055966 (assembly GCF_042269865.1). Taxonomy (NCBI): domain Bacteria; kingdom Bacillati; phylum Actinomycetota; class Actinomycetes; order Kitasatosporales; family Streptomycetaceae; genus Streptomyces; species Streptomyces sp. NPDC055966. The sequence goes on from NZ_JBHJYK010000011.1 coordinate 264,715, forward strand.
CCTCACCCGCTCCCGGCCCCGCCCGACCCGGACGGCGGCCGGCACCAGCGTCGACCCGGTGCTGCTGGAGGTCTTCAACAACCTGTTCATGTCCGTCGCCGAACAGATGGGCGTACGGCTGGAGAGCACCGCCCACTCGGTCAACATCAAGGAGCGCCTCGACTTCTCCTGCGCGCTCTTCGATCCGGACGCCAACCTCATCGCCAACGCGCCGCACATCCCGGTGCATCTGGGCTCGATGGGCGAGTCCATCAAGGAGATCCTACGTCGTAACGAAGGCTCACTGCGGCCCGGCGACGTCTACGCCGTCAACGACCCGTACCACGGCGGCACCCATCTGCCCGACATCACCGTGGTCACCCCGGTCTTCGACGACGCCGGCGACACACTCCTCTTCCTGGTCGCCTCGCGCGGCCACCACGCCGAGATCGGTGGCATCAGCCCCGGATCCATGCCCGCGTTCAGCACCACCATCGACGAGGAAGGTGTGCTCTTCGACAACTGGCCGCTGGTCAGCGACGGACACTTCCGCGAGGACGAGACCCGTCGCCACCTCACCGGCGCCCGATACCCCTCCCGTGACCCGGACACCAACCTCGCCGACCTGCGCGCCCAGATCGCCGCCAACGAGAAGGGCATCCACGAACTGCGGCGTGTCATCGACCAGTTCGGCCTCGACGTCGTCCACGCCTACATGCGGCACGTCCAGGACAACGCCGAGGAATGCGTACGGCGCATCATCGCGACCCTCGACGACGGCGAACACCGCTACGAGACCGACAACGGCGCCGTCATCCAGGTCACCCTGCGCGTCGACCGTGAACGGCGGTGCGCCGTCCTGGACTTCACCGGTACCTCACCCCAACAGCCCGGCAATCTGAACGCGCCCACCTCGGTCGTCATGGCGGCGGTGCTGTATGTCTTCCGCACCCTGGTCGCCGACGACATCCCGCTCAACAGCGGCTGCCTGAAGCCCCTCGACGTGCGCATCCCCGCCGGTTCCATGCTCTCCCCCGCCTTCCCGGCCGCCACCGTCGCCGGGAACGTCGAAACCTCTCAGGCCGTCACCGGCGCCCTGTACGCCGTCCTGGGCACCCAGGCCGAGGGCTCCGGCACGATGAACAACGTCTCCTTCGGCAACGACCGCGTCCAGTACTACGAAACCGTCGCCTCCGGCTCCGGCGCGGGCGAGGGCTTCGACGGGGCGGACGCCGTGCAGACCCACATGACCAACTCCCGCCTCACCGACCCCGAGATCCTGGAGTGGCGCTACCCCGTGCGCGTGGAGGAGTTCCGCATCCGCGAGGGCAGCGGCGGCGCGGGCCACTGGCACGGCGGCCGCGGAGTGGAGCGCCGGATCCGGTTCGCCGAGCCGATGACGGTGGCGGTCGTCTCCGGCCACCGTCGCGTCCCGCCCTACGGCATGGCCGGCGGCGCACCCGGCGCCCTCGGCGAGAACCTGATCGAACGCGCCGACGGCCGCACCGAGCGGCTGCGCGGCTGCGACACCGCGGACGTCACCGACGGCGACGTCCTGGTCATCCGCACTCCCGGAGGGGGCGGCTACGGACATGCGGGCGGCGGGGTGCCCGCCCGGTGACGTGTCCGGTGCACCGCGGCTGTCGGCGGATGCCGGGGCTTCCCTGACCGCTTCGCCGCCCATGCACCGAGCCCCATCACACGCCGATGTGCACGCTCATGTCCGTCAGTCCCCCTGTTGCGTCGATCGTCGAGCGTGGCGAGGGCCGCGTCGACGCCGGGCACGGCCGCGCGCTCAGCCGCCGCAGGGACCGCAGCAGGGGCAGGTCCCCGGGGTCACGGGCGGGTACCGGCCGCGGAGGGGGTCGCGGAACGCGCCGGGTCGGCCGACGGCTCCACCGTGCGCGAGGGTGGGGTGGGGGTCGAGGGCCGGTGTTCTGTCAGGGTTGTGGAGGGGGCGGCTGAGGGCGTGGCGGTGGTGGCCGGGGGGCGGGTGGGAATAGCCGTCGTATCCGTCGAGGGGCGGGGGCTGGGGCGAGGGGTGGCACTCACGGGACCCGACTCGGCCGGAGTCGGCGGGGCCGTGGGGCTGGTCGCGGGGGGCGGGGCGAGGGGGGCCGTCGGGGAGGCGGGGGCCTGGTGGGTGGTGTGCAGCAGGGGTAGGGCGAGGAGGGCGGCGACCGTGCAGGTGACGCCGGTTGTGACGGCTGCGCGCAGGATGCGGCGGCGGGCGGCGCCACGGCGGATCTCCTCGTACCGGCCGGGGGGCGGGGCGAGGTGCTCGGAGGGCGGGCGCATGATGAGGGCGAGGGGGTCGTCGGGTTCGGAGTCCGGCCCGTCGTCATTGAATGTGATCAAGGCTTCTCCTCAGGTGGGCGCGGAGCAGTTCGCGGGCCGCGTGCAGGTCGGCCTTGACGGTTCCTTCCTTGCGCCCGGTCAGCACGGCCACCTCCCGGATCGGCAAGTCAGCGTAGTAGTGCAGAAGGGTCGGTATGCGCAGTCGTTCGGGGAGCGCCTGGACGAGCAGGCGGACCGAGGGGTCGGTCTGCTCGGTGGGCGGGCGGACGGATTCCTCGACGGTGGCGCGGCGCATGGCCTTGCGCTCGCGCTCCAGGCGGCGCCAGTGGTCCCGGACGATGTTGGCGGCCGTGACGTAGAGGAACCCCCGGGGCTCTGACACGGACGTCCAGCGGGCCCAGAGGCGGGTGAACGCCTCCGAGGCGATCTCGTGGGCGGTCTCGTCGTCGTCGACCAGACGGCGGCACCAGCCGGCCAGGCGCGGGTAGAGAGCGGCGAACAGCTCTGCTGCCGCCTTCTCGCGGGACCGTTTCAACGCTCTCCATAGGGGGTGAGGGCCCTCGTCGCGCCCGGGGCGGGGCGCCCGTGGGGAAAGACCCCGGACCGACGGCGTACGTTCCATCGGCCCGGGATCGGGGCGGGCGGCGGCCGGTCAGTGGCTCGTGGTGCTCAGCGCGGCGAAGACGATCACGTTGTCGAGATAGCCGTTGCCGGTGCGGGGTCCGCCGCACGTGATGAGCCGCAGCTCGGGCCGGTCGACGTCGCCGTAGACCGCCTTCGTCGGAAAGTCGGCCTTGGCGACGGTCCGTACGGAGGTGACGGTGAACCCGGCCGATCTGCCGTTCTCCAGGCGCACCGTGATCCCGTCGCCCCGGCGCAGCCGGTCGAGGTGGCGGAAGACGCCGTCCCCGTGGGCGCCGACCGTGACATGGCCGAGGATCACCGACGGACCGGTCTGGCCCGGCGTCGGGGAGTGCTGGTACCAGCCCGCCCGGTCGTGCGCGGTGACCGGGGGCACCTGCACGCTGCCGTCCTGCGCCAGCCCGAGTCGCATGACCGGGGTGTCGACGCCGATCCCGGGGATCCGCAGCCGCACCGGGACCGAACGGCCCAGCGGGTGCGGCGCGTTCGCCGGGTCCGCAAAGGACCCGGCGGACACGTGCGTGCCGGTGGGGCGGCCGGCCCGCACCCCCTCGCCGCCGTGGCCGGCACAGCTCACGAGCAGCGCGGCGAGTACCGCGGTGACGAACGCGCGCCTGGAGAGGTCAGTCATGCCCCGGTCGCCCGTCGGCGGCGCACGAGGAAGACCGCCGCGCCGCCCACCGCGAGGGCGCCGGCGGCACCGCCGCCGATCAGCATGCCGTTGGAACCGGAGCCGTTGGAGCCGGTGGTCACGCCGGTGTCGGGAGCACCACTCGGTACGACGCCGACCTGGCCGCGTCCCTCGCTCGGCACGGAGCTCGGCACGACGCTCGGCACGGGGGTGGCCGCCCGGCTCGGCTCCCGGGTGGGTACCGCGCTCGGCTCCGCGCTGCCCGGCACGCTCGGCCGGGGCGACGGCACGGAGGTGGCGGAGGGACGCGGCGTCGGGGACGCGCTCGTCCCGTGGGCGAACGCGGGCACCGTGCTCGCCAGCACGGCGACGCCCGCGGCTGCGGTGGCGCTGAGGACTGTTCGGCGCATGAATCGCTCTCTTTCGTCGGCCGGCCCGGCGGGTGGCCGGGCGGGCTGCGTGACGGATCGAGCGGAGAGACGAGACAGGATCAACCCAGGTTGTAAAGGATCGGCAAAGTCGTGCGGACCTTCGCAGCCGGGCGCCGTCGCATGGCGGGGACGAGGCGGACCGGGATGAGGGCGCGGGGCGGCGGGGCGGCCGTGATCGGCACACCAGCACCTCGCAGCCCGCACGGCCCTCGTCCCGGCCCGCCGTCCCCCGTCCCCGCTCTCACAGCCGCCCCGGCGCACGGACACCGTCGTGCCCTCGCGGCCCGAACCCTCCCGTACGGTCCCGTCCCCCGACCGCCGTACGGATCCGGAGGCCATCCATGACGATCGACGCACACCGCGCCGCCACAGATCGACCAGGCGACGGCGACGCATCCGCGCCGGCAGCAGACATCGGCGCCCGCTTCGAACGCCTGCCGCTGTGCCGCTGGCAGGTGATGGTCCGGCTCATCGTCGGCACCGCCGCCTTCTTCGAGGCCTTCGACCAGCTCCTGATCGCGTACGCACTCCCCCAACTGCGCACCGAGTGGAGCCTCGACACCGATCACGCCACCGCCCTGATGACCGTCGGCTCGGTCGGCATGCTCGTCGGTGCGCTGGTGTCGGGCCGGCTCGCCGACCGGATCGGCCGGGTCAAGGTCATCGCGGGCTGCATCGCGCTGGCCAGCCTCTGCAATCTGGCACTGACGCTCTGCACCTCGCCCGAACCGTTCATGGCGATCCGCTTCGTCCAGGGCATGGCCACCGGCGGTGAGGTGCCGATCGCCGCCACCTTCATCGCGGAGATCACCCGTGCCCACCAGCGCGGCCGCTTCGTGCTCCTCTTCGAACTGGTCTTCCCGGCCGGCCTCACCGCCGGTGCGCTCGTCGCCTACTGGCTGGTGCCGACGCTCGGCCGGCGCTGGATGTTCGGCCTCGCGGCCCTGCCCGCCGTCGTGTGCCTCGCCGTCGTCCGCTACGTACCGGAATCACCACGCTGGCTCGCCGACCACGGCAGGCACGAGCAGGCTCTTGCCACGATGGCGTCCATCGAGGCCGCGGTCGAGAAGCTCACCGGCGCCCCGCTGCCGGAACCGACCCCTGCCCCGTCCGTGACGCCGCACCAGGGCAAGGGCGGTCTGCGTGAGCTGCTCAGCGGCAGGTAGCGCAAGCGGATGCTCGTCGTCGGGCTCCTCTGGTTCACCGGCCATTTCGTGAACTACGGCATCACGTCCTGGCTTCCGACCGTCTACGGAACCCGCTTCCACCTCGGCCTGTCGACCGCCCTCCTCTACTCGACGGTGACGAGCTGCGCGGGCCTGCTCGGCTGCCTGATCGTCGCCCTCACCGTCGACCGGGTCGGCCGCCGCAACACGGTGGTCCGGTGCCTCGCAGCCGCGGCCCTCTGCCTGCTCCTCCTCGGCCTGTCGGCCGCCGGCACGTCGGTCGGCGTCCTGGTCTGGACGTCCCTGGCGGCAGTCTTCGTCTTCGGCTGCAACATCTGTCTCTACCTCTGCACACCGGAACTCTTCCCCACACGGATCAGGGCGTTGGGCACCAGCGTGGGCGGCGCCATGAACCGCCTGGGTATCGTCCTCGGCCCGATCGTGGTGGGAGCCGTGTACGCGGGCGATGCGATCGGCACGGTCTTCGTGACGCTGGCCGCCCTCGCCCTGGTCGGCTCGCTGACGGCAGCGGCCGGGGCTAAGGAGACGAGCGGGCGCAGCCTGGAGGAGGTCGCACCGTAGGCGGCCAGGGTATGAGTGAGACGTGAGCTCCTGGGCTTCCATCCCTGCGCTGCTGCACCACTGACACACGGATGACGGATAATCACCGGCGATTTACAAGCAGTGCGCATCGCCCTTGTCGATGCAGGGAATCCAGCCGCCATGAGCGATACCGCCAAGGGTGACAGCAGCACACCGGACCACGAGGAATCGACCCGCCACTACTACGAGAGCAGTGACGTCGACGCCTTCTACGACGCTGTCTGGGGCGGCGAGGACATCCACGTCGGTGTGTACGCCGACGCGCAGGAGGCGATCGCCGACGCCTCGCACCGCACCGTGGAGCACGCAGCCGACCAGGTCTCGGACCTGCTCGGCTCGGATGCCACCGTACTCGACCTCGGCTCCGGGTACGGCGGCTCAGCCCGCGCGCTCGCCGAGCGCTTCGGCTGCCGGGTGGTGGCCCTCGACCTCAGCGAGGCGCACAACCGGCGCCATCGCGCGGCCAACGCCCGACGCGGCCTGGACGGCCTGATCGAGGTCGTCACAGGCTCGCTCAACCATCTGCCCTACGAGGCAGGACGCTTCGACGTGGTCTGGTCCCTGGAAGTCCTCTGCCATGTGGCGGACCGCGACGGCGCTCTGGGCGAAGCGGTGCGGGTGCTCAGACCGGGCGGAGCGCTCGTCTTCTCGGACATCATGGCGGACGAGAAGGCACCGGCCCAGGCCCTGCGGCCCGCGCTGTCCCGCCTCGGCGTGCAGAGTCTGGCAACGCCGTCGTTCTACCGACAGAGTCTGTCCAGACTCGGCCTGCCAGCGGACTTCGAAGACCGCACCCCGGACCTGGCCACTCACTACGCACGCCTTGAGGAAGAGATGCGCCGCCGCACACCCGAGCTGCGCGGCACCATCAGCCCCGCCTACCTCGACGATCTCCTGGCCAACCTGCCCCTGTGGACAGACATCACCCGCCGTCGGCTACTGCGCTGGGGCCTCTTCCACGCCCGCCGCACCACGACCCCAGCCAGGCCCTGACACAGCGTCAACAGGTCGGCAGTCCAATGCCTCGTGCCGCACGCACAGGAAGCCCCGACGGCCCCCCACCTTTCAGGCGGCGGGAGCCGCCGCCTGAAAGGGCTACTTGCCGTTCGGTGTACCCAAGACGAAGAATGCGTCCATGCCGGGAACGTCGGACAGGTAGGTCTCGATGCTCGCGATCTTGCCATCGCGAAGGCGGCAGACGGTGGAGAGGTACTCATCCAACCGGACCTCGCCCCGGCGGGCGGTGTTGTGCAGGGACAGGGCCATGTTCTCGGGACTGACCAGGATGTGCAGCAGTTCGAAGTCGAGACCGTAGGAGGCGATCTTCTTCGCCCGTTCCACGACCGCCTCGGCGCCGTCCGCCGTACCGGAGACGGCGTTGTCGCCGGGGAGTGTCCAGGTGACGTCGTCGGTGAGCAGGGCCCGGATGCCCTCCCAGTCACGGGCGGCGAGACAGGCGTGGAACGTCCTGCCGAGCTGGTGCTGAACCTCGTACCGGGGCATTGGGCTCTCCTCAGGTAGACGCTTAAAGCGGTGATCTCCGCTTTAAGCACTCTAGGCAGACCGGCCACTAAAGCGCAATTCATTGCTTTAAGATGAGGGAATGCCCGCCAAAAGCAAAGACAGCCGCCCAGGAGGCCGGAGCGCCCGTGTACGCGCCGCCGTGCACCGGGCGACGGTGGAACTGGTGCAGGAACTCGGAACCGAGAAGGTGACCATCCCAGCGGTGGCGCGCCGCGCCGGCGTCAACCCCAGCTCCGTCTACCGCCGCTGGGGGACAACTTCCGCCCTCCTGGCGGACGTGGCCGCCCAGCACCAGGACGAGGGGACGCCGGAGCTGCTCGGTGATCTACGCAAGGACCTCGAACGGGCCGCCGTGTGGACGCTCACCGACCTGTCCCGCCCGGGAGGCGTGGCGTTCTTCCGTGCCGAAGTGGCACCGGACGTGGATGAGCGACGAGCCGGATTGCGCGAGTGCCTGGAACGGGTCAGCACCCGGTTCCACGCCGCCCTGGAGGCCGCGGCCCGACGGGGCGAGGGAACACCCCCGCTGGAGCGGGTGCTGGACCGCGTGGTCGCGCCCCTCTATTTCCGGGTCGTGTTCTCGATTCCGGAAACGAACGAGGACTACGCACGTGGCCTCGTCGCCGAGTTGTGCGACTCCGGGCAGGCCGCTCCTTCAACCCCGGCCCCGGACCCGGCCCCCGGCGCGAACTCGGCGACGTCCGTCCACGAATAGGGCGGAGCGTCTCGATCACACCTCGGTCCGGTTGTCGTAGTTTCGTATCAAAGACCTGCTGGACGGCTTGATGGAGCAACCTCTGGCCCGGGACGCCCATCTAGCTGGGACGGAACTGACCTTCTTGCCCCCTTTGGGGCAGTACCAGCCGGAGCCGCAAGATGAGAAACCGACCCGCCGGAGCCCACCGGTCCCGTGGCCGGCGCCGCGCGTCCCGTGCCCGCCGTTGGATCGTCGCGGCGGTGTCCGTGGCCACGCTCGGACTGGTCGCCTGGCAGGTGATGAGCCACTACGAGATCCCGCCGTTCACGGACAAGGGCGACCCCGTCAACTACGACCAGGCCGGCAGCGCGAAGCACGGGAGGAGCGCCAAGGCCGCCGACTCCAAGACGCTGATGCCGACAGGCCCCAAGGCCGAGTTCAGGAACGTCAAGACCCTCAGCGACGGCACCCACGTCAGCGTCGTCACCCTGGACGGACCCAAGTCCGGGTTCAAGGGCAAGGTGTGGGTCTGGGCGCCCAAGGAGTACCAGGACGCGAAGTTCGCCACGAGCGGCTTCCCTGTCATGATCGCCCTGCCCGGCGGCCCCGGCAACGACAGCAATTACTGGTCGGTGGGCGAGTTCGGCCCGGACCGGCTCTCCCTGGAGAAGAGCATCTCCAAGTGGTACGAAGAGGGCAGGAGCAAGCCCTTCCTGCTGGCCATGCCGATCCTCAATCCGGGACCGGACACCCACGGCATCTACTGGGACGCCAGTGACATACCCAACCAGCCGAAGATGGGCACATGGCTGACGGAGGACGTCCCGGACCTGATGAAGGCCAACTTCCGCACCATCAAGGATCGTGCGGGCTGGAGTTACATGGGTTCCTCCACCGGTGGCTTCGCGAGCCTGAAGGCCGTCCTGAAGCACCCCGACAAGTTCAAGACCGCCATCGCCAACGGCCCTGACATCGTCCCTGACTCCCCGCTGTGGCGAGGCCACGAGAAGGAGATGCGGGAGAACAACCCCAAGGTGCTGGCCAAACGGCTGACGGCCGCCAAGGGACCGGACGTCTACGTCGCGTTCCAGGTCGGCACGAGGGAGAACCCCGCGACCATCAACGCCATCAAGAACTTCATGACCACCTACGGAAAGGGCCCGGTCCACACCAGACTGTGGGAGATACCGAACGGCACCCACAACGGCGCCACCTACCTGAAGCAGATGGAGGGACCCACGCAATGGATCAGCGAGCAGATGGAGGGCCCCACACCGTCCTCCTGAGCCCGGGGTGCCGCACTGTGGCATTTCGGCAGCTGTCAGAGGTCATCTGCCGGGCCGCCGTCATGTAACGGAAGCGGGCTCGCAGTTGCGCGAGTGTGCAGGCCGGTGTTTCGGACAGCGGGGTGACGACGGTGGGGCGCAGGCCGAAGAGCCCGTGGCCGCGTCTGCACGGGCAAGCGCCACCGGATTCCCCGCGTCGTCGTGCCGGTCATCCGCGATCGACGCGGTGCGGACATTCAGATCGAGCCGCCACAACAGCGCCACCCCTACGGCGGTCCGGGAGCCGCGCGTCCGGGCTCTCTCCCCATGGCGCACACCGTAGTGCGACCCCACGTCAAGCTGAGTCGGGATGCACTGAACTGGCCTGCCCCCCAGTCCGGCCGACGGCGCGCCTGGTCTCAGCGTCGGCCGACCCCTGTGACGGCCAGCAACACCCCGGCCAGCACCTGGATGGCGACGACGACCGTGATCAGGACGGGGATCGAGTAGCCGTACAGCCCGCCGATCAGTGCGCCGCCGGCCAGGCTCGCCACGCCGACCACCCCGGCGAAGAGGCCGTACGCGGTCGCCCGCCGCCCGCTGGGCACCAGGTCGGCGACCGTGGCGCGCAGGGTGGACTCCTGGATGCCCATGGCCGCGCCCCACAGCAGCGAACCGGCCACGGCGATCGCGACCGTACTCGTGAACGCCAGTGCCACCACGCCCGCGGTCAGCACCGGCAGGGCGACGAGCACACGCGGACCGTACCGGTCGTAGAGCCACCCCGTGGCCAGCGCCGAGACGGCGTCCACCGCCATCGCCGCCGCGTAGAGCACCGGCACCCAGGCAGGGGTCAGCAGGTGGCGCTGAACCAGGTGGTAGGAGAGCACGCCGAAGGTGGCGAAGCCGGTCGTGGTGGCCGCCGTGAAGGCGGCGTACGTCCAGAACGTCCGCGGCAACCGCCCGCCCTGCACGTCCGGTGCACTGGGTTCCGCGGGTACCGAAGCGGTCACCTCGCGTTCGTAGGCCTCCGGGTCCGGTACCCGGGCCCGCAGCCAGAAGAGCAGCAGCAGGACGGCGATCCCGGGGGCGGCGAGGACGCCGAGTGCGGGGCCGTAGTCGTTGCCGGTGAGCGCGAGCACGCCTGCCACCAGCAGCGGGCCGGAGATGGCGCCGATCTGGTCCAGCGCCTCGTGCACGGCGAAGCCGCGGCCCCGTCCGGTGGCGGCGGTGGCGTGCGAGAGCATGGTGTCCTTCGCGGGTGAGCGCACGGCCTTGCCGACGCGCTCGGCGACGACCAGCACGCACGCGGCCCACAGCACCCCGGCCACGCCCAGCAGCGGGACCGAGACGACCGTCAGGGCGTACCCGGCGATCGCCAGGCCCCAGAAGCGGCGGGTGCGGTCCGCCAGCGGGCCGGAGACCAGCCGCAGCCCCAGCGCCGCCGCTTCTCCGGCACCGGTGACGACGCCGACTACCAGGGCGGATGCGCCCAGTGAGGCCAGCAGGGGCCCGGTGATCGAGCGGGCGCCCTCGTACACGGCGTCCGCGAGCAGGCTGACCGTGCCGAACCAGACGACGAACCGCCACGGCCCCATCCTCGCCTGCCGGTCGTCCGCTTCACCTGACTCGGGCATCGGCCGATTCACGCCCACCATGCCTCCGCTCCGACGTCCCGATGAACACCGTCACCCGCCGGGCCAGCACGCTCGGGCCGACGTTGGATGCGGCGAGTACCTCGCACCATCCTCCACCACTCCAAGCGTCTCGGGTACGTCGGCACGGCGCCAAGGGACGGGTCGGCAGCGCGGTTGCGCGCGTTGGTCCGGCGGGACGTGGGGATCGCGCTCGCCGGCTTGCGGAGGTGGGGCCGACTCCGTGCCGCGATCACGGGCCTGCCGGCCGGACCTGCCGCCCTGGCCGCAGCCACCGCGGGCTTCGCCGACCAGGCCCATCTCACCCGGACGGCACGGGACTTCATCGGGCGTACACCGGCCTCCCTACGACCCGCCAAGGCGTAGACCGGTCGCTGCGACGCCCGAACCACGCTCCCCCGGGACGAGGCCACCACAGGCAAGCAGGCCGGGACGACGGCACCGACCCGGGGCACTGACTCAAGCGTGGGGCCGGCGGGTGAGCATCGCGTCGCGCATGGTCAGGGCGACAGGGCGAGCCGTCCCAGATTCCCGAGCTCGCCCCACCAGCCCATCGCCCTGAGGCACCCATCCCGCACACGCATGGACGCTCGGCTGTACGACCCCGGCAACGACGTCGTCGGTGTCGGAGGCAGCGTGGAGACGGCCCAGCGCCTCGGCGGCATAGCCGATGACCTAGTCGTCAGCCCCCGGTTGATCGTCCAAATACTCAAGAACCAGCACCCGTTCGATGGGATCAGTGCCCAGGATCCCCGGCACGACGGGCGGGTCGACCCGGATCACGAGCCGCAACACAGCCACCTCACGCGTGTACCGGACAACTCGTCCCGTCACAACGGTGATCGCGGACTGCTCCCCAATCTGCGAACCCGGCGAGGCAACCCTGCTCAGCCTGCAGCCTCTCCCCGAACGGCACGTGCCGGGCTTCGGGATCGATGGTCGAGACCATGCGGTCATAGACGGTGCGGCGGGCGCTGCGCCACCGTCCGCCCATGCGCCGGCCCCACCGCTTGGCCCTACCAGGGCAGAGTGATCCGCCGATGGCGCTGCTTGGCGAGTTGGACTGTGCAGGCCTCGGCGTCATCGCCGACGCGTCGGTACGAGACCGCGAGCTGTTCGTATGCACGGGTACGAAGCCGTCGGCGTCGCGTGTGACGAGCTTGCGAACCGCGTTGCCCCGGTCCATCACGCCAGGTGTACCGGTGGCCGTCGAGTCGCCTACCACCGAGGGTCGACAGGACCTTCGACGACTCCGAACGGGCATCACTGCTGTGCTTCACGTGGGTCGGATCCGTTGCGACACCTGCTGCCGGCTACGGCCGTCAGATCTCCCTCACCGGCCTGCTGGACGACACGCAGATCAAGCACGTCATGCTGTGATGTCCGACCGGCCCGTTCCAAGGATCTGCAGACAACGATGTCGAGTGCCAGTGCAAGTAGTACGGACGCGGGACACCCCATTCCAGCTCCCCACCTTTCCCTCCCGGTTCCTGCGGGGCGCACACTGTGAGCAGAAGGCCGTGCGTCATGAACTGCACGTGGAGGTGAGCCATGAGCACCCTCGAACTGCACGTCGATGTCGACGTTCCGATCGATACGGCCTGGCAGAACATTCACCAGGTGGAGAACTATCCACGCTTCGTGCAAGGAGTGCGGAGCGCGCGCACGGGGGCCGGAGGCCGAGCGCTTCTGGAGGTCGAGACAAGGGGCGGAGCCCGGGAGGTCGAGGCTGAGGTTTCCGACCGCGGCGAGCGCGTGATGGAGTGGCTGAGCGTGGGCGCCCCCGAGCTGACGGGTTCCTTCTCCCTTGAGCCGATCGACCAGAACCACACCCGGATCCAGGCACGCGTGGAGTACGACCCCGACACCGTCCGGGACACCTTCGGCGGGCCCAAGGGGTTCGCCCAGACGAACGCGATCGAACGGCTCGCCCGCGGCGACCTGGAGCACTTCAAGGAGTACGTGGAACGGAGGTAGCGGCAGGAAGACGGTGAGCGCGGCGACGTCAGGCAGTCGGTCGGCCGTTCGCCGCGGTCAGGTTTCGATCACGGCATCGCAGTCGGGGCAGACCACGGATGCGTATTCCGCCGGGTACCACGGTGCTCCGGGGTGCTCGGAGGGGTTCCAGTCGGCCGCCTCCATGGCGAAGGTGTCCTTGCCGCACAGGGTCCTCGGTCCGGTGGCGGTGCGCGTCCCCGGGGCGACGGGCGCCGCGTGCACCTTGCGCACGTGCCGCTCCGTGCCAGTCGGCGGTCCGGCGGAGGAGCGTGGTGCCGCAGGCTTTTCGAGTTCGTAGACGACGATCTCGCTCATGTCTCCACCGTAGGCCGTCGCGAGCCTGAACCGTCCATCCCCAGGGCCGAAGAGCTGTGGTCGGCCCTCCCGACGTGCGCGGCTGCCCGGCCTGGTGGCACGGTGAACCAGCGCCTGAACTCCGTCCCCAGGAAGCGGACGATCACGTTGCGCGCTCTCGCAGCCGCCGGGTTCAGCGACGATTGGCTGCTCAAGGCCATACGGACGACGCGCCGCGGGACTCGCCCCGGCCGGTCAGGCGGCCTGCGCCTACCAGGACGTACCCGTTGCGATCGGTCGAGCACGGACAGGTCACCACACGGCCCTCGCTGTCAGAGCAGATCCCGCCCCTGAAAGTCCCCTGGGACTCCATCAGATCCGCAGCGCTACACCGACGACAGAGTGGGGCGGCGGCTGAAGCCTCCGACCACTCGTGTGCCGAGGGTGGACTCCACGGATCAGTGGGCCGGGTTCGGGCTTCTGCTCGAAGAAGACGAAGAACGACGCCGAGGCGTACTCGCCCGGCACCTGGCGTGGGGGTGCGGCATCGCGCGAGGATCGATTGGTACCCAGATCGGCGAGGTGTTCCGGATCGCCGAGCAGTTTGAGCTCGTCGAGAGCGGCGCGGGCGATGTGCCGGCGGGTCCGGGCCTCCTCGCGGGCGGTGTGCTCGGGTTCCAGCGCGATGCCGGAGCGGCGGACGACGGGGGCCAGGGTGAAGCCCTGGAAGACGAGAGTGACCGCGACGGTCCCCGTGGTGAGCGTGAGGATGAGCGCCCGGTGCGGCAGCGGCGCCCCCGTGTGCGTGGCCAGCGGGATGGACAGCGCGGCTGCCAGCGGCATGACGCCTCGGGTGCCCGCCCAGGACAGGACGGCCGGGACCCGCCACGACAGGCGGTTGTCGCCCTGCCCGTGCCGGTGGTGGATCAGGGCGGACAGCGGGAAGATCCACAGCAGGCGGATCGCCAGCAGGGTGAAGGCGATCACCGGCACCCACAGCGGCCAGCCGTGCTCGTCGCGCGCGAGATGACGGACGGCCGAGGGGAGCTCAAGGCCGATCAGGGCGAAGACGACGCTCTCCAGCAGGAAGGTCACGGTGTCGTAGACGGCGCGGACCTGGAGCCGGACGGAGGCGTCGCCGAGCTTGTGGCGCGTGCTGCCGAGGACGACCCCGGACCGAAAGCGCCTGCGACGTCGAGTCGACCCGTCGCACTCGCACTCGCCCACGGCCACGGCCACAGCCACAGCCACAGCCGCTGCACGGAATACGCCGCCGATGCCGGGCAACGGCTGGGATTCATCCGCAGAGTGGAATCCGAACAGCGATCACGACAGGCAATTGCTACGCGGCTGCTTCCCCCCTCTCCGAGAAGACCGCCCCCTTTCTACTGCCTCTTTCATTCGTCCGGTCCAGGACGAGAGTTCCCCCGCATCACAACGCCGTGCGTGAGTTTCCCCAGCCGCCGAGCACATCGCCCGTGCAGCCACCCGGTGCGGCTTGAGGCCCTCCTCCTGCTCAGCGACGGAACCGGCGTCGATGCCGGTGGCTGGACTCGGCGTACCGGGGGTTGCGCCTCGTCGGCGTCCCGTTCAGCTCACCTCCAAGTCGGCGGCCTGGTCCAGCGCCGCGACCTGGCACCAACTCGGCGCCGAAGCCGTCAAGGCGGCCGGACACTTCGGCAACACCACCGCCGCGCCCCGGCCGTCGCGCACTCCCGCGTCTTCCGCGTCATCCGCATCCTCCCGGCTCGGAGCCCTCCAGCCCCAACAGCCTGAGGTGGACGCCGCAGAGGATGCCGGTGCGCTTCGCAGCCCCAGCGACAACGGTTCGGCGGCAGAGGACGCCTACTGCCACCAAGATCAGCCGAGTGACCGAGCGGTCCTCAGCCGCCATCGCCCACGCCCGGAAGCATCGAACCGGGCTGGTTCCCAAGGGATTCGGGAACCAGCCCGGCTGCCGCACGAGTATGGAGCGGGTGCAACGGCCGCCGACAAAGGGGCCGAGCCGCCGACCGCCGCTAGTTCCGGTACCGGAACACGATCCGGCCGCGCGTCAGGTCATACGGCGGGAGTTCCACCAGCACCCGGTCTTCCAGCATGATCTTGATGTAGTTCTTGCGGATCTTCCCGCTGATGTGCGCGAGCACCTGGTGGCCGTTCTCCAGCTCCACGGTGAACATGGCGCTGCGCAGGCACTCGACGACCTTGCCCTCGACTTCGATGACGTTCTTGTTCTTGGTCATCGCACCAGCTCCAGGTTGCTGCTCATCGGCCGGGCGCCGATGCCCTCGAACAGCGTCGAGGCTGCTTGGTTGGACTCGTGGACTTCGGTCCAGGCCGCGGCGAACCCTGAGCGGTGCAGCGTCCCCAGCGCGTGGGCCAGCAGCGCCCGCGCGATGCCGCGGCGCTGCTCGCCGGCCCGGACCGCGACCAGCCCGATGCGCGGCCGGTTCACCGTCACCACCCGGATCAGACCCAGGTAGCGGTCCGGCGCCGCGGCCACCGCGTACTTCGACGGGTCGACGATGGTGTCGCCTTCGGGGCGGGGAATTACCTCCGCGGGCATCGACTGCCACCACCCGTCGGTCGCCTCGACTTCGTCACGGATCGCGCGGTCCACCGCCCGCAGCAGAGTCTCGTCCGCCTGACCGGCGGGCACGATCGTCACGCCCGAAGGCGGCAGGACTGCTTCGAGCCCTGTGATCTGCGGGTCGGTCGGGACAACGTACTCCCACTCGCGGCGCCGGATCGTGAAACCGGCTCGCTGCCAGGCGGCCGTCAGCTCGACGTCGGATTCGTCGACCACCGTGTACAGCGGCGCCGGCAGCTCCGGCAGCATCGCCTCGGCGAGCCGGTCGAAGGTGGCGTCGTGCCAGGCGTCGATACTGACGAACAAGCGTCCGTCTGGCCGGCGCACCGCAAGCCCGCGGCCGACCACCAGGTCGTCATCCAGTGCGTGCCATTGCCTGTCCGCGACGCGCGTGATCATCACCGCGTTCTCGCCCGGACCAGATGTGAAAGGCTTCGTGTTCATCGGAGTCTCCTCCCAGGAGTGCCTCGATCTCAGGCGCTCCTGGCGACACCGAATGTCAGCCGCCGGACCGTGACGGGTTGAGGGAGCACCCATGGGTAACTGTGTTCACGGGTCTCACCTCCATACGACGACTTCACGGTCCACCCCGAAAGTAGCAGCGAGGCTCTGCCTCGCTCAAATCTTTTCCGTACGGGTGGTCACGGCGCTGAACACGGCACTGCACGGTGTCGATCCGGTGACCGCTCTGGTCGCCGGAAACATGGGCGCCCGCCTCATGGCGCTACGACGTCTCGGCCGCAGGTGGCTTCCCGGTTGGCCATCGTCGGCCGCGCCGAAGTGCCGCTCGCGCATCTGCTCCAGTCGACCCTCAACGGTGCCCACTCAGTAAGGTGCTCCGCCATCGCCTCCTCGGCGCGGTCGGGTTTGCGGGGCAATATCGCGCCTACGACGCGTTCGTGTGCGGCCAGCGTCATGTCGTCGGTGCTCCCGCCCATTTCGAAGAGCTCCTCAAGGCCGCCGGCGGAGCCGGTGATGACGATGGTCTGTGCAGACATCGCAAAGCTCCCTTCGTGAGGCGAATGATCCCCTTGGTCTGCCCACCCCGATCTGCTCTACGACCTGCTACAGCCCCGCCAGGGGATGACCCCCGGACAAGCCGTCGACGTCATAGCCGGTACGACCGCGATGGACGCCCAGCAGCGGCAGGCAGACGTCGAACCCGCCGGGAGCCCTGGTCGCCGCCACGCCGAGGACCCGCTCCTCGTCCACGCGGCCTCCGAGTTCGCGCCCCGGCTAACCCGGCTGGTGACCATGCTGCTGACCGGCGCCGAGAAGGGACAGTCCGAGCAGCCGTGGGCGACCCGCTGCTCCGCCTGGCCTCACGGCCCGGACAGCGCTAGCGTCGGGACCCATGATCGTATGGATCAACGGCACCCACGGTGTGGGCAAGACGACGACCAGTGCACTCGTCCAGCAACTGATCCCGGATTCCAGGGTGTTCGACGCCGAGAAGGTCGGCGAGACGCTCATGGACATCACGCCGGGGCTGCCCGCGACGGGCAACTTCCAGCACTGGCCGCCATGGCGCCCTCTCGTCGTCGAGACCGCCCGCCACGTCCTCGACTACACGGGCGGCACTCTGGTGATCCCCATGACCGTCCTGGTCGAGCAGTATTGGCGGGAGATCAGCGCAGGGCTGGCCCAACATTCCATCCCGGTACGGCACTTCGTCCTCCACGCCGACCAGGTCACCCTCCGCGGGCGCATCGAGGGTGACGCCGTGATGGGCCCGTCTCCCTTCCGCCTCGAATACCTTGAGCCCTACGCAGAGGCCGCACGCACGTGGCTGCACGCCGAGGCCGAAGTCGTCGACACCACCCACCTCACTCCGGCCCAGGCCGCCGAGCAGATCGCACAGGCCCTCAAGAGCTGAGATCCACCCGCCGAGCCGATCAGGGAATCACGTCCGAAGACCTCCTGGATCCCCGTATGTAAGCTCCGAGGCTCCTGCGCGCTCCCTGTCCGCCGGGGCGCCTCCCACGCACGTCGGGCGGGGCCGATGCCATGCCCGTCGCCTGCTGACGTACGGCCGACCTGCTTGCGCATGCAGCAACGATGCCGTGGCCACGGGTGTACGCGGCCGGCCACCACCCGGGCCGTGGGCCTGGGTGGTGGCGTGTGTTCTGGCAGAGGGCAGAGTTCGTACTGCGACACCTGCCAAGGGCCCGGCGAGGTCGATGCGGTCGGCGAGGCTTACGACACGAAGGCCGCACCGATCATGGGCACGCATCGGTCACGGACGCCGAGGGCAAGGAATTGAGCCGTCAGGAAGCTGCGGAATCTGTTGACCGGCACGCTGGAACCACACGCCCGGCGGTGGTCTGCCCAGACGTCGGAATCCGGCTCGCTTCCAGATCGGTGCGCAGAACCGCGAGGTTGGCCGTAGGACCGGCCGTGGTGAACTGCTGCTCGGCGGCGTACAGGAGCAACTGCTCGCGTACGGAGGCCTGCTGGTGCTTGGCCGTGCCGCGCAGAGGGCGGCGGGCACCGGCGGTCTTCTCCAATCGCCCAGGTAGGCGTCCTCAACAATCATCGGGCGGCGGAAGGTCAGTCCCTGCGTCCCGTCACGGCGACGGTCACGCCCAACCCGATCATCGCCAGCCCCCCGGCTCCGCCCACGAGTTCGTACCGGCGTGGCGAGCGGGCGAACCACGTCCGTACGCCGCTCGCGGCCACGCCCCACACGGTGTCGGACGTCAGGCCGATCCCGACGGACACCAGGCTGAGGAGCAGCATCTGAGCGGGAACGTGACCGCCGGCCCGGTCGACGAATTGCGGCAGAACGGCTCCGAAGAGGATCAGCGCCTTGGGGTTGGTGACGCCGACGACGAACCCCTCACGCAGCGCCTGCCGGGAGCTGCCAGGACTTGCCGCGACACCGAGCGTGTCGGTCAGCGCACGGCGTCGCCTGATCGCCTGCACACCCAGCCAGACCAAATAGGCGGCGGCGACCGCCTTGAGCACCCCGAACACCGCCGCCGACCGCTCCAGCAGTGTGCCGAGTCCGAAAGCCACGCATGCCGCGACAACGTAGTTGCCCGCAGCGTGCCCGAGGACCGTCGCCAGCGCCACGCGCCGACCGTGCGCCAGGGCCCGCCCCACCACGAAGAGCACGCCAGGCCCCGGGACCACGATGAGCACAGCGGACGCCAGCATGAAGGCGAGCAGTCGATCAGCTGATATCACCAGTGAGACGGTACTTGGGAGCTGTTCCGGATACCAGGCCCTGCCCGCGAGGGATGCGCCCCCTGACCGCGAGTGCTTCGCGGACGCCGACAGCCTTCATGGCATGAGTGGCACCTTCGACGTGGCCCGCTCTGAACGGCGGGGTCTTCGACCGCGGCCGAGCCTGGACATTCATCCGCAGCTTCGCTGCCGCTTGGGGCGAGCCTCTGGTCGAAAGCGCCGGCACTCCTACGGCGGAACTGGCACGGGCCGAGGCGACGCTCGCTGCTCGCTGCCAGCCGCAGCGCGCGAGGTCTACGCACTTGTCGGCACCCCGCCCGACCTGGTCGCCGACCAGGACCCCCTGCTGCCACCCCACCTGATGTTGCGCAGGACGGACGAGTGCGGCGGTGTGCTCGTGTTCCGCAGCGAGAACCAGGGCTGCGCCGTCTGAGGTGTGCGCCTTGTCGACCTTGGCTTGTGCGGTCCGGGCCGGAGCCGTCAGACAGCAGCGTGCGGAGTCCGGCGGAGCAGTCGGCCCAGCTGCGGGTCGCGAGCCGGCGGCTGCTGAAGGCAGAGAAGGAGTGGCAGCTCGGACCGGATGCCGGGCTTCCTGCGCGTCGCATCCTGGGCCCACCGCACAGGGGGGTTAGCGTTCTGACGATCGATCAGTTAAGCCGACTCCGACGCGGAGGGACAAGATGCTCAGGGGATTCAAGAACTTCCTGATGCGTGGCGACATCGTCGTCGTGGCGGTCGGGCTGATCGTCGCGCTGGCGTTCAGCACGCTCATCAAGTCGTTCACGGACAACGTGATCAACCCGATCATCGCCCGGGCTCAGGGGGGCCGGAACTTCGGGCTCGGGTGGCAGCTCGGGCGGCCCGGGAACAAGGCGACCTTCCTCGACATCGGGTCGTTCATCTCGGCGGTCGTCTACTTCGTCATCTTCATGGCCGTCGTCTACTTCCTGATCGTCGTGCCGTACAAGAAGTTCCAGGCCCGGCGCGGTGTGGCCGCCTTCAAGGAGGCCGGTGCGGTGAAGACATGCCCCGCCTGTCTCTCCGAGGACATTCCCGCCGCGGCAGGCAAGTGCCGGTACTGCGGCACGGAGCAGCCTGCGTCGGGCACGGCGCAGCACCCGTAGGGCGCGGGCCGCGGCGCCCGTCAAGCCCGTGCCCTGCGGGCGTGGTGTCGGGAGGAAGTGGGCCTTGCGCCTCGGCCCGCCTCGTGAAGGCCTCGGTGTGGGGCGAGGCAATCTTTCTGACGAGCAGTGAGCGGTGCTGGCGTTTCACTGCCGGATGTGATGCGGGATAGGTCTGGTGGACGGGCCGAGGCTCATCGATGGGATCCGGTGGCGGGTGTGGCCGGGTGCCCGTGGCGCGATCTTCCCCCGGGGGAACGGGCCTCGGCAGCTCCCCTCTACATACTCTTCCGCTCTCTACGTGATCTTTCGCCGTCGGCAGCGCGAAGGCGTCTGGCTGGTGCTGTTGACCAGGCTGCAGGGCCGGGCCAATGCGGCTGCTGATCATTTGGTGGATCGACATCGACTCCACGGTCTGCCGGGCCCATCAGCACGCGGCAGGCGCCCGGCGCAACAGCCAGGACCACAGGGCCCTGCTTGACGACGACGCGCGGCCGGCTCTCAGACGACCAGGACCCGGCGTCCGCGCGTGTGGCCGGACTGGCTGTCGATGTGCGCCGCCGCGGCCTCGGCCAGCGGGTACGACTTCTCGACCGGGATGTGCAGCTTGCCCCGCGAGATGAGGCCGACGGCCTCGGAGAGCGCTTCCGGCATGCTCCCGGCGACGCCGGAGAATCGGACACCGAGCGCCGGCGCACCGAGATCGGCAATGGAGATCACCTTCCGCGGATCCCCGGTCAGCGCGACAAGCTCCCGGATCACGCCCGAGCCGGCCAGATCGAGAGCCGCGTCGACATGTCCGAGCCGGCGCACCCGTTCGACCCAGCCCTCGCCGTACGTCGTGGCGAGGGCGCCCAGACCGCGCAGATAGTCCTGGTTCGCGGCCCCAGCCGTGCCGATCACCGTGATGCCGCGGTCGCGGGCGATCTGCAGCACCGCCGATCCGACTCCCCCGGACGCACCGCTGACCAGCAGCGTCTGCCCGGACCGTACGCCGACCTCGCGGATGATGCGCAGCGCGGTCTCCACCACGGAGGGGTAACCAGCCGCCTCTTCGAACGTCAGCCCCTCGGGCATGAGGGCCCAGGCCGACAGCACGGCGAACTCGGCATAGGTACTTGAGCCTTCGCCGAACACGTGGTCGCCGACCCCGACCCCTTCCACGCCCTCGCCGACCTCGTCCACCACCCCGGAGGCGTCCAGCCCGACCCCGGAGGGCAACTCGACCGGATGAGCCCCCAGGATCTGGCCTTCACGGATCCTCCAGTCGACGGGATTCACGCCCGCCGCCCGCACGGCGATGCGTACCTGACCAGGGCCCGCGTGGGGCTCCTCGGCATCCAGGAGCCGCAGTACGTCCGGACCGCCGAACTCGGCGAAACTCACTCTCTTCATGCGACCGACCGTAACACTAACCGTTAGGATTTAATATCTGTTCTGACTTTGCATCTGGTAGCGTCAGACCATGACCGTGCCGCCTGGACGCCGTGAGCGCAAGAAAGCCGCAACCCGTCAGAAGATCGCCGACACCGCCCTGCGGCTCTTCCTGGAGCGCGGATTCGACGCGGTGGGCATCCGCGACGTGGCCGCCGAGGCCGACGTGGCCGTCACGACGGTCTTCTCCCACTTCGCCTCGAAAGAGGCCCTGGTGTTCGAGCAGGACGAAGACTTCGAGCAACGCCTCACGCAGGCGGTCACCGACCGGGCGCCCCACGAGCCGCTCATCCCCGCGCTGCGCCGCGAGGTCCAGGCGCTCGTGCGGCACTGCACGGCGGACAGCGCCACCCCGATCTGGCGCATGATCGACGCATCACCCGCCCTGCGGGAGTACGAGGAGTCGATCAGACTTCGCCACGCGGAGGCGCTGGCAACGGCCATCGCCGCCGACCCCGACCTGTCACAGTCCACAACGGCCTGCCGGACGATCGCGAGGTTCGTGATCGACGCCTATTCACTGGCCCGTGAGGCGGCCGACCCGCAGACCGCGCTCGATGAGATCTTTCCGATGATCGAGGCAGCCTGGGCCGTCGCCCGCCCCTCCACCCACCCCGCCGGCGCGCCCGGACCTCAGCTTATGCCGGGCCGGGCCAGGCCCGGCATCGCTTCACCGACCCTCAGCGGCAGAGCGGATCCGTAAGCCGGCCGACCTGGACCGGCTTCGCCGGTGACCACCGTACCGGCGTCACCCAAGACAGGGGCCTCGGGCCTGAGTCCGTCCCGGAGGTGCCCGGGTCAAGGGGACCGGCGGTGCGGGCGAGGCGGAAATCCTGGTCGGTCCGCTCGCGCAGACCGAGGGCGCGGGGCGTGAGGGCGGCCGCAGCGGTCCGATGATCGGGGTGCGCCTCCTGCGGCGCGGTAAGCCGTGGCCTTCCCCGACACCACAGACGTCCACTCACCGAACCGCCGGTATCCGGTCGACCAGGCCGGGCCGAACGACTCTGGAGTCTGCCGCCAAGTGCAGCCGGAGGCCGCGACGAACAGGATCGCCGCCAGCATCTCCCACCCCGCTAGCGTCGGCGGCCGCGGCCTTGCGACATGCACGCTGCCGATCACGCCCACCGCAACAACCTTTCAGAGCGCGACCGTCAGGCCGGCGCGGACGGCCAGGACGACCAGTTGGGCGCGGGAACGGGCGTTGAGTTGCGCCATCACCCGGCCCACGTGGGTGCGGACGGTGGCCGGGGAGAGGGACAGGGCGTCGGCGATCTCGTTGTTGGACGTGGTGCAAGCGGGCGTCGTCGGTGGTGCCGGGCGCGGTGGTGAAGCCGAAGCGGGCGCGGGCCTCGATGACGAGGCCCGCGCTGGTCGCAGCCTGGCGGCGGGCCTGCTCACACACCGGCGGCTGCCAGTGGGCCAGCATGGCGTCGGCCAGGCGCTGGGCGAGGTCGGCGCGGCGCGGGGTCTGCGGATCTGGTGTTTCACGTGCCGCTCGACGGTGCTCTGGGAAACGCCGAACAATTCAGCTCCCCGCCGGGTGCCCCGAGCCGACGGACGAGGTAACGCACCTCGGCGACTACGGAGCCGGTTCCCTCCACCCCGGCCCGCCGGACGACTCCCAACGAACAGGCTCACTCGGCGAGTTGCGCGTAGACGAAGTCCGTCGGCCGTGGTGGGGAAGGACTGGATGCCCAGGCAGGACACCGAGAACGCTGACGACAGCGGCGACGCGTACGTCCTTGTGAGTGTCGACGCCGAGCACGGCGGTGGCGGAGTCCACGGGGAGTATCTGTCGCGAAGGCCCCTCTGGGGACACGCCCGCCGGCCCGGCGGCGGTCCGGCCCCGCGCCGGGCCGGGCCGGCAGATCGGCACTCGGGAAACCTTGGCCAGTCGGAGACCGGGGCAGGCCGCGCGCCCCCCCCGTGCGGAACACGATCATCCTCACACGTGGTGCGGAATTGAGCCGAAGCGCGATGGTTGTCGCCATCGGCGCCCACTCATGACCGCCAGCCTCTCCACGACGGCCGGCTTCCTGAACATCGGCTCAGCAGGGCTCGCCGAACCAGCGGTCGAGCGCCTGTTCGAGATCATCCGCGCCTGCCCAGCACACGTAGCCGTCCGGCCGGATGAGCATCGGCTCGGTGTCGGCGCCCTGGCCCACCCGGTCCACCCGGTCCGACCAGGGGCCGGCGACCCTGGCGAACGTGTCGGCCGGGTCCAGCAGGATGCCGTGGCCGGACCGCAGCAGTTCGTGCACCCGGGCCGGGCCGAGGTCCAGGTCCGGTGCGGGCCGGCCGACGAGGGGATGGGTTTCGGTGCCCGGCATCGGGTAGCGGAGGGCCATCCCGGACATCAGGTCGGTGAGATGGTGCTGGACGTCCGGCAGTTGGGCCAAGGCCGTGAAGATCTCCCGGGCGGCCAGTACGTCCGGATCGCGGGTGCCGGCCCAGTCCATCAGCAGGCTCTGTGCCCGGACGTTGCGCAACACGGCGGCCCCGGCCGGATGCCGTTCCGCGTGATACGTGTCGAGCAGGTTCTTCGGTGCCCAGCCGTGCACGGCGGCGCCGAGCTTCCAACCGAGGTTGAGCGCGTCCTGCATCCCGGTGTTCATGCCCTGCGCGCCGAGCGGAAGGTGGACATGGGCGGCATCGCCCGCCAGGAACACCCGTCCGTGCCGGTACTGCTCGACCTGCCGTGACGCGTTGGTGATGCGGCGGGCGTAGCGCAGTTCGAGCAGGTGCACCCGCGTTCCGAACACGGTGCTCAGGCCCTGGCGGATCTCGTCCTCGGTGACCGGGGTCTCCCTCGGCCGTGACTGGCCAGGGCCGCCGAGGACCAGTCGGCGCAGCGGCCTGCCCTGCGGATCGGTGCCGAGCGGGAACAGTGCCGCCCAGTACCCGTCCTCGTTCCAGGTGTGCGACGTGGACGGATCGGCGCCGTTCAGCCGCACGTCGGCGGCGGTGATCGTCAGCGTACCGGGCTGACCGGGGAATCCGGCCCGCAGCAGCGACCGTACGGTGCTGTGGGCTCCGTCGGCGGCGACGAGGTAACGGGAGCGGAGGATGACGCCGTTGGCGAAGGTCGCGGTGACCCCGTTGTCGTCCTGGGCGAGGCCGACCAGTTCGTGGTCCCTCCGGGCATGGAGACCGTGCGCGGCGAGGTGCTGCTCGAAGAATCCCTCGATCACCACCTGCGGCACGGACCGCCACGGCAGACGGTGCCGCTCGGAGTGGAGCGGGAGTGGGACACCGGCGAAGTGGCCGGTGGTGACGGGGTGATCGCCGGTGGCCAGCAACGGCTCCAGCAGCCCTCGTTGGTCGAGCGCCTCCAGAGTGCGGGACTGCACTCCGCCTGCCTTGGACAGGTCGCTGCGCTGCGACAGCTTGTCGACCAGCACGGTCGGCACCCCCGCCGTCAGCAGTTCGTTGGCCAGCGTCATTCCGGTCGGGCCGGCGCCGACGATGAGCACATCGGTGTCCATGGACTCTCCTGTGGCTGTGTCGATCAGGACAGAAGCAACGCTGCATCGGCCGAACCGCCTGAGCCAGAAACCAACTTGATTGCGTTGGTATCTGACACCACATAGCCTCGGCCCGGTGGAATCCGACTACGACGAGCTGGACCGTCGACTCGTACACGCCCTGCAGATCGACGGCCGTGCCCCGTTCAGCACCATCGCCGAGGTTCTCGGTGTGTCGGATCGCACCATCGCCCGCCGGTACGCCCGGTTGCGGTCGGCCGGGGCGGTACGGGTCCTGGGCGGGGTCGACCCAACCGCGCTGGGTGCCATCCTGTGGTTCCTGCGGGTGCGATGTGCGCCCGCCGCGTCGCTCCCGGTCGCCGAGGCACTGGCCAGACGCCCCGACACATCCTGGGTGAGTCTCAGCTCCGGCGGCACCGAGATCACCTGCGTGGTCCGTACCGAGAGCGAGGAGGACAGCGAGGCACTGCTGCTGGCCAAACTCCCCCGCACCCCGCGCGTGGAGGGCGTGACCGCGCACTCCGTGCTGCACTCCTTCTACGGCGGCCCGGACAACCTGGTCGGGAAACTCGGGTCACTGGACGCGGAGGCGATCGAGCGACTGCGCCCACCCCCGATGCCACATCGACGGGGACCGGTGCGGCTCGACGACGGTGACCGCAAGCTCCTCGCCCTGCTCGCCACCGACGGCCGGGCCGGGTTCGAGCAGTTGGCCGCGGCGACCGGCTGGTCACCGACGACGGTCCGGCGCCGGATGACCGAGCTGCGCGAACACGGCCTGCTCTACCTCGACATCGACGTCGACTGGCGCATGTTCGGCGTGAACGCCCGCACCCTGCTCTGGCTCTCGGTCGCCCCCGCGCACCTGGAGAAGGCCGGTCAGGCTCTGGCCGGACATCCGGAGATCGCGTTCGCCGCCGCCACGACCGGCCCGACCAACCTGTACGCGAGCGTGGTGTGCACGAACCAACAGGAGCTGTACCGGTACCTGACCACCCGGATCGCCTCACTCCCAGCCATCACACACCTCGAAACGGCGCCAGTGATCAGGACCGTCAAGCAGGCAGCGAACCAGACATAGCCACCGGCTAGCCTCCTGCTGCTTCGATGGCGCAAGGCACACTGCTGCGTACGCTCACGAAATTCGACTCTGCCGGGAATGCTGTAACAGGCGGGGGCCTCAAGAAGGGACGGGCACCCTCGGGATTCTGCTTGCGGTGCTGTCGCGTCGCGAAGTACGAGGCCGGGGTGGACATCTGCATGCCCAGGGGTGTGTCGTGTCCTGGCCGCGGCGGCAGTGGCCCCTGCGTCCGCGCACGCCTCACGAGCCGTACCCGATGCTGATGCGTCCCGGCGGTGCGCTGCCGTTGCGCCCGGATCACGCCCTACCCCCACCCGTGTGGCGGCCCGCACGCTCAAGGGCATGGGGGACGACAAGTACGTCGCGCACGAGGACTGCGTCATCCCGATACCCGGATCCGGCAGGTGCCGTTGAGGGCCTCGGTCATGGCGTTGTCACAGCGGTCCGCGACCGAGCCGACCGACGCGGAGGTGCCGGTGTCGGACAGCCTCGCGGTATACCGAATTGATGCATATTGTGATGGATAAGGCCGGAGTTCGTTTCACCCCTCCGTCTCCGCAGGGCCATCTCCAGTGCATCGAGCGGGAGTTCGGTCCGCATGTTGTTCGTGACCTACCAGCCGACGATCACGCGGGATTACGCCCAGCCCGCCCAGGTTCTGACACAAGTCATGTCGGCCACCCACAGCTGATCGGGCCGACTCGCAGTGACGTCGCGGTCGACCAGATCCGGCGGCCGCGGCGCCGACGGCTCCGGGAGGACCGTGGTGCGTCGCCGCTGCCCGCGGATGACACCCTGCAGACGCCGGGACCGCGATCAGCCACGTCCTCGGCGCCTTCCCCGAACTCGGCCTCGCCCGCACGCCGGACGAACTCGTCCGGCGTGCGGGTCCGTTCCACCGACCGCCGGCCACTCTGCCCGTGGCCTTCCCTACCGCCCACTGACGCCGAAGGAGCATGCCCATGTCCGAGAAGATCCTCGTCCTGGACCCCACCGGCTCCGACCCGCACGCCGAACACAAGGCCCTGCACGCACGTGGTCCGGCGGCCCTTGTCGACATCCTCGGAGTGACGGCCTGGTCCGTCAGCGACCCGGACCTGCTCAGGCAGCTCCTGAGGAGCCCTGAGGTCTCCAAGGACGGCCGCGCCCACTGGCCGGGCTTCGCCGACGCCGTCGCCACCTGGCCGCTCGCTCTGTGGATCGCCGTCGAGAACATGTTCACCGCTTACGGCGCCGACCACCGCCGCCTGCGCCGCATGATCGCCCCCGCCTTCTCCGCCCGTCGCATCGCCGCTCTCGAACCCGTCGTGGAGGACCTGGTCGCCCACCTGCTCGACGGCCTCGACCGCGCTCCGGCCACCGAGGCCGTCGACCTGCGCGAGCATTTCGCCTACCCGCTGCCCATCGCGGTCATCGGCCGGCTCATGGGTGTCCCCGAGGCCCGCCGGCACGGCTTCCGCGCCTTGGTCGACGGCGTGTTCTCCACCAACCTCTCCGCCGACGAGGCGGCTGCGAACACCGCGGTCCTGTACGGGCTGCTGGACGAGCTGATCGCGGACAAGCGCGCCCATCCCGGGGACGACATGACATCGCTGCTGATCACGGCCCGCGACGAGGAGGGCAACGGCCAGGCACTGTCGGACGCGGAGCTGCGCGACACGCTGCTGCTGATGATCAGCGCTGGTTACGAGACCACGGTCAACGTCATCGACCAAGCCGTCACCGCCCTGCTCACCGACCCCGCGCAGCTCGCCCACATCCGCACCGGCCGCACCGGCTGGTACGCGGTGGTCGAGGAGACCCTGCGCCACGAACCGGCCGTCAAACACCTGCCGCTGCGCTACGCCCTCGCCGACATCCCCCTGCCCGACGGGCAGAGGATCGCCAAGGGCGACGCCATCCTCGCGTCCTACGCAGCCGCCAACCGCCACCCCGGCTGGCACAGCGAGCCCGACCGCTTCGACGCCACCCGGCCCGGCGGGGACCACCTCGCCTTCGGCTACGGCGTCCACTTCTGCCTCGGCGCACCTCTCGCCCGCCTTGAGGTGGCCACCGCCCTGCGCATGCTCTTCGACCGGTTCCCCGACCTCCGGCTCGCCGTCCCCGCCACCGACCTGCCCCTGCTGCCCTCCCTGATCAGCAACGGCCACACCCACCTCCCCGTCCACCTGCGACCGGCCGACTGCTGAACAGAGCCCGGATCACCCACAGTTGCCCGTGCCCGGCATCCCGGGATTCGCGCTCCACCGGGCCGCCGAAGCACACACGAGCCGACACCCGCTCCGGGACGCTGCCTCCGAAGCGCCGCGCGACGTTGGAGGGCATCGACCCGGCGTGGTACCCGGCCCGGCTCGCCGAGTGGCAACGCGACTGCGCCTGGTCCGCCAGCACCTGGAGGCCGGCGGCACACGGCCCACCGCACCAGGCAAGGCCGTACACCAGGGCGAAGACCTCGAACAGTGGGTACGCCAGCAGATCCTCGGCTTCCACACGCTCACCGGAGTCCAGCGATGGATGTGCGCACACATCCTCAGGATCGAGCCCGCAGCCGAGGAGGAGAAGCCGGCACCGCGCCGGGCGCGCTCCGACCGGGGGCCGGTGGACTGCGCCGTCCCCCGCCAGTACTACGTAAGCGAGGGCCACCTGCCGGGCACCCAGGGGACACGTCCAGGAGATCGTCACGGGCGACGACGAGGACCACACAGAACGTCGGCTGGGGGCACGGATCGGGAACCAACGCAGCAGACCGCGAGCCTGCCGCCTGAGCGCGTGGAACAGCACTCCGCCGCCGACAAGGGCTATCAACCGCCCGATTCACCCTCAGCGCCGGGGGTTTCCGCGCATTCCCTGCCCTGCCTTGCCCGACCGGCCGGCCGATGCTGCCCAGGCGGACAGCCAATGCTGCCCGCCCGTACCTGGCACCAGTGGTTCGCCACCGCGTATGCACGAGGAGTCGACGAACCGCACCAGAGGCGAGGCCCCCTTGCGTGATCACGAGAACATCCGGGACACCAGAGCCGGTACCAACCGTGCCGCGGCCCACACACCGTCGCCCGCACCACGGCACGGTCCGCTGGGTCTGCAGGCCACCGTCGGCAACGCGGCCGTGGTCCAGATGCTCCGCCGGGCCGGACACCCCTCGGCCCATGACCAGCACCAGCACACCGCAGGCTGTGACTGCCGGCAGAACGCAGAGGCCGCGGCCGCGGTGCAGCGTTCCGCCGTCCACGACGTCCTGCGCGCGCCCGGGCGGCCCCTGGACGACACCACGCGCACCGACATGGAGAACCGGCTCGGCGCGGACTTCTCCGACGTCCGTATCCACGACGACACGACCGCCCAGGCCTCCGCCGCCGAAGTCGGCGCCCGCGCCTACACGAGCGGCAACCACATCGTGATCGGCCAAGGCGGCAACGACAGACACACCCTCGCCCACGAACTCACCCACGTCATCCAACAGCGCCGAGGACCCGTCACCGGCACCGACAACGGAAACGGCCTCAAGGTCTCCGACCCCGGCGACCGTTTCGAGCGAGAGGCTGAGGCCAGCGCCACCCGCGCGATGAGCCTGCCCTCCCGGTCCGGGCAGCCGGTACGAGAGCGTCGGAGCAGGGCGAACACGGACACCGATCTGCCGCTCCAGCGTGTCGCGACGCGAGGGGCCACGGGGAGTCTGCCGCTCCCGGCCTGGGACCGGCACCCTCCGGTGTGGATCGCCGCTGCCTTCGGCCCGCAGAGCAACGGTGGCCCCCTCCAGCGAATGGGCGGAACGAGCGTCACGGTGACCTTGGGGCCGAGCGTCAACGCACCTGCGAACTCGTACGGGGGCTCACGTCCCGGTGCCACCGAGTGCACGCTCGTCAATGAGCTGAACGCGAGGGACGGCAGCGGCTGGATCAAGGGGCACCTGTGGAACGACAACTTGGGCGGCGAAGGAGTATCGGAAAACCTGACGCCCATGACCGACAGCACGAACCAGAACTTCAACCGCCAGTTCGAAGAGCCGTTGAAGAGGATGCTGTGGAAGTGCACGAATCACGCGGAGGGAAATCCGAACTCGCCGGTCTGGTACGGGGTCACCTTTACCGTCAGCACCTACGGCAGGATGTCGACCGATCCGGCCAAACTCGAATACCTCGTACCTGAAGGAGTCGAATACACGGCAAGCTACGTACAAATGGACAGGGCCACGAACGCCGTCACCCCGGTCGCGGCTCCCCAGGGATTCCCGCCAGTGATCAGTTAGCACGGCGTCCCGCCTGTCCGCCCGCGTGCGGAGTCCCTGTCTCTCGTGCCGAGTGATCATGTTGCCGGCTGTACTTCAGACGGGAACTGCCGGCTTCAGTCGATGGACGACGCGCTGCTGGGCGTGCCGGACAGTGGCACGAACGCCGCCGCCTGCGCCGCGCAGCCGCGCACGGGTGTGACGATCTGTCAACTCACGTGACCTGACGGACGAACAACGACCGGAAGGACCTGGCCGTCAGCGTCCACATCTGGGCCTGAGCATCCGAACGTCCGCGACGCCATGGGCAATTGGGTGATCACCGGCCGAGGGCTCACCAATAGGCGCGGTCGTCCCAGGACCGGAAGTCCGCGAACTCGACGGGATCGTCGTCCTCGTCCGGGGTGGCGAACCCATGCGTGACCAGCGTGCCGCGCTGCCAGTCGAGGAGGGTGTCGATCAGGCCGCGCTTCAGCGGCGGGCCCTGGTCCGCGTGGCGGGGCCAGACGATCAGCGGCCAGGTGTCGGGATCCGCGCCCTCGGTGAGCCAGCCGAGGTAGTCGCCGTCGATGGAGTTGCCGAAGGGGAGGAAGCCGCCGGGCTCGGGCCAGACGGCCAGCGGGTACCACTCCGCGTGGCCGTCCTTGAGCTGCTGGTAGGCGTCCACGGTGTCCTCGACGTGTGTGAGGAAGCGCCGCTCGCCGGTCCGGAGCGGGCTGTGGAAACGCAGCCACCCGCTCCAGATGCCGGCGCCGTACGCGTCCATCAACCGTACGTACTCCCCGGGCAGCCGCGTGCCCAGTTCGGCGAACAGCCCCTCCCAGGAGCCGTCGCCGAGGTACGGCCGCTCGGGCGGCGGGGACAGCAGCCGCAGCGCGTCCAGCCCGGTGCCGGTCTCCAGCGCGACCCTGCGCTCGGCCTCGGTGAGCCGGGGCGGGACCGGCGCGGGCGGGGTCCACGGCTCGGCGTCGGGCAGGAAGGCCGTCCGCGCGACAGTGCCGGGCAGCGGGCCCAGCAGCGGGCCGGGTGGAGACGGGAGCTCCCAGGTGTCGCGGACGGTGTGCCGCAGATAGTCGGTGAGCGTCAGGTCGTACCGGTGCCAGCGGAGCAGGCCACTGCCCGGCACCACCCCCGAGTGCCGCACCACCACGGTCCACTCGTCGGGGTCGTCACAGGCCGAGGTGTCCCAGAACAGTACGTCGCTGCCCCGCGTGCAGCCCCAGGCCAACAGGCCGCCGGGGTCGGGGTGGAGCAGGGGCCGCTCGGCCTCGGGCAGTTCCCGTGCCTCGATCCGCGCCTGCCGGTGCGTGGCGCGCAGCCACTCACCGTAGTCGAAGCGGTCGCGCTGGACGCACGGCACGTGGATCCACACGTACTCACCGAAGTCCAGCGGCCCGTACCGGTCGGCGAGCCGCTTGTAGTCGGCCGGCAGCCGCAGTCCGAGCCAGCTCTCGACGGCTGCCCAGTCGATGGGGACGGAAGAGGGCGGGCGCTCCGCCGAGGAGGTGGTGAACGTGCTTGTCTCCGAGGTCAATTGACGTCCTTCCAGCGTGCGCCGTGTACTCGGCTGATTCTTCCGTCTCCATGGTCCGGGCGGAAATCGGGCGGCGGCGAGTGTGCCGCACGAGTCAGACTGGCGCACATGGAGGGCGAGATCACCCGCAGGGTGGCCGAACTGGACGCGGGGTCGACCGACGTGGCCGAGGAAGCGCAGCACGCGCTGATCGCCCTGGGGCCGCAGGTGCTGGAGCCGCTGATCGCGGCGGCTCCGGCGCTGAACCCGTTCGGGCAGCTGTGCGCCATCGAGGTGTTCACCGCGCTGGCCGACCCGCGCCCTGCCGACGTCCTGATCGGCATGCTGAGCAGCGAGAGCGCGACCGTCCGGCAGTGGGCCGCCGAGGCCCTGGCCGAACTGGGGGTCCGGCGCGCCGTACCACGCCTGCGGCAGGCGTACGACGCGTTCCTGCGGCGCGGGGAGGCGCTCGACGACAGCGAGGGCGAGGGGCTGCGCTGGGCGCTCACCGAACTGGGTGCCCGCCGGACCGTCCTGCCGCCGCGGTCTGCCGCGCTGCACGGCTCGGGCGGCACACTGAACGACCTCTGGCCGGTGCAACACCTGCCAGAGGTGATCCGGGACCTCGCCGACCACGGACAGGCCGTGCTCTACTTCCAGATCTGGGAGCTGACACCCGACGGCGGACGCCACGGCGTCGGCGGGCCGGGCATCGACTGGGACGTCGACAGCGACCGCCCCTGGCCCGAGACCGTCGTCTCCTGCCGCGACTGAGCGCTGCTGGCGGCGGAGGCGGTGGACGTGGCGCCGGACCGGGTGGTGACGATCTCCTGGATCGACGCGACGGATCTCCGCGTCGACACTGCCCAAGAAGCCACACCTCTTGTGACTGAGCATTCCATTTGCCGCCTGGAGCACTTGGGTTGGCGGAGTCCCTCGGCATCGTCCGCGAGGCACGTAGCCTGCGAGGAGCGGCAAAGGCACTGAATGTCAGCCTGGGCACGCCATACGAAAAGCCAGGCGTCTCTCGCCTCCGGCGGAAGCGACTGCTGGAGACAGCCGAGAAACGGAGCCCTTCGGACAACCCGAAAGAGAAGTACAGCTCGTCGTGCCCGAGTACGCACACCATGCGACGGCGCATACGCACCGAACTTCCGCAATGCCGTGGCGACGGATCTCGGACTCTTCGTCGATCGCATCGCCGCCCCGGAACCGAACCGAACCGAACCGGACCGCACCCGTCCGTCTGGCCCCCGCCCGCGCTGTGTGGGAACCAGGGCTACAACTCCTTGAGCTCCTTCAGCCGGGCCGCATAGATGGCGGCGATCTGGGATGCCTCCTGCGTACCAGCGGTCGCCAACTGCGCCCGGTCGGCGAGCGCGGCATCACGGCCGGCCTTGAGCGCCTTGAGTCGCTCCTTGTCGGGCACCGCCGCGCGGCGCTGCGAGTCGATCTGGGCGTCGTACCAGTTCGCCACGTCCTGGACGGCGTCCTCCGCGGCCTGCTCCTCGCCGCCCTCCAGGCCGGAGAAGTCGGAGCTGGGGATGTCGGACACGGACACCACCTTCGTGTTGATCTTGATCGGGACAGTCATTCTCCTCCCGGTCCCGGTGCCCAGGCGGGAGCGTCGGGGCCTACCGGCGGGCCGCGGGGCGTCACACATCCCGGCTCACCGAGCGAGGAACGGCATGAACGACACCGCCGCCGAACGCGACATCGCCACCACCGGTGCTGCACACCAACGACGAACAACGAAGGACGAAGGACGAAGGACGAAGGCAGGATCACCGACATGCGGTACATATGCCAGGAACTGAGCCTCGGCCGGCAGAAGCGTGAGGACCTCTCCGGATGAGCTCCATCGGGCTGATCGGCAGCTGACTGATCGGCAGCACCGTTGCGCACGGGCGCCGTCAGCAGCCCGCCGCTCGCGATCGTCAGGCTTACATCGGCGTCCCCGACCGCCGCCTGCTCGAACTGCCCGCCACCCTCGACTGATCCGAAGGCACCGCCCTCACCTACGCCCCCACGGCACGGTCGTGTCGCCTGGCTTCACGTGAGACAGGGACTGACCACGGGTGAGTCCCCCACTCCGTCCAGACCGACAGGCTCCGGCTGCCGCTGCCCTCCCTGCGACCGTGCCGAAGGCCGCTGCCGGGCACAATCACCCACAATTGCAGAAGGCCATCCGGGCGATCGTCGCTTCCGGCTCCGCCGTGGTGCAGTCGGCCGACCGACGCCGGGTACTCGACGGACACACGCAGGTCCTCCCGCTGAACGCGGAGCTCTTCCACACTCCGGACGACCGCCGCCCACTGAGGGCATGAGCTCCGAGTCAGGCCCCCTACCGGGCCGCCTGACCGGCAGGTCACCCGTTCGGGGGGCGCTACCGGGCCGGGCCGGCCGGGTCGGGTTTGTCTGGGACGGTATCCGGCCGGCATGCAAGAGCCCGGTCGGGCCTTATACGAGGAGGAACCGTGTCCCAGGGCATCGCGCAGTACAAGGCCGCGCACACCGTCATCTACGGCAGCTCCAGCCTGGACCGTCTCGTCACCGAGGAGCAGGCCGGTCACGCGGCCGCCTGGGAGGCCACCCGGAAGCTGAAGAAGTCCGGGCAGCCGATCGACGACCAGAACCTGTCCCACACCCTGGAGGCGCTGGCGCGCCAGCAGGCCGACCGGCTCGTGGTCGACCTCGGCCTGGAGCACCTGGACGAGGAGGAGGTCAAGCGCCACGCGGCGGCCGCAGCGGCGCGTATCGCCCCCGAGTTCGTCACCGTCTGACCGCAGCGGCTCGGGCACCCTCAGGTACGGGCGGCCGCGATCACCAATCCCCGACGCCCGTCGCCTCCTTCGGCCTCCCGGCCGAAGGAGGCACCGTCGGCCTCCGGTGAGGGGCAAGGGTCCTGGGCGACCACGACCAGGACCACGACGGCTCACCGTGACGAGCACTGTGTCGACCCGCCCTGCCCGGGCTTGCCTCGGGCACCCGACCGGGATGCCGACCGACCACCAGACCGCTCTCTCCCGCCGGCGCCCCCATCCACGATCATTCCGCTGCCACGGAAGGCGAAATCGATCACGAACGACAATGCCGACGGAGTGCCGCCCGTCGCCGTGATGCTGGCCACGACAACGTTCAGCCGGTCCTCGCGGGGGGCTCCGAGCATCAGCTCGGTGGCCCTTTCGTGCATTCCCGACATGATCGGCTTCCCCAATTCGAGAGACTCCGAGATGGGGTGGCCAGCGCCGACGAGCGACGGAGCGCGTCGGCCACTGCGAGCTGACGCACGGCACAACGGGGAGAAGATCCTCACGGCTGCTGTACGCGCGTTCACGACGGAGGGGCTGGACGCTCACCTGGACCGCATCGCCAAGGAGGCGGGCGTGGGCAGTGCGACTCTGTACCGCGACTTCCCCGCACGGGCGGCCTTCGGCATTCTCAGACGGCCTCGGTCAAGAACCGGGTCCCCCATGCATCGCGTTCAGGAAAGACTATGGAGCGTCGGGCGCATCCCGCCTTACGGTGGCGCCATGAGCGATCACCCGGAAGCGCCTGTCTCCCCCGTCGAAGCCTATGAACCCCCTTACTACGTGGCTGTCTTCACTACGGTGCGAACCCAGGACCAGAGCGGCTACAGCGAGACCAACGCACGCATGGAAGACCTGGTGAAGGACGTCCCTGGGTTCCTGGGGATGGACCACGCGCAGACTCCTGGCGGACTCGGCATCACCGTCGGGTACTTCCGCGACGCCGACGCCCTCACGGAGTGGCGGAACAACGCCGAGCACCGTGCGGCACAGAAGCGCGGGCAAGCCGAGTGGTACCAGAGCTACACGCTGCATGTGGCGAAGGTGGAGCGGAGCCACGGGTTCACACGACCGTAGGCCCCGCAGAGCCCGACGGCAGACCGAAGACGACGAGGGCAAGCGCCTGCTGCGGATCATCCGCAGGGGCGCCGGCTCGGTGGTGACCTGGCGGCGGGCCGAGATGGTGCTGCTGTCCGCCCAGGACATGCCGGTGGTGAAGATGGCCGAACCGCTTCAGCTCCGGGCCGCGCACAGCGCGTGGTCGGTGAGGGTCTGCACCGCCTTGTTCAATCGGTCCTCGTCGACGAGCGCGGTGGTGGACGTCACCGACACGGTCACCGCCCGTCGGCCGTCCGCGCCGACCGCCGGCCGGCCGTACACGCCCAGGCCGTCGCCCTCGTGCATGTAGAAGACGCCGCCGCAGGTCAGCGGCACGACCCGCAGCCCGAGACCGTATCCGCCCTGCTTGCCCGCGGGAGGTACCGGCAGGTCGTCGTAGGGGACCGTCTGCCGCATCAGCGCCCACTGCGTGGCGGGCAGGAGTCGCCCGGTGACCAGGGCACGGAAGAACGTGTCGAGGTCGGCCGGGGTGCTCACCACCGCGGAGTCCGCCGTGTGCTGATAGCTCTCCTCGGTGAGGTCCACCGGCTCGCCCCCGGGCCCGTCGATGGTCACCCGCTCGTGCGGGCCGATCAGATACGGGTTCTCGCCGGGGATGTAGGTGTGCCGCAGGCCGAGCGGGGCGATGATCCGGTGCTCGACCAGCTCCCGCCAGTCCGCACCGCCCGCCTTTTCGGCGATCATCGCTGCCAGCAGATAGTTGGTGTTCGAGTACGCCCACCGCCGCGGCGAACCGTGAGGCGGCGGGGTGAACAGCGGGGCGTGTCGCATCGCGATCGCAACGAGCTGGGACGGCGGGGTGGCGTCGTACCGGTTCTCGTCGAAATGGTTCACCAGCTTGTCCTGTACGCCGGGATCGGTGATGTAGTCGTAGATCCCGCTGGTGTGCTGGAGCAGGTCGCGTACGGTGATCCGCGAGCCGTCGTTGCCGTGTCCGCGCACCACCCCGGGCAGCCACCGTTCCACGGTGTCGTCCAGTGACAGCCGCCCCTGCGCGGCCAGTTGGAGCACCACCACCGCCGTGAACGTCTTGGTGGTGCTTGCCACCCGGAACTCCGGGTCCCACGGGACGGGCGCGTTCGAGCCCACGCCCGCGCTCCCGTACCGTGCCCGCAGCACGGCGCCACCCGGCCCGTCCACCCGTGCCACCACGTTCACATCACCGCCGGCGGCGGCCCGCACCGCCGCCAGATCCCGCCTCAGGTCTCCCGCCGAGTAGCCGCCGGGTGCCGGGTGCGTTCCCGTGGGCGCCTCGCCCGCCCCGCACGCCATCAGTGCCGCCAGGCACGCCACGACCGCCGTACGTTTCCCCGCCACGCTGTCACCTCTGTGCTCGGCCCGACTCTCTGCTGATCAGTGCCAGTCAACGCCCCTCCCCTCGTGCAATCGATGGAGCTGACACCCGGGCGCCAGGTGGGGCTGCCCCCAGGTCGTCGTCCGCCCGCGGTCGGCCGAGGACGGCGGGCGAGCGGACGTGTCCGCGTCGGCGGCCGGTCCATGGAGCTGGCGTACACGTTCATCGAGATGGCGTACATACTGCTCGGCATCGTCAGGTTCCGGCGCCGGACCAGCTCGGAAGATGTCGAGCCCTCGGACGTGGCGCACGCGGCTCGGATGGAGCCGGGCCGCCGGGGCCGGATGTGTGGCCGCCGGCCAGGCAGGCCCACGGCGAGCCCGGGTACCGCCGGGGGGGCGGGCGCTCGACCCGATGGCGACCGCCGCCGACGTCCGTGCCGTGGAGTGTGTCCACACGGCGGGAACTTGTGCCAGCAGGCACTGCGCTTCTCACCTGATCTCGTCGCGCCCCGGTCCGCCCCCTCTTGAAGACCAGCGCCGCGCAGGACCGCTGCTATCTCCCTCGGGGCCCCGTCGGCACGCACCGCCACGCCAGGACCGCCGCGGCCAGGTAGGCGAGCGCGCCGACGGTCATGCTGGTGCGCAGCCCGCTGGTGTAGTGGGCGGCCGCGGCGAGCAGACTGCCCCCGAGCGCCACACCGGTGGCGCTGCCGATCTGGCGGGCCGTGTTGAACAGGGCGGAGGCGGCGCCTGAGTACGACGCAGGCGCCGCGCCCATCACCGTCGTGGTGGAGCCGGTGAGCGCGAACGAGGTGCCGAATCCCGCGGCCATCATGGGTGCC
The DNA here is from genome assembly GCF_042269865.1 of Streptomyces sp. NPDC055966. Classification (NCBI taxonomy): domain Bacteria; kingdom Bacillati; phylum Actinomycetota; class Actinomycetes; order Kitasatosporales; family Streptomycetaceae; genus Streptomyces; species Streptomyces sp. NPDC055966. The sequence goes on from NZ_JBHJYK010000011.1 coordinate 302,603, forward strand.
ACAAGCAGCGGGTAGGCGGGATCGGCACCCGCAGCGGCCCAGCCCGTGAGCCCCAGCGCGGCCAGGAGCATCCCGGCGACGACCAAGGGACGATCACCGGTACGGCGGGACAACCTCCCGGACAGGATGGACGCGAACATGGTCATGGCCACCGCCGGGAACAACGCCAGCCCCGTGCGCAGGGCGGAGAAGCCGCGCTGGTGCTGGAACTCCAGGCTCGCGGTGAACACCATGCCGTAAAAGCCGAAGTTGAACAGCAGGCCGATGACGGCGCCGCCGCTCATCTCCCGGGAGCGCAGCAGGCGAAGGGGCAGAACGGGCGAGCGGGCCAGTCGCTCACGCACCACGAAGGCCGCACCGGCCACCCCTGCCGAGCCCAGCCCGGCCAGGACCGCTGGATCCGTCCAGCCGCGCCGGCCGGACTCGTTGAGCGCCGCGGTCAGCAGCGCCACCGCCGCCACGACCGCCGCCTGGGCCGGCCAGTCCACGGGCCGGGCCGCCTGCCGAGGCGAACGCGCCACGTGCCGCAGGGTCAGCACCAGGCACGCTGCACCGACCGGAAGGTTGATGAGAAACACCCAACGCCACCCCACCGTGGACACGAGCAGACCGCCCAGCAGCGGCCCGGCCGACGCTGCGACGCCCGCCATCGAACCCCAGAGTCCGAAGGCCCGCGAGCGTTCCACCGGCTCCGGATAGGCCTGCTGGAGCAGGGCCAGGGAACCGGGCACGATCAGCGCCGCGCCGAACCCCTCCAACAGCCGGGCAGCGACCAGGACAGCGGCATCGGGGGCAAGGGCGCACGCGGCCGAGGACACGGTGAACACGGCCGTGCCCCAGCAGAAGACCCGCCGGCTGCCGAGCCGGTCGCCCAGCCCGCCACCGGTCAGCAGGAATCCGGCGAATACCAGGGTGTAACCATCGGTGATCCACTGAATGCCGGTCAGCGAGGTGCCCAGATCCCGCCCGATCACCGGCACGGCGACGTTGATGACCGTCACATCCAGGATGACCATGAAATACCCGGCGCACACAGCCACAAGCGGCGCCCTGGAAGGCCCCTCGGACCGGAGGCCCGACACATGACGGGACAAGGGTCCACGACCGCCACCCGGCTCCACGAAGGCCACGGTCTCCCCCTCCCGCGTGCGGACATATGACGCCGGTCGTCACCGTAAGGGATATACACCTCATATCCCCGACCGTTCGCACACCTCACCGCGCCTCACTACGCCTCACCAACGGACGAGCGGACGACGGCGACATCACCGCCCGCACAGGAGGCAAGCACAGCCAGTGGACAGGGAACACGTGCAGCCGCTCAGCCACACGGACGCACGGCAGCCGCGCCTGGCGCCGGGGACCTGCCCAAAGAAGGCATCGCGCAGGAATGCACGGCGGGCAGCCCCTTCGGCGGCCGCCCGCCGCGGGACCGTCCTCCAGAGCGCCGCCCGCGGCAAGGCGTTCGACGAGCGTCGACCAGGACCTTGCCGCCGCCCGCGCCCGAGAGGAGGTGACCTTCTCGAACACCACTGCGCCGGATGAACCGACCGACCGTATGCGGCCGTTCGGCAAGGCGACGGCGTTCGCCCCATGCACCCCCTACGCCCCGCCCGGCTGCCGCATTCCGGAGCGCGCATACGCGGACGTCCCTCCCGACCGGGCCCCGCACCCGGCCTCCACGGCTTGCTCCAGGGCAGCGAATATCTCCTGACGGCCCGGCGCCACAGCACTCGTAAGCGGCCCCGGGAACCCGCTGTACTGCCGGTTTCAGGGGATGCAGGCTGCGGCGCAGCCGATCCTTTAGCACGGACCAGTTCACGCATTCCGCAGCGACACGCGGTCGGCATTCGGTGAGCGGGCGTCAGTAGATCATCCGAATGGATCAATAGTCATTCAATCCGCCTTTTTCTCCGGCCACTTCACATCCCGGCCGAGCGGCGGAAGCAGCCGCATGTACCCCGATCGGCCCCCTCCCATCGACATTCCGAAATGACCGATACGACAGCCATGAGTACGTTTGATCGCAGTCGGCTGACGAGCCGACATCTCGGAGATAACAGACAGGAGAAGCGACATGAAGCTCGCTCGTTCCACCATGGTGACCGCCACAGCCGGAGCCGCCGCGGCACTCGCCGTCACCGGCATCACCTACGCCTCGGCGGCCTCCGCCCCGGCCCCCCAGGCAGCCCCCGCGGCCGTCGCCGCCCCGCAGGCACCCTTCAGCGGCGACTCCGGACAGGGCAAGAACAACAACAGCAACAACAACAGCAACAACAACGAAGGCAAGGGCAACGAAGGCAAGGGCAACGAAGGCGGCGGCGGCCGCCGCGAGGAGGGCCGGCGCCACGAAGAGGGCCGCATCCTCATCAACGAGCGGTCCTACTCCGCCCACCCCGGCGACTGCATCACCGTCGTCAGCGGCCTGGGCGCCAAGACCCTCAACGTCCGCAACGACAGCCACAAGCGCGTCGAGGTCTTCCGCGGGGCCGTCTGCGACAACGGCGCCCCCATCGCCACCGTCGGCGCCCACAGCACCAGCTTCGGCGTCGACGACCTCCACACCAAGGGCATCCACGTCAAGGACGGCGTCGTGGCCAGCTTCCGCGTGGTCTGCGACCACGAAGGCGGCTGGGACGAGGGCGGCCGGGGCGGGGACCGCGGCGGCGACCGTGGCGGAGACCGCGGCGGCGAGGGCGGCTGGGACGACTGACCGCAAGACGACAGCACACACGGGGCCCCGGCCCGCCGCAATCGAGCCGGGAAACCCCACCCCCACCGCTGTCCGACAACCCACGCGCCACACGCGCACCAACGGGCCCGGACACCAGGCATCACACCCTGGTGCTCGGGCCCACCCATTCCCCCAGGGAACTTGCTCGCCCTCGGCATCCCCCTGAACCTCAACCCAACTGCGGGCGCTGGGAGTGCCGGTGCGGAGATGAGCCGGAGTCTCACCAGCACTGCCGAGTCTCGGCAACAGCGACTGCACCGGCTGCGCCAGCTGTGCGAGCACGTCCTGGACCGGTCGGGGGCGGCGGTCGTGCACGCGCGGCTCGCGGTGCTCATGGAGAACCCGCTGTTCACCCCGGTCGCTGCCGCCTCCGCGCTGGGGACGGCACGGTCCGCCCCTCGTTCGGCTCCGCCCGCACCCCGCGGCCGGCGGCTGCTGACGGCGGTACAAGGGGAATGCCTGGATCACGGCCTTCCGTAGCACCCTTTGGACGTACAGGCGCGCGTACCCGCGCCAAGTGCGCTCCCCCCGGTGCCCGCTGGGACGGTCCCGTCGTGTGACCTGGGAGGTAGCTGGTCACAGGGCCGTGCTTGGGCTCGCTCGCGTGGGTCTCCCGCTGGATCTCCCGCGCTGACGGTCAGTGTTCCTGGGCCGTAGGGCGCACCATGATCTCGTTGATCGCGACATGCGGAGGCTGGGTGACCATGAAGGTGATGGCACGGGCGATGTCGTCGGCATGCAGCCAAGCCTTCTGCGGCATGCCACGGGCGGCGGCTGATCCGGGGCCGGTCGCCATCTCCGTCGCCGTCAGCCCCGGCTCGATCAGCCCCACTCTGACGCCCCTTGCCGTCACCTCCTGACGCAGGGCCTCGCTGAACGCGCCCACCGCATGCTTCGTCGCCGAATAGATGCCGTTGTTCCTGCGCACCACCCGGCCACCGACCGAGCTGACGTTCACGAGATCGGCGATCCCGCGCGGGCCGTCCGCCGCCGCGCGGAGCAGGTGGGGCATCGCCGCCTGTGACAGGTGCAGGACGGCGTTGAAGTTGAGATCGACCATCCGTTCCCAGTCTGCGGGGTCGCCTTCCTCGATGGTGCCCATGGCCACGTAACCGGCGTTGTTCACGAGCACGTCCAGCCGCGCGCAGCACTCCACGGCGTCCTCGACGGCCCGACGCGCCTGCACCGCGTCTCCGAGATCAGCGGTGAGAACGCTGCACGAGCCGCCCCGATCGCGGATCGCTGCGGCCAGTTCCTCCAGCCGCCCCGTACGGCGGGCGACGACTGCCACAGCGGCACCCTGCCGAGCCAGCGACAAGGCGGTGGCCGCACCGATGCCGCTGGACGCGCCCGTCACCAGCGCCGCGCATCCCGCCAGTGGCGCACCGCCACCGGTGGCACCCGCCGCCGTAGCGCTCTGATCCGCAGCGTGCGCGGGCCCACCGTCCGGTTCCCTCACACTCATGATCGTCCTTCACCAGTCATCCCGCCCACGACCAGGCCGAAGGCGGCGCGCACCTCACGCTCCGCCGTCTGGCGGCGAGATGCCGAGGATGTCTACGGTTCGGAGTCCGGCCAGGTAGATCGTCGCGGGCTTCTCGCATCAGGTGGCGATGCCACGCCACTGCTTCAGGCGGTTGATGCACCGCGGCACCGCTCGGCGTTGTTGCGCTGCTCGCCGAGGTCCCGGGCGAGAAACGGCGGCCCGCCGTCGCGGCTGCCTTACGCAGCAGTTAATCGTGCTGATCCGCCGGGATGGGGATCACCGTCCGGTTGCCGCGCCTGCGTGGATGGGCACAGACCGCGCGTGGCATACGGGTGCCGCGTGCGGGCCGCCCCGATCGGCGCCGCCTCAGCAGTAGCTGGCAAGGCGTCAACGACTCGGGGCACCAGGACTGCGCTCAGCAGGAACGGCTCGGGCGCGACGACGCCGCATACCGGTGGACCGGAGTCGGCGGACAACAGCCGTGGTCGTCAGGCGCGCAGCCGTGCGCGCTTCAGACGTGGCCTCGGTGCGGTCGACGGTGTGCGGCAGTGCGTGGCCGAGCCTGCGGCCCGTCTGTTCTGAAGAGCCGGGCCCGAGGGCCTGCGCGTCCCAGCACCTCGCGCGCCGACGACGGCGCCACTAGGGAGGTGGGCGCCCCGGTTGAGTTGTGCCTCAGCGGAAAACGGCGATGTTGCGGGCGACCCAGCCGTTGAAGGGGCGCGGGGCCCGGCCGAGGACTCGTTCCACGTCCGGGCTGATGCGCAGTTCGGCCGGGTTCGGGGCGGAGATGATGTCCAGGGTGTCGTCGGCAAGTTCCGCCGGCACGAACCGGGTCATCATGGCCTTGGCCTCGTCGCGGGTGAGTTCGTGGAACCGTACACGCGAGCCGAGCTCGGCGGCGATCGCCTCCGCCTGCTGACGCGGCGTGATTACCTCCGGGCCGGTCAGCTCGTACACCCCGCCGATGTGCCGGTCGTCCAGCAGGCAGGCCGCCGCGACCTCGGCGATGTCCGCCGGGTCGATGACCGGCACTCCTACGTCGCCGAAGGGCGCGGCGACCGTCCCTTGCTTGCGGACGGACTCCGCCCAGGCCAAGGCGTTCGAGGCGAAACCGCCCGGTCGCAGGACGGCCCAGTCCAGGCCGGACTCCCGCAGCGCGTCCTCCACCGCGCGCATCGCGACCCGCGACGGACCGAGCGGCCTGGTCGCCACGCCCTGCGAAGACAGCAGGACGACCCGGCGGACCCCGCTGGCCGCGGCCAGGCCGATGATGTCGGCCGGCTTGGCTTCAGGGGCGTGCAGGTCGCCGGACAGCAGGAGGAACAGGGCCTTCGCCCCGTCCAACGCGGGTGTGAGGCTTGTCAGCTCGGCCAGGTCGGCCGTCACGTGCCGGACTCCGTCCGGCATCGCCACCGCGTGCCGCGACACCGCCGTCACCTGCTCGCCCGCCTCGGCCAGGGCCTGCGTCAGAGGCCGGCCCACATTCCCGGTAGCCCCGGTCACCACGATCATGTTCAGCTCCTAGTCCGTTGTGAACTGCGGTAATTGACGCTAGGAGGAAGACTTACTTTTCGTAAGAACATACCCAGAGGTAAGCTCCGTACATGACGGAAGGCGCGCAGCTGACGCAGGCTGAGTCGGGCAATCGGTATGAGGTGTTTCACACCGACTGCCCCGCGCGTGACCTGGTCGACCACGTGACCAGCAAGTGGGGCGTCTGGGTGCTGATCGCCTTGCGGAGCAACGACCTTCGGTTCTACGAGCTGCGCGACAGCATCCAGGGCATTAGCGAGAAGATGCTCGCCCAGACCCTGCGGGCACTGGTCCAGGACGGACTGGTCCGGCGAGAGGTAGAGCCGACGACACCGCCCCAGGTCACCTACGGGCTGTCCGAGTTCGGTCAGGACGTCAGCGAGCCGCTGACCGACATGTTCAACCGGATCACACAGCGGCTACCGCCGCCGCACCGCCCGGCATAGTGCGGTATTGGCCGGCCCAGAAGGCGAATCCAATCCAGCGTGGCCAAGCACGCCAGTGACCTAGTGCCCCAATGACCTGCGTTGATGCGTCGGCAGTAACCGGCGAGGCTGTCGGGTATCTGCCAGGCAGCCTTGTGTCATACGTATGGTCGGGTTCGCTTTCCGGCCCTTGAGCCGGACGGGCTCACGCGCGCTTCACCGGTCGGCGGACACGGGCTGCACGTCCCTGCGCGAGGCCCGCTCCTGCGCACCGGCCAGCCAGAGGAATACCGGCGGAAGGGCGAGCTCGATCACCGTCAGCACGATCTGGAACCACTGCGGCCAGCCGTGCACGGCGAGCGAGAGCAGCCGGCCCACGCCTCCCAGCAGGAACACTCCGGCCAGCCACCGCACCTCCCGGGCCGGGATCGGACGCTGGCGCGCAGCCCAGAGCCAGGCCAGCCCGTAGCCGACGAAGCTGGCCCCCATGAACCGGCCCCAGCTGTCCACCGTCGTGCCGGCGGAACCGGCGCCGGGGATCGCCGCGTTGCCGAGCGCAACGTGGAACAGGCCGATCGCCACGCAGGACCAGCCCATCAGCGTGGTGAGTACGCGCAGAGCCCTCTCCATCGTCCCTCCAAGCCGTCGCAGCGAAGCTTAGTTGACATGCGTCTACTACACTGGGGGCACCAGTAGACGCATGTCAACTAGGCTTCGCTCGTGCCTCCTCGCCAGCGACTCACCCCCGCCGACCGCCGCGCCCAGCTCCTCGCCGTCGGCGCACGGCTCTTCGCCGCGCACCCGTACGCCGACGTACTGATGGAGGAAGTCGCCGAAGAGGCAGGTGTCTCCCGGGCCCTGCTCTACCGTCACTTCCCCAGCAAGCACGCCCTGTTCGCGGCCGTCTACCAACAGGCCGCTGACCAGCTGCTCGCCGGGACGCGATTCGACCCCGCCGACTCCCTGACGGAACAGCTCGTCCAGGGCATGGACCTCCATCTTGAGTACTTCGTGGCGAACCGCAACGCCGTCCTCGCCGCGAACCGGGTCCTCGCGGGTGACCCGGTGATCCAGACGATCATGACGAACGAGCTGGACGCGCTCCGTGCACGGCTGCTGGCCGTACTGCCCCTCGCGGACGAGAGCGCCCGCGAGGCCGTGTCCGGCGTCCTGAAGAGCTGGCTGGTCTTCGTCCGGGTGCTCTGTGTCGACTGGCTCACCCACGAGACCTGCACCCGCACCCAGTTGCGCGACGTCTGTGTCGGCGCGGTGCTCGGTGCCCTGCGGCCGCTGCTCGCACAGGACCCCGCTCCCGACTGGCCGCGGCAGGAGCCCGGCGCAGGAGCCCCGACCCCGGGGCTGCCGCACCGGGATGCCCAGGGAGCCTGACACACCGTCGGCGCCCCGGGCTCGAACGTCCAGCCGGGGATCTCGCCGACCGGAGACGGGGCCCCACGCCAGGTGCATCACGGCCCGCGCCACTCTGGCGGGAAACACGCCTCGATACACGCTCCCGCATCCCCAGCCCGAGGGGCATCCACCGGTCCGAGGGACATCCGCCAGCCCGAGGGGCATACGCCGGCCGGGGGCATACGCCGCCTCCCGGCCGCCGCCCGCGCCCTCCGGAGAGGGCAGGTAGACCTTCTCCCCACCGCCGCCCCGGAGAAGCCGAGCGCGGGAGGTGCGGGCAGGAGTGTTCACCTCCGAGCGGACAAGCGTGCCCCGCCCTCTCGCGTCGGCACGGCACAAGTGTGCGGGCAGCGCCGACGCATCGGCCGCACCGCAGCCATGACCCGGATGGCCACGCCGCACGACATGGGAGCCTGTCCTCCCGGACACCACCCGGCGGACGGACCGGCCGCCCGAATGCTGCCGTTTCGGCAAGGTGACGGCGCTCGCCGCCCTTGACTCGCCCGAGCCCGGGCACACCGGAACGCGCGCACACGGCCGACCTTCCCAGCCGGGACCTGGCCGCGGACGGCCGCCCACGACAGCACCCGCACCCGCGCCCCCACGCCACACCGTGCCCTGCCGTGCCAGATGTACACGACGCCCCCGGCAGCGGCAGCCCGACGACGGCCACGAACCGCGCGCGCCCGGCGGGCCGACGCGCCGATGCAGGGCGAGGCGCCGGGCCCGGGTGTCCGTGCGCCAGCGCAGGCTGTGCGCTCGCACATCACGGACAGCCCGGCTGGGGGACGCTCAACTCCTGGGCGCAGAAGGGCGGTCGGGCCCATCGCGCGGGGTCCGGATCACCGTGTCGCGGACGGCGCTGGTGAAGGCGTCGGCCGAGAAGTCGTTCGGCCGGGCGCCGCTCCCCCGCCACTCGGTCGCGCAGGCTGCCGGTGCGCTCATGGCCGTCCTGGCGGACGTCGCCGCGCATCCCGCCCGTACACCGTGCATCCGCTTGTACGGTGCGGGGATCCGCACGCCGCAGACGGCACCGGCACGCCGCCGCGCACGACCGACCGGCCCCGGAGACGGCCGACCCACCGCCGCCCCGCGATCCCCTGCCCGACCGTGCGACGAGCAGGCTTCGGCTCAGCCGTAACACGAATCAGCTCACGACTTTCGCAGCGACACGCCGCCGGAAGTGGATGAGCGGACATCAGTGGATCATCCAGACAGCCTAATAGTCATTCAATCCACCCGTTTTCCCGGTCATTTCGCATCTCAGCCGGGCGGCGGGCGGGGGTCGCGTGTACCCCGATCGGCTCCCTGACCTAGTCCTCCAATATGACTGATATGACCGCTGTGAGTACGTTTGATCGCAGTCGGCTGACGAGCCGGCATCTCCGAGATATCCAGAACAGGAGAAGCGACATGAAGCTCGCTCGTTCCACCATGGTGGTCGCCAGTGTCTCGGCCGCCGCGGCACTCGCCGCGACCGGCATCACCTACGCCTCTGCTGCCTCCGCCCCCACCTCGGTGCCGCAGCCGGCCCGGGCCGCTGCCGCACCGGCTCCTGCACCGGTTGCCGCCCCAGCCGCTGTTCCAGCTGCTGCAGCTCCGGCCGCCGCACCCGAAGCCTCCCTCGACGGCGGCTCCGGACAGAACAAGGGCAACGGAGGCCGCGGCGACGAAGGCCGCGGTGACGAGGGCCGGGGTGACGAGGGCCGGGGTGACCGGGGCCGCGGTGAAGAAGGCCGGGGCCGCGGTGAAGAAGGCCGGGGCCGCGGTGAAGAAGGCCGGGGCCGCGGTCACAGGGAGGGCGGCAGGATCCTGATCAACGAACGGTCCTACTCCGCCCACTCCGGTGCGTGCATCACCGTGGTCAGCGGCCTGGGCGCCAGGACCATCAACGTCCGCAACGACAGCCACAAGCGCGTGGAGGTCTTCCGCGGGGCGGTCTGCGACAACGGCGCTCCCATCGCCACCGTCGGCGCCCACAGCGACAGCTACGGCGTGAACCCGGGTCACACCGAGGGCGTCCACGTCAAGGACGGCGTCGTGGCCAGCTTCCGCGTGAACTGCGACCGCGATGGCGGTTGGGGCGGCGGCTGGGGTGGCGGCGGGGACGACGACTGATCCCGGTCCGCGAGCACACCACGGGGCCCCGGCCCGCCGTAATCGAGCCGGGGCCCCGATCCCCACCATTGTCCGACAACCCACACGTCGTACACACACCGCCGGACCTGGGCACCAGGCATCACACGCCTGGTGCCCGGGCCCGCGTCCCTTCCCTCACCATCCGGTCCAACTGAGGACTTCCACGCCGGACACCCGTCAGGGAATGGTGCCGTACGGGCGGCCACGGCCGCGCCGGACGAACCGCTGACGCGGGCCGGCGAGGTCAAGAGCGCCCGCTGCGGTTGACCGGCCATGTGCCCGGCCAGGCTCCGCGCACTGGCGAACATGCGGATGTCGTCGGCCGCCCACAGCACGAAGTCTTCGACCGATGTCACCTCGTGTCCTGAGACGGCGCGGAAGCGGAAGCGCTTGAGCAGCACGGCCAGGACCAGTTCGGCCTCGGGCCACTACGGGGTCGGGGTGGAACGCCCAGAACGGATAGAAGAACACGGTCCGGCCGAGATCCGGTGGCCGCCGAGCGTGAGCGCACCGGCGGTCTCGCGCGCTCCGTACGGGCCCGGCGGATACAGACGCAGCGACTATTTGAGGACCATTTCCCCGTACGTCAGCCGTCTCAGGTCCGCGTAGTCGGGCACCGTTCGGCCGCCTCGGGGTGGCGGCCGAGCAGGTGCAGAGTCCGGGCCACGGCCGCGGCGGTCGTGTGGTGGGCCGCGAGCAGCACGGCCAGGATGGCCAGGACGGTGTTGCGGATCCGGGCAGGCCGCTGACCGGTCTCGATCAGTGCGCCGATCAGGTCGCTGCGCCGCGTACGGCCGTTCACACGGTGGGCCACGACGACCTGGTCGACCGTGGCGCGCATGCGGGCGAGGGCATGCCGGTCCGCTCGGCGCGTTCCTCCGGGGTGCCCGAAAGCGGCACCTGGTACAGCCGTCCGAGGTAGTCGGTGAGCACCTCCTCGACGTCGGTGACGACGCCGTCCAGGTCCAGGTGCCCGCGCCCAGGGCGTACTCACATTCTTCTGCAGGGCCACGCAGCCGCCGTCGCAGCACCCTTCTCCACAGGGCATGTTCGTCGGCTGGGAGAACGTACGGGTTGCCGTCCTCGAACGGTGGATCGAGGACGGAAAACAGACGCTCCGGCCGCTGATCGAGGTGGGCCGTCGCCTGCAGCAGGACCGGGCAGCGATCGACACCGCGGCGTCGGCGCCGGGAAGCTGGAAGCGCACGACGGGCCCGTACTCGGCGTGCAACCGCAGCTGCTAGATGTGCAGGCCGTCCGCCGCCGCGATCGCGCCGGGTCCGCCGTCCGGCCGGGGCTCAGGACCGGGTGTGGCCACCACGCCTCACCACGCCTCCTTCTGATCGGTGACCGGGTGCTCGGCCCACGCGCGGGCGGAGCGGGAGCACGACCGGCCTCGGCACCGCCAGCCGTGAGGACCGGTACCGCTGCGGACAACGGCGCGGTCGACGCCTCACGGAACCGATGATCGGGGTGCCCTCCTCGACGCACCGCGAGAAGGCGTTCTTCCCGAACGGCGCCGGCGCGGCGTCGAGGGGAACTGGTCGGCGGGGCGCGGCCGTTCCGCGTGGCGACGGTGTCCGCCATGCGGGCAGGCCTCACCCCGGCCCGCCGACCGGGACCTCCCCGTCATGGCCGGGGCGGACCGTGTGTGCGGGCGGACCGACGAGTCGTGGCCGGGCCGGGCGCGGCGTCGGCGAAGGCGCGTTCCCGTGAACTGGGCCTGCACTGCCGGTACTTCGTCCGCAGGCCCCGCGCGGCGCGGTCCTGCACAGCGTCCGCTCGCGCCGTTCGTGACACCGCGTGGTGTGCATGAGTTCGTCGGGCCGTGCACGCACAGGTTCGTCCTGGGCCGGGCACCGGGGCCCGCCGGCAGTACGCCCGCTCCGGGACGGCCCAGAGCCACAGGACTTGGGGATGCGTACGGGCACCGGCCCGGTGCAGTCGGCTCGGCGGTGCGGCTCGGGCCGGTGACCGTCTGCGCGACGTACGCGTCGCGGGCGTACCGGCGCAGGGACGTCAGGAGACGACTGCGGGCAGCGGCCGGGCCCGCCACGATCCGCAGTCGGCCACCCGTGCGGCAGACGGCGCCCACCGCCGACAGGTCCTGACACAGACGGGCCCTGGCACAGGCTGGTCCTGACGCCGTCGGTTCCTGCGGTGAGCCCCCCCATCGCCACGACTCCCTCTCCCCCTTGCCGGACACGCCGCGAGCGCAGAGCCGATCGGATCATCCGAGATGCCGCGATATCCGGAAGGTGATTCCTTGATACCGGCGCGTCCCGGCCCGCGGCCGACGGCCCCTGGCTGGCGGTCCGGCCGGCGAGTTCTTTCCCACGCCTGATCAAGGAGGCTGTCATGGTCAACGCCCCGGACAGGACGCTCAGCGGCAAGGCCGCCTTCGTCGGCGGTGCGTCCCGTAACCTCGGCGGGCTGGTCAGCACCACCCTGGGCGCCGAAGGCTCGAAGGTGGCCGTCCACTACAACAGCGACTCCTCCCGAACCAAGGCCGAGGACATCGTCGCGCAGATCAACACCGGCCCCGGAGAGGCGTTCGCCGTACAAGCCGACCTCACGAAGCCTGCCGAGGTCGAGCGGGTCTTCGACGATGTCATCAACCGGTTCGGCAGGCTCGACTACAGCATCAACACCGCCGGGATGGTGCTGAAGAAGCCCCTCACGCAGATCACCGAGGAGGAGTACGACCGGATGTTCGCCGTCAACTCCAAAGCGGCGTTCTTCGTGATGCGTGAGGCGGCCCGCAGGATCGAGGACGGCGGGAAGATCATCACGGTCGTCACCTCACTGCTGGCCGCCTACACCGGCCTGTACTCCTGCTACGCCGGCAGCAAAGCCCCGGTTGAGCACTTCACCCGCGCCCTGTCGAAGGAACTGTTCGGCCGGAACATCGCGGTCAACACCCTCGCTCCCGGGCCGATGGACACCTCGTTCTTCTACCCGGCCGAGGACGACGACTCCATCGCCTACCACAAGTCCTCGGCCATGAACGGCGACCTCACCAAGATCGAGGACATCGTCCCGTGGGTACGCCATCTGCTCACCGACGGCTGGTGGGCCAACGGCCAGACCCTGTTCGTCAACGGCGGCTACACCACACGGTGACCTGCCCTTCCCGGCTGCTGCCCTCCCCCACAGCACCTCCAGGAACGCCACCCGCCCGTCATGCCGCCCGGTCCTCATCCCGCCCGACCCGGCCGGCAGAGCCCCGCCCGCACCGCCTTCGGCAGCTCCCGCGACACCACGAGCCGCCGCCGACGGCACCGTACTCCACGGCGGTCGCCTCGCGAGCCGGACCGCCGCACCACCGGCGGCCACACGGCCGGCGAACACCCGGTCGCGGCGCACAGCTGGCGTCCGCATCCCGGGCAGGCTGCAGACGGCTCGCAGCGCAAGAAGCAAGGCGCACGTGGGCGGTCGTAAACGGCGGGGGCGCTGAAGAGACCGCGCCCGCCGGGGCATGGGGACATGGAGGCGACGGACGCCGAAGAGCGGGACGACGACGGGCAGGACGCCGCAGGTCGGCATCAAGAACTCAGATCACATGAGGGAGGAGGGCAGCCGGGCCGGTGCCGTGCCTGCCCGGTGCGGGGCCGGCCGGGCGTGAGGCCGGGATCGAGCGCGCCGCCCCCGCAGTGGCCCGACAAGTGCCGACGACGTCGGGCGGGGCGGGCGAGGCGGGCGGTACGGACAGGGCGACGTCAACGGACAGTACGGCAGGAGCGGTGTCTGTCCGGCCGACGCCGGGAAGAAGCCCCGCCCGGCACGGCCACGGCGGGTCGTTCGTCGTGTCCGCGGCGCGCATCTCGGTGAGGAAGCGGTCAGTGCCCTGCGGCGGAGGAGAGCTCCTTCAGGATCGCGCGGGCCCAGTCGTCCGGGGCCGGGGCGGTGAGTCGGGCCGCGAGGCGGGCGGTGTGCAGGCGTCGCTCCCGGGGGGTCATGGTCAGGGCCTGGTGGAGGGTGGCGACCAGGTCGTCGGGCGTGCCGGGATCGGTGAGGAGCGCAGCCCCGCCCAGGTGGGCGGCCAGGCCCGCGTGCCGGGACAGTACGAGGACGCCGCTGCGTCCCGCCGCCGCGCGGCAGGCGACGTACTCCTGTGCCGTGAGGTTCATCCCGTCGGCCAGTGAGGTCACCCAGAAGACGTCCGCCGCAAGGTAGTTGTCCACGATGTGCCCGAAGGGCAGTGTCCGGGGCACATAGTCGACGGGTTGCCAGACATCGGTGCCCCAGCGGGAGTTGAGGTCGGCGATCGCCTGCTCCAGCCGCGTCCGGGTGGCTTCGTAGGCGCGGATGCCCGGTTCGGGGGGCGGGCAGATGAGCCGGAAACGCACCCGGCCCCGGAACTGCGGCGCCCTCTCGAACAGGGCTGCCAGGGCACGGATCTTGTGCACCGGTGCCTTGGCGTAGTCGAGGCGTTCGACGGAGAGCACCAGTTGCCCGTCGCCCCGGGATCGCCGCGCCGCGGCGCGCGAGCCGACGCGGGTCTGTACCGCTTGGTGGTCGATACCCAGCGGATGCACCGCGGTGCGTGGCGGGCGGGCGGTGCCGGCAAGGAGCCGCCGGAAGTTGTCGGCGTCGGCGGTGGTGTGGAAGCCGGCCCAGTCCAGATGCGTGAGTGAGGTGCGCAGCTGACAGGCCACGGGGAGCCGGCGGAAGGTGTCCGGTGCGGGAAAGGGCGTGTGATGGAAGATGCCGATGGTCACGTCGGGGCGGCGTTCTTTGAGCAGGCCGGGGACGAGCCAGAGGTTGTAGTCGTGCAGCCAGACGGTCGCCCCGGGGGCGGCATGGGCGTCGATGTGGTCGCTGAAGGCGGAGTTGACCTCTTCGAAGTCGGCCCAGTGGCGCGTGTCGTGGCGGATCAGGTGGGGTGCGGACACCAGAGCCGGCCACAGGGTCTCCTTGCAGGCGCCGTGGAAGTAGCCCGCCCAGGTATCGGATGCCACGGGCAGCAACGCCAGACGGAGCGCGGTGGGAGGCGTCGGACAGGAACAGCGCGTGAAAGTGGGGACCTGGGCGGGGGCGAGAGCGGATGCAGAGGCGGGGGCGGTGCCCTGGTCGGTGACGAGTGCGGCCGCCCATACGACGTCTTCGTCGCAGGAACGCGGATCCAGGGCGGAGGTGAGCGTGGGCAGGATCCCGTTGGGGCTGACGGGAGCCTGCCATCCGCGCTGCGACCAACGCAGGGGCGGGCGGTGGTAACCGACTACTACGCGCGAGGGCCTGCTGATCCAGCCGAGGTCTTCGAGGGCCGACAGGATCGCCGCCGCACCGTCCAGTGCCGGGCGGTGCACCCGTGCGCACAGGGGCACGCGAGCGGCCAGGCCGGGTTCGGCGTTGCCCACGACCACGCCGTGGGCGCCCAGGTCGAACAGTGACAGGTCGTTCAGGGAGTCGCCCGCCACGAGCAGGGAACTCAGCGGCCAGTGCCGCATGCGGGCGAGTTCCTGTACGGCCGCCCCTTTGCCCGCGTTCACGGGCAGGACGTCGAAATAGCGGCCGCCGGAGTACGTCCACGAGCAGCCGAGTGCGGCCACCGCCGCTTTCAAGCCCGAGGTCAGGTGCTCGGGCGGCAGGTAGAAGGAACACCGTCCCTCCTGCGCGACCGCGTCCTGATAGGCCAGGCCTGGGAAGCCCTCCAGGGCTGAGCGCACCCGGTCCGTGCCGGGCCATCCGGCGCGCAGCCGCTCCTGGAGGGCCTCGGCACGGCTGCCGTCGGCGGCGTCGACCACGCTGGCCCCGACATCGGCGATGATCCAGCGCGGCACAGGCACCAGCGGGTCGCCGGCCAAGATCTCGCGTACGGAGTGCACCGAGCGGCCGGTGGCGAAGACCACGGTGATGCACGGGTGCAGGTCGAGCAGATGGCGAAGCCTTCGACGTGCGCGGCTGTCCCCCGCCAGGAGCGTGCCGTCGAGGTCGGTGACCAGCACCCGCGCGGTGTCGGCGGACGGATCCGAAGCGGCGGGACGAGCGACCCGGCGAAGGGGTGTGCACACGGCGTTGACCACCACTCCTCCTCCAACACAACCCATTGTGATGAAATCACGACATATAGTGATATTCTCAGGATCGGGGCGTTCCAGCCAGCCCGCACAGGAGACCCGGAGGCGCTATGCACGACGCCGACCCCGCATGCGAGGAGCTGGTGTCCGCCGCACACGACGTACCGTCAGGCCTGGTCACCCACCTGTTGCACAGCGATGACCCACGCAGCGCCCGGCTCGGACGGGCGATCCGGGCGATCCAGCACGACAGCGCAAACCCGTCGCCGCTGCACCCCGACGACGGAGCCCGCATCATCGACCCGATCACCCACGACCCGGCCTGGTGACCACCAAGCCGAAGGCGTCCCGACGGCCCGGCCGAAACTCGCGGCCCATCGCCACCCGGCCGCGCACACCCACCGCCTCGCAGTCCGCGCCAACGGCTTCCGCCTCGCCCGCCCCGTCGCCCCGATCGCCCCAGGCGCGCGCACGGCAAGGGCACGGCCCGGGATGAACGTGCCCGGCCCGGGAAGGGACAGACGCGCGACGGCCACGAAGCCGACGGGACCAGGAACTGCGCGGGCCGCTGAAAGCCAGCGTGCGGCCAGCGGCCGGCGCGGCACCGGGCCGCAAATGCGTGCCGCCGGGACGTGAAGTGGGCTGACGGGCTGCCGAGTTCATCGCGGCCACCCGCGGCCCAGGAACCGCGCCCCCAGCCCGCAAGGACTCCCCTCGGATCTCCGCAGTACAAGGAAAACGCCCTGATCGCCGCCTTCCGCAGCCCCCTTCACTCATACGCGCTTGAACGGGCCGACGCCACGGCACCTTGCACCCGCTGCGCCCCGGAGCGTCGACCGGGCCCGTCTTCCAAGATGCGGTCACCGACACCTGCTGGATACCCTCGCTGAGGGGGCGGTGACGGGGTCGCGTGTCCGGGTGTACCCCCGGCCCAGCGGAAACGACGAGTTCCGCGATGCAGACTCATGCAGCGTTCACGCCTCAACAGGAGGAAGGTTTGCCATGAGATGCACTGCTGCACGTACGGCCAGAGCTGCCGCGGCAACCGCGATCGCCATTCCCCTCACGCTCGGTGGCCTGGCATCGCAAAGCCACGCGCAGAGTCCTTCTCCCAGCCCGTCGGGAACGTTCGGCCCCGGCTGTCCTGCACTCTCCCAGAAGGTCAACACAGCCAAGGACAGAATCACGGAAGCCGCGGCCGCCTATCCACAACTCAGCCAACTGGTCTCGGCCGTGGTCCGAGCGAAGCTGAACGGCGCCCTCGACGGCAAGCCCCACATCACCGTCTTCGCACCCAACGACCAGGCCTTCCAGAAGGTCAGCATGTCGCAGCTCACCTCGCTACTGGCCGATCAGGGCCGACTGAAGACGGTACTGACCTACCACGTCGTGGACAAACGAATCACCCCGAACGACCTTCCCAAGGGGTCCTTCACGACTCTGGAAGGTGGCAAACTGACCACGTCGGGATCGGGTACCGACTTCAAGGTCAACGGCACGGCACACATCGTCTGCGGCAATATCAAGGTCGCGAACGCCACGGTATACGTCATCGACTCCGTACTGCGGCCGCCGTCCTGACACACCGCAGCGTTCCGGACCGACGGCCCGAGGCCCAGGCACAGTCCGGTTCCCGGACCACAGTGTCCCCGCCCTGGGCTCCGGAAAGACCCGTCAGACGGCATGCGTGGGTGCCGGGATGACCGCACAGCAGCGCGACCGGACCGTCTGCGCGCGGGCCGCGCACCCTGCACAATCGCCGGACGGGCACCGGCTCACGGCTCGGCAGCCCGCCCGGCGCCCCCCGTCACGACAGCCCGCCCCGACAACACGCCCAGGCGGGTTCGGCGCTCCTCGCCGTACGCCACCAGCCCGGCAAGCCGGCCAGCACCGAACTGCCCGCGTCCCGCCCGCGCCCCGCCTGCGGCCTGCGGCCCGCCCGCGACGGCCGCGTCCTCGCCGCCGCGGGCAAGACACACACCGGCACCCGGACCGGGACGCGGACACCGGCAGGTAGACACCTCGACAAATCGGCAGGTCGGTTCGCACCTGACCTGACCTGACCGCCGCGAGGGTACAGAACGCACGCCTGCCGCCGACGGCACGACGGCGACCATGAGCACCACGACGGCCGCACCGCCTCCCCGGACACCCACGCATCCCACCCGCACGGTCATAGCCGCCCGCCCAAGCCTGCCCCTTCCCCAGCCCGAAGGGCACCTTCCCGGCGACCACCGGAGAAGCCGGCGATGGACATTCGCGCCAGGGACCCGCAACGCCCACGCCCTGAACAAGACACTGCTGCGGCACGCGGGCAGCAACCCACCGCACCCCTCCTTCCGCGCGACCAACAGCTGTTGTCGCCGACGGGAATCCGGACACCCGCCCCACCGGGACCGGCGTACGGCCGGGAAGAACCTCCACACGCCGAAGCGCGGCGAGCCGCAGGGCAACCGCGCCGGCCCGTACGACGTCCAGAAGATGCCTCCGTCGTACACGGCCACCACCGTGTACGGCGCCGACATGCATCCCGGTCACGGCGCACAGCCCGGCACGCTCCCTTGCCTTCCCACGCCACGACGGGACGTACGTCATTCCAACCACACGTCAAGGTCGTGACGGCCCACCCGCTCCCGGCCGCGGCCGCATCCCCGTCGCCAGGACTCTCGGCCACACACCCCCAAGCCGGGCCCCGACGGCCTCGGCCCCGGCAAAGCGACTGCCCACCACAACCCGCGCCATGCACAGACCAACCCGGCCGCCTAGACGCGGGACCTGCCGTCAACAACTGGACGGCCTGGCCCACGAGCAACGAAAGATCCTCATCCCCGACGTCACCTGCCGCGAGAGCTGCTGACCACGGAAACACCGGCGACGAACAACCGGCCACAGCGCACGGCATGGAACACGCCACCGCTCAGGCCACGCGCCCCGGCACCGTCCGCCGACGGGCACCTGACACACCCTCCGCGGCCCAGCTCCGCACGGCACCACGAATGTCCACCCATTCAGCCGATAACAGGCGACAAGCCATAACCCATGGAGTTTCACAAACGTTTCACACCGCGCGGGCATGTACCCGCAATCACCTCCGAAAGGCAGAATCTCATGAAACGGGTCACCCGCAACGGTGCGATCGCCCTCGCCGTCGCCTCGGGCGCGATGGCTGTCGCGGGACCGGCACACGCAGACTCCACGGCAGACGGCTCCACAAACGACTCCCCCGGACTGATCTCCGGCAACACGATCCAGCTGCCCGTACACGTCCCGGTGAACATCTGCGGCAACACCATCGACGTCGTCGGCTTCCTCAACCCCGCCGCAGGCAACAGCTGCACCAACCAGGAACACAGCACCCGCACCGGGACGCCGAGCCGGGCCACCGCCTCCAGCCGCACACAGGACTCACCGGGCGTCCTCTCCGGCAACGGCCTCCAACTGCCGGTCCAGCTACCCCTCAACGTGAGCGGCAACACGGTCGACGTGGCCGGCATCGCCAATCCCGTCTTCGGCAACACATCCGCGAACTCCCCCAGCAGCCAGCCAAGCGAACCGACCCGCACCACACCCGAGCCGCCCGCCCGCACCACACCGCCCGCCCGGCCGGTGCCGCCCACCCCGGCGGTGCCCCACGAACCGCACACGGCGCATCTCACGCCCCACACGATCACGCAGAAGCAGACAGAGGATTCCCTCGCTCAGACCGGCGCTGACGGTATCTGGACAGCCGCCGCCGCAAGCATCACAGCCCTGATCGGCGGAGGAACGCTCTACCGCCGCTTCCGCCCACCGACCACACGCTGAGAAGAACAGCAGAGCGCAGGCCACCTGCACCCCATCATCCGGCATACCCCCACCAAGGATCCGGCCTGGCCGGCAGCCGCACACACGGCACCGGCCAGGCCGACATCCCTCGCCCGACGACGTGGCAACCCGGCAGTCCGGCACCCGGCGGCCCGGAACTGAACGGGACCCGCCAGCACCACCCCGACACCCACCAGCAGGCCGGCCCCTGCCCGCACCGCGCCCGCCACTCCCGCCGCGTTCCCCCTCGGACACCGGACCACAGACACCCACCCCCGGACGCCTACATCGAGCAGCCGGGCATGGTCTGGTTCGGACCACGGCGCCACCCGGCATGAACGACCCCGTGTCTCGCGCGGTCGCACCAAGGCAACGCGCGCTTCCCAGCACCGCCCGGCGCCGTCTCCGACCAGTCCGGGCCGCAGGATCCGTACACGGCGCAGCGCCCACGAGCGTCCAGCAGCTTCACGGGCTGCCCCCCACCCGGCGGCGCCCTTCCGTACGGCAACTACCGTCACGGGGTCCGGCGCGACGGCGTAACCAGCCCAAAGGCGGCCCGCCCGGGCACCTGTACCGACCCACCCTTCCCTGCCCTTTCCACCCAAGACTGCTGCGGTGGAGTGACAAGTAGTACGGCACCCGTGGACGTTAACGATATGACGAGCTGATTTCTCATAGTTTCTACCAGGATTCGGATATCCCGGCCGGCAGGAGGCTGCCCGCGCCCGCCACTCACGGAGGTCACCGGATGAACCATCGCCCCTGGGTCGCAGCACCACTGGCCAGCGCAGCCATCGCCCTCGCATCCCCACCGGCCCACGCCACCGCGACCGCAACCGCGACCGCGACCGCACGGCACACCCCCGCCTCTGTCCGGCTGCACGAAGGGGACCGCGACCACGACCACCACAACCCCTGGCGCGACTGCCGCAGCCACCGCCGCGTCGTCCTCATCGAACCGACCATCAGAGCGTTCCTCACCAACGGCCACCGCGGACCCGAAGCCCTCGTCCTGCAGGGCACCCCGAAATCCACACCCTGGTCACCGGAACAGCCCTGGTCCACCTTCACCGTCTCCACCTTCCTGAGCGTGAACTACCCCACCCAGACCTCCGGACAGTACGAATTCGCCATCCGCGACTTCTTCCGAATCCACCCCCTCTTCGTCGTGAAAACCTACGACAACCACAAACGCGCCTTCCCCTTCCCCGAAGCCCACTGCAACGACCACAACCACGACGACGACAGCGAAGACCGCGCCGGTCCACACGGCGGCACCAGCCCCTCCACCTCCCCCTCACCCCGCAAAGACGCCCCCGCGGACACGGCCGCCCGCTGGAGCACCGGCCTCCTGAGCACCCAGCACATCCTCATCGCAGCAGGCGGACTGCTCATGCTCCTCGGAATGCTCGCCACCGCCTGGCACCGCCGACACCGCCGACACCGCTCCGACGACTGACACCCGACCCAAAAGACGGCAGCGCGTGTCATCCCGCGAAGCGGCAAGAATCGCCTGCACAAGACCCGCCGTGCATGCAGCCTCGGCAAGACCCGTTGCGCACTCGGCCCGGCCGTCATCCCTCGTCATCGCCCCGCCGGCCCCGGCATGCAGGCTGGCACCAGGAGACGGCACGCCCGCCTCCCCCTGCCGCACCTCCGGTGAACGCGCGCGACCACCGGCACCACCGCC
>NZ_JBHJYK010000012.1:0-318880 GCF_042269865.1 Streptomyces sp. NPDC055966
AGGAGAGAGAAGATCGTGCCGGCGGGCACCCGGAGGTCGATGCCGTCGAGGACGGTCTTGTCCCCGTAGGACTTGCGCAGCCCGTGCGCCGCGATGGCCAGGTCGGTCATGAGGAGTTCCCCCTTGTTGCGAGTTGCGGGTTTACAGGCTGCGGGCGGTGATGTCGCCGTGCGAGGTGGTCGCGTGGATGTTCAGGCCGGCGGTGCCGTCGGCGTTCTTGAGCGCGTTGTGGATCCGGCCGTAGCTGGTGCCGGCGTCCAGCGAGGCGGAGACGCCGCGGGCGGCGCCGACCGAGATGTCGCCCTGCTGGGTGCTCAGCGTGACCGCGCCGCGCGCTGCCTCGGCGACCTGGATGTCGCCGCGCTGGGTGCTGATCTCCGCGGGGCCGGTCAGGCGGCCGACCGAGACGTCGCCGTCGTGCGAGCTGAGGCGGGCGCTCGCGGCCTCGTCGACCTTGACCGAGCGGTAGCCGCCCGTGAAGGCGACGTCGCCGAGCCGTCCGACGCCCCGGAACTCGGCGGCCTCCGCCTTCGCCTCGATGCGCGAGCCGGCGGGCAGTTTGACGGTCACCTCGACGGATCCGGAGTGGCCGAGGAGCCGGTTCTTCGCCTGCGGGGCCGTGATGCGCAGGACGCCCTCGCGGAAGGCGACCTCGATCTGCTCCGCCGTCCTCACGTCACGGCTCTTGCCGGGGTTCGCGGGCAGGACCTCGACCGTGGTGTCTCCGCGGTCGGCGGCGATGAACTGGATGCGTCCGGCGGGGATGTCGAGGACGGCGGAGATCGGGGCGGGGGTGGCGAACTTCTGCATCGTGGGCTCCTTGGGCTCGTCGTTTCTGACATGAGAAACGCTACGTTGCGTTCAAGGATCGAGCAACACGCTCGTTGCGCGTGAATCACGTTCCCGCAGGTGAAAGCCGAGAAATCGTTGCAGTGGCCTGGACGGCAACGCAATGCCGTTCATCTGTTGCGTTGCAATGGAATGAAGGTGAACGCTAGAGTGGCAACACCCAGGACCACGAAGGAGACCGCGATGCCCGGAGGCAGGCTCACGCAGCCCGAACGCCAGCAGATCGCGCTGGGCCTGGCCGACGGCCTCGCCTACGCCGAGATCGCCCGCCGCCTCGACCG
Organism: Streptomyces sp. NPDC055966; assembly: GCF_042269865.1. NCBI lineage: Bacteria > Bacillati > Actinomycetota > Actinomycetes > Kitasatosporales > Streptomycetaceae > Streptomyces > Streptomyces sp. NPDC055966. The sequence continues at coordinate 1,131 of NZ_JBHJYK010000012.1, forward strand.
CCCCACCTCGACCGTCACCCGCGAGGTCATGCGCAACGGCGGCCCCACCGCCTACCGCGCCGACCTCGCCCACCGCGCCACCGAGCGCCGCGCCCACCGGCGCAAGCCGGCCACGCCCCGCGACACGACGACGCCCCCGCAGCCCCACGGACGCGACGCCGCTGCGGTGCGCGAGTACGAGGAGACGCTCACCACCGTCTTCATGGCTTCGGGCACGCCCAAGATGATGGCCCGGGTGATGGCCTGCCTCTGCACCAGCGACGCGGGCAGCCTCACCGCATCCGAACTCGTCCAGCGCCTCCAGGTCAGCCCGGCGTCCATCTCCAAGGCGATCGCGTTCCTGGAGAGTCAGGACCTCGTCCGCCGGGACCGCGACGAACGCCGCCGCGAGCGCTACGCCATCGACGACGACGTCTGGTACCAGTCCATGATGTCCAGCGTCCGCTCCACCGCCCAGGTCGCCGAGACCGCACGCCAGGGCGTGGACATCCTCGTCCCCGGCACCCCGGCCGCCGTCCGCCTGGAGAACATCGGCCGCTTCCTCGACTTCGTCTCGGAGAGCCTCGCCCGCGCCGCGGACCAGGCCCGCGAAGTCCTCCACACGAAGTCCGGGACGGCACCGGACGGCAGCACGGCGGGGTGAGCGTGCCGAAGGGCGTGCGTCAGCGCCGCGTCAGCCGGGCCTGGCATCGTCGTACTCGTGAACGGCACCGCGGGACACCGCGGGGCCGGGAGCGAGGAGAGGTGCCCGGAGCGGCTTATCGGGGACCGGGGCAGCAGCCCGAGGTCGGACCCACACCAGGTCCACGCAGGTTCAAATCCTGCCCTCTCCGCCACGCACCGGGGGCCCGGCCGTGTCGCGCCGGGCGGGCAGCGCCCGGTGGCCGTCCGCCGCGTGGGCGAAGTGGTCCAGTGCCTGCCGCATCTCCCGCTCGGTCGGCTTGGCCGTCTGGTTGCCGTAGAGCCAGCGGCTGAGCCGGTGACGGAGCATCTCCTTGCGCAGGTTCGGGTTGGGGACGCCGTTCACCTCCGCGACGGGTGCCGGCAGGGGCCGGTAGTCCTCGCGGGCCAGCAGGGTGTACTCGCGCCCGCGGTCCAGCCGCTCGTGGACCTCGGCGAACTCACCGTGCGGCAGCCTCCTGAGGCGGCCGGTCTCGCGGCCGTGCAGGAGCGTGTCGCGGTCGCGCCGGGCCAGGCCCAGGCAGACCCTGCGGGTGACGGCGTACGCCAGCGCCGGGACGACGAGGACGCCGATGCGCACCGCCCACGTGATCTGGTTCAGGGACAGGTGGAACCGCTCGGCCAGGACGTCGTTGGCGCCGCCGAAGAACAGCACCAGGTACAGGGCGACGAAGGCGGTGACGAAGGCGGTGCGCGTGGGATGGTCGCGCGGCCTGTCCAGGAGGTGGTGCTCGCGCTTGTCGCCGGTGACCCAGGACTCCAGGAACGGCCACAGGGCGGCCACGGCCGTCATCAGCGTGGGCAGGACGACGGCGGGGACCAGGACGGCCATGTTCACGGTGTGGCCGGCGACACTGAACTCCCAGTCGGGCATGGCCCGCAGGGCGCCTTCGAGGAAGCCCATGTACCAGTCGGGCTGGGAGCCCTGGGATATCTGGTCGGGCCGGTAGGGGCCGTAGGTCCACACCGGGTTGATCTGGGCGATGCCCGCGAGCAGGCACAGCACACCGGCGATGAGGAAGAAGAAGCCGCCGGCCTTGGCCGTGTAGTGCGGGAACAGGGGCTGGCCGACGACGTTCTCCTCGGTGCGGGCCGGACCCCGGAACTGGGTGTGCTTGTGGTAGAAGACCAGGATCAGGTGCACGGTCAGCAGCGCCACGACGATGCCCGGGACGAGCAGGACGTGGAAGCCGTAGAAGCGGCCGATCACGAAGTGGCCGGGGAACTCGCCGCCGAACAGGAACATCGTCAGATACGTTCCGGCCAGCGGGATGGCGAGCGTGACACCCTCGGCGATGCGCAGGCCGGTGCCGGAGAGCAGGTCGTCGGGGAGCGAGTAGCCGACGAAGCCCTCCAGGGTGACCAGGACCAGGAGCACGAAGCCGATCAGCCAGTTGATCTCGCGCGGCTTGCGGAACGAGCCGGTGAGCAGGTGCCGCAGCGTGTGGGCGCACAGCGCGGCGATCATGACCAGGGCCGACCAGTGGTGCAGCTGGCGGATGAACAGACCGCCGCGCACCTCGAAACTGATGTGGACGGTGGAGGAATAGGCCTGCGACATCCGTACGCCCTGAAGCGGCACGTACGCGCCGTGGTAGGCGGTCTCGGTCATGCTCGGATCGAAGAACAGCGTCAGCCAGACGCCGGTCAGCAGCAGGACGACGAAGCTGTAGAGCGCGATCTCGCCGAACATGAAGGACCAGTGCTCGGGAAACACCTTCCGGATCAGGAACCGGAGGCTGTAGATCCCGAGCCGGCCGTCCGTCCAGTCGGCCATGCGCTCGCCCCGTGGCGCCGTGCCACGCCCGCTCCGTGGTGCTCTGCCGTTGGTGCTCATCCCCGCGCTCTCCCCTCGCGTGCCCACAGGCATCCGCTGTCGGCGGCGTTCACCGGGTCCCGATGCCGTAGGTGGTGCCGTCCGTGACGGCCTGGAGTTTGTCCGGGTTGGCCACGTTGTGCAGGGCGGTGATCCGGCCGTCGGCGTCGAAGTCGAAGGTGACGGTGGCGATGACACGCTCCGGGCCGCGGAAGACGATGCCCGTGCCTCCGTTGATCCGGACGAGTTCGGCCTTCATGTCGGCGGGCTCGATGCCCTGGTAGGTGACGGTGCCGATGGCCGCGAACCAGCCGGCCACGGTGGCGGCGCCCACGACCGGGCGCAGGGCCTGGCGGACCTTGCCGCCGCCGTCGGTCCACAGGGTGACGTCCGGGGAGAGCAGTTCCATCAGGGCGTTGACGTCACCGCCGGTCGTGGCGGCGAAGAACCGCTCGGTGACCTCGCGTTGCCGGGCCCGGTCGGCGGTGAAGCGCGGCCGCCTGGCCCGCACGTGCTCGCGGGCCCGGTGCGCGGCCTGCCGCACCGCGGCCTCGGAGCGCTCCACCGCCTCGGCGATCTCGGCGTGGCTGAAGTCGAAGACCTCCTTGAGCACGAACACCGCGCGCTCCAGCGGGCTGAGTGTCTCCAGCACCACCAGCATGCCCATCGACACCGACTCGGCGTCCACGGCGGACTCGGCGGGCCCCCCGTCGGTGACGATGGGCTCCGGCAGCCACGGCCCCACGTAGGTCTCCCGCTTGTGCCGGGTGGAGCGCAGCCGTTCCAGCGCCAGGTTCGACACGATCCGCGTCAAGTACGCCTTGGGGTCGGCCACTTGGGAGCGGTCCGCGGCGGACCATCTGAACCAGGCGTCCTGGACCGCGTCCTCGGCGTCGGCCGCGCTGCCGAGGAGGCGGTAGGCCACGGAGAACAGCAGGCCGCGGTGCTCGTGGAAGACCTGCTGGTCGGGGTCGGTGGCGGACAGGCCGGTCACTTGGTCCCCCGGATGCGGGTGAAGCGTCCGCCGCGGGGCCAGAGGGCGCCGGAGGCCGGCATCTTCTTCATACGGCCGTACGTCGGCCAGGGAGAGGCTGTCACCGCCTCCTTGTACCTGACCGCCAGGGCACCGGTCAGGCAGATCTTCCGGGGGCTGTCGTCGGGCCGGGTGAACTGCACGACGGCGTCACCGCGGCCCAGGCTGACCGGCGTGTGGTAGTAGCCGAACCGGAACGGCCGCGGCCCCTTGCCCCTGAGCGTGCGGTCGATGGACAGAGCGGCGTGCACTCCGGTCGGCATGCCGCCCTGGCAGGTGCCGTGCATGACGCCGTAGGCCTGACGGATCGCCGCCGCGTCGCCGATCGCGTACACCTCGGGGTGGGACACCGAGCGCAGCGTGGTGTCGGTGACGATGCGGCCGCGCTCGTCGACGTCCAGTCCGGCGGCGGCCGCGAGCGGCGGCACCCGGGTCCCGCTCGTCCACAGGACCGCGTCGGCGTCGAGGTGTTCCCCGCCCGCCAGTTCCACCGCGCCCGGCAGCACCTTCACCACCTCGGCGCCGGCGCGCACCCGCACGCCCAACCGGTCGAGCGCGGCGCGCAGATGGGCCCTGGCCCTCGGGTTCATCGCGGCACCGGGCTCGGTCCGGCCCAGCAGGACGACGTCCAGCTCAGGGTGCCGCTCGGCGATCTCCGCGGCCGACTCGACGCCGGTCAGGCCGCTGCCGACGACCGCCACGGTGCCGCTGCCGAGCCGCCCCAGCCGCTCGGCGAGCAGTTCGGCGTCCTGGGCACCGCTCAGGGTGTACGCGTGGTCCTCGGCCCCCGGCACCGCCGAGGTGTCCGCCGCGCTGCCGAGCCCGTACACCAGCGTGTCGTAGTGCAGGACCCGGTCGTCGTCGATGCGTACGGTCCGTGCCCCGGCGTCCACCGCCGTCACCCAGCCGCGCACGAACCGCGCGCCCGTGCCCTCCAGCAGCTCCGGGATGTCCAGCTCGGCGACCGGCTGCGCGGTCGCCGTCATGTGCAGCCGCATGCGTTCGGTGAACCGGTCCTGCGCGTTCACCACGGTGATCTCGGCCGCCGCCGCTCCCCCGCGTCCCCCGGTCCGGGCCGCGAGCTGGACGGCGGCCGCCAGGCCCGCGTATCCGGCCCCCAGGATCACCACGCGGTGCGCGGTCGCCCTCCCGCTCTCCTGCCGTGCGCTCATCGTCCCGTCCTCCTCGTGTCGTCAGCCGATGCCCACCAGACGCAAGCAGGCGACTCGGACGTGACATGGCTCGGATGTGACGTGCGACACAGGGGCGGGATCCGGTGCCCGGGAGCGGGGCCGGGGGTCGGTCAGGTGCGGGAGTCGATCAGGGCGTCGACGGCGTCGACGATCCGGTCGAGGCCGAATTCCAGGGGGTCGGTGTCGTCGTCGGGGCCGAAGGCGCCTTCGGCGACAGCCCTGGTCAGCGCCGGGTAGCGGTCGGCGTGCCGGGCGAGCAGCTCGGCGGTGAGCCGGTTCCACTCCCGGTCCTGCTCCTCGTCGTGGTCGCTCTGCTGCTGCGCGAGGTTGCGGACGAGCCCGATCAGCAGCAGGAAGACCTGGTGGCGCTGGGCGGCGCCGAGGCCGGTGGGTTCCAGGGCGGCAAGTGCCGCTTCGAGCCAGCTCAGTTGGTTCGGGCCCATCCGCTGCCGGCGCATCGCGGTGGCGGTGAGCAGCCAGGGGTGGGCCGCGTAGACGCGGGCGCACCGGCGGGCCCACTCGCGTACGGCGGCCCGCCAGTCGCCGTCCGGCGCCACGGCCGTGTCGGGGGCCGCCGCCAGCGCCGACTCCACCATCAGCTCGACGAGTTCGGTCCTGCCGGGGACGTACCGGTACAGGGCCATCGCGGAGAGACCGAAGCCCGCGGCGACCTTGTTCATGGAGAGGGCGTCCAGCCCGTCGGTGTCCGCGAGTTCGACGGCGGCGGCGGCGATCCGCTGCGGGGTGAGGCTCGGCTTGGGGCCCCGGGTGGGCGGCCCCTGCTCGCCCCACAGCAGGGCGAGGCTCGCTCGCGGATCGCGCTGCCTGTGCTGCTCCCTGGCGTTCCGGCCGGCCATGGGCCCTCCCTTTCGACGTGCGCGCCTCGACGTCTGCTCGCGCGACTCCTGTCCCCGCCCGACAACTGTATATGTCGTAAGCACATCGGCGCATCAGCGGTCCCGTACGTCCGGCATCAGGCACCCGCGTGTGCGGCTCCCGCGCCGGCCGGCGGTCCGCGCCGGTCCCGTCCGGATTCTTTCTGGAAATTCGCTGGAACCCCGCCGGAAATTCGCTGGATCCCCGTTGGAGATCCGCGGTCGATTCCGGTCCCGTCCCGTGTCCGTACGGACTGGCTGATTTTCCCGGTGTGCCGGTTGGGTGCACCGAGCATCAAATATCGAGGAAGCACGGAATCACGGACTCCACCCCCCACGACCAAGCAATTGTGAGGCGAACCGAACCCATGACGCACTCCGCGACGAACCCGGGGATTCAGGACCCCGGCGGCCTCGACGCTCCCGTCCCCTTCCCGCAACCCCGCGGCTGCCCGTACCAGCCGCCCGCCGGCTACGCCCCGCTGCACGCGTCCCATCCGCTCGGCCGGGTCACGCTCTGGGACGGACGGGCGGCCTGGGCCGTGACCGGGCACGGGCTGGCCCGCGACCTGCTCGCCGACCCGCGCCTGTCCTCCGACCGCGCCAGGCCCGGATTCCCGGCGCCGTCCGAGCAGTTCGCCAAGGTCAGGTCGCGCGGTGTGAAGCTGATCGCCGTCGACGACCCCGAGCACAACGCCCAGCGCCGCCTGCTGATCCCGCACTTCACACTGAAGCGGAACGCCTCGCTGCGCCCGCGCATCCAGCAGATCGTGGACCAACTGCTCGACACGATGGAGCGCCAGGGCTCCCCCGCGGACCTGGTCCGGGCCTTCGCCCTGCCGATGCCGTCCATGGTGATCTGCACCCTGCTGGGCGTGCCGTACGGCGACCACGAGTTCTTCGAGGAGTGCTCCCAGCGGCTGCTGTCCGGCGAGACGGTGGAAGAGGTCGCCGCCGCCAGGGCGGAACTGGAGCGGTACCTGGGCGAGTTGGTCGACCGCAAGCGCGGCGAGCCGGGCGAGGGGCTGATCGACGAGCTGATCCGCGTGGACACCCCGGAGGGTCCCCTGGACCGCGAGGAGCTGGTCGGGCTCGCGGAGCTGCTCCTCGCGGCGGGGCACGAGACGACGGCCAACATGGTCTCGCTCGGCGTGCTGACGCTGCTGAGCCATCCCGAGCAGCTGGCGGCGCTGCGGTCCGGTGAGACGTCGAGGACCGTCGTGGTGGAGGAGCTGCTGCGGTATCTGTCGGTCTCGAACTGGATCCTGCGGGTGGCGGCCGAGGACATCGAGGTGGCCGGCCGGACGATCCGGGCCGGCGAGGGCGTGATCTTCATGACCGCGCTCATCAACCGGGACGGCGGGTTCTTCCCGCAGCCGGAAGGCCTCGACTGGGACCGTTCCGCGCGCCACCATCTGGCGTTCGGCTTCGGGGCCCACCAGTGCCTCGGCCAGAATCTCGCACGCATGGAACTGGAGATCGCGCTGGGCTCCCTCTTCGAGCGGCTGCCCGGGCTCCGGCTCGCGGTCCCGCCCGAGGAGATCCGCCCCAAGCCCGCGAACTCGACGATCGCGGGCCTGCTCGAACTGCCCGTGCAGTGGTGAGCGCCATGCGGATCCAGGTCGACAGGGAGCGGTGCGTGGGCGCGGGCATGTGCGCGCTGACGGCGCCGGACGTGTTCACCCAGGACGACGACGGGTTCAGCGAGATACTCCCCGGCCGCGAGGCGGCCGCCGCGGACCACCCGATGGTCGGGGAGGCGGTGCGGGCCTGCCCGGTGAGCGCGGTGTCGTTGCACGGCACGGACTGAAAGCGTTCTCCGAAATATCCCTCGGCAGTGGTGAGTTGAGCGTCGGCCGTTCTTGACATTCGTTTCGCGGACATGGCCATCATGGCGCTCACTATTCGCCGGAATTCTGCTGTGGAGATTTTCATGCCGAGGGATGAAAAAACACACCGGCCAGGTGGGCTCGTCGAGCGGCACTCCATCGATTTCATACCCGACAGCGAGCGGCACGGCAGGCCGTCCGGTCTTTTCTCGCTCTGGTTCGCCGCCAATCTGCAGATCAGCGCGGTGGTGACCGGATCGCTTGCCGTGGTGTTCGGGCTCGACGCACTGTGGTCCCTGGTGGCGCTGCTGGCGGGCAATCTGCTGGGCGGGACGGTCATGGCGTTGCACGCCGCCCAGGGGCCGCGGCTCGGGCTGCCGCAGATGATCTCCTCCCGGGCCCAGTTCGGGGTACGGGGCGCGGTGGTGCCGCTGGTCTGCTCGGTCACGATGTACATCGGGTTCTTCGCGAGCGGCAGCGTGCTCGCCGGGCAGGCCGTGGGCCACCTCGCGCACACCGGCGAGACGGCCGGCATCGTCGTCTTCGCCGTGGCCACCGCGGTGACGGCGGCGGTCGGCTACCGGATGATCCACCGGGTCGGAAAGATCGCGGCGGCGGTGGGTGCCGTCGCCTTCCTCTACCTGGGCGTGCGGATGGCGCACGCCGCGCCGCTGGGGACGATCCTGGCCGCGCACCACTTCTCGGCGCCGCTGTTCCTGCTGGCCATGTCCCTGTCCGCCTCGTGGCAGCTGGGATTCGGCCCGTACGTCGCGGACTCCTCCCGCTATCTGCCGCGCGAGACCCGGCCGCGCTCGGTGTTCTGGGCGACGCTGGGCGGCAGTGTGCTCGGCGCGCAGTGGTCCATGGGCTTCGGGGCGCTGGCGGCCGCCTGGCACGGCGGCGGGGACGGCGACGAGGTCGGTCGCGTCGTCGGCATGGGCGGCTCGGCGGCCGTCACCCTGCTGCTGTACTTCGCCGTCGCCTTCGGGAAGCTGACGGTCAACGTGCTCAACACCTACGGCGGCTTCATGAGCGTGATCACCGGGATCAGCGGCTTCCGCCGGCTCGGCCCGGTCGGTCCCCGCGCCCGGGCCCTGTACGTCGGCGCCATCATGCTCACCGGCACGACGCTGGCGCTGCTGGGACGGGGGCACTTCCTGGAGTCGTTCTCGACCTTCCTGCTGTTCCTGCTGATCTTCTTCACACCCTGGAGCGCGATCAACCTGGTCGACTTCTATCTGCTGTCCAGGGAGCGGTACGACATCGCGGCGCTGTCCGACCCCCGTGGCCGCTACGGCGCGTGGAACGTACGGGCACTGACCACCTACACGATCGGCGTCCTGGCCCAACTGCCGTTCCTGTCCAGCGAGTTGTACACCGGGCCGCTGGTCTCCCGGCTCGGCGGCGCGGACGTCTCGTGGATCGTGGGCCTGGTGCTGCCGGCCCTCGTGTACCGGCTCGTCGCCAGGCGTGACCAGGGCACCGTCCCCGGGGGAAAGGACGGTGCCCTGGAGTCTGCGGTGCCGCGGCCCGTGGAGGTCAGGAGCCGCTAGGCGTGTACCGGGTGCGCAGCCAGGCGGCGAGCACGGTCAGGGGTACGGCCGTGGCGGCCGCGAGGAGGAACAGCTGCTGGTAGTGGCCGTGCTGGGCGAGCGGTCCGCCGAGGCCCGAGCCGATCGCGCTGCCGACGAACAGGGAGGCCACGAACAGCGCGACCGCGGTGCCGCGGGCCGCGGGCACCAGCGTGGTGGCCCAGTTCTGCAGCGAGGAGTGGAAGAAGGACCAGCCGCCGCCCAGCAGGATCGCGGCCGCGCCGATCCCCCACACGTTCAGACCGGCGGAGGCGACGAGGAAGCCGCCCGCCATCATCACGCCGCCCGCGGCCAGCAGCGACCACGCCGGGCGCATCGCCACCCGCTTCAGCAGCCGGGAGAAGCCCAGGGTGCCCGCGCCGTAGAGGGCGGTCACGCCGCCCGCGCCCAGCGCGCCGATCCCCCGGTCCTCCAGGGCGGGGGCCAGGAAGGTGAAGCAGCCCAGCAGCACCGCGCCCTCGACCAGGCCGAAGGCCATGACCAGCCAGGACCAGCGCAGCCGCAGCACCGAGGCGAGCTGTTCGGTCGGCCTGCGCAGGGTGGCGTCGGTACGGGACTCGGACAGGCCGCGCATGCCGACGACCGTGATCGCGGCCAGGACGGCGGACAGCGCGAGCATCACGCGCCAGCTGAACAGGGCGGCCACCGCGCCGGCGACCAGGGTGGCGGCCGCGGTGCCGATGGCGAGTGCCACTTGCAGGTCCGACAGGGCCCGTTGGCGTACGGCCGCGGGGACGGTGTCACCGACGTACGTCAGGGAGGCGGGGACCACCGCCCCGAAGAACGCTCCGGTGACGATCCTGAGGATCACGAGCACGGTCAGGGTCGGGGCGGCCGCGGACGCCAGCCCGCACACCACCGCGGCGCACAGCGTGAAGCGGATGACCCGCATGCGCCCGTAGCGGTCGGACAGCATGCCCCACACCGGCTGGGCGCACCCGTACGCGAAGAAGTAGCCGCTCGCGACCAGCACGACCTGGCCGAGCCGGACATGGAATCCGGTGGCGATGGCCAGCAGCAGGGGGGTGATGGCGAATCGGTCGAAGTTGCTGAGGAAGCAGGCCACGGCGAGCGCCGGTGGCACCCGCGCCGCGGTCTGCGGCTTCGGTGGCGAGTCGGCCCGCGCGCTCGGCGGCAGGGCGGCTCCGGTCGTCTCGGGCTGTACGTCGTGGGACATCGCAGGGCCTTTCCACGGAACGCGAACAGGTGATCCGACCCAAGCGTCGGCCGCCGGCGGGCGGACAGCCAGGAGACAAAAACTCACAGGCTCGTGAGCGCGTACGCCGCCGCGTCCGTTCAACCGCCCATAAAGAACACTTGAACAAGCGCGGAGCTCTTTTCACGGAAATACGGAATGGCGTTCATGACCCCATTGCGCCGTGGCCGAGTCGAATGGGGTCGGCGCCGGTGATTCCGGGACGGCCGGCGTGCGGCTGTTAACCTGTGCCGATGGCAGCCATGACGGATTCCGGTGACACCGGCCGCCGTACGCTCGGGGCGTTCGTGAGGTCACGGCGCGAGCGCCTGTCACCCGACGAGGTGGGAATCTCCGACTTCTCGCGCCGCCGGACTCCCGGGCTGCGCCGCGAGGAGGTCGCCTCGCTGGCCGGGGTGAGTCTGAGCTGGTACACGTGGCTGGAACAGGGCCGGGACATCAAGGTCTCGCGCCAGGTTCTCGCCTCGCTCGCGCGGGCCCTGAGACTCTCCGCGCCGGAGATCCGGCACCTGTACCGGCTCAGTGACGAACTGCCCCCGGACCTCGGCGAGGTGCGCGGCTGTCCCGTCCGCGACGAGCAGCTCGAAGCCATGCTGGACGCCCTGCAGCCCAACCCGGCGGTGCTGCTGGACCACCACTGGGACGTCGTGGCCTGGAACCGGGCGGAGGCGGCGCTCTTCACGGACTTCGGCGCACTGCCGGCCGCGCGCCGCAACATGCTGTGGGTCATCTTCGGCTGGCCGCCCGCGCGTTCGCTGATGACGGACTGGGAGGCCCAGGCCACCCAGGTGCTCGCCCAGTTCCGGATGCGCGCCGACGAGGAGCCCGCGGACCCCCGTTACGCGGCGGTGGTGGCCGATCTGCTGGCCCACACCCCGGACTTCGCCCGGCACTGGCAGCGGCACGACGTCGCCGACTACCGGACCGTCCACAAGCACTTCGCGCACCCGAGGGCCGGCCGGCTCACCCTGCGCCAGTCGAAGCTGATCGCCGCGGACGACCCGCGCATCCATCTGCTGGCCCGCTTCCCGGCCGACGAGGCGACGAAGGACGCGCTCCTCCGGCTGAGCTGACACGGCGAAGGCCCCCTCGGCCGGTCGTACGGTCGAGGGGGCCGGGGCGCGGGCCGGGTCACTGCTCGTGCAGGAACTCCCGGATCGGGTAGCCGACATGACGCTGGTCGGTGAGTGCGTAGCCGAGGATGACGTCGCCCGGCTTCAGCTCGGTGATGTTGTGGACGCTGCCGCCGGGGCCGAGCACCCGCACATGCCAGTCGTCCTGGGCGATCACGTTCACCGTGGCGCCCGAGGGCGACTCCGCCTCGATCAGCAGCATCGGGCGGCTCTCCATCTTGATCCGGCCGACCACGACCCGCCGGGTCCTGCCGTCGGTGTCCACGGCCAGCAGCTCGGAGCCGGAGCGCAGTTCGGCGAGGTAGCGGGTGCGGTTGGCCGGCGTGAGGCTGTAGGAGTGCAGCGCGGCCGCGTTCACCCGGAAGGGGCGGGTCGGCATGTACGGCAGCGGGTGGGTCTCGCTGCTCACCAGGATCATGCCCGTGGCGTGCGAGCCGACCAGGATCCCCTCGTTCTGCCGGAAGTGGGTGCAGGTGTCCACGCACACCCGGTCGCCCAGGCCCACATGGGCCAGCCGGGTCACCGTCAGCTCCTCCAGCTGGAGCTGCTCGGTGCTCTCTTGGCAGATGTCGGTGAGCGCGGTCGCCTCGCCCACCGCGGCGGGCCGCAGCAGGACGCCCTCGGGCCCGCGCTCCAGCACGGTGAGGGTGATCTCGGCGTCCTCCAGGTCGGTCACCACGGTGATCAGCTTGCCCTCGGCCTTGTCGGTGGCGCCGAGCAGGATCTCCAGGGGAATCTTGCTGGGGTCCTGCTGGAACTCCACCACCGTCCAGGCGGCGCTCGCCGCCACCGTGCAGGCCACGTCGAGCGACTCCTCGCCGGTGACGGTGACGAACACGCCCTTCTCCGCGTCGGGCGAGGCGGGTTCGTACTGCCCGGCCAGGGTGTGGTCGACGATCAGGAGGTCGGCGGTCTGGGCCAGCTTCTCGGCCGCGGGCTTCGGGGTGTCCGGGAGTATCAGGCCGACTTTGCGCTTGCTCGGCGGGATCGAGGCGAGCAGTTCGGGGTCGTCGGAGACGAACCCGTCCACGCCGACGTGCACGGCCTCCTCGATCACGGGGGTGGCGATGTCCTTCAGACCGCGGACGTCGATCCAGGTGAGCTTCACTGCGAACTCCTCGGCATGGTCGGTCAGATCTGGACTGGCTCGGGCAGGGGTGCGGGGCGTACCGGTGCGGCGGGGGCGGGAGCGCTGTCGCCGCCGCGGGCCGCGGCCGGCTGGTGCAGGGCATCGGCGACCAGGCGCACGGAGGCCGCGACGTCGGGCGAGGCCCATACGTTGCGGCCCATGGCCACGCCGAGCGCGCCGGAGGCGACGACCTCGCCGACGGTCCGGGTCAGCTGCCGGTCGCCCACCGGGGCACCGCCGGCGGTGATGACGCCGATCGGGCAACTGCGGACGACCTCCGCCATCGTGACCGGTGAGCCGGTGTAGGGGACCTTCGCGATGTCCGCGCCGATGTCGGCGGCGAGGCTCGCGGCGTGCGCCACCAGCTCGGGGTCGGTCGGGTCGCTCACCCGGGGCCCGCGCGGATAGACCATGGCGATCAGCGGCAGACCCCAGCGGCTGCAGCCGTCGGCGGCCCGGGCCAGGTCGCCCAGTTGCTCGGCCTCGGTGTCGGAGCCCATGTTGATGTGGATGCTGACCGCGTCGGCCCCCCGCTCCAGGGCCTCCTCGACCTCGGCGAGGCGGACCTTGGCATTGGCGTCGGGGGCGTGCCGGGTGATGCCGTTGAGGTGGACCACGAGGGCCGTGCCGCGCAGGACGTCGCCCGGCAGGAACCGGATGCGGCCCTTGTGGACCAGCAACGCGTCGCCGCCGTTGCGGGACACCGCGCGGGCGATGTCACGAAAGGCGGGCGCGGAGGCGACCGGGCCGTCGGCGACCGAGTGGTCGAGAGGCACCACGAAGGTCCGGCCGGAGACCGGATTGATGAGGCGGCTCAGCCGCAGGCTCTTTCCGGAGGAGTGGTGGACCACTTCCATGGGGATTCCTCTCACGCCGGATGCGACCACGTGGCGCATGGAGGCCGTCGCGGTGACAGATGGTTGGGAGAACGCCCCGGAACTGCGGGCAGGAGGGTGCCTGATCGACGGGACGTCACTTAAGGAAGTCGTAATGATTCGGGAATGTCAAGTCGCAATCCACAAGGCCGAGTAGAGCAGCAGGACTCGATTGACAGGGCGCTTGTCGCACGTATTGTTGGTGGCCGCCGAATTGCGCCCACCGATATTTCAGGAGTGCTCGATGAGTGCGTTTCCGCAGAACTACTGGTATGTGGCCGCCTGGAGCAGGGAGGTGGGCCGGGAACTGCTCGGCCGGACGATATGCGGCGAGCCGGTCGTGCTCTACCGCGGCCGTGACGGAGCGCCCGTGGCCCTCGCGGACCGCTGTGTGCACCGCCGTTACCCGCTGTCGCTGGGCCGGCTCCAGGACGACTCCATCGAGTGCGGCTACCACGGCTTCGTCTTCGACTGCTCCGGTACCTGCACCTTCGTACCGGGCCAGGACCGGGTGCCGCGCACCGCGCGGGTGCCGCGGTACCAGCTGGTGGAGCGCGACCGGTGGATCTGGATCTGGATCGGCGACCAGAGCAAGGCCGACCCGGACCTGGTGCCGGACGCGCACTGGCTGGACGACCCCGCGTGGGCGTCGGTCGAGGACATGGCGCACTCGCCGTTCCGCTACGGCCTGCTGGTGGACAACCTCATGGACCTGTCCCACGAGACGTATCTGCACGCCGGCCTGATCGGCACGCCGGAGATCGCCCGCACCCCGTTCACCACCCGCGTCGACCAGGAGCGCGACCGGATCGAGTTCTCCCGCCACATGGAGGCCGTGGCGTGCCCGCCCTTCTACGAGAAGACCACCGGGTACGCCACGCCGATCGACCGCTGGCAGGACGTGTACTTCCAGCCGCCGGCGTTCTGGGTGAACAACGTCCGGGTCGCCCCGCACGGCACACCGGTCGGCCCGAACGGCGACGAGGGCGGCGCGCACGTGAAGATCCTGCACGGGCTCACCCCCGAGACCGAGCACAGCACGTGGGACTTCTGGGCGGTGGTCCGCGACTTCGCCCTGGACGACGCGTCCGTCGGCCAGGCGCTGCTGACGATGAACCAGGAAGTGGTGCAGCAGGACCTGGACGCCCTGACCGTCCTGGAGCAGGTCGTGGCCAGCGAGCCGCCGGGGACGCAGGAGCTGAGCGTCGCGATCGACGCGGGCGGCCTCGCGGCGCGCGAGATGATCCGCAAGATCAGCCGGTAACCGGTCCGCGAGGAGTCCCGGAGGCGAAGGACATGGCCGACGACACGTTCGAGGTCCTGATCAGCGAGCGGACCGAACTCGCCGCGGGCGTACTGGGCCTGGAGCTGGTGGCCGCCGACGGCGGCGCACTGCCCGCCGCGGCGCCCGGAGCCCATGTCGACCTGCTGCTGCCGTCCGGGCTCGTACGCCCGTACTCGCTGTGCGGCCGGGGCGAGCGGCCCGGCGCCTGGCGCATCGCCGTCCTGCGCGAGCCCGACGGGCGCGGCGGGTCGGCGGAGCTGCACGACAAGGCCGAGGTGCACATGCGGCTGCGGGCCACCGGCCCCCGCAACCGGTTCCCCCTGCTGCCCGCCGACGACCTGCTGTTCATCGCGGGCGGCATCGGCATCACCCCGCTGCTGCCCATGCTCGCCGCGGCCGAGCGCGACGGCGTCCGCTGGCGGCTGGCCTACGGCGGCCGGACCAGGGCGTCCATGGCGTTCCTGCCCGAACTCGCGGTCTACGGCGACCGCGTCACGGTCGTGCCGCAGGACGAGTGCGGACTGCTCGACATCGCCGGACTGCTCTCCGAGGCGCCGGCGGGCGCGCGCGTCTACGCCTGCGGTCCCGAGCCGCTGCTGGAGGCCGTGCGGGAGCGCTGTGCCGCCCTGCCCCGGCTGACGCTGCACACCGAGCGGTTCGCGGCCGCCGCGGCTCCCGGCGCCGTGCGGGCGGGAGCGGACACCGGCTTCGAGGCCGTGCTGCGGCGCAGCGGCAGGTCGGTGCTCGTGCCCGCCGGCACCTCGGTGCTCAGGGCGGTGCGGGACGCGGGGGTGGCGGTGCTGGCCTCGTGCGAGGAGGGCACCTGCGGCACCTGTGAGACCACCGTGCTGGGCGGCACCCCGGAACATCGCGACAGCCTCCTGACCGAGGAGGAGCGCGCGGCCGGCGACCTGATGCTCATCTGCGTCTCCCGCTCCCGCGGCCCCCGTCTGGTGCTGGATCTGTGAGCCGGCCGGGCGGCCGGCGCCGCAGGGCGGCCAGTTGGGCCAGCACGATGCCGAGGAGCATCAGCAGGGATCCGGCCAGCTGCGGCGGTGTCAGCACCTCGCCGAGCACCAGGTAGGCGAGGACGGCTCCGGCCACCACCTCAAGGGTGAGCATCAGACTGGCCGAGGTCGGCGGCAGCCGGCGCTGCGCCGCGACCCCGAGCGCCAGCCCGCCGGCCATGCCGATCACGCCCACCCAGATCACCAGCGCCCACACCGGAAGGGACCAGCCGCTCAGCGCGGTCTCGCGGCGGAGCGCGTCGAAGGGGAAGGGTTCGAACAGGCCCACGAGGGTGAGGGCGGCGGCGCCCACGGCGGTGCCCCATGCCGACATCACGAGCGGTTCGTAGACGCGCAGGCCCCGTTCGGCGAGGAGGAAGCGGCCGGCCAGGGTCAGCGCGGCCAGCAGGGCCAGCGCCAGGCCGGCCCGGTCGAGGCCGCCGCCGGAGGACCAGACCCGCCCGGTCAGCGCGAGACCGGCGAGGGTGAGGGCGATGCCCACCCACACCAGGCCGGAGAGCCGCTTTCGCTGCACGAGCCGCACCCAGAGGGCGACCAGCACCGGGGACAGGTACTCCACCAGCAGTGCGATGCCCACGGGGAGCCGGGTCAGGGCCATGGTGAAGGCGACCTGGTTCAGGGCGAGGCTGACCGTGCCGTACAGCAGGACCAGCCACCAGTCGCGAGCCCTGATCCGCAGGCGGCCGCGGTGCACGGCCGCGGCGGTGAGCAGGAGCAGCGCGGCGCCCACGACCGCCCGGGCCTGGATGATGTTGACCGCGGACAGACCGGCGGCGCCCAGGGCCTTCAGCGCGGGGGCCGCGCCGCCCATCGCGACGGCAGCGGCGACCGCCAGGGCGATACCGGGGAGGATTCCGCCGCTCCCGTGCCCGCCGGGGGCGCGCACGGGAGACGGGGATGTACCGCCGTGTTGCTTCGGAGCCGCCACCGCGCTGTCGTGTCCTTCGTCTTCTCGTCCGTGTGTGCTTCGTCGCCCGCGTGGGCCGGGTCAGCCGGCGGCCACGGAGGTGAGCCGGCGGGCCGTGGTCACGAAGGTGTCGTCCAGCTTGTCGACGGTGTCGATGCCCAGTTGCAGCAGGGAGTCGTCGAACTCGGCCTGCAGGAGGGCCAGTACGCGCTCCACGCCCTGCCGGCCGCCGAGTCCGAGGCCCCACAGATAGGGCCTGCCGATGCACACGGCCCGTGCGCCGAGCGCGATCGCCTTCGCGAGGTCGGTCCCGGAGCGGACGCCGCCGTCGAGCAGCACCGGATGGTCGTCCGGTACGGCTTCGACGACCGAGCGGAGGGCGAACAGGGCGGGTACGACGCCGTCCAGCTGGCGGCCGCCGTGGTTGGAGACGATGGTCGCGTCCATGCCCAGGTCGACGCAGCGCCGGACGTCGGCCGGCCGCAGCACGCCCTTGACCAGCAGCGGCAGCCGGGTCCGGCCGCGGATCCACTCCAGGTCGGCCCAGGTGACGGGGAGTTTCTCGTGCCGTCCGCTGACCGGCGGGTCGCCCCGCAGGATGCCCAGCGTGCGCAGGGTGCCGTAGTCGACTCCCGGGGGCAGCCGGTACCCGGCGCGCAGGGTGGTCAGCCGGCGCGCCGCGAACGACGCGTCGACGGTGACCACGATGGCCGAGGCCCCGCACTCCTCGGCGTACGCCAGGGTGGCCTCGACGTCGGTGCGGGAGCGGTACGGGAACAGCTGGAACCAGGTGCGTCCCGGCGCCGCCCCTGCGATGTCGGCGTAGGGGAAGTGCGAGTCGGTGCTGACGATCGAGAGCAGGCCGTGGCGGACCGCCGCGCGTGCGGTGGCCAGTTCGGCGTCCGGATGCACCAGCCGCTGCGGGCTCGTGGGGGCGAGCAGGAGGGGCATGGCGAGGGTGTGGCCCAGCAGCGTGACCGACGTGTCGAGTGCGTGCGGGCCGTCGTGCAGTCCTCGCGGCTGCAGCCACACCTCGCCGAAGGCGGCCGTGTTGGCCGCGACCACGCCGTCCGAACCGGCCCCGCCCGCCACGTACTGGGCGATGGGCCGGTCCGCCTCGGCCATCCACCGCTGCTCGAAGTCGGCGAGCGAGAGCAGCGCGTCGAGTTCGGTCACCGGTGTCTCCTGTCGGTTCACCAGATGCCGTCGATGGCCGGGATCGGCGGGATGACGCGTGATCCGTCCATCATCTGCAGCACCGGGCGGGGAAGGGAGCCGATGGAGTAGAACCGGCGCAGCCACCGGTCCTGTCCGTCGTAGCGGGGGGTGAACGCCGACCGTCCGTGCGCCGCGACGTGGTTGTCCAGCAGGGCGCAGTCGCCCGGCTGCATGATCACCTCGTGGCAGACCTCCTCCAGCGCCTCGGCCAGCGCGCGCAGTGCGACGCGGCCCGCCTTGCCGAGGGAGACCGTGTTGTGCGAGTTGAAGCGCATGAACGGCTTGTCGGCGGCGCCGAAGACGACCGGGTGGGGGCCGGCCGGCGCGGGTTCCACGGTGCTGTCCCGGGTGAAGGAGCCCGGGTAGTTGCTGTAGAACCGGCACTGGCGCAGCGCGTCCAGCGTCTCCGGTTTGAGCAGCTCGACGGCTTCCCGGATGGAGGCGATGCGGGTCGCGGCGACCTTGTCGTGGTCCTGGCGCAGACAGATCAGGCCGATGAAGTCCGGGCGCAGCGCATGGTGGACGTTCTCGATGTGGAAGTCGAAGGCCACCGATCCGGAGCCTTCGATCCGCGTCTCCTCGCCGGGCAGCGGCTGCACGTTGTGGACCAGTTCGCCGTTCTTCTCGTCGGCATAACCGATCATGGTGCCGAGCGTCTCGGCGATGATCATGCCCAGGCCGGCCGTGCCGTGGCCCGGCAGGGTCGCGGGTTCGCCGCCGGAGTGGGTGGGCGGGAGCCGGCCGACCTCCAGGCCGCGCAGCAGCATGAAGCCCGTCCTGCCCGAGTCCTCGCCGAAGCGCAGCACCGCCTGCCGTACCCGCTCGGGCAGGGCGTCGGCGCCGACGGCCTCGGGACCTCGGTGCACGATGTGTTCGGCACGGTCCCACAGGACGGAGCGTTCTCGATCAGTGAGTTCCAGTAACGGCGCAGTCATCGGACCCCTCGCAATTCCCCTGCTCTGACCGGCAGGTGATCGACCACTGGTGCTCCTGGTGCCATGCCGCTGATGTGTGAAAGCGACGTGCTGGCCGCCCCAATTTGAAAACCGACCATGTGGTTTTGTCAACCAGATAAAAACCGACTGTCCGGTTGCCTTTTGTGATCGGCCTGACTACCGTCGGCTGGCGGCGGGGCGCCACAGGGGTGCGCCGACGCGGAGGGGAAGGCCATGGCACGCTTATCACCCGTTCTCAAACAGGCGACGCCGGTGACCGTCAGCCATGCCAGAGGGCTCGACGTGTACGGGGAGGACGGACAGCGGTATCTGGACTTCACCGCGGGCATCGGGGTCACCAGCACGGGACACTGCCACCCCGCGGTGGTGAGCGCGATCGCGCAGCAGGCCGGCAAGCTGATCCACGGTCAGTACGTGACGGTCCGGCACCGTCCGCTGCTCGACCTGTGCGAGCGGCTGGGACAGGTGCTTCCGGCACCCCTGCAGTCCCTGTTCTTCGCCAACTCCGGCAGTGAGGCCATGGAGTCGGCGCTGCGGCTGGCCCGGCAGGCCACGGGGCGTCCCAACGTCATCGTGTTCCACGGCGGCTTCCACGGCCGCACGGTGGGCGCCGCCTCGCTGACCACGTCGAGCCCCCGGTTCCGTACGGGCTACGCGCCGCTGATGAGCGGGGTGCACATCGCGCCGTTCCCGGCCGCCTACCGGTACGGCTGGAGCGAGGAGGTGGCCACCCGGTTCGCCCTCCAGGAACTCGACTTCCTCCTGGCGACGGTGACCGCCCCCGAGGACACCGCGGCCCTCATCGTGGAACCGGTGCTGGGCGAGGGCGGGTTCGTCCCGGCCAACACCGCCTTCCTGCACGGCCTGCGCGAGCGCGCCGACCGCCACGGCTTCCTGCTGGTGATGGACGAGGTGCAGACCGGGTTCGGCCGCACCGGACGGTTCTGGGGGCACCAGCACTTCGGTGTCGAGCCGGACATCCTGGTCGCAGCCAAGGGCATGACCAGCGGGCTCCCGCTGTCCGTGATGGCCACCTCGGAGAAGCTGATGCTCGCGGCGCCCGCCGGCTCCCAGGGCGGGACGTACGGCGGCAACGCGGTGGCGTGCGCCGCCGCGCTCGCCACCCTGGACGTCATCGACCAGGAGGAGCTGGTGGCGAACGCGGCCCGCC
The DNA here is from genome assembly GCF_042269865.1 of Streptomyces sp. NPDC055966. NCBI lineage: Bacteria > Bacillati > Actinomycetota > Actinomycetes > Kitasatosporales > Streptomycetaceae > Streptomyces > Streptomyces sp. NPDC055966. The sequence continues at coordinate 21,068 of NZ_JBHJYK010000012.1, forward strand.
AGGGCCGCACCCTCGCCGAGGGCCTCGCACGCATCGCGGCCGACCACGGCGTCACCGGTGACGTCCGCGGGCTCGGCCTCATGCTCGGCTGGGAGTTCTCCGACGCCCAGGGGCGGCCGGACTCCGCCCGGGCGCTCCGCGTCCAGCAGGAGGCCATCTCCCAGGGGCTGCTGCTCCAGATCGGCGGACCGCTGCGCAACGTGCTGCGCCTGCTGCCCGCGCTGACGGTGAGCGACGACCAGGTCGACGAGGCGCTGCGCGCGCTGTCCCGTGCCGTCCTCGCGGCCACCGGGTCCGCGCACGCGGGCCGGACGAAGGAGCGGGCATGACCGTCAAGGCCGGCACAACGCGCATGCGGATGCGGGCGGTTCCCGGAGCGCGGCTGGCCGGGCTGCCGCAGGTGCAGCGGCTGGGGGCCGACGTCCGCCGGGACATCGAGGTGGTCAGCTCGGTCCTGCCGTTCAAGGTCAACAACTACGTCCTCGACGAGCTGATCGACTGGGACCGGGCGCCGGACGATCCCCTCTACCGGCTCACCTTCCCGGACCGCGGCATGCTGCCGGAGCCGGTCTACGACGAGGTCGCCGCGCTGCTCGACCGGAACGCCGGCCGGGAGGAACTGCGCGCGGCGGTCGACCGGGCGCGGCTGCGGCTCAATCCGCATCCCGGAGACCAGCTGCAGGCCAATGTGCCCCAGGGGGAGGACGGGGCGCTGGGCGGCCTGCAGCACAAGTACCGGGAGACCGTGCTGGTCTTTCCCGGACAGGGCCAGACCTGCCACGCCTACTGCGGATACTGCTTCCGCTGGGCCCAGTTCATCGGCGTACCGGAACTGAAGCAGGCCGTGTCCGGGCCGGAGCAGGCGCTCGGTTACCTCGCGGGACACCCGGAGGTCTCGGACGTGCTGTTCACCGGCGGGGACCCGATGATCATGTCCACGGAGCGGCTGCGGGCCTACCTCACCCCGCTCATGGACCCCCGCTTCGAGCACATCCGCAACATCCGCTTCGGCACCAAGGCGCTGTCCTACTGGCCGTACCGGTTCACCACCGACGACGACGCGGACGAGCTGCTGCGGCTCCTGGAGCGGGCCACCGCGCTGGGCAGGCACATTGCCGTGATGGCGCACTTCTCCCACCCCCACGAGCTGGAGACCGAGGCCTGCCGGCGGGCCGTACGGCGCATCCGGGAGACCGGCGCGGTCATCCGGGCGCAGGCGCCCCTGGTACGGCACGTCAATGACGACCCGTCGGTGTGGGCGCGGATGTGGCGGACGATGACCGGCCTCGGTGTGGTGCCCTACTACATGTTCGTGGAGCGGGACACCGGCGCCAGCCAGTACTTCGAGGTGCCGCTGCACCGGGCGGTGTCCGTGTACCGCGACGCGATCTCCTCGGTCTCCGGGCTGGAGCGCACCGCGCGCGGGCCGGTGATGTCCGCCTCGCCCGGCAAGGTGGTGATCGACGGCGTCGTCCGGATCGCCGGCCAGGACACGTTCTGCTGCCGGTTTCTGCAGGCACGCGATCCCAGCTGGGTGGCACGGCCGTTCTTCGCGAAGTTCGACGAGCACGCGGTGTGGTTCGACGACCTCAAACCCGCCTTCGACGAGCCGTGGTTCTGGCAGACGGAAGGCTGAACGGTGCGAGCGACGTGACAGCCCGGGCCGTCCGGCCTGGGCTGTCACGTCGCCGCTGCCCCCGCGGGAAGCCGGTCAGACCCGGTCCAGGGGGCGGTGCGGACCGGGGGGAAGTTCGACCGCGATCGGGTCGCCGGGGCGCACCACACCGCTCTCCCGCACGATGCTCATGATTCCGGTCCTGCGCACGACGTTGCCCGCCGCGTCGCGGCCGACGACCTGCTTCAGCAGCCCGTCCTGGAACTCGTCGATCTGCAGGCAGGGATTGCGCAGGCCGGTGACTTCCACGACCGCTCGGTCGCCGATGCGCAGCAGTGTCCCGACCGGCAGAGCGAGCAGATCGATGCCGCGCGTGGTGATGTTCTCGCCGAGTTCGCCGGGCGCCACCTTGAAGCCCGCTTCGCCGACCTCGTCGAAGAGTTCCTCGTGCAGGAGGTGGACCTGGCGCAGGTTCGGCCGGGTGGGATCCTGCTCGACGCGCGCGCGGTGCTTGACCGTCACACCGGCGTGCGCGTCCCCCTCCACGCCGAGCCCCGCGAGCAGTCTGACGCTGTCCCGGTTCGGCTTGGTGAACGAGTGCTCCCCGTTGCTGCTGACCGCCGTCACTCTCGCGCTCATGCCTCGACACCCCCTCGTCGGTGGCCGTGGTCGGCCATGAGTCCGGTCCTTGTCATGTCGGGAATCGTGGTGCGCCGTATCGCCACGACGAAGTGCAGGAACGAGGCCGCCAGCAGGGCCACCGCGATCCACAGGCCGGTGCGGGTGCCGAACAGCGAGCCGAGGGTGCCGCCGAGCAGGGTGCCGGCGCTGAGCGGGCCGTAGGCGACGAGCCGGGTGGTCGCCGCGACCCGGCCGCGCAGCCGGTCCGGGGTGAGGCGCTGGCGGGTGGAGGTGCTGAAGACGTTGTAGACGGTCAGGCCGAAGCCGTACAGCACGAAGGAGACCGACCAGACCGTCACGCTGAGCGCGCTCGGGTCGGCGGCCAGGGGGATCAGCACCGGCGCGACCGACGCGATCGCCATGCCGGCCACCACGACGCGCCTGAGCCCCCATCTGCGTTCGGCCTGCGCGGCGGCGACCGCGCCGAGCATGGAGCCGATGGCGCCGAGCGTCACGGTCAGGCCGAGCAGCGCGGGCGTGATGCCGACGACGGAGGCCGCGTACACGGTGTAGAGGGTCAGCATGGCCTGCTCGAAGAAGTTGAACAGCGCCGCCTGCCCGATCAGCGTGCGCAGCAGGGGCACGGAGAGCAGGAACCGCGCTCCCGCCGCGATCTCGCCGGCCACACGCTCGCGCGTCTGCGGTACGGCGACCGGTGGCTCGCGCCGGGTCACGGTCATCAGGACCAGCGCGGCGATCAGATAGAGCACCGCGCCCGTCAGCACCGCGCCGGAGCCGCCCAGCCAGTTCATGAGCAGGCCGCCGAGGCCCGGCGCGGCGACCACGACCAGCGTGAACACCGCTTCGAGCCGCCCGATCGCGGCGACCAGGTCGGACTCGGGGACCAGGCTCGGCAGATAGGCCTGCGCGCAGACCTCGGCGATCGCGACCAGCGAGCCGAACCCGAAGGCGACCGCGTACAGCACGCCGAGGCGGAAGGCGTCGAGACCGCTGAGCACCGGCACGACCAGCAGCGCCACCCCGCCCGCGACGTCGGTGAACAGCAGCGTGGGGCGCCTCGGCCGGCGGTCCAGCCAGACCCCGACGAACAGGGTCACCACCAGCACGGGCACGTACTGGGCGGCCGCGACCACGCCCACCTCGAAGGGCGAGGCCGCGAACGAGAGGGTGGCCAGCAGCGGGAAGACCATCGTCATGCTCTTCGACGCGACGCTGGTCAGCACCTGGCTCAGCCAGAAGCGGCCGTAGTCCCGGTTGATCAGCAGACGGGAACTCAACAGAACTCCATCCAGTCGTCCTCGACCACCGCCTTGGCCACCGCCGTGGAGGATTCGGTGAGTTCGCGCAGTTGGGCCGCGTTGTACGCGCGGATCACGTCGTTGCCGGTGCCGTCGCCGAACACGTCGAGCATCCACAGGGGGCGGACCTCGGCACCGCGCATCGCCTTGGTGTCGGTGGAGGCGATCCCGGCGTGCAGCCGGCGCCGGCCGGCGCGCAGCGCGTCGCGGATCGGCTCGTAGTACACGAGGTTGAAGTACTCCGCGGCGCCGACCAGCCGGTCGTAGTGGAATCCGGCACCCTTCAGGAACGTCGCGTCGCCCCAGCGGTAGAACAGCAGGAAGCCGACCGGGGGTTCGCCGTCCCGGGCGCACATCAGCACGCGCGCGGCGTCACCCATCGCCTCGGCCTGGACCCGCAGCGACTCGGCGAGCACGCCCACGTCCGCGGGCTGCCCGTAACGGGCCTGCGTGCCCTGGGACATCAGGGCCGCCTCCTGCCAGCACTCCGCCAGCGGCTTCTCCATGAAGTGGTAGCCCGCGTCGTCGAAGCGCCGCAGGTCCCGGCGGATCAGCTCGCCGCGCCGCTTGGACGGCAGCGTGCGCATCCAGCCGCCGAGGTCCTCGCCCTCGGTGCGGATCCACGCGTCGGCGGCGCACAGGACCGGCTCGGCGCGCACTCCGGCCGCGCGCAGGGCCCGTACGTCGGTGCTGTCCAGGAACATGGCGTACGTCGGGATCCGGTGGTGCGGAGCGTCGTCGAACAGCCGCTCCTCGGCGGCCCGCAGCCGCAGTTCGGCGAGTTCGTCCAGCAGGGCCCCGGCCGCTTCGACCCGGTCCGCGCCCTCGCTGATCAGCAGGTTCGTCTGGTAGCCGCGGTGCGGGCCGACGAGCAGGCCCTGTGCGGGCACCGCGGGCAGGCCGGCTCGCTCCAGCAGCCGGCCCCACTGGTAGAACCCGTTGTTCTCCTCCCAGACGGCCGTGACCGGAACGGCGGCGGTGCCGCCGCCGGACAGCCGGGTGTGCACGTTGCCGGTGAGCGTGCGCCCGCCGGGATCGTGGACGCAGAAGTCCAGCCATCCGCTGGCGGCGTAGAAGTGGTCGCCGGCCAGCCGGTCCCACTCCTCGGTGCCCACTCCCTCGGTCGGGGAGCCGAAGCCCGCCGGTCGCGGCGTCCTCACCGTCGTGGCCATGGTGCCCTCCACCGTGCCGTTCACGCGCCGAGCGGGGTCGCCGGGACGGCCAGCGTCCGCACCTGCCTGCCGACCCGGGTGCGCAGCACGGCCCGGCGCTGCCCGGCCTCGTCGACGACCTGGACGGTACGTTCGTCGGTCCAGCCCTGGAAGCGGAACTCGTTGTCCCCGACGTGGACCAGGCCCGCGTAGGGCGTGCCGTCGTAGTGCAGCACCAGGCCGCCGTCCTGCGCCCTGATCTCGGCCATGACCGTCGGCTGCTCCTGGAGGAACTGCCCGTCCTCCTCCTCCCAGTCGGTGAAGGACTTCGGCACCTCGAAGGCGATCCGGTGCAGCGGGGCCGGCGTGAGCGGCCGCTCGGCACGGTTGACCATGATCCGGTCGAAGGGCAGTGCGGCGCGCACCTCCTCGGGGAACAGGTCGAAGAACCCGTCGGTCACCTGCACGTCCAGCACGAAGTGCACGCGGTGGGTACGGCCGCTGTTCTCGATCCGGTGGGTGCGGGCGAAGTTGCCGAACCACAGCGAGCCGGCCTCCCACACGTACGGGGTCTCGCCGAAGAACAGCCTGGCCTGGGGAAGGGTGAGCACGGGGAGGTGCAGCCGGGCGATGCCCCAGGTGAGCGCGTACTTGTTGTCGAAGTGGTCGGGGCCGTAGGTGTCCGGACCCAGCGCCATCAGACGCACCGAGCGCAGCGGCGAGGGGATCGAGCGCATCACCGAGTGCAGGTACGGCGCGTGCCTCACGTGGGGGGTGTCGGCGAACGGCAGCAGGCCGGGGCCGCCGGGGTCGGTGCGCGTCTTGTCACCGCCCGTGCTGTGCAACGGCATGATGCGCCAGTCGAGTTCGGTCTCGATCAGGTTGTCGTCGCTGACGAAGGTGTTCTGCAGTTTCCAGTCGGCGGCCTGCTCCGTGCGCAGCGACTTCACGTCGCGCACCAGGGAGTCCACGTCGAACGTCGGGGTCAGCCGGACCACATCGGGTATCCCGGCCTGCGCGTCCGCAATGGTTTCAGCAGACATTGGCTGTTTCCTTCCATCCTCGGTTCATAAGAAACCAACCATCTGGTTTAGTCAATGGGTTCGCTGATCAGGCCAGATACGCGGGGCGGGTGTCCCGGGTGTACTGCGCCATCTCCGCGAAGACCGGCGGCAGCTCCAGGGGCCGCCCGAGGGCGCCGCCGTCGAGTTCGGCGTAGGCCCGGTGGAGGTTGCCCACGATGCGCCCGGCGTCGAGCAGCCGGCCGAAGTCGCCGAGTCCCGCTTCCCTGGCGGTCTCCAGCGGGGTCAGCCCCTGCTGCCAGCCCTCCATCGCGATGACCTGGATCCACCGCAGATAGGCCTCCGTCTCGTCGAAGACCTCCGGGCCGCACACGGGGCCGTGCCCGCAGACGACGGTGCGGGCGCCGAAGCCCCGCAGCGTCGCGACGGCCCGCAGCGCCCCCTCCACCGACCCCGTCAGCATGCAGGGGGTGACCCCGGACAGCGCCACGTCCCCGGTGAACAGCACCCCGTCGTCCGGCAGCCACGCGACCACGTCGTTGGTGGTGTGCGCCGGTCCGCAGAAGACGAGTTCGATCCGGCGCTCCCCGCTGTAGAGGGTCAGCCGCTCGTCGAAGGTGACCGACGGCAGGACGACCCGGACGTCGCCCCGCTCGGCGTCGGGCCACTGCGTCGGGGCCGGACCGGTCTCCGCCATCTCGCTGCGGGCCAGCGCGTGCGCGATGACGGTCGCGCCGGGGAAGGCCGCGTTGCCGAGGACGTGACCGCCGTGGTGGTGGGTGTTGACGACGGCGCGGACCGGGCCCGCGCGCAGCGCCTCGGCGGACGCGGCGAGGGCCAGCGCGCGCGACCCGGCCGCCACCGTGTCGATGAGGGTCACCCCGTCGGGCCCGCTGATCAGGCCCGCGTTGCCCGGACACCCGCCGTCGCCGGGCGGCGTGCAGGCGAACACCCCGTCGGCGACCTCGGTCCTGCGGGGCTGCGGCACCGGCGCGTGCGGGCGGTACCCGGTGCGCGGCGGTTCCGGCTCGGTCATGAAGGGCCCCTTTCGGTGACGGCGGGGAAGCACACGGGAGAGCTGCCGGACGGGTGCGGCCGGCCGCCGCACGGCGCCGTCGGTGTTCTCCCGCCGGCCGCCCGCCGGATCAGATGCGCGGTCCGACCGCGACCGTCTGCGGCCGCATCGCCTCGTGCAGCAGGGGGCCGGACAGGAACTCCGCGTGCAGCACCGCCACCGCGCGGGCGCAGTCCGTCTCGGGCACCGTCGCGGAGATACGGCTCTGCGAGGTGGCCATGGACAGCGGGTCGATCCCCGTGGCGAGCAGCGCGTTCAGCATCCGTCCCATGGTCCGGGGGTCGCTCATCAGCCCGGCGCCGACGACGGACACCTTCGCCACGGCGGCGTCGACGGCGAGGCTGCCGGGCAGGGTGGTGAGCAGGCTCGTGACGGTGTCGACGTCGTCGGCCGGGACGGTGAAGTCCCAGCCGTGCCGCCCCGAGCGGTCGGTGAACCTGGTCATCACGTCGACCGGCACGGAGACGTCGGCCAGCAGGGCGAGGACCTCCGTCCCGCGCAGCGGGACGTCCGGGGAGACGGCGACGATCGTGACCCGGGCGTTGCCCGGCTCGTGGGACACGGCCACCACACGGTCTTCGGTTTCGAGCACGGTTGTGTCAGCTCCCTCCGGTTCGGGGACCACGACGGTCCCCGGGCGATGGTTGAAGGCGCTCCGTACATGGATGTCGAGGCCCGCGCGGCCCGCCAGTTCCACCGAGCGCGTGTGCAGCACGCGGGCGCCGGCGTAGGCCATCTCGGCCATGACGCTGTTGCGGACGACCGGGATCAGCCGGGCGTCCGGCACGATGCGCGGATCGGCCGAGTAGATCCCGTCGACGTCGGTGTAGATCTCGCAGCCGTCGGCGCCGAGCGCGACGGCCAGCGCCACGGCCGAGGTGTCGGAGCCTCCCCGGCCCAGGGTGGTGACGTCGCCGGCCGCGTTCAGGCCCTGGAATCCGGCCACGACGGCCACGTCGCCGCGGGCCAGTGCCTCGCGCACGCGGGCGGTGTCGATGTCCCTGATGCGCCCGTCGGTGTGCCGGCCCGAGACGCTGACCCCGGCCTGCGCGCCGAGCAGCGAGACGGCGGGCACGCCCACCCCGTGCAGGGCCATGGCCAGCAGGGCGGCCGAGCGTGCTTCGCCGGTGGCCAGCAGCTGGTCGAGTTCCCGGCCCGGCGGCAGCGCGTTCGCGGTGCGGGCCTCGTCGATGAGCCGGTCGGTCGAGTCCCCGCGGGCGGAGACGACCGCCACGACGCCGCCGCGGCGATGTGCCTCGGCGACGATGCCCGCGATCCGGGCGAGCCGCTCGGGGGTGGTCCCCATCGAGGTCCCGCCGAACTTGAGGACGCGGACCGGCCGTCGCCCGGCGGCGGAGCGCCGGGCGGCGGAGAGTGCGGATGCCACGATGTCCCTTCCTGTCACGACGTGGTACCGGCCGCGCGCCGGGCGGCGGGTGCGGCCTCGGCGGTGATCGCCATGGCGCTGAAGCGGCGGTGCAGGACGGCGACGATCACGACGACGGCCACGGCCGCGCCGGCCCCGGCCAGGAACGTCAGGGCGCCGAGCCCGGCCCCGACCAGCCACAGCCCCACCGCCACGGCAAGGGATTCGGCCAGGCCCCACACGAAGGTCAGGGAGCCGACGGCCAGGCTGGTCCGCCCGCCGGCGACGGCCACGGCCAGCGTCTGGTAGACGGGGCCGTAGAGCATCTCGCCGACGGAGACGGCGACCACGGCCAGGAGCATCAGCGCCATGCCACCCTCGGGCGCCACGAGCAGCGCGGTGCCCGTGCCGAGCGCCAGGTTGCCGGCCACGATGAGCGCCGGTTCGCCGGCGCCGCGCGCCCAGCGGGTCACCAGCGACTGCAGCGCCACGATGGCGACGCTGGCGAAGGCGAACAGCAGGCCGACGTCGCGCGCCCCGAGGGTGGGGCTCGCGTAGACGGCGAACACGCCGTAGAACTGCGCGTAGGTCACGTGGGTCAGGAAGTTGACCCCCAGCAGGGTCAGCATGCCGCGCGGGGCGGCCGAGGCGGGGTCCGGCGCGGCCGCCGGCGTCTCGACGACCGGTGCGCGTCCCGGCGCCAGGCGGGTCGCCAGCAGGCCCGCGACGACGGCGAACCCGATCGGGGCCAGCACGTACAGCCGGCCGGTGGCGGCGTAGGCCAGCGCGGAGACGAAGGGGGCGAGGCCGCCCGCGGCGTTCAGCGCGACGTTCTCGTAGGAGAAGGCCCTGCGGGTCTCCTCGGGGCCGAACTGGTGGACTATCAGGGTCAGTTGGGCGAGGGTGGCGAGCGAGCCGGCCAGGCCGAAGGCCGCCGCCACCAGCACCCAGCCGGCCAGGGAGCGGACGCTGAGCAGCGCCATCGCGCACATCACGGCCGCGGCCGCCGCCATCGCGAGCTGCGAGCCGACGATGGAGCGGCGCTCGCTGCCCGGCGGCAGGACGCGGACGAACGCCAGCGAGCCGAGCCGGTTGGCCAGCACCGCCGCCCCGGTGACCAGCCCGCAGTCCGCGGCCGACAGCAGCTTCTGGTCCAGCAGCCACACGGTGAAGAACGGGTACAGCACGCCCCAGGTGCTGTAGGTGAGGAAGCGGACGACGTAGATCGTCCAGCCGCCGGGCGGGGCGCCGCGCACGCCGGTCATGACGGCGCGACCCAGGCCGGCGGGCGCGGACCGTCGGCGGTGTGCACCACGACGTTCTCGATGTCCCGGGCCACGTCGCTGGTGAACCCGGTCAGCATGCCGACCCAGACGGAGTCGCCGGTGCCGACGGGGCCGACGCGTCCGCCGTCCGGCACGACCTGGGTGTGCAGGCAGCGCCCGTCGTCCGGCACGGACACCGAGGTGACCTGCCCGCCGCCTTCGAGGCCGTAGTAGTACGACAGGGTCGACCTGCCGCTCCCCTGGCGGCCGTAGGCGGGCTCCGGGCTCGTGCCGGCGGCCGGCAGGCCCAGGGTCAGCACATGGGCGATGATCTCGACCGGGTCCAGGCCGTGGGAGAGCGCGAGCTGCTCGACCATGGCGCCGCCGCCGAGGCGTCCGACGTTGGCGTCGATGAGGTACGGGCGTCCGCCGCCGACGAGGAACTCGCAGTGGAAGTAGCCCTGGGCGAGGCCGGAGCGCTCGACGAGCGCCGTGACCGCCGCCTTGCACCGCTCCTCGACGCCGTGCGGCAGCCGGCGGTCGGCGGGGAGCAGATTGCTCACCTCGGTCCAGGCGATGCGCCCGCGCTGCGAGAAGTCGATGAACACGATCCGGCCGTCGGTGACGTACCCCTCCAGGCTGAACAGCGATCCGCGGATGTCCGCCTGCAGCACCCACGGGTGCGACCCGTCCTGCGACAGGCCGGTGGCGGCCACCGCGTTCCACACGTCCACGGGTCCGGCGCCCTGCGGCAGCCGCGTCGCCCCGCGCCCGCCGGCCTGCTCGGCCGGCTTGAGGACGTAGCCGTCGGGCGCCGGGGTGAGGGCGGCGGGGTCGACGGCCAGCCGGGCCGCCTCGGCGTCGGTGAAGCGGATCGTGGCCGGGCTGAACTCCGGTATGAGCGCGGCGACTTCGCCCTTGGAGGCCAGGCGTACGGCGACCGGTTCCGGGCCGTGCAGGTCGTAGGTGGCGGCGATCTGCGCGATCAGCGGGAACTTCTCGTCGTACAGGCCCGTGATGGCGAACGCCTCGTCGGTGATCGACGGATCGTCGGCCAGCGCACGCAGCACCGCGGCCCGGTCCTGGATGTTCACCGGGACGCAGGAACAGCCGCGCAGGCTCTGCGCGGCCTGCCCGGCGAACGCGTCGGGGTCCGCCAGGAAGACGGGCTCGAATCCCGCCGAACGCAGCGCCTGGGGCACGTACTTGGCGCTTGTCGCGTTGACTCCGAGAATGATGATCTTCTTCATGTCGGCCTCTCCTCCGGCGGGCCTCGCCGGTCCGGGGACGCCAGGAACTTAGGGCGCCGAAGACGGCTGGGCCTGCGGCGCTACGACTTCCGTCACACGTCACCGCGCTCAAAGGCACATCCGGGCGCCGGGCGGCAGGCCAGGAACCATCCACGGGCGTTCGTGACGCGTGCATATAGGCCCGCGAAGCTGAACGCCACTAATGTGTTTCAGGCGCAAAGGAAATCGCGGCCGTGGAAATCCACGGTGTCGAGCGGGACGTGAGTTTCTCCGTCATCCCGAGTGGTTTTCCGCCCCGGACATCAGGAGTGCTGCCTGTCATGCCTGTCATGCCCCATGCATCCTTGCGCATCGTGATCGCGGACGAGCAGAGGCTGCTGCGCGAGTCCCTGTGCGCGCTGCTGGACACGGAGCCCGGCATCGAGGTCGTGGGCCAGACGGGCCATGTGGCGGAGTTGTTCACCCTGGTCGCCCGGACCCGTCCCGACCTCGTGGTCCTCGACGTCCAGATGGCCCCCGCCGACGACCGGGAGGCCCTCGCCAACCGGCTGCTGCACGGCATGCCGGCCTGCCGGGTGCTCGTGCTGTCCATGCTGGAGCAGCCACGCCTCGTGCAGTCCCTGCTGGACCTGGGCATCCACGGCTATCTGCACAAGAGCATCGGCTACGGCGCCCTCGTCGACGCCGTGCGCGCGCAGCGGGGGGCCCGGCTGTACCAGACGGTGACGCTGCCCCTGCACCAGAGCCCGCTGCGCGCGGCCGGCACCGGCCCGGCGTACGGGGCCGATCTGTCGGCACGCGAGGTGGAGGTCCTCACGCACGCGGCGGCGGCTCTGAGCAACCGTCAGATAGCCGTCCAGCTGGGGATCGCGGAGGGTACCGTGAAGCGGCATCTGAGCAACATCTTCGAGAAGCTCGACGCGGTCAGCCGCCTGGACGCCGTGAACAAGGCCGCCTCCATGCGCCTCATCCACCCCGGCGACGCCCCCGGCACCCGCCGCCTGCGCGTGGCGACCTGAGCGGAGCCGCGCGCCGCGGTTTGGGCGGAGAAGACCAGCGTGCGGCGGCCGGAACGGGGCACACCTGGCGACCCGGGAAGAACCGCGCGCGGGCGGCCCGGGCACAGCGCACCTGAGAGCCTGCGCGAAGACGCACGCGGCAAGCTGCGGATAACACGCAGGGCAGCCGGGCGAAGACGCACCGGCACCCCCGGCACCCGCCGCCTGCGCGTGGCGACCTGAGCGGAGCCGCGCGCCGCCGGCGGGGCGAAGACGCACGCAGCGTGCGGCGGCCGGAACGGGGCACACCTGGCGACCCGGGAAGAACCGCGCGCGGGCGGCCCGGGCACAGCGGGCTGCGCGAAGACGCACGCGGCAGTCCGGAGGGTCAGGTGGTGGACGGGTCCACCGCGTAGGGCTCGACGGCGGCCAGTTCCTCCTCCGACAGCGGCGGGGCGTCCAGGGCCGCCACGTTGGCCTCCAGTTGGGCGACGCTGCTGGCCCCGATGACCGCCGAGGTGACCTCCGGACGGCGCAGCACCCAGCTCAGGGCGAGCTGGGCGAGGCTCTGGCCGCGTTCGCCGGCGAGGGCGTCGAGTGCCTTGGCCCGTTGCAGATAGGTCTCGGTGATGTCGTCGGCGGACAGGAACATGCTGGTCGCGGCGCGGCTGTCGGACGCCACGGAGCCGGTGAGGTAACGGTCGGTCAGCAGGCCCTGCGCGAGCGGGGAGAACACCGTGCCGCCGGTGCCGAGCCGGGCCAGTTCGTCGAAGAGCCCGCGCTCGGGCGCCCGGTCGAACATCGAGTAGCGGTGCTGGTGGAGCGTCAGCGGGACACCGTGGGCGGCGAGCGCCTCGGCGGCCTGCCGCGTCTGCTCCGGTGAGTAGTTGGAGATGCCCGCGTACAGGGCCTTGCCCTGCCGTACGGCGTCCGCGAGGGCCCCCATGGTCTCCTCGACCGGGGTGTCCGGGTCGGGCCGGTGGGAGTAGAAGACGTCGACGTGGTCGACGCCGAGCCGGGCGAGGCTGCGGTCCAGCGAGGCCGTCAGGTACTTGCGGGAGCCGCCGATGCCGTACGGTCCGGGCCAGCCCTCGTAGCCGGCCTTGGTGGACAGGACGATCTCGTCCCGGTAGCGGCGCAGATCGCTCCGCAGCACCTCGCCGAAGCGGATCTCCGCGTGCCCGAACACCGGCCGGCCGTAGTTGTTGGCGAGGTCGAAGTGCGTGATGCCCAGGTCGAAGGCGCGCAGCAGCAGAGCGCGCTGGGTGTCGGCCGGCCGGTCGGGCCCGAAGTTGTGCCAGAGCCCCAGGGACAGCGGTGGCAGCAGCAGCCCGCTGCGCCCGGCACGCCGGTAGGACAGACGGTCGTAGCGGCTCTCGTCGGCCGAGTAGGACATCGGGCACCTTTCGCACGGGTGGGAGGCGGAGTGCCCGCCACGCTACCGGTGCCCGGACGCGGCGGGCAGCACACGGACGGAAAACCGGTCACCGGCGGCGGGCGGGCCGTGTGCCTTTGGGGGGGCACTCCATGTGACTCAAGTCGTAGATCCCGCTGTCCCGCACGCCCCGGCTCCTACGGTGCTGATCGCAGACCGTGACGACCCGACAGCGGGAGGACCCGATGACCGAGCTGACCGTGGGCAGGGCAACGCAGGAGCCGGCGGACCGCTCCGCGGAGGTGGTGCGCAGGGCCAGGGGCCGTGCGGTCGGTGTCCTCGTCGACGCGTACGGAACCGGCAACTTCCTGCCCGCGGCGTTCAACCGGCTCGGGGTCGACGTGATCCACGTGCAGAGTTCCGCCGAGCCGATCTCCCGTATGCAGCCGTGGGACCGGGACGCGTACCTCGACTGGCTGGTCTACTCCCCGGACGGCAGCACCGAGCGCGTGCTCAAGGAGATCGAGCCGCGGTTCGTCCTGCCCGGCCAGGAGCCGGGCGTCCTGCTCGCGGACCGGCTCAGCGAGGCGCTGGACGTGCGCAGCAACGGCACGACGTTCTCCGCGGCGCGCCGGGACAAGCACAAGATGATCGAGACGGTCGCCGCGGCAGGGCTGCGCACCGCACGGCAACTGCTCACCGACGACGCCGAGGAGGCCGTCGCGTGGGCCGAGGCGCACGCGTACTGGCCGTGCGTGGCGAAGCCGCTGGCGTCCGCCTCCACGGACGGGGTCACCGTCTGCCGCAGCGCCGACGAACTGCGCGCCGCGTGCCGCGCGGTGCTCGGCACCACCACCGTCTTCAACGGCGCCAACACCGAGGTGCTCGTGCAGAGTTACCTGGAGGGCACCGAGTACATCGTCGACACCGTGAGCGTCGACGGCCACGCCTTCGTCTGCGGTGTGTGGCAGTACGAGAAGCGCCTGCTGCCGAACGGCAAGCCCATCTACAACCGCGACATCCTGGTGCCCTCGGACACCCTGGTGGCCCAGGCGCTCATCGCCTACACCCGCACCGTGCTCGACGCCCTGCGCATCCACCACGGCCCGGCGCACACCGAACTCATCGTCACCGACGGGGGACCGGCGCTCGTGGAGGTCGGCGCCCGGGTCAACGGGCATCTGCACCCGGCCTTCCACGACACCGCCATCGGCGTCAACAGCGCCGACCTGACGGCGCTGGCCTACCTGCGTCCCGAGGAGTTCCTCGCCCGCTACGGCGACGGTGTCTACACACGGCGCCAGCCCGCCGTCGTCTACAACGCGCCGACGACCCTGTCCGGCACCGTCGTCTCGGTCGACCAGGCACTGGTCGAGGAGATCCGCGAGCGGCCCTCGGTGGTGGACCTCGTGGTCAAGCGGGCGCCCGGCGACCCCATCGTGCCCACCCACGACCTGCTCACCAGCCCGCTGCGGGTGTTCATGACGCACCCGGACCCCGTCACGCTGGAGCTGGACTACGTGTTCGTCGAGCGCGTCCGCGAATCGCTCTTCGAGGTCCGGCCCACCGCGCCCCGGGCCGCCTGCGGCCTCGTGTGACGCCCTGCCGGACGGCTTTCGGAAGGATCAAGCATGCTCACACAGACGCCGCCGCGGACCGTGGCGGAACAACTCGCCGTGCAGATCCGGCGCAGGGTCATCGAGATGAGCGCGTCGCCGAACGGCGTGCACATCGGCGGCAGCCTGTCGATCGCCGACCTGCTGGCCGTGCTGTACGCCGAGGTGCTGCGCGACCCGGCGGGCACCGGGCCCTCGGACGACCGTGACCACCTGATCCTCAGCAAGGGCCAGGCGTCCGCGGGCCTGTACGCGGTGCTCGCCTCGACCGGGATCATCCCCGAGGCGGAGCTGGCCACCTACGCGCAGGAGAACAGCCGGCTGGGCGGCCACCCCATGAAGCGCCTCCCGGGCGTGGACTTCTCGACCGGCGCGCTCGGGCACGGGCTCCCGCTGGGCCTCGGCGTCGCGCTCGCCGGCCGGCGCTTCGGCCACGACAAGCGGGCCTTCGTGATCCTCGGCGACGGGGAACTGCAGGAGGGCTCCAACTGGGAGGCGGCGATGGCGGCGGCGCACCACGGCGCCGACAACCTGATCGCGATCGTCGACCGCAACGGCTGGCAGATCAGCGGCCGTACCGACGACTGCATGTCGCTGGAGCCCCTGACCGGCAAGTGGGCCGGTTTCGGCTGGCGTGTGCTCACGATCGACGGGCACGACCACGAGCAGATCCGCGCGGCGCTGACCGGGCCCGTCGAGCCGGGCCGGCCGACGGTCGTCATCGCCCGCACGATCAAGGCGCGCGGGGTGCCCGGCCTGGAAGACACCAAGCAGAGCCATTCGGCGACCCTCGACGAGCAGGCGCGGCGGCGGGCCCTCGCGGCCCTGGCAGGTGACGAGGCATGAGTTCCGACCTCGCGGTCCGCCGCACCGTCGCGGAGGTCCTCGACCACGTCTGGGAGAACCGCTCGACCGTCCAGGGCCGCGACGCCTACGCGATGATGCTGCTCGCCCTCGCGCGGGAGAACCCGAACCTGGCGTGTCTGACCGCCGACATGAACTTCGAGGACCACTTCGCGCGCGAACTGCCGCGCCAGCACGTGGACCTGGGCATCGCCGAGCAGAACATGATCGGGGTCGCCGCCGGCATGACGGTGTCCGCGCGGCCGGTGTTCGCCAACGGCATGAGCCCGTTCGCCGTCGCCCGGGCCTACGAACAGATCAAGATCGACGTGGCGGGCGCGAACCTCCCGGTGAAGATCGTGGGGACGCACGCGGGTCTGGCGTCGGGGCACTACGGCCCGACCCACCACTCGCTGGAGGACATCGGCATGGTCCGGATGCTGCCGAACATGACGGTGGTCGTCCCGGCCGACGCCTTCGAGGCCGCCCAGGCCACCGTGGCGATCGCCGAGGATCCGGGACCGGTGTACCTGCGGCTCGGGCGGGGGGCCACGAGCCCGCTGTACGCGCGGCGCACCGCGTTCGTGCTGGGCCGGGCGAGCGTCCTGCGCCCGCCCGGCCGTGTGCTGTTCGTCGCCACCGGCCCCCACCCCAACCTGGTCGCGGCCGAGGCGGCGCGCGAACTCGCGGCGCGCGGTGTGAGCGCCGGGCATCTGAACATGCACACGGTCAAGCCGCTGGACGAGGAGGCCGTGCTGCACGCGAGCGCCAACGCCGAAGTCGTGGTGACCATCGAGGACCACCGCGCCCTGGGCGGTCTGGGGGGCGCGGTGTGCGAGGTGGTGGCCGAGGCCGGGGGCCCGCCGGTGCGGCGGATCGGTGTGCCGGACGTCCACTACGACCTGGTGGGCGGCGAGGAGTTCCTGCTGCACCACGCCGGGATCAACGTGGGCAACGCGGTCAAGCAGGCGCTGGACGCCCTGGCGTGAGGCGCGGGCCCGCCGCCGTTGCGTGCACGGCGACGGGCCCGGGCGGGTTGTCGGCGGACGGGGCCGCCGGCTCAGGGGGTGTCGGGGCGGCGCGCCAGGTTCAGCAGCAGCAGGGCGCACAGGCTCGCCCCGGCTGCGACTCCGGCGAGCACCGTGCCCACCGTGAGCTGCTCGAACAGCAGCCCCGCCACGCCGTAGGCGATCGGGCTCGCGACGAAGACGGCCGCGCCGAACACCGGGACCACGTGCGGGCGCAGGTGCTCCGGCGGCCGCAGCATCATCAGGGCGACGGCGGGCGCGGTCACCCCGGGCAGGAACATGCAGCTGGCCGCCACCGTCAGGGCCAGTGTCGTGACCGGCTGGTTCCAGGGCAGCAGCCACAGCACGAGCGCCGCGCCGACGCCGCCCGCCGCCGCCAGCCGCACGGGCGGGATCCGGCGGGCGAGCCGGGCGACCACGACGGTGCCCAGCGCGGTGCCGCCGCCCCACGCCGCCAGCAGCCAGCCGGCCACGTGCGGGTCGGCGTGGTAGCGGCTCCTGGCCATGACGGGCAGGGCGAGCAGCACGACGGGCATGAGCGTGCCGTACCCGAGCGCGGCGAGCGACATCGTGCGCAGCACCGGATCCCGGAACAGGTAGCGCACGCCCTCCGCCATGTTGTTCGCCGACGGCGCCCCGGGGGCCGGCGCGTGCCGGGGCAGCCCGGCCAGCAGCGCGGCCGACACCGCGAACGAGGCCGCGTCGATCCACAGCACGTTGAGCGCGCCGAACTGGGCGATCAGGAACCCGGCGACCGCCGGGCCGACCAGCCGCGCCGTCGAGGTCGCCGTCTCGAACAGGGCGTTGCCCGCGGTGACGACACCCTCGTCCGAGCCGATGGTCTCGGTCAGCAGCATGCGCTGCGCGGACAGATAGGCCGACGCGACACAGCCGACCAGGGCCACGATCACCGACAGCGCCCAGAACGGCAGCATGTCCGCGAGATACAGCGTGGGCACGGCCGCCGTCAGCACCGCGCTGCACAGGTCGCCGACGATCGTGACGCGGCGGGCGCCCCAGCGGGCCACGACCAGTCCCGCCGGCATGCTCAGCAGCGGCACCGGCAGGATCTGGATGAGGAACACCAGGCCCATGCGCGCCGGTGAGCCGCTGGTCATCAGCACGAACCAGGGCAGTGCGAGCGTGGTCATCTGGGTGCCGACGGAGGAGGTGAACTCCGCGGCGACGACCCTGCGGAACTGGCGGCTCCGCAGGGGCGAGCGCGGCACCGTCGCGGTCGTCACCGGGCCGCCCGCAGCGAGGCCGGGCGCATGTCGCTCCAGTGGGACTCGGCGTACTCGACGCAGGCGTCCCGGGTGCCCGGACCGAACACCGGCGACCAGCCGGCGGGCACGCCGATGTCGCCCGGCCAGAGGCTGTACTGCTGCTCGGCGTTGACCAGTACCCGGTAGACGCCGTCGGGGTCGTCGAACGGGTTCGCCATGGTGCTCTCCTTCTCGCCGCGGCCGTTCACCACGTCACCGGCAGCCGGTGCACGCCGTAGACGGCCATGTCGGAGCGCATCGGGATCTCGTCCGGGTTCCCGGCGATGCGCAGGTCCGGGAAGCGCCGCAGCAGCGCGGTGTAGCCGATGCGCAGTTCCAGCCGGGCCAGCTGCTGGCCGAGGCACTGGTGGATGCCGTGGCTGAAGGTGAGGTGGCTGTGTCCGCCCCGGGTGACGTCGAGGCGGTCCGGGTCGGGGAACTGCTCCGGGTCGCGGTTCGCGGTGGGGAGGTGGATCAGCACCGTCTCCCCCTTGCGCAGGGTCACCCCGTCGATCTCGACGTCCTCGGTGGGGGTGCGCTGCACGCCCACGTGGACGACGGTGAGGTAGCGCAGCAGTTCCTCGACGGCGCTCTCGATCAGCGACTCGTCCGCGCGCAGCAGGGCCATCTGGTCCGGGTTGTCCAGCAGCGCGTACGTGCCGAGCGAGAGCATGTTGGCGGTGGTCTCGTGCCCGGCGACCAGGAGCAGCAAGGTGGCGCCGACGGACTCCTGGAGGCTGATGTCGTCCCCGGCCACCAGCACGCTCAGCACGTCGTCGGCCGGCTCGGCCTGCTTGCGCAGGAGCAGTTCGCCGGTGAGGTCGACGAGGTCCTTCAGCGAGGCCTGTGCCTGCTGCGGGTCGACGTCCAGGCGCAGCAGGTTCTCCGAGTCGCCCACGAACCGGTCCCGGTCGCCGACCGGCACGCCGAGCAGCTCGCAGATCACCTGCGAGGACACCGGTACCGCGTAGTCGGCGACCAGGTCCGCGGGCGGTCCCTTGCGCAGCATCGCGTCGGCGTACTGCGCGGTGATCTCCTCGATCCGCGAGGCGAGCAGGCGCATCCGGCGCAGCGTGAACTGACCGGCCAGGCGCCGCCGGAACCGGGTGTGGTCCGGCGGGTCCATGTGCTCGAACAGGCCCGGGATGTCCGCCTCCAGGTCCGACGGGCGGTCGGAGGGGAACGCCAGGTGCTTGTGCGAGGCGTGCGAGCTGAACCGCTTGTCGGACAGGATCTGCCGGCCCTGCCGGTGCCCGGTGACGAGCCAGCCCTCGTATCCGTCGGGGAAGGTCATCCGGCCGATCGGGCCCTCGGTGCGCAGCGCCCGGGGCGGGTCGAACGGCCGCTCCCGGTGCGTCGGCAGCCCGCCCGTGACGGCGTGCGTGGTTTTGGTCATGTTCTCTACTCCTGTTCGGCCCGCACGCGCGCGCGCAGCTGGGAAACCGTCAACTCCGGGTGGTGGGCGATGAGTTCGAGGACCAGCGGCCACTGGCGGACGATCGCGCCCATGACGGCCGGCTCGATGTAGTCCGGCGAGTACACCCACAGGCCGTGCAGCTCGCCCTCGACGTCGCGGGCCACCAGGTAGAGGTCGAGGTTGTGCGGCTCGATCGCGGTGATCAGCTCCGGGAGCGGGGTCACGTCGCCGACCTGCACGCCCAGCGGTGTCACCTCCAGCCCGTCCAGGGTGAGCGTCCGGCTCGGCACGCCGAGCAGGTTGAGCATCACGCGCAGGGGCAGCTGGTTGCCGTCGCCGACGACGCCGTCGTGCACGAGCGCGCGCACCGGCACGTTCTGGTGCGAGTACGCGTCCAGCTCGCCCTGGAGGACCCGCTGGACCAGTTCGCGGAACGTCGGGTCGTCCGCCATCCGCGACCGGTTGAGGATGATGTTGATGAACGGGCCGACCATCGCCCTGGTCTCCGGCCGTTCGCGGCCCGCCAGCGGGTGGCTGACCGCGATGTCGGTGGCGCCCGAGTAGCTGTGCAGCAGCACGTGGAACGCCGACATCAGCATCATGAAGAGGGTCACGCCCTCGCGGCGGGCGGCCTCCTTCACCGCCGTCATGACCTCGGCGCCGACCACGACACTGTGGCTGAAGCCCTCGATGAAGTCGTCGAGCTGGTGCTCCGGCGCCTCGAAGTCGAGCCGCCGCGCCGCACCGTCCAGCTCCCTGCGCCAGTGGCCGACGTGTTCGTCGAGCGCGCCGCTGGCCAGCAGCCCCTGTTCCCAGGCCGCGTAGTCCAGGTGCTGGACCATGACGTCGGGCAGCTGCGGCCGGCGTCCCGCCGCGTGGGCCGCGTACAGCGTCGACAGCTCGTCGAAGACCACGAGGAAGCCCCAGTGGTCCACCAGGATGTGGTGGGCGACGAGGACCAGCGCGTGTTCCCGGTCGGCGAGCCGCACGAGCAGGGCGCGCACCAGGTTGCCGTCCTCGATGCGGAACGGCCGCCTGGTCTCCTCGGTGAGCAGTTCGCGCAGCCGCTCCTGCCGCGCCTCGCCCTCGTGGGCGCGCAGGTCGGCGGTGTCGAGCGGCCACTCGGGCCGGCCGTCGGCGAACTGCAGGGTCGCCGAGCCGCGCTGGACGTAGCGGGTGCGCAGAATGTCGTGGCGGCGCACCAGGTCGTCCAGGGAGCGGCGCAGTGCGACGGTGTCCAGCTCGCCGCGCACGCGGTACGCGGTGATGACGGCGTGGTGCGCGTGGTTGGGGCCGACCGGCTGGAGCAGGAACTCCAGCTGCCCGAAGGACAGCCCGGCGCCGTCGCTGCGGTCGGCCCTGGGGATCGCGGCGCCCAGCAGGTCGGCCGCGCCGACGGCCGCGGCGTGCGCGTCGTCCTCGCGGGGCAGCTCGACCGTGCCGTTCTCGACCGCGTCGGC
Source organism: Streptomyces sp. NPDC055966 (assembly GCF_042269865.1). Classification (NCBI taxonomy): domain Bacteria; kingdom Bacillati; phylum Actinomycetota; class Actinomycetes; order Kitasatosporales; family Streptomycetaceae; genus Streptomyces; species Streptomyces sp. NPDC055966. The sequence continues at coordinate 41,754 of NZ_JBHJYK010000012.1, forward strand.
ACACCGGACGACGGCGCGCAGCGCCTCGAACCAGGCCTGCGCCAGTTCGCGGACCTCGTCCTCGGTGAGCAGCGAGCTCGCCCAGCTCCAGTTGGCCACCAGCCGCGGGCCGTCCGGGCCGTCCTGGGTGACGGCGTTGAGTTCGATCGGGTGGGACAGCGGCCGCACGCCGGTGGTACCGGGCGCGGTGTCGTCGCGCAGCGGCAGCCAGGGCCGTTCCTCGTCGGTGACGGGCACCCGGCCGAGGTAGTTGAACAGCACCTGCGGTGCGGGCAGCGCCGCGAGCTGCGGCGCGGACTGCGGGTCCAGGTGGCGCAGCACCCCGTAGCCGAGGCCGCTCGCCGGGAGCGCCCGCAGCTGTGCGGAGGTGCGCGCGAGGGCGGCGGCCAGCTCGCCGCCCGCCCCGGCGACCTCGTCCCAGGGCAGCGCGGCGCAGTCGAGGCGGACCGGGTGGACGCTGGTGAACCAGCCCACCGTGCGGGACAGGTCGATGCCGTCGACCAGGTGCTCGTGCCTGCCGTGGCTCTCCACGTCCAGGACCACCGGGGCGCCGGCGCCGCCGTGGCGGCGGGCGCGCCAGCGGCCGACGGCGAGTCCGAAGGCGGTCAGCAGCACGTCCTGGATGCCGCGGCGGAGCACCGCGGGGACCTGCCCGGCCAACGGCGCGGTGTCCTCGGCCGACAGGGTCAGCGTCAGCCGCCCCTCGGTGCCGGTGACGTCGCGATCGGCGTCCAGCTCCGCGGCCAGCAGCGGCTCGGCGCCCCGCAGGACGTCCTGCCACACCGGCAGTTCGGCGCGGTGCCGGGCGATGCCCTCGCCGGTGGCCACCCGCTGCGCCCAGCCGCGCAGGGACGTGGCCACCGGTGCGAGCAGCGGCTCACGCCGCGCGGTGACCGCCTCCCAGGCGACGGCGATGTCGGACAGCAGGATCCGCCAGGACACTCCGTCGACGGCGAAGTGGTGCACGGCGAGGAGCAGCCGGCCCGGGCGCCCGGGCCCGGCGTCGAACCACACCGGCTGGAGCATCGCGCCCTTCGCCGGGTCGAGCCGCCGCTTGGCCGCGGCCGTCTCCTCGGCGATCAGCGCCCGCGCGTCGGCGTCGGCCGACGCGCTGATGTCCACGCGGCGCAGGACGTCGGCGACCCGCAGCGTGCCGGGCTCGTCGGCGTGCAGCGACCACTGCCCGTCGGGCCCGGTCACCAGCCGTGTGCGCAGGGCGTCGTGCCGGTCGACGACCGCCTGGAGCGTCGTGACCAGCCGGGCCTCGTCCACGCCGGACGGCAGGCCGACGGTCGCGGACAGGTCGAAGCCGACCACCGAGCCGCCCAGCTGCCGCTGCCGTTCCACGACGGGCAGCAGCGGGATCTCGCCGGTGCCGATGTCGGTGACGCTCGCCGCGGCCTCCTCGCCGGCCGGCCGCGCCACACGGGCGATCGCCTCCACCGTCTGGTGGGTGAACACGTCGCGGACGGTGAACACCAGGCCGGCCGTGCGGGACTGGGCGACCAGCTGGGTAGCCTGGATGCTGTCCCCGCCCAGGTCGAAGAAGCCGCTCCCGGCGCCGACCTCCGGCAGCCCGAGCACCTCGGCGAACACGGCGGCGAGGGTCCGCTCGACCGGGGTCCGCGCCGCCCGGGACGGGGCTGCGGCGCCCAGGTCCGGGGCGGGCAGCGCACGGCGGTCGAGCTTGCCGTTGCCGGTCATCGGGAACGCGTCGAGCACCATCACCACGACGGGCACCATGTACTGCGGCAGCCGTTCGGCCACGAACGCGCGCAATTCGGCGGGCTCGGCGAGGGCGCCGTCGGCGAGTACGGCGTAGCCGACGAGGTCCTTGCCGCCGGAGGGCTTGGTGTGCACCACCACGGCGGCGTCCGCCACGGCCGGGTGTGCGCCGAGCGTGTTCTCGATCTCGCCCGGCTCGATGCGGAAGCCGCGGATCTTGACCTGGTCGTCGGTCCGGCCGAGGTACTCGATCCGCCCGTCCGCGCGCCAGCGCACCAGGTCGCCGGTGCGGTACATGCGTGTCCCCGGTGTGCCGTACGGGCAGCCGACGAAGCGCTGGGCGGTCAGGCCGGGCTGGGCGAAGTAGCCGCGGGCGAGGCCCGATCCGGCGAGGTACAGCTCGCCGGGGACGCCGACCGGGACCGGGCGCAGCCGCTCGTCGAGGACGTAGGCGCGGGTGTCGTCCATCGGCGTGCCGATCGGCACGGTGCCGTCGGTCACCTCGCGGGTGCTGTGCAGCACGGCGAACGTGGTCGTCTCCGTCGGGCCGTAGCCGTTGGTGAGCACGGTCTTCGGCCACGCGGCCAGCGCCCGGGCCACCACGGGAGGCGAGAGCGCCTCGCCGCCGGCCATCACCTCGCGCATCCCGGCCAGTGCCGCGGGGTCCCGTTCGACCAGCAGGTTGAAGAGCGCGGCCGTGAAGAAGGCCGCGGTGACGCGCTGTTCGCGGATGGTGCGCACCAGCACGTCCGGGTCCAGCTCCCCGGGCGGCGCGACGACCACCTCGCCGCCGGCCAGCAGCGGCACCCACAGTTCGTAGGTGGAGGCGTCGAAGGCGGTCGGGGCGTGCATCAGGACGCGGGTGTGGTTGCCGCCGCGCCACACGTGGTCGGCGGCGAGGCTCGCCACGTTCCGGTGGGTGACCGCCACGCCCTTGGGCCGCCCGGTGGAACCGGAGGTGAACATGACGTACGCCATCCGGTCCGGGCCGCCCGCGGCCGGGGCGACAGGGTCCGGCGCCTCGTCGGCGGCGGCCAGTTCGGCGGCCACGTCGAGGGCGCGCACCCCGTCGACGGCCGGGTACTCCAGCCCGTCCCCGTCCACCAGGAGCAGGCCCGCCCCTGTCTCGGCCATGATCAGCCGCATGCGGGAGTCGGGGTAGCGGGGGTCCAGGGGCACATACACGCCGCCGGCCTTGAGCACGGCCAGGATCGCCGCGGGCACCCGCACGGAGCGCTCCATCAGCAGGCACACCGCGTCCTCGCCGCCGTCGGCGCCGATGCCGCGCTCGCGCAGCCGCGCGGCGAGCCGGTCCGAGATCGCGGACAGCTCGCGGTAGGTCAGCCGCTCGTCGCCGCAGGAGACGGCGACGGCGTCCGGGGTGCGGGCCGCCTGTGCCTCGAACAGCTCGGGCAGTGCGGCCGCGGGCTCCTCGCCGGCCGTGCCGTTCCACTCCCGCAGCACGCGGTGCCGCTCGGCCGGGGTGAGCAGGTCGACGTCGCCGACCGGCTGGTCGGGATCGGCGATCATCGCCAGCACCACCTGGCGCAGCCTGCGCAGCATGGTGCGTACGGTCTCCGGGTCGAAGACGTCGGCGTTGTACTCGATGCCGCCGTCGATGCCGCCCGGTGTGCCGTCGGCCGCGAGGTGCTCGTGCGCCAGCAGGACCAGGTCCATCCGCGCCGTGCCGGTGCTCCTGACCACCGGCGCCGCCTCGATGCCGGGCAGGTCCAGGGTCTCGTCGGTCACGGTCTGCCAGGACAGCATGACCTGGACGAGCGGGTGGTGGGACATCGTGCGGGCCGGCCGCAGGCTGTCCACGAGGGACTCGAAGGGGATGTCCTGGTGGGCGAGCGCGTCGAGGGTGCGTTCGTGCACCGCGGCGAGCAGTTCACGGAACGTCTGGCGGTCCGACACCCGGGTGCGCAGCACAAGGGTGTTGGTGAAGAAGCCGATCAGGTTCTCGGTGGCCTGGTCGTCGCGTCCGGCGGTGGCCACGCCGACGGGGATGTCCGAGCCTGCGCCGAGGCGGCTGAGCAGCACCGCCAGCGCCGCGTCGAGCACCATGAACATGCTGACGTCGCAGCCCCGGGCCAGCCGGGCCAGCCCCTCGTGCAGGTCCGCGTCCCACTGGAAGGTGAGCGTGTCCCCGTCGTGGGACGCCTCGGCCGGGTGCGGACGGTCGACGGGCAGGGCGATCCGCTCCGGCAGGCCCTCCAGCGCGTCGCGCCAGTAGCCGAGCTGGCGCGACCAGGTGCTCTCGGGGTCGTCCTGCGCGCCGAGGTACTGACGCTGCCACAGGGCGTAGTCGGCGTACTGCACGGGCAGCGGCGCCCAGGCGGGGGCGTGGCCGGCCAGCCGGGCCCGGTAGGCGGTGGCCAGATCGAGCCGCAGCGGGGTCAGCGACCAGCCGTCCGCCGCGATGTGGTGCACGACGACGGCCAGCACATGGACGTCGTCGCCGACCGCGAACAGCTGCGCGTGCAGCGGGATCTCCCGGGTCAGGTCGAAGGTGTGCCGGACCGCGGCGGCCACCGCCTCGTCCAGGCCGGCCTCGTCGACCTCGGTCACCGCCAGCGCGGGGCGTGCCTGCCCGGGGTCGAGGATCTGCTGGCAGGCCACCGCTCCCGTGTCCGGGTAGACGGTCCGCAGCGCCTCGTGGCGGGCGACGACGTCGGTGAGGGCCGCGCGCAGGCAGTCCACGTCCAGGGCGCCGGTCAGGCGCAGCACCACCGGCAGGTTGTAGGTGGGCGAGGGGCCCTCCATCTGGTGCAGGAACCACAGCCGGCGCTGGGCGAAGGACAGCGGCAGCGGGTCGGGCCGGGTCACGGGGCCGAGCGCGGGCCGTGTCTCGCCGCCGCCCCGGCGCAGCAGTTCGGCCAGCTCGGCCACCGTCTGCTTCTCGAACAGGGCGCGCACCGGCAGCTCGACGCCGAGCGTGGCGCGGACGCGCGCCACCAGCCGGGTGGCGAGCAGCGAGTGCCCGCCGAGAGCGAAGAAGCCGTCGTCGATACCCACCTCGGGCACGTTCAGCACCTGGGCGAACAGTGCGCACAGCGCTTCTTCCTCGGCGTCGCGGGGCGCGACGTACACCGCCGCCGTGCGGGTCTCCTGTCCCTCGGGGGCGGGCAGCGCGCCGCGGTCGGTCTTGCCGCTGGGGGTCAGCGGCAGCGCGTCGAGGAACACGAAGGAGGCCGGGACCATGTAGTCGGGGAGCTTCTCGGCCAGCGCCGCGCGCAGGCGGCGGCGCAGTCCGTCGGCGTCGCCGGCCGCCGGGTCGGGCACCACGTAGGCGACGAGCCGCTGGTCGCCCGGCTGGTCCTCGCGGACCACGACGACCGAGTCCTTCACCTGCTCCCGGCGCATCAGCACCGACTCGATCTCGCCCAGCTCGATCCGGTAGCCGCGCAGCTTGACCTGGTGGTCGAGCCGGCCGAGGTAGTCGACGGTGCCGTCCACCCGGCGCCGTACCAGGTCCCCGGTGCGGTACAGCCGGTCGGCGAGGCCGGAGTCGAAGGGGTTGGGGACGAACTGACGATCCGTCAGCTCCGGCCGGTTGATGTAGCCGCGCGCGAGACCGGCTCCGCCGATGCACAGTTCGCCGGGGACGCCCGGCGGCACCGGACGGCCCTCGGGGTCGAGGATGTGCACCTCGGTGTTGGCGATCGGCCGGCCGATGGTGATCGTGTCGTCCACGATCCGGGTGCCCAGGGAGTAGATCGTGGTCTCGCTCGGGCCGTACATGTTCCACAGGTCCACGCCCTTGGCCAGCAGGCGGCGCGCCAGGTCGGGGGGCAGTGCCTCGCCGCAGATCAGCCCGCGCAGGCCCGGGCGGCCCGGCCAGCCCGCGTCGAGCAGCATCCGCCAGGTGGAGGGGGTGGCCTGCATCATGGTGGCGCCGGTGGTGGCCATCTCCTCGGCCAGCAGCTTGCCGTCGGTGGCCACCGCACGGGTGGCGAGCACCACGCGGGCACCCTCGACGAGCGGCAGCAGCAGCTCCAGCGTGGCGATGTCGAACGACAGCGTGGTGACCGCGAGCAGGCTGTCGCCGGCGTCGATGCCCGGCCACTGCTTCATCGCCCAGAAGAGGTTGCGCAGGGCCCGGTGGGGCAGCTGGACGCCCTTCGGGCGGCCGGTCGAGCCCGACGTGTAGATCACATAGGCGAGGTCCGCGCCCTCGACCGGGGCGTCGAGGGGCTCGGCGGACTCGGCGGCGAGTTCCTCGCGCAGCTCGTCCACGCACAGCGTCGTGGCCCCGGACCGCGGCAGGCCCGGCGCGACCGAACTCTGGGTGATCAGGACGGGCAGTCCGGCGTCCTCGGTCATGAACGCGATCCGGTCGGCGGGCAGCTTCGGGTCGACCGGCACATAGGCGCCGCCCGCCTTCAGTACGGCCAGCACGGCGACGACCATGTCGAGCGAGCGCTCCAGGCAGACCCCGACCAGCACGTCGCGGCCCACCCCGAGCCGCTGCAGCCTGCGGGCCAACTGGTTGGCGGATGCGTCGAGCCGGCCGTAGGTGAGCGTCTCGCCCTGGCAGTACACGGCCTCGGCGTCGGGCCGCAGCGCCGCCTGCCGCTCGATGCGCTGGTGGGTGAGCAGCTGGTCGGGCCACTCGCTCAGGGTGTCCGCACGCTCCTGGTACTGCGCACGCTGCTCGTCCTCGGTCAGCAGCGCGACGTCCAGGACGGGCTGGTCCGGGTCGGCGAGCAGGTTGTCGAGGAGCACCCGCAGATGGCCGCCCATGCGGTCGATCGTGGCCGCGTCGAACAGCTCGGTGTTGTACTCGAACCAGCCGCTCAGCTCCTCGCCCTGCTCGAACACCTGCAGCTCCAGGTCGAAGCGTGCGGTGGAGCTCTCCATGTCCATCAGTTCCAGACTCAGACCGCCGACGCCGAACTCCGGCACGGGGATGTTCTGGTAGACGAACGACACCTGGAATATCGGCGAGCGCGACAGGTCGCGCTCCGGGCGCAGCTCCTCCACCAGTCGCTCGAAGGGCACCTCCTGGTGGGCGAAGGCGCCGAGGGCCGCGCCGCGCACCCGGCCCAGCAGGTCGGTGAAGGTCGGGTTGCCGGAGACGTCGCTGCGGATCGCGAGCGTGTTGACGAAGTAGCCGATGAGCTGCTCGACCTGGGAGTGTCCGCGGTTGGCCACGGGCACGCCGACGACGACGTCCTCCTGCCTGCTGTAGCGGTGCAGCAGGGCGACGTAGGCGGCGAGCAGGGTCATGAACGGGGTGGTGCCGGTGCGCCGGCTCAGCTCGCGCACGCCGCTCATCACCGAGGCGGGCAGGCGGAAGGGCCGGGAGGCGCCGGCCGAGCCGAGCACCGCGGGCCGCGGCCGGTCGGTGGGCAGTTCGAGGATGGGCGCGGCGCCCTCAAGTGCCGTCTTCCAGTACTCCAGTTCGGCCGCGAAGCCCGGCCCGGCCAGCTGCTTGCGTTGCCAGGCCGCGTAGTCGGCGTACTGGACGGAGAGCTCGGGCAGTTCGGCGCCGGTGCCGGTCAGACAGCCCTGGTAGAGCGCGACCAGCTCGCCGAAGAGCACCGATGTCGACCACAGGTCGGCGACGATGTGGTGCATGGTGAGCAGCAGGACGTGCTCGTCGGCGGCCAGGCGCAGGAACTTCATCCGCATCAGCGGCCCGGTGCCCAGGTCGAAGGGGCGGGCGAACTCCCGGCGCGCCAGCTCCTTGACGCCCTCCTCGCCGTCCGGGCCGCGCAGGTGCGCGCACTCCTCGACGGTCAGTTCCAGCTCGCCGCTCTCGTGCACGACCTGCACGGGCTCGCCGTCGGCCTCCTCGAACGTGGTGCGCAGCGACTCGTGCCTGCGCACGATCTCGGCGAGGCTGCGGCGCCACAGCTCCAGGTCGAGCGGGCCGTGCACGCGCACGGCCGCCGGGATGTTGTAGGCGGCGCTGCCCGGGTTGAGCTGGTCCAGGAACCACATGCGCTGCTGGGGGAACGACGCGGCGAACCGCCGTTCGCGCGCCGGTGGCCGCGGGCCGTTCCTGCGCCGCAACCGCTCTGCCAGCAGCGCGCGCTTCTGCTCCGGCGTGAGGCTGGTCAGGTCGATGTCGGTCATGCGCCAGTCTCCTGATCGTTGGTCTTCGCGGCGAGGAGTTCGTCAACCTGTGCTGTCGCCCTGGCGGGTCGCGGTGCCGTCGCGTGCGCCGTGGCCGTCCGTGCGCGGCGCGTTCCCCGCCGCGAGCAGCGGATACGGCCGTGTCGCGGGCTGGTTCGACTCGGCGGGTCCGCCGGCGGGTCGGGTACGGGCGAGTGCCTGGGAAGAGACGGAGCCGCCAGGGTGCGGCCACGATCAGCCTTCCGCCCGGAGCTTCACGTGCCTGTCTACCGACCGGTGATCGCGCTGTCCATGTTCGCCGCCGCGGCCCGGTGCCCGGCCCCCGCGTCGTGCGCCCCGAAGGGGTCGAGCTGCCCCCGTGGATGGTCGCCCGCCCCGGCACGGTGAATCAACTCCGGGCGGGGAAAGCGGGGTTGGGGCGGGTGAACGGACAGCACAACGGCGCAGGCACGGGGGAGCCGTGCCTGCGCCGTGTGCCGCTTCGAAGGGGAGGTCAGGCGGTGCGCCCCCGGGCCCGGCGGACCGGGCGCACGATCAGCCACACCGAACCGGCCAGCAGGAGCAAGCCGACGACCAGCGTCACGATGCCGATCCAGGTCAGCCCCGCGACCTTCGCCGCCACGGTGACATGGCCGGACTGGCCGCGCGATCCGTCGGCCTTCATGACGACCGCCTGGACGTCACCCGACTTCACGGACCAGTTCAGCGTCTGCGCCCCCTGCCCGCTGGCCTTGGCGACCCATACGCCGGCCTGGGCCGGGGGCGTCTTGGGCGTGCCGCCGGTGTGTGTGCTCGCGCTGTCGCCCTTGTCGCTGGAGTCGTGGATGGTCACGTGCTGGACGCCGTCCAGGTACTGGCCCAGCTTCGCCTGGTCGGCGAGGCCGACGAACACCGGGGCGGAGGGGTTGTCCGGCTTGAAGGTGATCCGGATGTCGTCGAGCAGGCCCCCCATCTGCTTGTCGGCGCGCCAGCTGTCGGTGGCCATCGCGTAGGTGTCGGTGCGGTGTGCGTACTTGGCGGTGCCCAGATCGATGTAACCGCCGTCGTGCGAGGCCATGTAGGTGGCGGTGCCGCCCAGACCGACGAGCGTCAGCGCGACGAGGGACAAGATCGCACCGACCACGACGGCGGTGACGCGCCCGGCCGTCCAGCCGGCGGACGTGGTGCGCATACGCGACTCCTTCACGGAACTCCCGGCACCCATGTCGGTCACAGAATCCTCCTCGGTCTCGTCACCCGGGTGGTCAAATCCGGGTGCACGGTGTTTTTCTCGCGCAGACGGTCACTGCAAGGCGACACGAAGATGCCCTGTTCAGTCCACCTGTCTCAACGTAACCGGACGAGGAGCCTCCAGCATCAGGGGCAACCCTTACGCGCATATCAGGGGGATCCCCTAAGCACGCGCGCACCGTGCGGAAATACCCGCCGGACCGCCCCGCGGAGGCGTTCAACTGCCCACTGCTGACCACTTGAACACCGCCACCGGGAGGCGCGGCCGCGGATGGCTGGAATACAACCACGTGAAACCTCCCGGCAAGTACCCGTCATCGAACACGATTTGATGCACCGTACGCGAACCGTTGGCCACTGGACTCGGCCGCGCTCCGGGTGCCAGCATGCATTCCGCGCTTGCCCCCGTAATTCCATCGCTTTTCTCCCCGCGGGAAACGCGAATCAATCGCGTTCTGTTTTTTGCGGACTGAGCCGGAAAGAGGTCCGGAGACCATGCAAAAGATCCTCGATGCGATCCTCGCGGGCGAACTCGACGAGGTGGGCCGCCTGCCGGTGCCCGAGTTCTACCGGGGAGTGGCGCTGCACGCCGACGAAACGGCGATGTTCGAGGGGCTGGCGGGCCTGGACAAGGACCCGCGCCGGTCGCTGCACCTGGACGAGGTGGCCACCCCCGAACCGGCCGCGGGCGAGGTGCTGGTGGCGGTGATGGCGAGCGGGATCAACCACAACACGGTGTGGTCCTCGATCTTCGAGCCGATGCCGACGTTCGCTTTCCTGTCCCGCTACGGCCGCACCTCGCCGCAGGCGGCCCGGCACGACCTGCCGTACCACGTGCTGGGCTCGGACCTGGCCGGCGTGGTGCTGCGCTGCGGCGAGGGGGTCGCGGCCTGGCGTCCCGGGGACCAGGTGGTCGCGCACTGCCTGTCCGTGGAGCTGGACCACCCCGACGGGCACGCCGACACCATGCTCGACCCGGAACAGCGCATCTGGGGGTTCGAGACGAACTTCGGCGGGCTGGCCGAGCTGGCGCTGGTCAAGGCCAACCAGCTGATGCCCAAGCCGCGTCACCTCACCTGGGAGGAGTCGGCCGCCTCGGGGCTGGTGAACTCCACCGCCTACCGGCAGCTGGTCTCCGCGGGCGGCGCCCGGCTCAAGCAGGGCGACACCGTGCTGATCTGGGGCGCCACCGGCGGACTGGGCTCGTACGCCACCCAGCTGGTCCTCAACGGCGGGGCGACGCCGGTGTGCGTGGTGTCCAGCCCGCAGAAGGCGCAGGCCGCCCGGCGGATGGGCGCGGAGCTGGTGATCGACCGCAGCGCCGAGGGCTACCGGTTCTGGAAGGACGAGCAGACGCAGGACCCGCGTGAGTGGCGGCGGTTCGGCTCCCGGATCAGGGAACTGACCGGCGGCGACGACCCGGACATCGTCTTCGAGCACCCGGGCCGCGAGACGTTCGGCGCGAGCGTGTACGTGGCCCGCCGCGGCGGCACCGTCGTGACCTGCGCGTCCACCTCGGGGTACGAGCACGTCTTCGACAACCGGTATCTGTGGATGAACCTCAAGCGCATCGTCGGCACGCACTTCGCGAACTACCGCGAGGCGTGGGAGGCCAACCGGCTCATCGCCAAGGGCCAGGTGCATCCCACGCTGTCGCGGGTGGTGCCGCTGGAGGGCACCCCCCAGGCCGTGCACGACGTCCACCACAACCTGCACCAGGGCAAGGTCGGGGTGCTGTGCCTGGCTCCCGGGGAAGGGCTCGGGGTCACCGACCCGGAGCTGCGGGCCCGGCACGAGCCGGCGATCAACAGGTTCCGCACCGCCTGACGTCACGTCAACAGCCTTGCGTCAGCTGTTTCTTGACGGTCCCGAGGGACGTGTTGGATGCTGACGGCAAATGGCGGGATTCCATCGGGAGTTCCGGTCGGCGACATAGCGGCCGACATTTCCCCGACCGCCTCCTCGAATCATCTTCTTCCGATTCTCCCGGCCGCACTCCGGCCTCTGCGCCGAGCACGGCGCAGACAAAGCAATCAGCAGGAAGGCGCGGCACGATCCGCGTACTCCGTATGAGTTCACGCACGTTCGATATTGAGAGGACGGTCGGATGCCGGGCCGGGACGCACGATCGCTTGTCGACCATTTCCGTACGGTCCTGGGCGAGCACGCACAGGACTCGATCTTCCGCTTCCTCGTGGACGGCGAGGGCGAGCCACAGACCCTCGGCAACGCCGAGCTGGACCTGCGCGCCCGCACGATCGCCGCGGCGCTGCAGGAGCGCTTCCCCGCCGGGGAGCGCGCCCTGATCATGTGCCCGGCCGGACTGGACTACGTCACCTCGTTCTTCGCCTGCCTGTACGCCGACGTCATCGCCGTGCCGGTCTACCCGCCGGACCCGGCGTTCCCGATGCGCACCCTGCCGCGGCTGACCGCCATCGTCGAGGACGCCGAGCCCGCCGTGGTCCTCGCGCCCGCCGCGACGGTCGCCCTCGTCGAGCGCTTCGCCGAACACGCCCCGGCGCTGCGGGACATCGTCTGGATCGCCGTCGACGACATCGACACCGCCGCCGCCGACAGCTGGCGCGCCCCCGGCACCGGTCTCGACGACCTCGCGTTCCTGCAGTACACCTCCGGCTCCACCAGCAGCCCCAAGGGCGTGATGGTCAGCCACGGCAACCTGATGCACAACATCTCGGAGATGAACCGGCAGTTCTTCGCCGGCGACCTCCGCCAGCACATGGTGAGCTGGCTGCCGCCCTTCCACGACCTCGGCCTCATCATGGGCCTGCTCACCCCGGCCCACGGCGGCTACCCGGTCACCTTCATGTCGCCGTACTCGTTCCTGAAGCGGCCGCTGCGCTGGCTGCGCGCGATCTCCGACGCCGGCGCCACCGCGAGCCCCGCCCCGAACTTCGCCTACGACCTCGCGGTGGCCAAGGTCACCGAGGAGGACCGGCAGACCCTGGACCTGAGCACCTGGCGCGTCGCCCTCAACGGCGCGGAGCCGGTCCGCAAGCAGACCATGGACCGGTTCTCGCGCACCTTCGCCGAGTGCGGCTTCCGGCCCACCACCCACGCCCCGTCCTACGGTCTGGCCGAGGCCACCCTGGTGGTCTCCACCGGGGACCCGGCCGCCGAGCCCGTCCACCGCGACCTGCGGGCCGAGGCGCTCCTGGTGGGCACCGCCGAGGACGCGGCCCCGGGCGAGGCCTCGCGCAACCTGCCCAGCTGCGGCGTCTCCCTCCACGACCAGCGCGTCGCCGTCGTGGACCCGCGGACCCACGCCGCCCTGCCCGACGGCCGGGTCGGCGAGATATGGGTCTCGGGGCCGAGCGTCGCACACGGCTACTGGCGCCGCCCCGAGGCCACCGAGGAGACCTTCCGGGCCCGCCTCGACACCGGAGAGGGAACGTTCCTTCGTACCGGCGACCTCGGTTTCTCCGACGGCGGCCAGATCTACGTCACCGGCCGCATCAAGGACGTCGTCATCGTCGCGGGCCGCAACCACTACCCGCAGGACATCGAGCGCACCGTCGAGAGCGTCGACCCGGGCCTGCGGCCGGGCTGCGGGGTGGCCGGCGCGCGCGAGATCGACGGCGAGGAACGCCTCGTCGTCGTCCAGGAGTACCGCGGCAGCCGCTCGCCCGAGGACCGCGCCCGGGTCATCGACGCGATCCGCGCCGAGGTCGCCCGCGAGCACGGCCTGCAGCCGTACATCGTCGCCCTGGCCCGCACCGGGACGGTGCCGAAGACCTCCAGCGGCAAACTCCAGCGCCAGGCCTGCGTCAACGACCTCCTCGCCGGTACCTTCGAGCCGCTCGCGCTGTGGCGGGCGGACGAGGCCGGCTCCGGCCCGGCGGTGCAGGACACGCAGGCGGCGGCGGGCGCGGTCAGCGCCGTACCGGACGCCGCCGTGATCCAGCTGTGGCTGCGCGAGGCGCTGGCCGCCGCGACCGGGAGGCCGCTCGGCACCATCGACCCGGAGCTGCCGTTCGCCGGATACGGGCTGCGGTCCGTGGAGATGGTCACGATGGTCGGCGACCTGGAACGCCGCCTCGGCGTCCCGCTCGAAGCCGGCCTGGTCTGGGAGCACCCCACCGCCGCCAAGCTGGCCCGGCACCTGGCCGGGCGGCCCGCCGGCCCCGCGGCGCCCGCGGCCGCCGACGAGCCCGCCACCACCCTCACGGCCCCGGCAACCGCACCGGCGACCGCGGACACCACGGACGTGCCCGGTGCGGACGAGCCGATCGCCATCATCGGCATCGGCTGCCGCTTCCCCGGCGGCGTCGACGGCCCCGACAGCTTCTGGCAGTTGCTGAGCGAGGGCCGCGACGCGGTCACCGAGGTGCCCGCGTCGCGCTGGCGCACCGAGGAGTTCACCGACGAGGACCCCTCGGCGCCCGGCCGCACCAACAGCCGCTGGGGCGGTTTCGTCGACGACGTCGACCGCTTCGACGCGGGCTTCTTCGGCATCTCGCAGGCGGAAGCCGCCCGTATGGACCCGCAGCAGCGGCTGCTCGCCGAGGTCTCCTTCGAGGCCCTGGAGAACGCGGGCGTGCCCACCGGCTCGCTGTCCGGCACACAGACCGGCGTGTTCATCGGCATCTCCACCTTCGACTACGCCACCGGCCAGCTGGGCGACCTCGACGCCATCGACGCCTACACCGGCACCGGCAGCGCGCTGAGCATCGCCGCCAACCGCATCTCGTACCTGCTGGACCTGCACGGCCCGAGCATGGCCGTCGACTCCGCCTGCTCCTCCTCGCTGGTGGCGGTGAACCAGGCGTGCGCGAGCCTGGCCCGCGGCGAGTGCGACCTGGCCCTCGCCGGCGGCGTCAACCTCGTGCTCTCCCCGGCCTTCGCCATCAACTTCAGCAAGGCCGGAGTGATGTCCGCCGACGGCCGCTGCAAGCCGTTCGACGCCGGGGCCGACGGCTATGTGCGCTCCGAGGGCGCCGGCGTGGTGATCCTCAAGCCGCTCGGCCGGGCCCTGGCCGACGGCGACCCCGTGCACGCCGTGATCCGGGGCGGCGCCGTGGGCCAGGACGGCGCGAGCAACGGGCTGATGGCGCCCAACCCGAAGGCCCAGGAGGCGGTCGTACGCGCCGCCCACGCGCGGGCCGGCGTGCGCGCCGCCGACATCGCCTACGTGGAGGCCCACGGCACCGGCACCATCCTCGGCGACCCGATCGAGGCCAAGGCCCTCGGCGCGGTCCTCGGTGACGGCCGCGCCCCGGACCGGCCCTGCCTGATCGGCTCGGTCAAGTCCAACCTCGGGCACATGGAGGCCGCCGCGGGAATCGGCGGTCTGATCAAGACGGCCCTGATGGTCCGCCACCGCATGGTGCCGCCGACCCTGCACTACCGCTCCCCCAACCCGCACATCCCCTTCGCCGACCTGCCCCTGCGGGTCGCCGACACCCTCCAGCCGTGGCCCACCGGTGCCCCCGCCCTCGCGGGCGTCAGCTCCTTCGGCTTCGGCGGCACCAACGCCCATGTCGTGGTGGCGGAACCGCCCCGGACCGCCGGCCGCGACGGCGCCGGGTCCGACGGCGCCGTGCTGCTGACCGTCTCCGCCCGGGACGAGCAGGCCCTGCGCGACCTCGCCGCCCGCTACGCGGACAAGCTGACCGACACCACGCCCGTGGGCGCCTTCGCCTCCGCCGCCGCCGTCCGGCGCAGCCACCACGAGCACCGGCTGGCCTGCGTCGGCACCACGGCCGCCGAACTGCGCGGCGCGCTCGCCGCGTTCGGCCGCGCCGAGGACGCCACCGGCCTCAGCTCCGGAGTGCGCCGGGCCGGCCGGCAGGACAGGCCGGTGTTCGTCTTCTCCGGGCAGGGGCCCCGCTGGTGGCCGCTCGCCGCCGACCTGCTCACCGGCGACCTCGCCGGGGAGAAGGTGTTCCGCGCCGTCCTGGAGCGGGCCGACGCCCTGCTGCGCCGCCACACCGACTGGTCGCTGCTCGACCAGCTCGCGGCCGCTCCGGCCGACTCCCGGCTGCTCGACACCGCCGTCGGCCAGCCCGCCCTGACCGCCGTGCAGATCGCACTGGCCGCCCTGTGGCGCTCCTGGGGCGTCGAGCCCGCCGCGGTCGTCGGGCACAGCGTCGGCGAGATCGCCGCCGCCCAGGTCGCGGGCGCGATCTCGCTGGAGGACGCCCTCCTGATCGCCCTGCACCGCGGCACCGTCCTGCACGCGGCCACCGGAAAGGGCCGGATGGCCGTCGCGGGCGTCTCCCTGGACCGGGCCCGCGCCCTGCTGGCCGAGCGCGGCCCGGGGCCGGTGTGGATCGCGGCCGCCAACAGCCCGAACTCCACCGTGTTCTCCGGCGAGGGCCCCGCCGTCGAGAAGTTCGCCAAGTCCCTGGCGGACGACGGGCTCTACTGCAAGGTCCTGGAGTCGGTCGAGTTCGCCTCCCACTGCCCCCTGATGGAGCCCGTCGCCGCCGAACTGTGGCGGCAGCTGGCCGCGTTGCGGCCCCGGCCGACCGCGATCCCGATGATCTCCACCGGCACCGGCGAGACCGTCCCCGGCGACCGCCTGGACGCCGAGTACTGGGCGTCCAACCTCACCCGGCCGGTGCTGTTCGACACCGCCGTCACCGCGCTCGCCGACACCGGACACACCGTGTTCGTCGAGGTCTCGCCGCACCCGATGCTCACCGACGCCGTCACCGAGCGCCTGGCGTCGTACGACGACGCGGTCGCGGTCTCCTCGCTGCGCCGGGACCAGCCGGGCCGGGCCACCGCCCTCGCCGAACTCGGCCGCCTCTACACCGCAGGGCACCCGGTCGACTTCACCCGCGTCCACGGCCCGGCCGGCCCCATGGCCGACCTGCCCGCCTACCCCTGGCAGCGCACCCGCAGCTGGTACGAGCGGCGGCCCGGCCGGCCGGCCGCGCACCGCGGCCACCCGGTCCTGCGCGAGTGCACCGTGTCGGCGCTGACGCCGCACACCGTCCACTGGTCGGCGCCCGTCGGCCTCGCGGAGTTCCCCTACCTGACGGACCATCAGGTCGGCGGCAGCCCCGTCCTGCCCGCCGCCCTGGTGCTGGACGCCGCGCTCGCCGCGGCCCGCGCGCACCTCGGTGACGGCGCCGCCCTCGACGACGTCGCCCTCACCCGGCTCACCGTGGTGCCCGAGCAGGCCGAGGACAGCACGCTCCAGCTCGTCCTGCTGCCCGGCACCGCCGACACCGGCACGGTGCGGCTGTTCACCCGGTCCGGCGCCGACGAGGAGTGGACCGAGGCCGCGCGGGCGGGCTTCCGCCGCGCCGCCCCGGGCACCGGTGCCGAACCGCTCGCCGCCGTGCGGGCGCGCTGCGCCACCGCCGGCGCGGCCGACGACCACTACACCGCGCTGCGCCGCGCCGGACTGGCGTACGGCCCCGCGTTCCAGGGCGTCGAGGAGCTGTGGCGGGGCCGGGCCGAGGCCGTCGCCCGGCTGCGCGAGCGGACCGCGCTGACCGCCGACCGCGGCGAGCACCCCGTGCACCCGGCCGTGCTCGACAGCGCCCTCCAGGTCCTCGCCGCCGCCCTCGACGCGCAGGAGACCCCCCTCGACGCCACCTACCTGCCGGTCGCCGTCGGCGGCTTCGCCCTCTTCACCGACCGCGCCGAACCCCGCTGGGCCCACGCCGCCGTCACCGCGCGACCCGGCGCCGAGCGGATCACCGGCGCCACCGTCGTCCTGTACGACGACGCGGGCACCGCCGTCGGCGAGGTCACCGGCATCACCCTGGAGCGCCTGGAGCGCACCGAGGCCGCCGACCCGCTCGGTGAGACGCTGCTCGACATCGCCTGGCGCCCCGCCCCCGCCGACTCCCCCGCGACCGGGCAACAGCCGGGCACCTGGCTGCTGTTCGCCGACACCGGCACCACCGCCGCCGGCCTCGCGACCGCACTGCGTTCGCGCGGCGCCACCTGCCTCACCGTCACCGCGGGCCCCGCCTACCGCAAGGCGGGCGCGGAACGCTACGAACTCGACCCCGAGCGCCGCGAGGACCTCACCGCGCTGCTGGCCGACCTGGCCGACGCGGGCGTCCGCCCGGACGGCATCGTCCACGCGTGGGCCCTGGACGCCGGCCCCGGCGAGGACGGCGGCGTCTGCCTGCCGGTACTGCACCTCGTGCAGGAACTCGCCCGCGCCGGCCAGGACCCCGCCCCCCGCCTGGTCCTGGTCACCCGCGGCGCCCAGCGCGCCGCCGACGGGGACGAACTGGCCGTGGGACAGGCCCCGTTGTGGGGTCTGTCCCGGGTGATCGGCCTGGAGCACACCGAGCTGCGCACCACCGTCGTCGACCTGGACCCGGCCCGCCCGGCGGCCGAGGGCGCCCACCTGCTCGACGAGGTGCTGCGCCCCGGCGACGACGACCAGGTCGCCCTGCGCGGCGAGGGACGCCTGACGCCCGCGCTCCAGCCCTGGGCCCCCGCCGGCCGGCCCGCCGAGGACCGGCGTCCCGCCTGGCACTTCGACGCCGCCCGCGACGGCAACCACCGTCTGCTGGCCCTCCGCCCCGGCACCCTGGCCGGCCTGCGCCCGACCTGGTGGCACCGCACCCCGCCCGGTCCCGGCCAGATCGAGATCGAGGTCACCGCCGCGGGCCTGAACTTCAGCGACGTCCTCAAGGCCCTCGACTCCTACCCCGGCGCCGAAGGCGTCGTGCCGCTCGGCGCCGAGTGCGCCGGCCGGATCACCGCCGTCGGCGACGGCGTGCGCGGGCACCGGGTCGGCGACCGGGTCATCGCCGCCGGCCCCGGCGCCATGGCGGCCTTCGTCACCCTCGACGCACACCTGGTGGCCCCGGCCCCGGCGGCCCTCGACGACGAGCAGGCCGCCGCCGTGCCCATCGCCTTCCTCACCGCCGTGTACGGCCTCGAACACCTCGGCCGGCTGCGCGCGGGCGACAGTGTGCTCATCCACTCCGCGACCGGCGGCGTCGGCCTCGCCGCGCTCCAGGTCGCCCGCCGCCGCGGCGCCCGGGTGTTCGCCACCGCCGGCACCCCCGCCAAGCGCGAGATGCTGCGCGGCCTCGGCGTCCAGCACGTCATGGACTCGCGCACCCTCGACTTCGCCGCCGAGATCACCGCCCTCACCGGCGGCCGCGGCGTCGACGTGGTCCTCAACTCCACCTCCGGCGAGACCCTCGTACGGTCCCTGGGGCTGCTCGCGCCCGGCGGACGCTTCGTGGAGATCGGCAAGCGCGACATCTACGACAACAGCCACATCGGCCTGGAGTTCTTCAAGGACAACCGCGCCTTCCTCGCCGTCGACCTGGAACGCACCATCCGCGAGGAGCCGGGCGAGATCGCCGCGCTGTTCGCCGACGTCGTCCAGGGCTTCGAGCACGGCGACTTCACCGCCCTGCCCGTCACCGTCCACGGCTTCGGCGACGCCCCCGCCGCCTTCACCGCGATGGCCAAGGCCCGCCACACCGGCAAGCTCGTGCTCGTGCCGGCCGCCGACGAGACCGTCACCACCGCTCCGGGCGCCGCGCCGGTACGCCCCTTCGGCACCTACCTGATCACCGGCGGGCTCGGCGCACTCGGCCTGGAGACGGCCCGCTACCTCGTCGCCCGGGGCGCCCGCCACCTGGTCCTGGTCGGCCGCGGCGCACCCGGCCCGGACGCCGAGCCGGTCCTCGAAGACCTGCGGGCCCGGGCCGAGGTGACCGTCCTCGCCGCCGACGTGTCCGAGCGGCGCGCCGTCGAGGACCTGCTGGCCCGTGTCGACGGCTCCCTGCCGCCGCTCGCGGGGATCGTGCACGCCGCGGGCGTCCTCGACGACGGTCTGCTCACCGGTCTCGACGAGGAGAGGTTCCGCGCCGTCGCGGGCCCGAAGTCGGCCGCGGCCTGGCACCTGCACCGGGCCACCGTGGAGCGCGAGCTGGACTTCTTCGTCCTGTACTCCTCGGCCGCCGCCGTCCTCGGCTCGGCCAGCCAGGGCAACTACGCCGCCGCGAGCGCCTTCCTCGACACCCTGGCCCACCACCGGCGCTCCCTGGGCCTGCCCGCGCTGAGCATCGACTGGGGCCCCTGGTCGCGGATCGGCCTCGCCGCCCGGCCCGAGCGCGGCGGCGCGCTGGCCGCCCGGGGCATCGAGAGCATCAGCCCCGAGCAGGGCATCGCCGCCCTCGACCGGATCCTGGGCGCCGACGCCACCCAGGTGTGCGTCCTGCCGCTGGACCGCGAGAAGCTCCGCGGCCACCACGGCGGCGGCCTGCTGCGCACCCTCCTCGACGAGCCCGGCGAGGACGCCCGGGGCGCCGCGGGAGCGCGCGACGAGGTGCGCCGCCAGATGCTCGCGGTCGAGCCCGGCCGCCGCCGCAGGGCCGTACTGACCGAGCACTGCCGGGCCGTCACCGCCCGCGTCGTCGGCGCCGAACCCGCCAGGATCGACACCGGCGCCCCCCTCACCAGCATGGGCCTCGACTCGCTGCTCTCCCTGGAGCTGCGCAAGTCCCTGGAGTCCTCGCTGCACATCCAGCTGCCCTCCACCATCACCTGGCGCTTCCCGACCGTCGACGCCCTCGTGCCGTACCTGGCCGACCGCATGGAGATCGAGCTGGAGCCCGGCCGGGTCCCGGACGGGCAGCGGCCGGACGAACCGGACGCACCCGCCGCGTCCCGCGCGCCGGCCGCGCCGGCGCGGACCCCCGACGGCGCGGGCCCGCTCGCCGCGGACGGCCCGACGGATCTCGACGCGCTGTCCGCCACGGAACTCGAAGCACTCCTGATGGCCAAGACCACCCAGATCGACGAGGGGGACCGGCGATGACACCGGGACAGGAACTGACCGCGGCCGAGACGCTCAAGCGCGCCTACCTGACGATGGACCGCCTCCAGCGCCAGGTCGAGGAGTACGAGCGGGCCCGCAGCGAACCCGTCGCCATCGTCGGCACCGGCTGCCGCTTCCCCGGCGGCGTCACCGACACCGCCTCCTACTGGCGGCTGCTCGCCGAGGGCACCGACGCCGTGGGCGACATCCCCGCCGGACGGTGGGACCACGAGGCGTTCTACGACGAGGAGGCCGGCAAGCCGGGCAAGATCTACACCCGCTCCGGCGCGTTCCTCGACGGCATCGAGCTGTTCGACCACGACTTCTTCGGCATCTCCCGGCGCGAGGCCCTGGCGATGGACCCGGCCCAGCGGCTGAGCCTGCAAGTGTGCTGGGAGGCGCTGGAGAACGCGGGCCAGGCCCCCTCCGGCCTCGCCGGCAGCCGCACCGGCGTGTTCATGGGCGCCGCCTCCTGGGACTACATCACCGCGCAGCTGCGCCACCCCGACGACGTCAGCGCCTACACCAGCTCCGGCGCCGCCCAGTCCTTCATCCCGGCCCGCATCGCCTACCTCCTCGACCTGCGCGGCCCCAACCTGACCGTCGACTCCGCCTGCTCCGCCTCGCTCGTGGCCGTCCACCAGGCCTGCCAGAGCCTGCGCCTGGGCGAGTGCGACATGGCCCTGGCCGGCGGCGTCAACGTGGTGCTGTCGCCACTGCTGATGATCTCCCAGTCGCAGTTCGGCTCGGTGTCCCGGCAGGGCCGCGCGATGACCTTCTCCGACAGTGCCGACGGCTATGTGCGCGGCGAGGGCTGCGGCGTCGTCGTCCTCAAGCGGCTCTCCGACGCCCTGCGCGACAAGGACCGCGTCCTCGCCGTCGTCCGCGGCGGCGCGGTCAACCAGGACGGCCGCAGCGCCGGCATCACCGCGCCCAACGGCGCCGCCCAGCGCGATGTGTTCCGCCGCGCCCTGGCCGCCGCCGGGGTGAGCGCCGACCAGGTCGGCTACGTCGAGACCCACGGCACCGGCACCCGCCTCGGCGACCCCATCGAGGCCGAGGCCCTGGCCGACGTGTACGGCCGCGAGAAGGGCGCGCCGGTCTACCTCGGCGCGGTCAAGACCAACATCGGGCACCTGGAGGCCGCCGCCGGCATCGCCGGTCTCATCAAGGCCGCGATGTGCCTGGAGCACGCCGAGATCCCGCCGAACCTGCACTTCTCCCGGCTGAACTCCAACATCTCCTTCGACGGCACCACCTTCCAGGTGCCCACCCGGCTCACCCCCTGGCCGCGGACCGGCGGCCCCCGCACGGCCGCGGTGAGCAGCTTCGGGCTGAGCGGCACCAACGTCCACCTGATCCTGGAGCAGGCCCCGGCCGCGTCCGCGCCGGCCGCCGCGGACGACCGCAGGCCCGCCTCCGTCCTCGCGCTGTCCGCCCGCAGCGAGACCGCGCTCGCCGCCCTCGCCGCCCGCTACGCCGAGCGGCTCGCGGGCGACGACGACGCCTCGCTCGCGGACCTGGCCCACTCGGCGGGCACCGGCCGCTCCCACTTCCGCCACCGGCTCGCCGCCGTCGGCGCCACCCGCCAGGAGGTCGCCGGGCAGCTCGCCGCCTTCGCCGCCGGCGACAGCGCGCCCGGCCTGGTCCAGGGCGAGGCCGACAGCTCCGAGGTCGTCTTCCTCTTCACCGGCCAGGGCGCCCAGCGGCCCGGCATGGCCCGCGGCCTGTACGACACCCAGCCCACCTTCCGGCGCGCCGTCGACCGGTGCGCCGAGATCCTGCGCCCGCTGCTCGAACGGCCGCTGCTGGACGTCCTGTTCCCCGACGCCCCCGACGACACGCGGATCAACGACACCGCCTACGCCCAGCCCGCCACCTTCGTCGTCGAGTACGCCATGGCACAGCTGTGGCGCTCCTGGGGCATCACCCCCGCCGCCGTCCTCGGCCACAGCTTCGGCGAGTGCGTCGCCGCCTGTGTCGCGGGCGCGATGTCTTTGGAGGACGGCCTGGCCTTCGCGGTGGAACGCGCCCGCATCATCGAGGAGTTCTGCCTGCCCGGGACCATGGCCGCGATCTTCGCCTCCGAGGAGGAGGTCGCCGCCGAGCTGGCCGCGCACCCCGGCCGGATCGCCGTCGCCGCGGTCAACGGCCCGGCGAACATCGCGGTCTCCGGCGAGCGCGAGCTCGTCGAGGCCGTGTGCGCCGCCTTCAGCGCCCGCGGCGTCAAGGCCAAGCAGCTGCGCATCGCCTCCGCCGGGCACTCCCCGCTGATGGACCCGGTCCTGGAGCCGCTGCGCCGGGCCGCGCAGAAGCTCGCCTTCACCGCGCCGCGCATCCCGCTGGTCTCCAACGTCACCGGCGAGCTGTGGCCGTGGGACCAGGCGCCGGACCCCGACTACTGGTGCCGGCACGTGCGCGGCACCGTACGGTTCACCGACGGTGTGCGCACCCTGCGGTCCATGGGCTACCGGACCTTCGTCGAGGTCGGCCCCGCCCCGACCCTGCTCGGGGTGATCAGCGACGCCCTGCCGCCCGGCCACGACGACCTGCTGCTGCCCAGCCTGCGGCCGAAGCAGGACGACTGGGAGGTCCTGCTGCCCACGGTCGCCGAGCTGTACGCGGCCGGCGCCCCCGTCGACTGGGCCGGCTTCGACCGTGACTACGCCCGGGCCAGGACGCAGCTGCCCACCTACCCCTTCGACCCGGTCCGCTGCTGGCAGCCGCCGCGCCCCTGGGACGGCAGCGCACCGACGGCCGCCGACGAGGCGGGCGCCGACGACACGGGTTCGGACGCCTTCGGCGCGGACGGCTCGCGCGGCAGGGCCTCCCGCGCCGGCCGCCGCTCCTCGCGCACCCGGCGCCGCGCGAGCCGCATCCCCACCGCCGCCGAGCTGATGGAGCTGAGCGAGTCCGAGCGCCTGGACACCCTGTGCGCCCAGTTCGTGCTCAGCGTCAAGGACGTCCTCGGCTCCACCTCCGCCCACATCGGCGCGGACGAGCCGCTGACCGGCTTCGGCCTGGACTCCCTCATGGCCGTCGAACTGCGCAACGAGCTCCAGAGCAGGCTCGGACTCACCCTGCAGATCACCGACTTCCTCGGCGGCGCGACCATCGCCGGCGTCGCCAGGAGGATCGTCAAGGAGCTGGCCGCGACCGGCGGCACCTCCCTGACGGGCACCGTGCAGGACGGCTCCGGGGCACCCGCTGCGATCCGGCGGGTGCCCCGGGCGGCCGACGACGCCGCCAAGGCGCTGCTCGACGAACTCACCGACCCCACCGCATCCGTGCCCGGCCCGGAGGAACGCCCGTGACCGACGACCTCGCCCAACGGCTGGCCGCGCTCACGCCCGAGGAGCGCGCCCGCTTCGACGCCCTGCTCGCGCAGCGCCAGGCCGAGGACACCTTCCCGCTCGCGGTCCTGCAGCGCGGCACCTGGTTCCTCGAACAGCTCCGGCCCGGCAACCCCGGCTACCTCGTGCCCGGCGCGGTCCGGGTCGAAGGCCCCCTCGACACCGGCCTGCTGCGCGCCGCCGTCGCCGGGGTCGTCCGCCGGCACGAGGCGCTGCGCACCACCTTCCGCTCACGCGACGGCGTCCCCGTCCAGGTCGTCCGCCACCACCTGGACATCGACGTGCCGGAGACCGATCTCAGCGGTCCGCGGTACACCGACGCCGACCACCGGCGGTGGATCGAGGACGCCCTCGCCGAGCCCTTCGACATCGGCACCGGTCCCCTGCTGCGGGTCCGGCTGCTGCGCACCGGCCCCGACCGGTCCGTGCTCGTCGTCGCGATGCACCACCTCGTCTCCGACCGCTGGTCCCTCGCGGTCTTCCTGAACGAACTGTCCGAGCTGTACGAGGCCGGCGCCGCCGACCGCCCCGCGCAGCTGCCCGAACTCGCCGTCCAGTACGGCGACTTCGCCGCCTGGCAGCACCAGCAGCTGGACGGCGGCGGCTGGGAGCGGGGCCGGGCGTACTGGCGCGAGCACCTCGCCGGCGCCCCCGCCGTCCTCGACCTGCCCACCGACCGGCCCCGCCCGCCCGTGCAGGGCTTCAACGGCGGCTCCGTGCCGATCGACCTGCCGCCCGCCCTGATCGGCGAGCTGGCCGCGCTGGCCGGCCGGC
Organism: Streptomyces sp. NPDC055966; assembly: GCF_042269865.1. NCBI lineage: Bacteria > Bacillati > Actinomycetota > Actinomycetes > Kitasatosporales > Streptomycetaceae > Streptomyces > Streptomyces sp. NPDC055966. Next base: position 65,697 of record NZ_JBHJYK010000012.1, read on the forward strand.
ACGGCGCCACCCCGTACATGGCGCTGCTCGCCGTCTTCCAGATCCTGCTGCACCGCTACACCGGCCAGGACGACATCGTCGTCGGCGTGCCCACCGCCCTGCGTTCGAGCGCCGAGGTCGAGCCGCTCATCGGCTACTTCGTCAACACCCTGCCCATCCGGGTCGGCGTCGGCGGCGACGCCGGATTCGAGACCGTCCTCACCCGCGTCCGCGACGCATGCCTGGGCGCCTACGCCCACCAGGACGTCCCCTTCGAGCTGATCGTCACCGACCTCAACACCGCCCGCGACCTCAGCCGGCCGCCGGTGTACCAGGTCAGCTTCAGCTACGGCAGGGAACCGGTGCCCACCCTCGCCATGGCCGGTGCCCGCCTCACCCGGCTCCCGGTGCGCAGCGTCGGCGCCCGATTCGATCTGGAACTGCAGGCGTTCGACACCGACGGCGGTGTCACCGGCTGGTTCGAGTACGACCGCGACCTGTTCGACGAGTCCACCGTCGTCGGCCTCGCCGGTCACTTCCGCCGCCTGGTCGAACAGGTCACCGCCCGCCCGGACGTGCCCGTCGGCGACCTGGACCTCCTCGACGCGGCCGAACGCCGGCGCGTCGTCGAGGAGTGGAACGCCACCGAACGGCAGTGGCCCGACGGTCTGGTGCACGAGTGCATCGAGGAGCAGGTGCGCCGCACCCCCGGCGCCGAGGCCGTGCGCCACGCCGGCACGTCCCTCACCTACGCCGAGCTGAACGAGCGGGCCAACCGTCTCGCCCGTCTGCTGCGCGGGCGCGGGGTGGGCCGGGACGTCCTCGTCGGCGTCGCCATGGAACGCTCCCTCGACCTCGTCGTCACCCTCCTCGCGGTGCTCAAGGCCGGCGGTGCGTACGTCCCCCTCGACACCGGCCTGCCGCCCGCCCGGCTGGCCGCCATCGCCGAGGACGCCCGGCCCCGCGTGGTGCTCACCCACGGCACCCTGGCCGACCGGCTGCCCGCCCTGGAGTGCCCCGTGCTGGGCGTGGCGGACCTCGCCGCCGAACTGGCCGTACAGTCCCCGGACGACCCCGGCGTGCCCGTGGACGGCGAGGACCTGTGCTACGTCATCTTCACCTCCGGCTCGACGGGCCGCCCCAAGGGTGTGATGAACGTCCACGCCGCCCTGCGCAACCGGCTGCTGTGGATGCAGGAGGCCTACGGTCTGGACGCCACCGACCGGGTGCTGCAGAAGACGCCGTTCTCCTTCGACGTGTCGGTGTGGGAGTTCTTCTGGCCGCTGATGACCGGCGCCGCGCTGGTCATGGCCCGGCCCGAGGGGCACCGTGACAGCGCCTACCTGGCCGACACCATCGCCGCCGAGCGGATCACCACGATCCACTTCGTGCCGTCCATGCTGCAGCTCTTCCTCACCGAGTCCCCCGCACGATCCGCCGGTCTGCGGCGCGTCTTCTGCAGCGGCGAGGAACTCCCCCGTGACCTGCAGGACCGCTTCCTGGACCTGCACGGGGCCGAGCTGCACAACCTGTACGGGCCCACCGAGGCGGCCATCGACGTCACCGCCTGGCACTGCCGGCCGCAGGCCGACACCCGCCCGGTGCCCATCGGGCGCCCCATCGCCAACATCCGCATGTACGTCCTGGACCGCCACGGCCGCCCCGTGCCGGCCGGTGTCCCCGGCGAACTGTGCATCGGCGGCCGGGGCCTGGCCCGCGGCTATCTGAACCGCCCCGAGCTGACCGCCGAGCGCTTCACGGACGACCCCTTCGTCCCCGGGGCCCGCATCTACCGCACCGGGGACCTCGCCCGGCACCGCGCGGACGGCGCGCTGGAGTTCCTCGGCCGCCTCGACCACCAGGTCAAGCTGCGCGGCCAGCGCCTCGAACTCGGCGAGATCGAGGCCGTGCTGACCCGGCACCCCGAGGTGCGCGAGGCGGTCGTGGTGGCCCGCGAGCACGCCCCGGGCGATGTGCGGCTGGCCGCCTACGTCACCGCGGCCGGCGCCGCCGTGCCCGGGGCCGGGGACCTCGCCGCCCACCTGCGCGAGCAGCTGCCGGAGTACATGGTGCCGGCCTCCTTCACGGTGCTCGACGCGCTGCCGCTCACCCCGAGCGGCAAGACCGACCGCAAGGCCCTGCCCGAGCCGCGCACCGACCGGGCCGGCCTCGGCGCCCGGTTCGTCGCACCGCAGGACGGCCTGGAGCACGCGCTCGCCGAGCTGTGGCGCGACCTGCTCGGCGTCGAACGCGTCGGGAGGCGGGACACCTTCTTCGACCTCGGCGGGCACTCCCTGCTCATGGCCGAGTTCCGCACCCGCCTCGCGGCCACGCTCGGCCACGAGCTGACCATGGTCGAGCTGTTCCAGCACCCCACGATCGAATCCCTCGCCGCCCGCCTCGGCGGCAGTGGCGGCGAGCCCCGGAGCGCCACGCAGGGCGCCCGGGAGCGCGCACAGAACCGACGTCAGTCCCGCAACCGGCGGCAGCAGGCGGCCGAACGCCGGGCTTCCACCCGCCGAGACAGGTGATCCACGTGTCACAGCCACACCAGGACCAGCAGCACGACCAGCAGCAGGACCAGGACCAGCACGAGGACGTCGATCGCGTCGCCATCATCGGCATGGCCGGCCGCTTCCCCGGTGCGGACGACGTGGAGACCTTCTGGACCAACCTCGCCGAGGGCCGCGAAGGCATCAGCGTCCTGTCCGACGAGGAACTCACCGCGTCCGGCGTCGACCCCGCGCTCCCGGCCCGCGACGACTACGTCCGGGCCAAGGGCGTGCTGGACGGCGCCGACCTGTTCGACGAGGGCTTCTTCGGCTACAGCCCCCGCGAGGCCGAACTCCTCGACCCCCAGCACCGGGTCTTCCTCGAATGCGCCTGGCACGCCCTGGAGTCCGCCGGTGTCGACCCGGCCCGCTTCGAGGGCCGGATCGGCGTCTTCGCGGGCGCCGGCCTCAACACGTACCTGCTGTTCAACCTCATGAACAACCAGCGGGTCCTGGACGAGTCCGGCATGTACCAGGTGATGCTCGCCTCGGACAAGGACTTCCTGGCCACGCGCGCCGCGTACAAGCTGGGCCTGACGGGTCCGGCGGTCACCGTCCAGACGGCCTGCTCCACCTCGCTGACCGCGGTGCACCTCGCCTGCCAGAGCCTCGTGAGCGGCGAGTGCGACATCGCCCTGGCCGGCGGCGTGTCCGTCAGCTCCCCGCTGCGCGGCGGCTATCTGTACGAGCCCGGCGGCATCCTCTCCCCGGACGGCACCTGCCGCGCCTTCGACGCGGACGCCGAGGGCACCGTGCCCGGCAACGGCGCCGGCCTCGTCGTCCTGCGCCGCCTCGCCGACGCGCGGGCCGCGGGCGACCGCGTCGACGCGGTCGTCCTCGCCAGCGCCGTCAACAACGACGGCTCCCTGAAGGCCGGTTACACCGCGCCGAGCGTCGACGGCCAGGCCGACGTCGTCGCCGAGGCACTGGCCCTGGCCGACGTCGACCCCGCCACCGTCGGCTACGTGGAGACCCACGGCACCGGCACCCCTCTGGGCGACCCGATCGAGATCGCCGCCCTCACCCGCGCCTACCGCGCGGGCACCGACGCCCGGGGCACGTGCGCGATCGGCTCGGTGAAGAGCAACGTCGGCCACCTCGACGCCGCCGCCGGTGTCACCGGCCTGATCAAGGCGGCCCTCGCCCTCAGGCACGAGGCGATCCCGCCGACGCTGCACTGGGAGCGGGCCAACCCCGGCCTGGAGCTGGACAGCAGCCCGTTCTACGTCAACACCGACCTGCGTGCCTGGCCGCGCACGGACACCCCGCGCCGGGCCGGGGTCAGCTCCTTCGGCATCGGCGGCACGAACGTCCACGTCGTCCTGGAGGAGCCCCCCGCCGAGCAGCCGGCCGAGCCCGACGGCACGGCCGCGGCCGAGGCCCCGGCCCGGCTGCTGCCGCTGTCCGCGAAGTCCGCGCCCGCGCTCGCCGCGGCGGCCGCCCGGCTCGCCGACCACCTGGAGGCCGACGCCGGCACCCCCCTCGACGCCGTCGCCCACACCCTGGCCCGGCGCCGGGCCCAGTTCCCGCACCGCGGCGCCGCCGTCGCCCGTACCACCGGGGAGGCCGTCGCCGCGCTGCGGAGGCTCGCGCAGGCCCCGGCCCCGGCCGCCGCGCCCGACGCCGCCCCGGTCGCCTTCCTCTTCCCCGGGCAGGGCGCCCAGTACCCCGGCATGGCCCGCGGCCTGTACGGCCGCCGGCCCGTCTTCACCGCCGAGTTCGACCGCTGCGCGGAGCTGTTCGCCCCGCACCTCGGGGAGGACCTGCGCGCCCTGGTGCTCGACGCGGAGGGTCCCGAGGCCGCGGAACGGCTGCGGCAGACCCGGCTCGCCCAACCCGCGCTGTTCTGCGTGGAGTTCGCCCTGGCCCGGCAGTGGCAGTCCTGGGGCGTCGAGCCGCGCGCCATGGTCGGGCACAGCGTCGGCGAGTACGTCGCCGCGTGCCTCGCGGGCGTGTTCTCGCTCCAGGACGCCGTACGGCTGGTCGCCACCCGGGGCCGGCTGGTCCAGAGCATGCCGCACGGCGCCATGCTCAGCGTCTTCCTGTCCGAGGAGGAGACCACCGCCCGCCTCGGCGAGGGTCTCGCGCTCGCCGCCGTCAACTCCACGGCGCTCACCGTGGTCTCCGGCACCCCCGAGGCCGTCGACGCCCTCGAACGGCGGCTCGGGGACGAGGGTGTGGGCTGCCGCCGGCTGCACACCTCGCACGCCTTCCACTCCCCCGACATGGACGGCGCCGTCACCCCCTTCACCGAGGCGGTCCGCGGCGTCACCCTGCACGCCCCGCGGACCCCGGTGCTGTCGAACGTCACCGGCACCTGGCTCACCGCCGAGCAGGCGACCAGCCCCGAGTACTGGGGCGCCCATCTGCGTCAGACGGTGCGGTTCGGCGACGCCCTCGACGTCCTGCTCGCCGACCCCGGCCTCGTCCTGCTGGAGGTCGGACCCGGCCAGAACCTCGCCAACTTCGCCCGTGCGCACCGTGGTTGGGGTCAGGCCCGCAGTGCCGTCGGCTCCCTGCGGCACCCCGGCGAGCACGTCCCGGACGACGCCCACCTGCTGACGGGGCTCGGCGCCGCGTGGAGCGCCGGTGTCGCCGTCGACTGGGCCGCGGTCCAGGGCCCGGACGGCGGCCGCCCGGTGCGGCTGCCCGGCTACGCCTTCCAGCGGCGCCGCTACTGGGTGGAGCCCGCCGCAGCCCCCCGCACCGCGGCTCCCGCCGCCGGCGCGGACGGCTGGTTCTACACCCCCGGCTGGCAGCGGCTCGCCCTGCCCGCCCCGGGCAGGGCCGCGGCCACCGGCGACACCTGGGTGGTCCTCGGCGCCGGACTCGCCCTCGGCGACAGCCTCGCCGGGCGCCTCGCGGCCGCCGGCGACCGCGTCGTGCGCGTCCGCGCGGGCGACGGTCTGGAACGCACCGGCGAGGACTCCTGGACCCTGGACCCCGCCGACCGTGACCACCTGTCCGCACTCGTCTCGTCCCTGGCCGCGCCTCCCCTCACGGCCGGGGACGGGCGGTCCTTCCGCTTCGTCCACCTGTGGAGCACCGCCGACGGCCCCGCCGACGGCCCCTTCGACGGCACGGAGCCCACCCGGGAGCGGCTGGACGCCGCGCGCCGCACCGGCTTCGACAGCCTCCTCGCCCTCGCCCAGGCCCTGGGCGCCGGGCACCTGCCCGCCCCGGCCGTCCTCGACGTGCTGTGCCGCGGCGTGTACGACGTCACCGGCGACGAACCGCTGCGGCCCGAGCACGCCCTGCTGCTCGGCGCGGCCACCGTGATCCCCCAGGAGACCGCCGGTACCGCCTGCCGGGTCCTGGACATCACCGGCACCGACCCGGACGCCCCGGGCGAGGACGCCGTACCCGCCGTGCACGCCGTCCTCACCGGCACGGACACCGGCACCGAACTCGCCCTGCGCGGGCGGCATGTGTGGGCGCGCGGCTTCGACCGGGTGGATTGGATCGACCGGACGGACCCCGGTGACGGCGGGCGCACCGGACTGCGCGACGGTGGCGTCTACCTCGTCACCGGCGGCCTCGGCGGCCTCGGCCTCGCCATGGCCGAGCACATCGCGGCCGCGGCCGACCGGCCGGTCCTCGGCCTGCTGGGCCGCTCCGCGTTCCCGGCGCCCGCCGACTGGGACGCCCACCTCGCCGCCCACGAGGAGGCCGACCCCACCAGCACCCGGATCCGGCGGCTGCGGCACCTCGAATCCCTCGGCGCCCGTGTCGTGGTGCTCCGCGCCGACGTCACCGACGAGGAGCAGATGCTGCGCGCCGTGGGCGAACTGCGCGCGGCGGCGGGCCCGCTGAACGGCGTCGTGCACGCCGCCGGCCTGCCCTCGCAGGGCATGATCGTCACCAGGACCGCGGCCGACGCCGGCCAGGTCCTCGCCGCCAAGACGCACGGCCTGATCGTCCTCGACCGGGTCTGCCGCGCGGACGAGCTGGACTTCATGCTGCTGTGCTCCTCCGTGACCGCCGTCCTCGGCGGCCCCGGCCAGAGCGACTACGCCGCCGCCAACGCCTTCCTCGACGCGTGGGCGCAGCACCGGCGCCGGGCGGACGGGCTGCCCGTCACCGCCGTCGGCTGGGACACCTGGCGGGACGTCGGCATGGCCGCCGGCCTCGGCTCCCGGTTCGGCCTCGACTCCGGCACCCCGCTGCACGGCCACCCGCTGCTGCGGCGCCTGGTCCGCTCCGGCGCCACGTCCCGCACCTACGCCACGGTGTTCAGCACCGACGACAGCTGGATCGTCGCCGACCACCGCATCCAGGGCCACGGTCTGGTGCCGGGCACCGCCTACCTGGAGCTGGTCCGGGCCGCCGTCGCCGAGCAGGCCGCGGGGCGGGACATCGAGATCGGTGACGTGCAGTACATGATCCCGGTCGTCGTCCCCGACGGGCAGAGCCGCGAGGTCTTCACCACGATCGAGGAACGCGACGGCGGCTGGCACTTCGCGGTGCAGAGCCGCACCGGCGCCCCCGGGGCCGCGGCGTGGACCGACCACGCGCGCGGCACCGTCGCCTTCCACGAGCCGGCCGCGGACACCGTGCGCGACCTGGCCGCGCTGCGGGCCGCCTGCGCGGTGACGGAGGTCCTCGACACCGACGAGTCGATCAAACTCGGGCTGCGGCTGGACCGGTTCGAGAAGGGCGGCCCGATCGAGTTCTCCTTCGGGCCGCGCTGGAAGTGCATGCGGGAGATCCAGGTCGGTCCCAGGCACGTGATGGCGACCCTGCACCTCGACGAGGAGTACCACGGCGACCTGGAGCACTACCTGCTGCACCCGGCACTGCTCGACGCGGCCGGCGGCACCGCCCGGGTCCACGCGCCCGACACCTACTACCTGCCGTTCAGCTACCGCAGCCTGCGCGTCTTCCACGGCCTGACCGGCACCGTGCACGCCTATGTCGAGGTGAAGGGGGCCGCGGACTCCGCGGGCGAGACCAGCACCTGCGACATCGAGATCCTCGACCCGGACGGCCGGCTGCTGGCCCGGATCGGCGACTTCACCATCAAGCGGATCAACGACCTGGAGGGCCTGCGCGAGCAGATCACGCGTGCCGTCGAGCAGCCGGCGCCCGGCCGGGACGCGGCCGGCGAGGACCGCCCCGGCGAGAGGGCCGGCGGGGTCCTGCGCACCCTCGCCGAGGGCATCACCGAGCAGCAGGGCAAGGACGTCTTCGCCCGGCTGCTCGCCGCCCCGCACCTGCCCGCCCATCTCGTCGTCTCCCACCGGGAGTTCACGGCCGTACGCGACCTGGCCCGCTCCCTCACCCCCGAGCTGCTCGAACAGGAGATGGGGCAGTTCGCGCCGCCCGGCGGCAGCCATCCCCGCCCGGACCTGGACACGCCGTACGTCGCCGCCCGCACCCCCCGGGAGCGGGAGATCGCCGAGGTGTGGCAGGAGATCCTCGGCGTGGACCGGGTCGGCGTCGACGACGACTTCTTCGCCCTCGGCGGCCACTCCCTGGCCGCGGTCCAGGTCGGCACCCGGCTGAAGAACCGCCTCGGCACGGAACTCGACCTGCGGGCCTTCTTCGAGCACCCCACCGTCGCGCGCACCGCGGACCTGCTGGCGGCGGGCCCCGGCGCGGCGCGGCGCCCCGAGGACGCCATCGAGGTCCTCAGCCGCGACGAGGCGGAACCGGACGACGGCCTGGAACTGCTCGCGGGCCTGTCCGACGACGACGTGGAGGCGGAGCTGCGCCGCCTGCTCGCGGCGGACGCGGACCAAGAGAACCAGGAGAGCTGAGAGAGCATGAGCGGAATCGACGCGGCCCGGACGGACCAGGGCGCCCCGGTGGCCCTGGTGGCGGGCGGTTCACGCGGGATCGGCCGCGCCGTCGCGCTGCGGCTCGCTGAGGACGGCTTCGACGTGGCGGTGTGCTACGCCTCCGACGCGGCCGCCGCGCAGAGCCTCGGAAAGGAGATCGGCGCGCTGGGCCGGCGGTCGTACATCCGCCGGACCGACGTCGGCGACAGCGTCGCGGTGGAGGAACTCGTCGACGGGGCCGAGGACGCGCTCGGTCCCCTCGACGCGGTGGTCACCTCGGCCGCCGTGCTGCGCGACGGCCCGCTGGCGGCGATGGAGGACGACGACTGGGCGGACGTGCAGCGGGTCAACCTCGACGGCACCTACTACGTCTGCCGCACCGTCATCAACGGGATGATCGAGCGCAGGCGCGGCGCGATCGTGACGATGTCCTCCATCGCCGGTCTGTACGGCAACGCCGGGCAGACCAACTACGCCGCGTCCAAGGCCGGGATCATCGGGTTCACCAAGTCCCTGGCCCGCGAGGTCGGGCGGTACGGGATCCGGGCGAACGTGGTCGTGCCCGGCTTCGTCGCCACCGATCCCGTCGCGGCGCTGCCGGCCGAGGTCCGCGAGCGGTTCAGGCAGCGCATCCCGCTCGGGCGGTTCGGCGAGCCGCACGAGGTCGCCGACCTGGTCTCGTTCCTGCTCTCGGACCGGGCCGCGTACATCACCGGCACGACCTTCCAGATCGACGGCGGCGTGGCCGTCTGACGTCCGCGCACACCCACGGCACGGGGGTACGACCTTGCAGATCCAGGCTGACACCGAACGCTGCGTCGGCGCGGGCATGTGCGCGCTGACCGCACCCGGTCTCTTCGACCAGTCCGAGCACGACGGGACCGTCGTGCTGCTCACGGCCGGTGAGTGCGGGCGCGAGGCCGCCGACGCCGCGCGGGCGGCGGTGGCGACCTGCCCGTCGGGCGCCCTCGCCCTGACCGACTGACCGACTGAACCGACCGACTGCGTCCCGCCGCGCCCGCACCGCGGCGGACCACGGCGAGACGAAGGAGAAGCACACCATGCGCAACCCATGGTTCGCCCAGGCGGAGCCGCGGGACGAGGCCGGGGTCCGGCTCTTCTGCCTCCCGTACGCGGGCGGCGCCGCCTCGGCGTACCGGACCTGGCGCGATCTGGCCCCCGGTCATGTCCGGGTGCACCCGCTGGAGCTTCCCGGCCGCGGCGCCCGCTGGGGCGAGACCCCGGTCAGCAGGATGCCGTTGATGACCGAGATGCTGGCCGACGCCCTCGCGGGCCACCTGGAGCGGCCGTACGCGCTGTTCGGCCACAGCATGGGCGGCCTGATCGCCTTCGAGCTCGCCAGGACCCTGCGCGCGCGGGGCCTGCCCCAGCCGGCGCACCTGTTCGTCTCCGGCTCGGCCGCCCCCGACCTGCCGCGCACCCGGCAGCCGATCCACGCGGCGCCGGACGCCGACGTGCTGGAGGAACTGCGCTTCCTCGGCGGCACGCCGGCCGAACTGCTGGACGACCCCGGGCTGATGGAGCTGATCCTGCCCGCGCTGCGCGCCGACTTCTCGCTGCTGGAGACCTACCAGTACCACGCGCAGCAGCCGCTCACGGTGCCGCTGACCGTGTTCGGCGGCGCCGCCGACCCCCTGGTGGCGAGCGACCAGCTGCACCGGTGGCTGCGGCAGACCGGCGCCGCCTCGCGCCTGGTCGTCCTGCCCGGCGAGCACTTCTTCCTCCACTCGGCGGTGACCGACGTGCTGGCGACGATCGCCGACGCCCTGGCCGCGGCGGGACCCGAGCCGCTTCCGCACGCGCGGCGGGACGTTGCCTGACCGAGCCGCAGGCCCTGACCCCTCGCTTCCCCGGAACCGACCCTCTGGAGGACTCGTGCCCGCCACCCTGCCCGGCAGCCGGATCGTCTCGATCGCCCACCACCAGCCGACGCGCGTGCTCACCAACGACGACCTGGCCGCCCGGGTCGACACCTCCGACGAGTGGATCAGGTCCCGCGTCGGCATCGCCACCCGCCACATCGCCGCCGCGGACGAGAGCGTCGCCGACATGGCGATCGGCGCCGCCGCGAAGGCCGTCGCCCGGGCCGGGGTGGATGCCGCCGACATCGACCTGGTGACCGTCGCGACCTGCACCGCCGTGGACCGTATGCCGAGCATCGCCGCCCGGGTCGCCCGCCAGCTGGAGATCCCCGCCGCGGCCGTCTTCGACCTCAACGCCGCCTGCGCGGGCTTCAGTTACGCCCTCGCGGGCGCCGATCTGGCCGTGCGCGGCGGCAGCAGCCGTACCGCGCTGGTCATCGGCGCGGACAAGATGAGCGACTTCCTCGACTGGCAGGACCGGTCCACCTGCGTCATCTTCGGCGACGGCGCCGGCGCCGCGGTCGTCACGGCTGCCGAGGGCGGCGCCACGGGCACCGTCGGCCCGGTGGTGTGGGGCTCGCAGCCGCAGCGGGGCTCGGCCATCACGCTGGAGACCACCGGTCCGGCCGGGCCGCCCGCGCTGTTCCGGCAGGACGGACACGTCGTCTACCGCTGGGCGATGACCTCCCTCGCTCCGGTGGCCCGCCGGGCCTGCGAGCGGGCCGGGATCGAACCGTCCGAGCTGGCCGCCGTCGTCACGCACCAGGCGAATCTGCGGATCATCGAGGCCGTGACCAGGCATCTCGGCGCCACCGGCGCCGTCGTCGCGCGCGATGTCGTCGACTCCGGCAACACCTCCGCCGCCAGCATCCCCATGGCCCTGTCCAAGCTCGTGGAGCGCGGCGAGGTCGCGGGCGGCGCCCCCGTCCTCCTGCTCGGCTTCGGCGCGGGCCTGTCGTACGCGGCCCAGGTGGTCGGCTGCCCCTGAGGGTTTTTCCCAGGATGATGTGAAAAACGAATATTGACGCGAATTCCGCGTGTGCGACATCTTTTTGCGTGCCGCCGCCCTCGCGCCGGCACGGCCGACGAGATTCCTTCAGGCGCAAAGGAGCTGACCCGTGGCGGAGCAGGTGTGGATCGCCGGGGTGGGGATGACGAAGTTCGGCCGTCACACCGACCGTGACGTGCCCGGTCTGGCGGCCGAAGCGGTCCGGGAGGCCCTGGCCGACGCGGGGTTGGAGCCGCGCGATGTTCAGGCGGCGTTCTTCGGCAACACCACCCAGGGCGCCCTCCAGGGCCAGCTCATGATCGGCGGCCAGGTCGCCCTACGCGGCATGGGGTTCGAGCGCATCCCCATGTTCAACGTCGAGAACGCCTGCGCCACCGGCGCCACCGCACTGCACCTGGCGGTCGGTCAGGTCCGCGCCGGCGCCGCCGACATCGTGCTGGCGGTCGGCGCGGAGAAGATGAACGTCGAGGACCGCGACCGCGCGATGGCGGTCTTCGACGGTGCCTACGACGTGTCGGACCCGGCGGCGCTGGCCGCGACCCTGACCGCGTTCGGCGGTACGGCCGATGCCGCCCACGCCGGCAAGCGCAGCATCTTCATGGACGTCTACGCGGCCTGGGCCCGTGCGCACATGCACCGGTTCGGCACCACGCAGCGGCAGCTCGCCGCGGCCTCGGCCAAGAACCACCGGCACTCCGTGCACAACGAGAAGGCGCACTACCGCAAGGAGTTCACCGTCGAGGACGTCCTGTCCGCCCGCGCGCTGGCGTTCCCGCTCACCGTGCCGATGTGCGCGCCGATCACCGACGGGGCGGCGGCCGCGGTGGTGTGCGGAGAGCGCGGGCTGCGCCGACTGGCCTCGCGCGGTGCGCGGGTACGGGTCCTGGCGAGCGTGGTCGGCACGGGCGTGACGCACCCGCCGGCCGCGTGGGACCAGCACATCAGCAGGCTGGCCGCGCTGCGCGCCTACGAGCAGGCCGGCCTGGGCCCGCAGGACATCGACGTGGCCGAGCTGCACGACGCGACGGCGTTCGGGGAGATCCAGCAGACCGAACTGCTCGGACTGTTCGAGCCCGGTGCCGGCGGCGCGGCCGCCGAGGCCGGGGTGACCGCGCTGGGCGGACGGCTGCCGGTCAACCCGTCGGGCGGCCTGGAGTCGAAGGGGCATCCCCTCGGGGCGACCGGCCTGGCCCAGGTGTACGAGCTGGTCGGTCAGCTGCGCGGAGAGGCCGGGGTCCGGCAGGTGCCCGGCGCACGGATCGCGATCGCCGACAACAGCGGCGGCTTCTACGCCGGCGAGGAAGCGGTCGCCACCATCACGATCTTGGGGGCCTGATGGCGATCATCGACTTCTTCGACCGGGGCTGGCGGCACAGCCCGGACTCGGTCGCGTACGTGTCCGGCGAGCGGACCTGGACCTTCGACGAGGCGGGGAAGCTGTCGTGCCGGATCGCGCACGCCCTGCTGCGGTCGGGGTTCACCCGCGAGGCCAAGGCCGGTGTGCTGTCCCCGAACGACGCGCGGGGCTGGATCGGCGTGCTGGGCATCTGGCGGGCCGGGCTGGCCTGGGTACCGCTGAACCCGACCACTCCCCCCGCCGACCTGCGGCGCGTGATCGACGCGTTCGACTGCGAGGTGCTGTTCTACCACCCCTCGATGGCGCCGGTCGTGGCCGAGCTGGCGCCCTCGCTGCCGAAGGTCGCGCAGTACGTGTGTCTCGACGACGCGGCGGACGGCAACCCCGCGCTGGCCGAGTGGACCGCCGGTCTGCCCGACACGAAACCCCGCGTGCACCACGAGATGGACGACGTGGTGGCCATCTCGTCCACCGGCGGGACGACCGGTGCGCCGAAGGGTGTGATGAACACGCACCGGTCCCTGTCGACGTGTCTGGCCCACCTGATGATGTCGTTCCAGTATCGCGGCGACGACCCGATCGTGAACCTGGCCGCGCTGCCCATGGCCCACGCGTCCGGCGTCATCAGCCTCGCCGCCACGGCACGCGGCGGCACGGTGGTGCTGCTGCCCAGGGCCGAACCGGCGGCGATCCTCGACGCGATCGAGCGGCACCGGGTCACCGAGATCTTCCTCGCGCCCACGGTCGTCTACCGTTTGATGGAGACACCCGGACTCACCGGGCGGGACCTGTCCTCGCTGCGCTACCTGCTCTACGCCGCGGCCCCCATGTCGGCCGAGAAACTGCGGCGCGCCATCGGCCTGTTCGGCCCGGTCCTGATGGAGTGCTACGGCCAGGTGGAGGCGTTCGCCGGGGTCTGCTTCATGCGCCCCGAGGAACACTTCGTCGCCGGGAACGTGGCTCCCGACTCCCGGCTGACCTCGTGCGGCCGGCCGTACCCGCTGGTGACCGTGGAGATCCAGGACGAGGACGGACGCGCCGTCGCCGCGGGGCAGTCCGGGGAGATCTGTGTCCGCGGTGACCTCGTCATGAAGGGCTACTACGCGGCGCCCGACAGGACGGCCGAGACCGTCGTCGGCGGATGGCTGCACACCGGCGACATCGGCCACTTCGACGCGGACGGCTATCTGTTCATCACCGACCGCAAGAAGGACATGATCATCTCCGGGGGTCTGAACATCTACCCGAGCGAGATCGAGCAGGTGATCTGGAGTCACCCGGCCGTGCAGGACTGTGCCGTCATCGGTGTGCCGCACGACGACTGGGGAGAGGCGGTCACCGCGGTGGTCGAGCGCAACCCGGGCGCCCGGATCCGCGAGGACGAGCTGATCGCGCTGTGCAGGAAGACGCTGGGCGGCATCCGGGCGCCCAAGCGGGTGGAGTTCGTCGACTCGCTGCCGCGCAGCGCCAACGGGAAAGTCCTCAAGCGCGCCCTGCGCGAGCGCTACTGGGCCGGCCGCGCCCGGCAGGTGTGAGCCGCCGGCCGGCCGGAAGGGGAGTCCACTATGAGCATCGACTTCGGTCTGCGGGGCAAGGTCGCGATCGTCACCGGCGGCGGCTCCCGCGCGCCGGGCATCGGCAACGGCCGGGCCGCCGCGGTACTGCTCGCCGAGGCCGGGGCGCACGTGGTCGTGGTCGACTCCGCGCCCGAGAACATGACGGAGACCCGGCGGCTCGTCGCCGAGCGGGGCGGGGACGTGCTCGCGCTCACCGCCGACGTGACCGACCCGGACGCCTGCGCCGGGGTGGTCCGGCAGACGGTGGACGCCTTCGGCCGGCTCGATGTGCTGGTCAACAACGTCGGCGTCGCCGGCCCGCCCGGAACCGTGGTCGACGTGGACCTCGACGCCTGGGACCGGTGCCTGCGCCTGAACCTGAACTCCATGGTGCTGATGTCCCGTGCCGCCATCCCGCGCATGCGCGTCGCCGGCGGCGGGTCGATCATCAACATGTCCTCGGCGGTCGGCCTCACCGGCGGCCACCCGACGGTGGCCTACCCCACGACCAAGGCCGCGGTCGTCGGCCTCACCCGGACCATGGCCGCCCAGCACGGGCCCGAGGGCATCCGCGTGAACGCGCTCGCCCCCGGCTATGTCTACACCCCGATGGTCCACTCCCAGGGCGTCGACGACGGCGACCGCGAACAGCGCAGGCTCGCCGCCCCGCTCGCCACCGAGGGCACCGGCTGGGACGTGGGTGACGCCGTCCTGTTCCTCGCCGGCCCCAGGTCGCGCTGGATCACGGGGGTCGTCCTTCCCGTCGACGCCGGACTCACCGCGACGCTCGGCGCCGGCAGCGCCCCGTCGGTGACCTCCGCACCCGAACCGGAATGCCCGGTACGGAACTTCGGGCTGTGACAGGCTCAGAAGAACCTGTCACAGCCCGAATCCCGAAACCGGAATGCACCGAACCGGAATACGCCGAACCGGAATGCACCGAACCGGAATACCCGAACCGATGCGACCGTCAGGCATCAATACGCTGTTCTTCCCCGGCCGGCCTGTCGGTGGATTCGCCGTTCTGCGGGCACATCCCGTCCAGCCGGGTGCTGAACACCTCGTTGCCGTCCTGAAGTCCCCGGACGTGCACACTGAGCATGCCCGGCTGTGCCGGCGGCGTCAGGACGGCGTCGATCCAGCACGGTGTGCCGAACTCGGCGTACTGGTGGAACTCGGTGGCGGCCCGCACCGGGAGGAACGCGCCGGCTTCCACGAGCCCGCAGGCCGCCTGGCGCGCGGCCTCGATCAGCACCATGCCGGGCACGTGGTCGCCGCCGTGGTCGAACAGGATGGGGTGGCGGGGGTCGGGGCTGAGCAGCCAGCGGCCCGGCTGGTCGGTGGCCGACAGCACGACGTCGGAGGCGGCGCAGCGGCCCACCCGCCAGGGCTCGACGGGCAGCGGACGGGGCTGCGCCGCGGCGCCGTCCTCGGTGCGCGACCCGCGCAGACGGCGGTACGCGGCCGGGGCGACGCAGGTGAAGTGCCCGCTGCCGCGGGCCGCGAGACGTCCCTCGCGCTCGATGGTGATGCTCATGGCGAACTGGACGAGGCGGTTCCCTCGCCACTTCACGTCGGTGCAGGCGGCGTCGAGTATGAGCTCGCTGGGCCGCTCCCCTATGTCCAGGTTGTCCGGGCACACGGAGAACTCCATGTCCCGCAGCAGGAAATGATGGCCCAGCTGCACACCGAACTCCGAGTGGGCGAGGAACAGACCGACCTGGCGAATGGTTTCGGCGGCCTGCATGGGGTCGTGCTGCGTCCCGTCACCGTTGGTGAAGAAGGTGTGGGCGCGCGGCCACTGCCCCGTCAACTCGAAGTGGGTGCCGCCCAGTTGGCGGCATCCGGTGAGGAAGACCTCGGCGAGTGAGGCGCGGTGCACGTACTCACGCGGAACGGTGGTGGTGAGCTGCGGCAGGTCCTCGACTCCCTGCCAGGCGGGAGCGCGGGTGGGCTCTTGCTGGCGAACGAGCAGGGTCATGGGATCCCCTCTTCCCGACGGATCAAGGATGGTTGACTGCGTGGTTCGAAAGGGCGCCCCATGAAATATACGGGCTCACCGGTTTAGTTCAGGTGCTCCCCGAGGAAAATCTGCGCCGTTCGCCTCACTGTTTCCGGAAGCGGAAATCCCGCTTCCGGCCTGCAATGCAATTCAGCGGACTCTTAACGGCGTATTCATCATTCGGCCGACACGACGAAAGCCCCATACGGACCGAGCGGCCGGTACGGTTTGATCCGTACGACGGCGCGCGGCCTCAGCCGGACCCCGCGGCGTCCAGACCGTCCTCGCCCTCCGCGATGCGCGGCAGCACCAGGTACCAGAACCTGGTCAGCGTGCGGCGCGAGACCCACTTCGCGTCCCGCCGGCCGAGCATCTGGATCCCCACGGTGCACACGAACACCGCGCTCGCCACGTGCTCGACCGACAGACCCTGGCGCAACTCCCCCGCCTCCTGCGCGCTTTCCAGGGTCGCCTGCACCCACCGGTACCAGTGGGCGCGCACCTCGCCGACGCCCTGCGGGCACCCGGGGTCCCCCTCCAGGTCGAACCCGGCGCGCAGCACCACGTCGTCGCGCAGCTGCTGGACCAGCTCATGGCCCGCGTCGATCAGGAGCTGCAGCACGGCACCCTCGGGCATCCGCTTCTCGCACCGCTCCACGATCCCGTGCAGGCGCTGGACCGCGGCCGTCATGACCGCGGAGGCGAGGGCGACCTTGGTCGGGAAGTGGAAGTGCAGCGCCCCGCTCGTCACGCCGGCGTGACGGCTGATGGACAGGAGTGAGGAAGGGCTGTAGCCCATCCGGCTGAAGTCTTCGGCCGCCGCCGTGATCAGCGCGTTGCGGGTCCGAACGGCACGTTCCTGCTTGACCATCGAGGTGCTCCGTAGCTCCCGAGCCGCTCCATGAACCCGTGGTGGGAGCATGGAGATGACGCCCCCGTACGGAGCGACCCTGCCGGTCTCGCAGAACTCGCCCGTCAACTCCGCCAAGATTAACAAACCGTCGATGCGGTTTGTCAGCTTGGCGTGTGAAGTTTCGCAGGATGGGGCCAAAACGGACCCCCGGGCGCGCCGTAGGCGCGGACCGCTTGCACGAATCCTTCCCGCCCTCTGGAAAACGAACCGGGCGTGCTGTTTAATTTGGTGGTCAAGCAAGTCCCGAGTTCCCTGAGACACGCCAGACAACGCGCGCCCCTTACGGGCCTTGCGCCTACGGACCTGGGGAGAGACATGGAGATTGAAGTACTCGGCGGCTTTGCGGCACGGCTGGGCAGTACGCGGATCGTCCCGACCGCTCCGAAGCCGCGTCAGGTCCTCGCCCTGCTCGCCCTGAAGGCGGGCCAGCTCGTGCCGCCCGCTGTCCTGGTGGAAGAGCTGTGGGGCGCCCACCCGCCGCGCAGCGCCCGCACCACGCTGCAGACGTACGTGCTGCGGCTGCGGGAGCTGATCGACTCCGCCCTTCCCGGGACAGCGGGCGGCGCGCCCGTGCGCACGGCCAAGGACGTGCTGGTCACCCTGCCGGGCGGCTATCTGCTCGACACGGCCGACGGCACGCTGGACTTCCGCGAGTTCGAGCGCCTGAGCAACGAGGGCTACCGGGCGATGGAAGCCGGCGACCACAGCAACGCGGCCCGCCTGCTGCACACGGCCCTCGCCCTGTGGACGGGGCCCGCGCTCGTCGACGTGGAGCCGGGCCGGCATCTCCACGCGCAGGCCCGCCGGCTGGAGGAGGCCCGGCTGTGCGCGCTCGACCGGCGGATCGAGGCGGACCTGATCCTCGGCCGGCACCGCGAACTGCTGCCCGAACTCACCGTCCTGGTCGACCAGTACGACCTGCACGAGAGCCTGTACGGCCAGTTCATGCTGGCGCTGTACCGGGCCGGCCGCCCCGGCGAGGCGCTGCGGGTCTACCAACGGCTGCGCAGCCATCTCGTGCGGGACCTGGGGCTGGAGCCGAGTGCGCCGGTGCAGCGGCTGCAACAGTCGATCCTCAGGGCTTCTTCCGAGGGGTCACAGGAACTCCAGCTGGTAGCCCATCAGACACCGGCTGAGGTCGGCTGAGCGGTCGGCACCGGCGACAGCGGGGCGGGAGAACTCCTCGCGCGGCTCACCGAACCACTGCCGCAGCGTCCCGGCGAGTTCCCCGCCGTCGGAGGCCCACAGCACATATCCGTCCGGGCGCACCACCACGGCGTCGGCGTCCGGCAGCGGCCCGGCGGCCCTGGCGGTGCGCAGCACGTGGGCCCAGCCCTCCGCGCCGCCCGGCCGGTCGGCGCCGTCGCCCAGCAGGAGCACCGGCCGGCCCTCTCCCAGCAGGGCGATCAGGTCGGTGCCGCCCGCGGCCAGCGGCTGGTTGGGCAGGAACCGCCCCTCCCAGACCGACTGCGCGGCGGCCCCGTCGCGGTACTCCGTGTCCTGGGCGCTGACCATCCCGCCCAGCCGCCTCGCGACCTCGGGCAGCGGCAGCAGATCGGCCATCAGGGCGCGCAGCGGGTCGAGTTCGGGGCCGGGGCGCATCAGCGCGAGCTGCGCCCGGGTGTTGTCCACCACGCGCTGTCCGGCGGGCCTGCGTTCACGGTCGTAGGTGTCCAGCAGGTCCTTCCCCGCGCGGCCGCGCAGCGCGTGGGCCAGTTTCCAGCCCAGGTTGAGGGCGTCCAGCAGGCCGGTGTTCAGTCCCTGCCCGCCGACGGGGAAGTGCACGTGCGCGCTGTCGCCCGCCAGGAAGATCCGGCCCTGGCGGTAGCCGGTCACCAGCCGGGAGAAGTCGCTGAACCGGGACAGGTGCACCGGATCGGCGAGCGGCACGGGCCGGCCCACGATCCGGGCGGCCTCGGCGCTCAGCTCCTCCAGGGTGGGCGCGCCGGCGCGGTCGGGGTGCGGCCCGCGGCAGTCCAGGGTGAGCAGCCGGCCGCGGCCCTGTCCGTCGCACTTGGCGGAGGTCCAGCCGCGTTCGGTGCGCTGCCACCCGAGCGGGACGCCGGCCGGGTCGGTGAACCGTATCTGGCCCATCAGGGCGGAGACGGTCGCGGGATGGGTGACGGCGGCGAAGCCGCACAGCTCGCGGACGGTGCTGCGGGCTCCGTCGGCGCCCACCACGTAGGAGGCCCGCAGCCGGCATGTGCTGCCGTCCGCCGCGACGACGACCTGGACGCCGCCGGGATCCTGATCGATCCGCACCGCGCGGTGCCCCCGCAGCACCCGCACCCCGCGCTCGCGGGCCACGGCCTCGAAGTGGCGCTCCAGATCCGCCTGGGCCCGCTTGACGAGGACCGCCGGTTCCGCGGCCGGGGCGGTGATGGACAGCCCGGGCAGGCCCGCGAAGTGGAACGGCTCGCCGCCCGCGCCCGCCGCGTCGGCGGCGCCGACGGCGAGCCCGCGCCGGGCGAGGGACTGGACGGTCCGGGCGTGCAGCGTGCCGGCCCTGGGCTCGTCGGACGTGGTCCGCCGCGCTTCGACGACGGTCGTGGCGACGCCGTACGCGCCGAGTTCGGCGGCGAGCAGCATGCCGACCGGACCGCCGCCGACGATCAGCACTTCGCAGGGAGGGCTGGACATGGGCATCCTTCCGTCGGCGTCGGCCCGGACGTGCGGCCCGCCCGGGGTCCGGGCGGGCGAGGCGGGAGGGCGGGTCAGAGAAAGTCGTGCCGGTGCTGGTGTGCCCAGTCGCGGTAGGTCAGCGCCGGGCGGCCGAGGAGCTTTTCGACCGTGGGGTCGACGAGCTCCTTGGCACCGTCCCGCTGCCGGCGCGCGCTGTGCAGCAGGGCCTGGGCGACGGGCTCGGGGTACCGCCTGGACCAGGCCTCGTACGCCTGCTCCGGGGTCGTTCCCACGAACCGCACCGGGCGGCCGAGCACCTCGGCCAGTACGGCGGTCTGTTCGGCCGCGGACAGTGCCTCCGGGCCCGTCAGCGGGTAGGTCATGCCCTCGCCCGCGCCGCCGGTCAGGGCCAGCGCGGCGACGGCCGCGATGTCCTCGGGGGCGACGCACGCGTTGCGTGAGGTGCCGTCGGCGGCCTGGACGACGCCGCGCGTACGGATCGACGAGGCCCAGGCCAGGGAGTTGGACATGAAGGACCGGGGCCGCAGGATCGTCCACGGCAGGCCGCAGGCCCGCACGAGGTCCTCGTTCCGCCGCTGCCACCGGGTGATCAGGTCGTCGGCCCGTTCGTCGGCCACGGCCAGGGCGGAGAGCTTCACGACGTGCCGTACGCCGCTCTCGCGCGCGGCGGTCAGGAGGTTCGGGTCGTGTTCGGGCCGCAGCGGGTTCGCCGTGACCACGAACAGCGCGTGCGCGCCCGCCAGTGCGGCGACGAGCGAGGCGGGGTCGTCGAAGTCGGCCGCCACGGCCTCGCCGGGGATCCCCAGCTCCGCGGCCCGCGCGGGGTCGCGCGCGAGCAGCCGTACGGGACGGTCGTCGGCGAGCAGCCGGGCCACCAGGCCCCCCACCGTCCCGGTGGCGCCGGTGACCGCGATCATCGGCCGGGCTCCGGGGTGAGCACCGCGGGCACGCTGCGGTAGCCGTTGGTGATGAAGGAGACGGTCGCCTCCAGCTCCGCCGCCGGCCGCGCGAGGCGCATGCGGGGGAAGCGCTCGAACAGCGCGGGCAGGGCGACGCGCGCTTCGAGCCGGGCCAGTGAGGCGCCCAGGCAGTGGTGCGCGCCGTGTCCGAAGGCGAGGTGATCACGTCGCTCGCCGCGCAGCACGTCGAACTCCTCGGCGTCGGGGCCGTGTTCGTCCGGGTCGAGGCCGGTGGCCGCGAAGGAGATCAGCACGGGGTCGCCCTGGCGGATGACCACCCCTTCGCCGAGGTCGATGTCCTCGACCGCGAACCGCAACGGGACGAACGCCGCGGGCCCGCGCATCCTGAGCGTCTCCTCGACCACCGCGTCCCAGCCGGCGGCGCCGCCCCGCACATGCTGCAACTGGTCGGGGTGGGAGAGGAGTTCGACGATCGCGTTGCCGAGGAGGTTGACCGTGGTCTCGTGGCCGGCACCGATCATCAGCAGCAGCGTGTCGACGAGTTCGCCCTCGCTCAGCCGGGTCCCGTCCTGGTCCCGCGCCGCGATCAGGGCGGAGGCCAGGTCGTCGGCCGGCGCGAGCCGCTTGACGGCCACGAGCCGGACCAGCACCTCGTGCAGGCTCGCCTGGGCCGCCCGCACCTCCTCGGCCGTGGCCGAGGTGCGCATGGACTCGCTGAGCCCGTGGCGCAGTGCCTGCCGGTCGCCCTCGTCGAAGACCCCGAACAGCTCGCAGATCACCTGGACGGGCAGTTCGAGCGCGAACTCGGTGATCAGGTCCACGGTCCGGCCGGCCGGCCGGGCCGCGAGGGAGTCCACCAGGGCGGCCGTCAGGGTCTCGACGCGGGGCCGCATGGCCGCGCTGCGGCGCGCCGTGAACGCCCCCGCGATCAGCCTGCGCAGCCGGGAGTGCTCCTGCCCGTAGGCCGAGAGCATGTTCTCCGCGCTGACCCAGTGGTACAGGGGCCAGTCCTCGCCGATCCGCCCGTCGGCGAAGCTCGGCCAGTGCCGGCGGGCGTCCCGGGATATCCGGGGGTCCACCAGCAGCCGCTTGGCGTACGCGTGCCGCGTCACGGCCCAGGCGAGGACGCCGTCGGGCAACTCGACCCGCGCCGCGGGACCGTGTCCCCGGAGCTCCGCGGCCTCCTCCGCCAGATGGCTGCCCGTCAGATCTACGGCGTAGGGGCAGGTCGATACCACCATTGCTGCACTCCGTCCTTGCGTGGACTCGCGCCGTGACTCGGAATTGCCGTGCGGGTCGATCCTGTCGTACGTCAGCCGTGCCCGACGAGGCGTGCCGTGTGGTCGGGCGGGGTCTCCCCCCTGGCCTGCCGCTCCTGCTCGATGGCCTGGTTCACCCGGGCCCCGCGGTCCTCGGCGACGTCCAGCTGGACCAGGACGCTCGGGACGGCGACGCCCGCCATCAGGACGCGGTACAGCGAGGCGACGCGTTCGTCCAGATCCGCGCGCCCCGTCAGCGCCTGCGACATCAGCTGAACACCCGCGAACGCCCCGACGAACACGTCCGCGAGCGCCCCGGGGTCGATGTGGGGCTGCAACTCCCCCTGCTGCTTGGCCTGTTCGAACATCTGCCGGCTCGCCAGGGACCAGGCGAGGAACGGCACGCTGCGGTCCACCTTGCCGTGCCCGGCCTGCTCCAGGGCGAGCCGGACGCCGCCGCGCAGTACCGGATCGCGCACCATCAGATGAGCGAGCAGCATGCCCCGGTCCACGGCCTCCTGCAGCTTCAGCCGCTGCTCCGGGACGTCCGGGACGACCTGCACGTTCTCCTGGAGCACCTCTTTGGCGAGCTGCTCCTTGGAGGGGAAGTGGAAGTACAGCGCACCCTTGGTGACACCGGACCGACCCAGGATCTCCGACATGGTGGCCGCCTCGTAGCCGAGTTCGTCGAAGACCTCGGCGGCAGCGGTCAGGATCGTACGTCGCGTGCGGAACGCCCGTTCCTGCTGCGCCACGTCACACCTCCTCGCCCTGGCCCGAGCCCCCCACGCCGCCCGGAGCAAAAAGAAACCGTCGAGTTCGTATGCTATCAGTCCGTCTCCGGCCGGGACGGTGATCCGCAGAGCCCGCCCCGGCCTCCGGGCCTGCCCGGGGAGGAGGGGGCGGGAGCCTCCGTGAGGGCCGGGAAGAGGGGGCCACGAGGTGTGCGGAATTTCTCGGAATCCGGTCCTCGGAATCCGGTCCTCGGAATCCGGTCCGACGAATACGGCCGACATCGCATCGGGCGCGGCATGAATAAACGAGTTCGCCGATGAAGTATTGCGCTTCACCGGCGAACTCGCCCGGGGGATTTCGGAAAACGGTACCCAGCAGGAACTGAACGGCGCAAGACACGCCCCGGTTCACACGGCCCGGCCCGTGCGCGCGCCGCCGCCGTGTTCCAGACCTTCGGCGAAACTGAGCCAACGCTCGCCGCAGTGCCTGGCGGCCCGGGCGATGTCGGCGTTCCGGTGTTCCGGCACCGCCCCCATCAGCCACCTCCACTTCTCGTCGTCGAGCGCGTTGGTCGCAAGGAGCTGGAGCAGCGCCCTGCCCGCCTCGGAAAAGCGCAGCGAGGGATCTTTGCGCAGGTTCACGAGCCGTCCGGCGTCCGAGATGAGGGCCGGTTCCGGCCGGGCCCGGACAACACGTTCGGGTTCCTGCGCCACCGGCCGCTTGCGCACCGCACGCGCGCCCGGCAGATTGCTTTCCTGCGCGGCTTCCCGCAGTTTGGGCGGCACCGGGTCCTTTCCTTCCCGGATGCGCAGCCGGACGTCCCGGGCGGTCGCGAGCGCGATACCGGCTTCCTGGGCGATCTCGCGCAGCGAGGCGTTCGGGCGTTCCGCGATGACCTGGCCCGCGCGGCGCCGGCCGGCCGCGCTGTTGACCGGCCGGGACCGGCCGTCGCGTCCGGTGCGCGCGTTCAACTGGTCGACGTGGGCAGTTGAACGCCTGCGCAGCGAGGAGACCGTGGCCGGCGCGAGGCCGGTCACCTCCGCGATGCGCCGGTCCGACCAGTGGGCGTGGCTGTCGATGATGCGCTCGGCCGCCGAGAGCCGGTCCCGGCGCGAGAGCGGCATGCCGTGTTCGGCGTTGAGCCGGACGGCCAGGACGAACGCGTCCTCGGCCGAACCCTCCACGTACCGGACCTCGATGGAGTCCTCGCCGCGCAGCACCGCCGCCCGCAGCCGGTGCACGCCGTCGACGATCCGCATGGTCGGCCGGTGGACCACGATGGGCGGCAGTTGATTGCGCATCTCGGCCAGCGCCTCGACGTGCTCCGCGTCCTCCCCCGCGATACGCGGCGAATCCGACGTCACCAAGGACGCGATGGGCACCAGTTCCGACACGGGCTGGTCGAAGGCGCCGGACACGGGCGCCGTGGGCCTGCCTGCCGTTAACGCGTCGAGCATCAGCGCCTCCTGAGGCATCTCCGGTTCTGGCTTCATGACACGACGATACCCGGAAAGAAACCGACTGCTCCGTTTTATTAGGGGAGGCTCAAGCGGGCGTAGAGCGGGCTTCGAGCGCGGACTCCGCAGAGGGTGGATGCCGACGAGGCCGTGGAAGCGGTACGCGTGGGGCGGCCTTCGGGCGGCGCGCCGGTCCGGGCGCGCGAGGGCCGCGGCGCTGTCCGCCGGCGCCGAACCGGTGTGCGGGCCGGTACGGCGCGACGTCCGCGCCGCGGCCTCGGGCAGCGGCCGTTACGACGCCTCGAAGACACGGGGCAGGCCGGCCGCCGCGCCGCCTTGCACCGTGAGCCGTTCGAGCCGGCCGGGTGCGGTCGCGTACTGCTCGACGAGCGCGTCGAGCGGCACGTCGGGATTGACCGCCAGTTGCCCGGCGACGATGCGCAGCGCCAGCGGAAGCCCGCCGCACAGCGCCATCAGGCGCTCGGTGACCGGACCGGGCCCCTCGATGCGTCCCCCGCTGAGCCGGATCAGCAGCCGCGTGCCCTCCTCCTCGGTCAGCGGCCCGATCGTGACCAGGTGCGCGCCGTCCCGCGCCGCGAGCCCGCTGAAGCGCTGCCGGCTCGTCACGAGGACGCAGGACGAGCCCCGGGGGATGAGCGGTCGCAGCTCATCCGCGTCGTGGGCGTCGTCGAAGATCACCAGCATCCGCCGGCCGTGCAGCAGGCTGCGGTAGAGGGACGCGCGGGCGGCCACGCCCGACGGCATCCGCGAGCCGTCGACACCGAGGCCGCCCAGGAGCTGGCCGAGCGCGTCGTCGGCGCTGACCGGCCGGCCCTGCGGCCCGGTGCCGCACAGGTCCACGTACAGCTGGCCGTCGGGGAAGCGGTCGGTGAGCCGGTGGGCCAGCCGCAGCACCAGCGCCGACTTGCCGGCGCCGGCCGGGCCGTCGACCACCGCGACCGGTGTCCAGGCGCCGCCGTGCGAGAGCTCGCTGTCGACCCACTCCTCCAGCCGCGCGAGTTCTGTCGCACGACCCACGAACTCACGTGCCAGCGGCGGGAGCTGGGCCGGCTTGGGCGCGCCGTGGAAGGCGGTCTCCCGGCCCGCGAGCAGCAGGGACGCGGGATCGGCGCCGGGCGCGCTCAGCTCGGGGTGCCCGGACAGGATCTGCTGGTGGAGGGTGCGCAGATCGGCACCGGGCTCTATGCCGAGTTCCCTGAACAGCAGTTCCCGGGTCTCGTCGTACGTCCACAGCGCGTGCACCCGGCGCCCGCTGCGGTAGAGCGCCAGCATCAGCAGCCAGCGCAGCTTCTCGCGCAGCGGTTCCTCGGACACCGTCGCCGGCAGTTCGGTGACCAGCTCGGCGTGCCGGCCCGCCGCCAGCATGTCCTCGGCCCACTCCTCCACCGCCGTCAGCCTCAGGTCCCGCAGCCGGTCGCGCTCCATCGCGGCGAAGGGGCCGGGGACCCGGGAGAACGCCTCGCCGCGCCAGCCGGCGAGGGCCTGCTCGTACAGCCGCAGTGTCGCCTCGACGTCGCCCCGGCCGCGTGACCTGCGCGCGTCGCCGAGGCTGCGGGCGAAGACCACGGCGTCCACGGCCGTGGGGTCCACCCGCAGGCAGTACCCGCCCGACTCGGAGGTGAGCAGCAGGCCGGCCGCCCGCTTGCGGCGCCCGGGCTCCAACGCCCGCCGCAGCCCGGCCACATAGGTGTGCACACCGCCCGCGGCCGTGTGCGGGAGGTCGCTGCCCCACACGGCGTCCACGATGTTCTCGACGCCCACGACATCGCCCGCGCGGCTGGCCAGCAGGGCCAGCACGGCCCGCTGCTTGGGCGGGCCGAGCGCGACCTCCGCCTCGTTCCACCACGCGCGCACCGGTCCGAGAAGCTGTATGCGCAGGGGGGATCCCGTGGTCACCATGGGTGATTCACCTCCTGAAGTACCTTCACCAGGTCACCGGGGCCAAGGAAACGGCGGGAGCGTCGGAAAGGCCGGCCAGGGCACTGCGGAACGTTTCTTCGGAA
This sequence comes from Streptomyces sp. NPDC055966, assembly GCF_042269865.1. Taxonomy (NCBI): domain Bacteria; kingdom Bacillati; phylum Actinomycetota; class Actinomycetes; order Kitasatosporales; family Streptomycetaceae; genus Streptomyces; species Streptomyces sp. NPDC055966. The sequence goes on from NZ_JBHJYK010000012.1 coordinate 91,766, forward strand.
GGCTCCGCGAAACCGGATCCCGGCAGAAGTGCCGCTGTATTCCACTTGATCGACGCAGGCATCGCAGACCCCATCCTGAGCGCATCAATTCGCGCGGCACGGTCCTACCCACGACTGTCCGACGAAGGCTCGTCCATTAGAAACACAGATCGGTTGGGCGCACTAGTCCCGGAGTGCCGGCCAGGCACCGCCGCGGGCACGTGAATTGATCGGCGCCGTCGATCGTGGAACCGTGGTGGGGCGGGTGAGTTCAACTGATTCCCGACGAGCAGTTGAACACTCGTGCCGGGTCCTCGCCCGATCAGATCCAGCGTGAATCCCGGGCAATGCGCAGTGCGTCGATCCGGTTGCGCGCGCCCAGCTTCGCGACCATGGAGGAGAGGTAGTTGCGTACGGTTCCCTGAGAGAGGTGCATCCCTGCCGCGATCTCGACGACCGTGTCGCCCCGGGCGACGTACTCAAGGACGGTGAACTCACGCCTGTTCAAAGGGCAGTCGCTGTTGTTCAGCGCGGCGACCGTCAACTCCGCGTCGAAGACCCGCTCACCCTGGTGCACCCGGTGAATGGCCTCGACGAACTGACGCGGAGACACGCTCCGCTCGACAATCCCGCCGATTCCGGTGGCGAAAGCCTGGCGGACGACCGAACGCGTCACCGCGGTGGCCAGCAGCATGCTCCGGCAGCCGAGATCCGCAATCTTCTCGGCAATGGAGATCGCTTCGCCGTCCTCGCCCTCGAAGCTGATGATGGATACGTCCGGCCTGTGCAGTTCGGCGAACTCCAGGGCGGCGAAGTTGCTTTCCGCGGACCCGACGACGTGTACCCCCTCGTGTCGCTCCAGCAAGGCAGCGAGCGCGAAACGGGACAGATGCCGGTCGTCGGACACCAATACATCGATTCCCACGCGGTCCCCCTATGTAGTTCCACGACGCTCGCCATTCTGGGGAAACCGACTGGCTGAAATATGTACGTCGTCTGCATGGCGGCCCGCCGCGGCCCCGGCGACGACCTCTCGAACGCGCGTCCGCCCTGCTCGGACGACACCGGCCCCGCCGCCCGCGGTGTCACACGAACGCGGCCCCTGTACACGGTCAAGGCTTCCGAGAACCTTCACCGTCAGGGGCCGCGTTCGCCGTGTGCCGACCTAGGGGTACCACGCCGGGCGGGCACGTGGCGTCAGCCGGCGCCCGCTCCGTCGGCGCCGCCGCGGTCGGGCCGGGGCAGGACGAAGACCGCGATGAGGACCGCCACGACCAGGATGACAGCACCGGCCGTCATCCCGAGCGCGTATCCGTCGTCGAGGGCTTGAGGAGTGACGGACTTTCCGCTGCGGTCGGCTGCCGCGGTGCCGAGGGCGGCGAGCCCCAGCGAGGCGCCGATCTGGCGGGTGCTGTTGAGCATGCCGGAGGCGATGCCCGCTTCGTGGGGAGCGACGTCCCCGGTGGCGATGGAGACGGCCGGCGCGAGGCACAGGCCGATGCCGACGCTGGCGAGGACGGACGGGCCGAGGACGTCGACCAGGAACGAGCCGTCGGCACGCATCAGGCCGAACCAGGCGTAGCCGAGCGCGGCCAGCGTGCCACCGGTGATCAGCACGTTCCGGGGGGCGAACTTGTAGCCGAACTTGACGGCGAGGGTGGAGCCGGCGACCACCCCCACCATGAACGGGAGGAACTCGGCGCCGCTCTTGGCCGGGCTGCCGCCCAGCACCCGCTGCAGGTAGAGGGAGACGAAGTACAGGGCCGAGGCCATGGCGCCGCCGAACAGGAACGTGAAGGTGTTGGCCCCCGCGACCGAGCGACTGGCGAACAGGCCGAGCCGGATCAGCGGGTCCCGGCGGGTGGTCTTCTCGACGTAGACGAACGCGACCAGCAGGGCGGCGGCGACCACCAGGGTCGACACGGTGACCGGCGAGGTCCAGGCGTACCGGTCGGTGCGGATGACGCCGAACACGAGCAGCGCGGCGCCCGCCGTGGCCAGCACGGCGCCGAGCACGTCCGGGCGGCCGCGGCGCGCGGCGGGCTGGTCCGCGGCGATGCCGCGCCAGGCCAGGGCCAGCGCGACGGCGGCCATCGGCAGGTTGATGTACATCACCCACTGCCAGCCCGCGTACTCGGTGAGCAGACCGCCGACCAGGACGCCGACGGCGCCGCCGGAGGCGTTCACCGCGCTCCAGACGCCGAAGGCCTTCACCCGCTGCTTGCCACCGGGGAACGTCGAGGCCAGCAGCGCGAGCGCGGCCGGCGCCAGGGCCGCGGCCCCGATGCCCTGCGCGGCGCGGGCGGCCACCAGCTGGGCGGGGGCCTGCGCGAGGCCGCCGACGAGCGAGGCGAGGCCGAACAGCCCGAGCCCGAACAGCATCACGCGCTTGTGCCCGTACAGGTCGGCGATCTTGCCGCCCAGCAGGAGCAGCCCGCCGAAGGTGAGGGCGTAGGCGTGGATCACCCAGGTCAGGCCCACCTCGCTGAAGCCGAGGCCGCTGCCGATCCGGGGAAGTCCGACGTTCACCACCGTCAGGTCCAGCGACACCATGAACTGCACGACGGACACCGCGGCGAGGGTGGTCCCGGGCCGCGCGCCGCTCGCGACCATCGTCTTCTCACTCGCTACTTGCGTACTTGCCACCGCACCCAGCCCCTCTGCGCATGGTTGTGCCGATTGAGTTTCCGAACGTGTTCCGAAATTAGCAGCGAGGACGGCGGGGTGTCGACCGCACAGGTCGTACACCGGGTGTCGCGGCGGGGCATGATGGGGCGATGCCCCGATCGAACACATCACGCCGGCCCGTCGGCCGACCCCCCGTGACCTCCCGCAAGCAGATCCTGGCCGCGGCCCGCGGGCTCATCGACGAGTACGGCTGGGAGAAGCTCACGATCCGCCGGCTCGCGTCCGAGATCGGCGTCGGGGCGACGACCCTGTACTCGCATGTGCGGGACAAGCAGGACCTGTTGTTCCTGCTGATCCACGAGTACGCGGAGCAGATTCCGCACCCCGAGCTGCCGAGCGAGCCGCGGGAGCGGATCGTCACGGCCGGTGTCGCGATCCACGACGGCCTGGCGGCGTGGCCCTGGGCGGCGGAGGTCCTCACCACCGACGGGTTCATCGCCCGGCTCGGCGACTCGTTCCTGTGGCTGGTCGAGACGATCCTGGCCGGGGTCGTCGACGCCGGGTGCCCCCCGGAGGAGTCCGTCCGGATCTTCCGCAGCATCTGGTACTACACGGTCGGCGAGATCCTCGTGCGCACACACACCCGCCACCGCGAGATGGACGAGCGGGACCCCACGCTCCTCAACGCCTACTTCGGAGGCGCCGCCGGCCCGCTCCGGCACCCGCACCTGGCCGCCGTCGCCGGCCGGTGGGGGGCACTGGCCGGGCAGGACACCTTCGCGCAGGGTCTGCGCGCCTTCGTCGACGGTCTGCTCGCACAGGCCCTGGCACAGACAGCGCGGACACCGGACGCGGAGTCGAGCTGACCGTTCAACTGTCTTCCGTGGGCAGTTGAACATGCACGGCGCTCTGTGAATTCCTCACGCATTCGTATTGGTAATTCATTTTCGCGGGCCCGCGCCCACCCCTCAGATATATCATCCGAATCCCCGTCAGGACTGGGGACCATTGATGACCCGATAGAGGGGGCAGAATGGGCACCATGCGAGATGCGGTCGACGATCTGCATCGACGCCGTGAAGCCATTGGCGCACGTTCGGTCCGGATGGCCGAGAAACAGCATTCCAAGGGCAGACTGACCGCTCAGGAGCGCATAGATCTCCTTCTGGACCCGGGTTCGTTCGTCGAGATCGACACGTTCGCGCGCCCCGAGTCGGAGGCGGACGCGGACGGCGAGTACGGCGACGGCGTGATCACCGGGTACGGGGAGATCGACGGCCGCACCGTCTGCGTCTTCAGCCAGGACGCGAGCTACAAGGGAGGCTCGCTCGGCAAGGTCCACGGCCGCCGGATCCTCAAGATCATGGAACTGGCGATGAAGACGGGACGGCCGCTCATCGGCATCAACGACGGGGGCGGCGCCCGCATCCAGGAGGGTGTGGAGTCCCAGGCGATGTACGGGGAGATCTTCCAGCGCAACGTGCAGGCGTCGGGCCAGATCCCGCAGATCTCGCTGATCATGGGGTACTGCGCGGGCGGCGCCTCCTACTCCCCCGCGCTCACCGACTTCGTGGTCATGGTCGACCAGACCTCGCACATGTTCATCACGGGCCCCGACGTGGTGAAGACGGTCACCGGCGAGGACGTCGGCTTCGAGGACCTCGGCGGCGGCAGGACACACAGCACGAAGTCGGGAAACGTGCACTACCTGGGCACCGACGAGGAGGACGCCATCTCCTACGTCAGGGTGCTGCTGTCGCACCTGCCCGACAACAACGCCTGCGAGGCCCCGGTCTTCGACGCCATGGACTGGACGGGCAAACCGCTGGTCGACCGCGCCCCGCTGGACCTTGAGAAGAAGCTGAACTCGCTCATCCCGGACTCGCCGACCGAGCCGTACGACATGCACGAGGCGATCGAGGGTGTGGTCGACGACGGCGAGTTCCTGGAGGTCCAGGAGCTGTTCGCGCGCAACATCCTCGTGGGCTTCGCCCGTGTCGAGGGCCACAGCGTCGGCATCGTCGCCAACCAGCCGCTGCACTTCGCCGGCTGTCTGGACATCGACGCCGCCGAGAAGGCCGCGCGCTTCGTGCGGACCTGCAACGCGTTCAACGTGCCGGTCCTGACGTTCGTGGACGTGCCCGGCTTCCTGCCCGGCACCGCCCAGGAGTGGAGCGGGATCATCCGGCGCGGCGCGAAGCTGATCTACGCCTACGCGGAGGCGACGGTGCCCATGGTCACCGTGATCACGCGCAAGGCGTACGGCGCCGGGTACGACGTGCTGGGCTCCAAGCACCTCGGCGCCGACGTCAACCTGGCCTGGCCCACCGCGGAGATCGCGATCATGGGTGCGCCGGGCGCGACGAGCATCGTGCACCGCCGCCGGCTGGCGCAGGTGCAGGCCGAGGGCGGCGACGTCGAGGCGGTCCGGGCGGAACTGGAGCAGGAGTACCAGGACCGCTACTGCACGCCGTACGTGGCGGCCGAGCACGGCTTCATCGACGCGGTGATCACCCCGTCGTCCACGCGTACGCACATCGCCAGGGCCCTGCGCGCGCTGCGCAACGAATCGGTCCCGGCGCCGCGGCTGCACCGGGGCAACATCCCCCTGTGACCCCGCCCGATGAATTATTGAGTACGAGGCGTGAGAATTTAATATGCGGACCATCGGGGCGGCGCTGGTAGCGTGAACTGTATTCCGGCGGAGGAATTCTATCCGCGGGCATCGAACTCGGAGGAAATGAAGAATGACCGCTCCTGTCTACATCACGTCGGCAGCCGCCTGGATTCCGCCCGCCGAATCGGCCAGAGAAGCCGTGGCCGACGGCAAGTACGCTGCCGAGGATTTCGAAGAGAACAAAATGCTCTGCCTGCCGGTCGTCGCGGACGAGACCTCGGTTCCCGACATGGCGACATACGCGGCGCGGCGCGCGCTCGACCGTGCCGCGCACGTGGTCGGCGGCCGGCTCGACGTGCTCGTGCACGCGTCGGTGTACCACCAGGGCCGTGACTACTGCTGGACCTCCGCCCCGTACATCCAGCGCGAACTGGGCGTCACCGGCGGCGCGTTCGCGGTGAACGTGCAGCAGCTGTCGAACGGCGGCATGGTCGCGATGGACCTGGCGATGTCCCAGCTGCAGGCCGGCCGCGGGACGAGCGCCATGGTCACCACGTCGGACCGGTTCTGCCTGCCCGGCATGGACCGCTGGCGGGGCGCGTACGGCATCGTCGTCGGCGACGGGGCCACGGCCATGGTGCTCTCCACCGCCGGCGGCTTCGCCCGCGTCCACGCCATCGAGTCGTACACCGACGCCTCGCTGGAGCCGCTGCACCGCGGCAACCACCCGTTCACCACCGCCCCGCAGCCCAAGGTCGACGATCTGCGCGCGCCCAAGAAGTCGTACCTGGCCAAGGTCGGCAAGGAGTCGGTGATGCAGCGCGCCGAGGTGGCGCTGCAGGACATCGTCCGCTCCGTGCTCGACAAGACCGGGCACAAGCTGGACGACTTCGCCAAGATCCTGATGCCCAACATGGGGCACGGTCTGATGGACGCCCAGTTCCTCCAGCCGCTGGGCATCACGGCCGACCGCTCGCTGATGGACTGGGGCCGCTACACCGGGCACCTGGGTGCGGGCGACCTGCTCGCGGGCGTGGCGCGGATCGTGGAGAAGAAGCACGTCCGCGAGGGCGACCTGGTGCTCCTGGTCAGCGCCGGCGGCGGCTACTCGCTGACCGTGGCGGTGCTGGAGATCGAGTCGGTGCCGGAGTGGTCCGAGGCCACCACGGACTTCGCCCTGCCCGCCGACGTCACGGAATGAGTCCGCCGATGCCTGTGCCTTCAGCACCTGTCGCGATACTCGGCACCGGGTCGTACGTCCCGGACCGTGTGGTCTCCAACACCGAGGTCGGTACGCCCGCCGGGGTCGACGACGCCTGGATCGTACGCAAGACCGCCATCCGCGAGCGCCGCTGGGCCGCGCCGGGGCAGGCCACCTCGGACCTCGCCACCGGCGCCGCGCGCCGGGCCCTCGACGCCGCGGGGATCACGGCGGACCAGCTGTCCACCATCGTCGTCGCGACCTCGACCCCGGACCACAAGCAGCCGGCCACCGCGGTGTTCGTGCACCAGAACCTCGGCGGGGCCACGCCCGGCGTCTCGGCGTTCGACCTGAACGCGGTCTGCGCCGGCTTCTCCTTCGCCCTCGACGTGGCCCACGGGATCATCGCCAGGTCCGGCGGCTACGGGCTGGTCATCGGTGCCGACCTGTACTCGCAGATCCTCGATCCGGCCGACAAGAAGACCGTGATCCTGTTCGGCGACGGCGCCGGCGCCGCGGTCATCGGCCCGGGCGACGCCGACCGCGGGATCCGCACGACGACGTTCCACATGTACAGCGACATGTCCGACCTCGTCGTCGTGCCGGCGGGCGGCAGCAGGCGGCCGCACGACCCGGAGGCGCACGCCGCCGGTCTGCAGTACTTCTCGATGGAGGGGCGCACCGTCCGGGACTTCATCGTCAACACGGTGCCCGGGCTCGTGAAGCAGTTCCTGCACGACTGCGAGGTGCAGCCGGCCGACATCGCCCACCTCGTCCCGCACCAGGCCAACGGGGTCATGCTCGACGACCTGTGGTCGAAGCTCGACCTGCCGGGCGCCACGCTGCACCGCACGGTCGGCGAGTTCGGCAACGTCGGCTCCGCGTCGGTCCCGCTCACCCTCGACAAGGCGGCCCGCTCCGGGGCGCTGCGCCGGGGCGAGAAGGTCCTGATGCTCGGCATGGGCGGCGGGTTCGCCGTGTCCCTCACGCTCATCGACTGGTGACCGCGCGGTCCGTGGAGAGGAGACGGTCATGGAATACCGACGGCTCGGAGCCTCCGGCCTGCACGTTCCGGTCCTGAGTCTCGGCGCGGCCACGTTCGGCGGCCGCGGCAGCCTGTTCAGCGCCTGGGGCGACACCGACGCACGGCAGGCGCGGGACATGGTCGACATCTGTCTGGACGCGGGTGTGACGATGTTCGACACCGCGGACGTGTACTCGGAGGGCACGTCGGAGGAACTGCTCGGCGCGGCGATCGCGGGACGCCGGGACCGGGTGCTGGTGTCCACCAAGACGGGCACCCCCACCGGCCCCGGGCCCGGCGAGATGGGCACGGGCCGGTCCCGGCTGATCAAGGCGGTCGAGGGCTCGCTGCGCCGGCTGCGCGTGGACCACATCGACCTGTTCCAGCTGCACGTCTTCGACGCGGGCACCCCGGTCGAGGAGACGCTCGCGGCCCTGGACGACCTGGTCCGCGCCGGCAAGATCCGCTACGTGGGAGCCTCGAACTTCGCCGGCTGGCAGCTGATGAAGTCGCTGGCCGCCGCGGACCGGGGCGGCTTCCCCAAGTACGTGGCGCACCAGGTCTACTACTCGCTGGCCGGCCGTGACTACGAGTGGGAGCTCATGCCGCTCGCCCACGACCAGGGCATCGGCGCGGTGGTGTGGAGCCCGCTGGGCTGGGGCCGGCTGACCGGGAAGATCCGCCGCGGGCAGCCGCTGCCCGAGGCGAGCCGGCTGCACCGTACGGCCGCGGCCGCGCCGCCCATCGACGACGAGCGGCTCTACGACCTGGTCGACGTGCTCGACGACGTCGCCGCGGAGACCGGCCGCACCGTGCCTCAAGTGGCGCTCAACTGGCTGCTGACCCGGCCGACCGTGGCGACGGTCATCATCGGTGCGCGCAACGAGGAACAGCTGCGGGACAACCTCGGCGCGATCGGCTGGCAGCTGGACACCGAGCAGTTGTCCCGGCTCGACAAGGCCAGCTCGGTCACCGCGCCGTACCCGTACCACATGTACAGCCGGCTGCGCGGATTCAAACCGTTGAATCCTCCGCTGGTGTGACTCAAGGAGAGCCCTCTTGGCCATGGACCGTTTCGTCCACGCCTTGATCCAATGGCAGGCGGGCGGCCGGCCCGAACCGGCGCGCGCGCTCCCCGTGGCACGCCTGCGCGACCGCTACGCCGCGCAGGCCGCCCAGGTGCGCGGCACGTCCGCGCGGGACGCCGGCATCGAGACGAAGGACCAGCTGATCGACGGCGGCGACGGCGAGTTCGGCGTCCGGACGTATCTGCCGCCCACCGACCGGGGGCGTCTCGTGACGTACCTGCACGGGGGCGGCTGGACGGTCGGCGATGTCGACACGCACGACCCGGTCTGCCGTCGTGTCGCCGCCGTACTCGGCGCGGTCGTCGTCTCCGTCGACTACCGCCGCGCGCCGGAGCATCCGCACCCCGGCCCGCTCCGGGACGGCATCGCCGCGTCCGAGTGGGCGGACCGCACCTTCCCCGGCCGCCACCACGTGATCGCCGGGGACAGTGCGGGCGGGGCCCTGGCCATGGGGATCTCGATGCACCACCGCGACCACGGCGGCATTCGGTTCGCCGCGCAGCTGATGGTGTACCCGCCGGCCGATCCGGAGCTACGGTCGCAGTCCGTCCGCACATACGGCTCGGGGTATCTCTCGGAGGTCGACGACCTGCGCTGGTACTACGACCAGTACGTGCCGGACCCCGCGCACCGCACGGACCCGGCGATCGACCTGCTGGGCGCCGATCACCGCGGGCTGCCGCCCACGGTGATCGGCACGGCCGAGTTCGACCCGCTGCACGACGAAGGTGTCGAGCTGGCGGTGCGGCTGGCCGCCGACGGCGTCGAGGTGCACCACGTGCCCGCTCCGGGCCTGGTGCACGGATATCTCCTCATGGCCGACATCGTCCCGGCCGCCGCGGCGGCGACGAAGAACGTGCTGGCGGCCCTGGAACAGATGCTGGCCCCGGTGCCCATGGCGCGCTAGCGCGGGCACCGGCCCCGACGACCTCACCCCGCTCGAAGTCCCCTCATCCATGAGGAGTTCCGACCCGTGACCATCACAGGACCGCGTCCGACCGCGGACGTGGACACGCTGGCGCACGCCCTGCGGCTGCGCGGCGAGCAGCAGCCCGACCAGACCGCCTATGTCTTCCTGCGCAACGGCGAGGACCCCCACGAGACACTCACCTACGGGGGCCTGCACGGCGCCGCCCGCACGCGGGCGGCCGCCTTCGCGGCCGAGGGGCTCTCGGGGCACAGCGCCCTGCTGCTCTACCCCTCCGGCCTGGAGTTCGTCCGGACCCTGCTGGGCTGCATGTACGCGCGCGTGGCCAGCGCGCCGGTCCAGGTGCCGCGGCGCCGCGAGGAGGTCGAGCGGCTGCGCCGGATCGCCGACGACGCCGGGACCTCGACCGTGCTCACCACCGCGGAGGTCGCGCACGAGGTGCGCGAACGCTTCGGTGACATGCCGGAGTTGGACGGTCTGACGCTGGTCGCCACCGACACGCTGCGCTACGACCCGGACGCCGTCGGACCGGCCCTTCCGGGTCCCGAGGACATCGCGCTGCTCCAGTACACGTCCGGCTCCACCGGCGACCCCAAGGGTGTCAGGGTCAGCCACGCCAACTTCCTCGCCAACGTGGTCGAGACCGACGAGCTGTGGCCGTGCGAGGCGGACGGCACCGTCGTCAACTGGCTGCCGCTCTTCCATGACATGGGGATGCTCTTCGGTGTCGTCATGCCGCTGTGGGCGGGCATCCCGTCGTATCTGATGGCCCCGGAGGCCTTCATCCGGCGCCCGGCCCGCTGGCTGGAGGCGCTCGCCCGGTTCGGCGGCACACACGCCGCCGCGCCCAGCTTCGCCTACGAGTTGTGCGTACGGGCCGCCGCGGAGGGCAAGACCGGTGCCGTCGGCGACCTCTCCCGCTGGCGGGTGGCGGCCAACGGCGCCGAGCCGGTGCGCTGGGCCACCATCCGCTCGTTCGCCGACGCGTTCGCTCCGCACGGCTTCGACCCGCGGGCCATGTGCCCCGGTTACGGCCTGGCGGAGAACACGCTGAAGGCGACCGGCGCCCGCCAGGACCGCGAGCCCACCGTCCTGTGGCTGTCCGCCGAGGCCCTGCGCAACGGCACCGCGCAGCCCGTCGGCGACCGCGCCGCCGACGCCGTTCCCCTGGTCGGCAGCGGCAGCACGGTCGGCCGCACCCGGGTACGGATCGTGGATCCGGCCACGCGCCGGCTCCTGGTCGACGGGCAGGTGGGCGAGATATGGGTCGACGGCCCGTGCGTGGCGGGCGGGTACCACGGCCGCGCCGAGGCGACCGAGGAGACGTTCCGGGCCCGGACCGCGGACCCGGAGCTGTCCGGCACACCGCATCTGCGCACGGGTGACCTCGGCTTCCTGCGCGACGGCGAGCTGTTCGTCACCGGGCGCCTGAAGGACGTCATCATCCGCAAGGGGCGCAACCACTACCCGCAGGACATCGAGCTCTCCGCCGAACTGGCCGTACCGGGCGCGCACCCGAACTGCGCGGCGGCCTTCTCCGTCGAGGACGGGGCGCGCGAGCGGCTCGTGGTGGTCGTCGAGGCCGACGGCCGGCTCCTCAACTCCCTGGGCGCCGAGGAGATCTCCCGCCGGGTCCACGACGCCGTACGGGAACGGAACCGGATCACCCCGGACGACGTGCTCGTCGTACGGCGCGGGGCCGTGCCGAAGACGTCCAGCGGGAAGGTGCAGCGCCGGGCGTGCAAGCGGCGCTACGAGGACGGCGGCCTGCCCGTCGTGGGCGTGCCCGCCGCGACGCCGGCCGGGGTGCAGGCGTGATGGGCGCCCTGCGGCTGCCCGAGCGCTCGCCCGGGGCGCGCATCCTCGGGACCGGCGTGTACCGGCCGACCCGGGTGGTGGGCAACGACGAGATCTGCACCCGTATCGACTCCAGCGACGAGTGGATCCGCCGCCGCTCGGGGATCGCCTCGCGGCGGTTCGCGGGAGAGGACGAGACGGTCGTCACGATGGCGGCGGAGGCGGCCCGCAAGGCGGTGGCCCAGGCGGGCATCCAGCCCTCCGACGTCGGCATGGTGCTGGTGGCGACCATGTCCTTCCTGGAGCAGGCGCCGGCCGCGGCACCGCGCGTCGCCGGTCTGCTGGGCGCCCGCGGCGCGGGCAGCCTGGACGTCGGCGCCGCCTGCTCCGGCTTCTCCTACGCCCTGGGCCTCGCCGACGCGCTGGTCCGCTCCGGTGACGCCCGCAACGTCGTCGTGGTCGGCTCCGAGAAGATGAGCGACATCGTCGACCCGACGGACCGCGGCACCGCGTTCCTCTTCGGCGACGGTGCGGGGGCGGTGGTGGTGGGCCCGTCCCGGGAACCCGGCATCGGCCCGGTGGTCTGGGGGTCCGACGGCGAGCGGCACCACGTGATCGCCCATGACCGCAGCTGGCTGGACGTCCGGGACGGGCAGGCCCCCTGGCCGTATCTGCGGATGGCCGGACCCGAGGTGTTCCGCTGGGCGACCCGGGTCGTGCCGGAGATCTCCCGACAGGCCCTGGCGGAAGCGGGCGTCGAGGTCGCCGACCTCGCCGCGTTCGTCCCCCACCAGGCCAATGCGCGCATCATCGACGCCGCCGCCAGGTCCCTGGGCCTCGCCCCGCACACGGTCGTCGCCAAGGACGTCGAGACCGCCGGGAACACCTCGGCCGCGTCGATCCCGCTGGCCCTGGACCACCTGCTGTCCCAGGGGGCGGTGCCCAGCGGCGGCCTGGCCCTGCTCGTCGGATTCGGCGCCGGCCTGACCCACGCCGCCCAGGTCGTGGCCCTGCCCTGACCGGGGCCGCACTGCCGAGGCGACGGCGCCGCCCCTCCCCCGGGGCGGCACCGTCGCCTCGGCGCGTCACGGCCGGCGCCGGAACGGGTGGCCCTTGGTGGTGTGCCGGGCGACCCGGTTGTGGCCGTACCGCTCCTCGCCGCTGACCAGCACCGTTGCGTACCGGTCCAGGCTCGCCCGGCCGCCGTACTCCTCGACCACCGAGACGCCGGGGTAGACCCGCACGGAGGTGGGGACGTAGCGCGCCGAGAAGGCCATGCGCATCCGCCTGGTGCGGCCGGTGTGCGGATGCGAGGCGTGCATGAGGCGCGACCAGAAGATGACGAACTGCCCGGCCCGCACGTCCACGGACACGGCCTTCGACTCGTCCGGCTGCCAGTCCGGGTCGATCTGGAGCTCGCGGTAGTCGTAGCCGAAGAAGCCGCGCCGGACGCCGTTCTTCACCAGGGAGACGTTCCGCTCGGGGTCGTAGCGCATCCGCTTGGTCTCGTCGTAGTGCATGGTGCGGTGGGTGCCGGGGATGAACTGCAGGCCGCCCATGTCGGCGGTGGCGTCGGTGAAGGCGCACCACACGGTGAGGCAGCCGCCCGGGCCGGCGCCCCGCGGCCACTGGATCTGGGGGCGGCCGCACGCGTTGGCGAAGGTGGCGGCCTGGTGCCAGTCCGTGCCCTCGTTCCCCGCGTACTTGGGGAAGAAGTCGGAGCGCCAGCACAGCACGTCCGGGCCGAGCACCGAGGCGACCCGGTCCACGATGCGCGGCTGGGTGATGTGGTCGGCGAGGAAGGCGTTGTCGAGGTGCCGGTCGTAGTTGCACAGGTTCGCCGCCCCCGAGCCGTCGGACTCGTCCCGGTACACCGCGCCGCTGCGGTCGAGGAGGTCCTGACGGGTCCGGGCCCACTGCCGCTCGATCTCGTCGGGCTCGTACAGCGTGAAGGGGCCCGCGTATCCGGTCCGGTGGAACTCCGCCAGCTCCTGTGCGGTGAACCGGAAGTCGTGTGGCTGAGCGGACATGTCTCTCCTCGGTGACGGCTCGGGACGCCTCGACGACGTGAGCCGGCTGCGGAAAAGAAGGGGCCCACATGCCTGGGGAGCACGTGGACCGCCTTCGCCGTTGTGGGTGGACTGGCTTCGGAGGCCTTCCCGGTGGCCCCGGTCAGACCGCGGATGTCGTCGGTTGTGGGGCCGCGAGGGGGAAGGCGCCCGGCCGGCGCAGCTCGTCGACGAGTTCGTCGACGAGCTGCCGGGTGAGGTGGCGCATCGCGTACAGGTGGACGTAGGTGCGCGCGGCGCCGTCGACGTGCACGGTCTCGCTGGAGAGGGAGTAGCGGCGGACGATGTCCGCGTGCGGCCGGCGAAACCGTACGGTCAGCGACTGCGGGCTGCGCGCCACCCACAGATCATGGCCCAACTGCTCCTGCAGTGCGAGCAGTTGCTCGTGCGTGTAGGCGGCCAGGGCGTCGCACTCGGCCGCGAGCCGGGCCTGGTCGTCGTAGGAGTGACGGGCCAGGTAGTCCCACATCAGCAGCGAGGAGAAGCCGTTGCGTGAGCCCGCGAAGGTGGTGTCCGTGGCGCCGATGTACTCCGATGCCTTGGGCGGGGCCATCTGCAGTCCGGTGCGGGTCATGAACACCCCGCACGCCCACGGCGTCCCCATCCATTTGTGGCCGCTCATGGTCAGCGAGTGCACGTCGCAGAGGCGGAAGTCGAAGGTCGGCGGTGCCTGCTCCACCATGCCGACGTCCCGGGCCATCTCCAGGTAGGGCGCGTAACCGGCGCCGAGTGCCCCGTCGACGTGCAGCCAGTACCCCGACCGCTCGTCGTGGTCGCCGCCCTCACCGCGGCCGCGGTGGACGCGCCGGCTGTCCAGCCCGTACTCGGCGCAGATGCCGCGCACCGTGCGGGCGACCGCCTCGACGTCGTCGTACGCGCCCTTGAAGGTGGACCCGTAGTTGAGGCTGACCAGGATCGGGTAGCCGCGGCTGGCGAAGAACCGTACCAGGACGGCGAGTTGACCGACGTCGATGGCGCCGTGCTCGGTGGAGGGCACCTCCCGCGGCCAGGGCGTTCCCGGTGCGAGGGGGTTCTCGTCGGGGTAGCGCGTGGAGCCCAGGGCGTGGAAGGTGTCGATGTCCAGCGCCCGTACGGCCTTGGTCAGCGAGTAGTGGGTGTCCTCGGAGAAGAACGCCACCGGATGGAGGGCGTGCGGGCCTTCGCCGCGCGGCGCCTGCTCCGAGGCCGCACGGCCCGGCTCGCGGTGGTGTGTGCGCAGGGGCTTGCCCGACAGGTAGTCCCGGGCGTTCCACAGGCCGTACAGGTTCCCCTCGCTGGAGCCCATGGTCAGGACGTAGCCCCAGTACGACTCGGGGTCCTGCGGGTCGTGCGGCCACTTCGCGTGCCACAGTGAGGCGAAGTAGTCGAGCACGGCCCGTTCGAGCACCTTGGAGTTGAGCGTGTACGAGCTGGACTGGTAGGGGTCTCCGACGTTGTTCAGGTGCCGGTTGAGGTAGTGCCCCAGGCGTTCTTCGTAGTCGAGGGCGCTGGTGACCTGGTAGCCGGCGAAGTTGCGTGTCTGGGTGTCGATGTGCCTGCGAAACAGCGCCTCGGCCTCGGTGTACTGCTCCGGATCCAGTCCGGTGGGCGGTAACTGCACCTTGTGATGGGGTACTTCGGGAACGCCGATGTAGGCCGCCCGGGGGTCGGAGGACGGGGGTGTGCCGTAGGGGCGGCCGCCGACGACCCGCAGGCCGCTGAAGGTCTTCTGCCACGGTGTGTCTTCGGGACCGAAGGGTATGTCTGCATGCGTTTCGGGTTCACGAGCCATTGGAGCTGGTCCTTTCACTGCGCGGCTCCCGGGTCGGGCCGGTGTCACGGCGCCGCCTGGGAGAGGCTGCCGGAGGGCTCCCCGGCCGGGGCAGTGGGCGGCGGCGCCGGCACGGACACGGTGACGCCGCCCAGGCGCGCGAACCGGTCCGGGCGGGCCGAGCGCAGCCAGGAGACAAGGGCGAAGCCGAGGCCACCGACCATCAGCAGGAGCCACGGCAGGTCGGTGACGACGGGGTCGGTGGTCCCGGTCAGCACGTCGAAGTTCCACACCACCAGAACCGCCGCGGTGATCAGCCCCAGGGCGCCCAGCGCCGGCGCGACGACGGTCTGCCAGCGTCCCTCACCGCGATGCCGGAAGTAGCCGATCACGGCCACCGAGGCCACGGCCTGCAGCAGGATGATGCCGAGGGTGCCCAGACCGAGCATGGTGGTCGACATGTTCACGTACGGGTCGAGACCCGCGGCCGCGAACAGGATGACCACCACCGTGCTGAAGACGGTCTGGACCACACTGGACCGGTGCACGGAGCCGTGCCCCGCGTGCGGTGCGTGGAGGGCGGCCGGCAGCAGCCCGTCGCGGCTCAGGGCGTACATGTACCGGTTGGCGGCGTTGTGCAGCGCCAGCCAGGAGGCGAACAGGCTGGTGCACAGCAGGACTTGCATGGTGACGGTGGCCGGGCGCCCCAGGTAGCCGTCGCTGAGCCGGAAGAACAGGTCGCCGAGGTGGCTGCCGGCCTCGGCGCGTACCCGCCCGGGCCCGAGGGCGCCGACGGCGACCCAGCTGGTCAGGGCGTAGAACGAGGCGACGGCCAGCACGGCGATGACGGTGGCGCGGGGCACGCTGCGGTGCGGTGCCTTGGCCTCCTCGCCGTACAGGGCGGCGGATTCGAAGCCGAGGAAGGAGGCGAAGCCGAACATCACGGAGACGCCGAGCCCGGGGGCGAACACGTCGTGCGGGGCGAAGGAGGCGGAAGGCAGCGCCGCGCCGCCGTGGCGGGCCAGGACGGCGATGTCCAGCGCGACCAGGATGGCGATCTCGCACACCATGCAGACGGACAGCAGCCGGGCGCTGATCTCGGCCTCCCGGTAGCCGAGCAGGGCGACCAGGAGCAGGCCGAGTCCCGCCCACACCTGCCAGGGCAGGTCCAGCCCGTGGGATGCGGCCACGTTCCGGGTGAAGTAGGCGAAGGCGCCGAGGACCCCGACCGTGGCGGCGTTGTAGGCGAGCACCGCGAGCAGTCCCGCCCCGCCCGCCGCACGCTTGCCGAGGCCGTGTGCGATGTGGGTGTAGAAGCCGCCCATGTGGCTGATCCGCCGTGCGATGGCGGCGTAGCCGGCGGAGAAGCACAGCAGGGTCAGGCCCGCGAAGAGGAACATCGCCGGCACGCCGGGGCCGGTGCCGATGGCGAAGGCGAGCGGGACGGTGAACAGCATCGCGGCCAGGGGGGCGGCCGCGGCGATGACGATGAACACGATCTTCGGGGTGGTCAGCGTGCGCTGGAAGCGTGCGCCCCCCTCGGGCAGGGGTGTGCCGGTCATGAAGGTCTCCAGGTGAGGACAGTGAACGTCAGCGCCGTATCGCCACGGCGAACGAGAGATCCGCCTCCGCGCGAATCCACAGGGGGACCGATTCGCCGCGGTACGTCGCGGTCAACGCGCCGTCGCACTGGCTGAGGCGGATCTGCCAGAACAGGAACTCCCCCAGCGTGCCGAGGCAGTTCATCGCCTTGAACGCGGCTTCCTTGGCGGCGAACAGGTCGCGCGCGGTGTAGGACCCGACGGGGGCGAGCAGCCGGCGCCGTTCCTGTTCCCGCAGGCAGAACGCGGCCACACGGGGGGTGATGACCGTGGGCTCGATGTCGACGCCGACCGCCTCGGCACCGGGGACCACCGCGGCGACCGCGAGCCGGCCGCTGTGGGAGATCGAACCGGCGAACCCTCGGGGGAACAGCGGCCTGCCGTCCTTGGCCCGCGGCACCGTCCGCTCGGTCGACCCGGCCGCGGCCAGTGCCGCGGCGGCCGCACGGCGACCGGCTGTGAACTGCTCGGCCGGCCCGTGGGGCGGCGGCACCGAAGACGTCCGCACGGACATTCCCGGTGCCACGCCCCAGGGCACGGCCGGCTGGGCGGTCACCGTGGCGCCCTAGTTGCGCAGCGCCACGACGTGGCCTGCCAGCGAATCGATCGAGCGCAACACCTCCGGCCGGACGTCGTCGTCCCATTCAAAACCGAACGCGTCCTCCATCGCGACCAGCAGGGCGACCAGCGCGGTGGAAGGGACCCCGGCCTCGCGGAGCGACACGGCGTCGTGCACTCCGCTGACGAAGGAGGGGCCGCCGAACACATCGACCAGCAGCTCGCGGATCCGCTGCCGTACCGCCACGGCCGTGTCAGACATTCGCTTCCGCTTCGTCGATGAACTTCCGTACGAGCTCCTGGAAGCCCTCCGGGTCGTCGAGGAAGGGCACATGGCCGGCCTTCGGCATGATCGCGCAGCGGCCGTTGGGGAACAGCGCGGCCAGCTCGTGGCCCGCCGTCGGGCCGAGCAGAATGTCGTCGTCGCCGAGGGCGATCAGCGTCGGCGCCTGGATGCGGGTCAGCAGCTCGGAGCTGGCGTCGCCCTGCTGGGCCAGCGTCAGGCCGTTGTTGAGCTCCTCGGGCGTCGACATGACCAGGAAGCTCTCCCGCAGGCCGAGGAAGCCCGGCGCGCCGTACTCCTCGATCATCGCCGTGCTGACGAACTCGGGGTACATGTGGCTGAACAGCACGGGTATGTCATGGCTGTTCAACGTCCGCAGCCAGGCCCGCTGGAGCATCCGGTGACGCCGCATCTGCGGGCCGACGACCGGTCCGGCCAGCACCAGGCCCCGGACCCGGTCCGGGTACGCGAGGGCCACGTCACGGGCGAGCTGGGTGGAGGCCGACGAGGCGAGCAGGTACGTCGAGTCGATCCCCAGCCCGTCGAGCAGCCCGACCAGGTCGGCCGCGTGCTCCTCCCAGGTCGGCTCCTGCTCCAGCCGCGTGGAGTGGCCGTGGTTGCACAGGTCGTAGCTCACGACGCGGTAGTGCTTGGCGAGTTCGTCGGTGTAGTCCCGCCAGAACGGAGCGGTGAAGAAGAAGTTGTTGAGCGTCGTGATGGCGATGCCCTCACCCGCGGACTCGCAGTAGAGTTCGACGCCCTCCCTGGTGCGGATCCGTGGTGCGCCCTCGCGATAGCTCAGGTCGTGGTAGTAGTCGCCGTGCGCTTCATCGGCCGACATGACTTTCCGCCCTCTCTTTGGTCTTGACGACTTCGGTCCCCGCGAGGACCGGTGCGAACATGGCGACGACCTCGGCCGCCGGGACTTCGTCGGAGATCGCGCCGCAGGACCGGCCGCAGTACAGCGCCATCTCCTCGATGCGGCCGCTGGTCGCCTCGGTGGGCACCGCCGCGCTGAAGCGGGGCACCAGGTACGGCTTGCCCTCGACCACCGTTTTGCCGATGAACTTCGCGGGCTGCTCCGGGTCGGCGGTGACGGTCGTGGCGAGCACGCGGTGCCGCCGGCCCGGCCACCCGATCTCGTACACGTCGGTGATCACGGTGTCGGTCTCGTCGGCGCCGGTCACCGCCGACTTGAAACGGGCGTGGGCCCGCGATTCGTGGGCGACGACGAAGGCGGTGCCGAGCAGCACCCCGTCGGCGCCGGCGGCCAGTGCCCGTGCGGCCTCCTGGGGTGAGCCGATGCCGCCCGAGGCGACCAGACAGGCGTCGGGCAGCCGGTCGCGCAGCGCGGCCACCAGCGCGTCCCGCCGCGACGTGCCGAGGAGGTGTCCGCCCGCCTCGATGCCCTGTGCCACCACGACCGCGCCGTGCGCGGCCGCGTGCAGCCCGTCCTCCACCGTCCCGATCTGTACGACGAGTTGACGTCCCGCGGCGCGGACACGCTCGAACACCGCGTCGTCGGGCATCCCGAAGAAGGACAGGTGCACGCGCTCGGGTGTCTCGTCGAGCACCTGCGTCACCTGCCGGTCGAGCTCGTCCGGCCCGACCACCTCCGGGATCAGGTTCACGCCGACGGGACGGTCGGTGCCCCGGGTGAGCCGGCCGAGCATGGCCGACAGCGCGCCGCCGACCAGCTTGTAGCCGCCCGCGCAGCCCGCCGCCCCGGCGTTGGACACCGCGCAGGCCAGCTCCGCTCCCGCGACACCGCCCATCCCGGACTGCAGCAGGCTCACCTCCAGGCCGAGCACCCCGGCCGCGGTGGCACGCATCAGTTCAGGCTCTCGACCGCGGACGCCGCGGCGTCGGCGCTGCCGAACCGGTCGGTCAGGGTGTGCACCCAGCGTTCCAGGCCGAAGGCGAGGCAGCTGGTGTGCGCCGTGTCGTCGCCGGCCCGGATCCCGCAGCGGTCGCCGAAGAAGTTCCGGTGGTAGTTGACCGAGCCGATCGCGAGCCCGCCGACGACGAACTCCTCCTTGACCGGGAAGAGGCGCTGCATCTTGGCCTTGCCGCTGTTCTTGTCGAAGAACGGGTCGGTGGCAGCCTCGATGCGGAGTTCGAGCCCGAGCTCGGCGCACAGCGCCACCACGGCTTCCTTGGCCCGGACCAGATGGCTCTTGGCCGCGTGCTCCGGTCCGATGCAGACGATCTCGCGCATGGAGAATCCGAGCAGGCGCCGCAGGCCCTCGTAGTGGTCCTCGTTGCGGAAGCAGGTGCCGACGGTGGTGCGCAGCACGCCGTCGGCGGGCAGTTCGGAGCCGGCCAGGTCGACGTAGATGGAGTAGCAGGCCGCCGAGGGCAGGGCGAACGCGGTCGTCTCCATCACCTCGGCCGGCATCCGCTCGACCGGCCGGGACGTGGTGGCCAGCTCCGCGGACAGGCGCGCCGGGTCGAGCCGGGTCGCGGCGAGGCCCAGGTGCGGGAAGTTGTCGTAGTAGTCGAAGGTGTCGAGGTCCTTGCACCGCATCAGGAACGGGAACCGGAACTCGGGGGCCTGCCAGTCCCCGGCCAGCCGCAGGAACACCGCGTCGATCGCCCGCAGCAGGCGCAGCTGGGTGCCGTCGAGGACTTCCAGCCCGTTGCTGGTCGCTGTCGTCATGCCGCTTCCTTCGTGAAGAATCGGGTTTCGAGTGCCTTGAGCGTGCGGAAGTCGTCCAGGTTCAGGTCCTCGGGATCGATCGGCTCACCGGTCAGCTCCTCCAGCAGGAAGATGAATTCGATGAACGCCAGCGAGTTGATGGCCCGGCTGTCGATCAGGTCCAGCTCGTCGGACAACTGGTCGAGTTTGGGATTGCGCTCCAGGATGAATTCCCGGACGGCCTGCATCGGCTCGGTCGTCACTTGATCGCCTCCCGTCCCACGCCCGACTTGGAGAGGAACCTCCTCGTCCGCTTCAGTACCTGGTCGTGCGCCTCCACCCGTGCGGGGTGTGTCAGGGCGCGCCGCCGCAGCGCAAGCGCGTCCGGGATGCCCGCGTCCCGGTACGCCGCCGGGTTGTAGAGGGTGGCGATGCTGTACTGCAGGTAGTCCTCCAGGTACGCGGCGACCACCGGAACCTCGTCCGGGTCCCGCCTGACCACCTGGTCGAGCAGGCCGGTGAAGACCATCCGGCCGAACGCGACGTGCCGGCTCTCGTCCACGTGGTGCACCCGGTTGATCTCACGGGCGATGTGCGGCAGCGACTGGTCCGTCGCCATGTTCGCGTTGTAGTAGTCGACGATCTCCTCGAAGATCAGGATGCGCGCGAACACGATCATCTCGCGGGCCACCTTCGAAAGGTGGTCGACGGAGCCCGCCTTCAGCGACGGCTGCGCCGGATACAGCTTTCCGCCGTAGCGCAGACAGAACTTCGAGAAGAACCACATGTGTTCGTTCTCTTCACCGATGAAGTGGTGCAGGAACTCCGAGACGTTCGCATAGGTCGGCTCGTGGATCCGCATCACCACTTCGCTCATCAGCTCACGGATGCCGTGAATGTTGAGGCTGAAGAAGTTGATCGACTCGTACTTGGTCAGCGCGATCTGCTGCTCGCGGGTCAGCTCGTCCCACATCGGCGTGCCGGCCAGTGTGGTCAGGTTCTCCGACATCCACGGCAGTTCCGGCTCGATGGACTCGGGCCAGTCGAACATCGTGTACGGGTTGTAGTAGCCGGATTCGGCCAGATTCTCCAACCGGCCCAGATCGAGCACGACCGGTTCTACTTCACGTACCGCCATTTTCACTCGTCCTTCCAAGCGCCGATTGAATATCCGCGCGCACCTGAACCGGCGACGCTGATCCACACTCGTGGTAAGCAAGGGGCGCGTTACCGGACGCGGTGGACGGAATCACCTTGTTGTAGATCGACCCGATGCACAGCTCCTGGAAATCCCGGGTGTTCGGGGACAGACGTGCGGCCAGCTGGGCCTTGGCGATGTCGACGGTCTTGTACACGCCGTCGTCGTCCTCGACCTCCACGCACGCGTGCGGCAGATCGAGGGCGCCGCCGAGCACGCCGCAGAACCAGCCCCGCTTCGCCTCCGCCCGGTACCCGGCCGCCCTGAAGCGCTCGGCCAGGAGCAGACTCGCCGCGATACAGCTCGTCGCACCCAGCCGATGGACCAACTCGTAGTCGGCCTGCATGGCGACAGGGACCATCTGCCAGCGGTAGCCGGCCTCCAGGTAGTCGCGGGTCAGCTGCCGCAGCGCGGTGGAGACGAGCGGGCTGCGGACGCCCGTCGTCGTGACGGTCGCCGCGTACTCGGCCGTCCCCGCGCTCGCCTGCGGCGCCGACACATCGGCGAGGCGCCCCCCGAACCGGACGACATCGGGCGCCTCGAACCGCCACGGTGCGACCCCGTCGCACTCGGCGCACTCCAACTGGACCCGGAAATCCCATGACTTCGGGACCAGCAGATCCTCGACAGAACGGCCGGCGAACCGGAACAGCATACGAAACGCAAGCTCCGGCTGCGTGTTCGACCGGCCGGAATACATGCCGAGGTTGTACAGATCATTCAGGTCGAAATAGCGCACGCCCGACCGGTAATCGAAGGGCAAGCCCGCACCGACCAGCGTATCGATGTCAACGGCATCACACCTCAGCATTTCCTGCGCCGCAGACTCGGGCCGGGTCTTGCTGGAGTACTCGGCGGGAACGAATTCAATGGAATCCGCCACGTCCCCCCAGGACGCTATTTCGGCCACAGCTTTGGGTGACAAGGACCATCCCTCCCGGCAGAAAACCGCACTGACTGATCGGAACCGACGATCCCGAAGGTATCAGCCGGAGATCGCAATGCGGAATAGTATTTCCGCACGCCCCTTCATGCGTTTCGCATATCCAGCCTGGAGAAATGAAGACCCAACTCGTCACTGATCTATACCCACGATTCTCCGCCACTCCCGGGCACAAGACCATGTCCGCGCCCCACCCTCTTTATCCGGCACGGGCGGTGTCAGGACCAGGCGGTCTCCCCGTGGCGGGAGACGAGGCGTCCGGTGCCCGCGCCGGGCTTCTCGGTGGCGAGGCGGACGATCGCGTCCGTGCCCTCGGTGACGGTCTGGGGGCCGCTGTGACCGTTGAGGTCGGTCGCGGTGTAGCCGGGGTCGGCGGCGTTGACACGAATGCCCTGGAGTCCCTTGGCGTACTGCGTGGTCAGCATCGTGAGCGCTGCCTTGGAGGCGGTGTACAGGGGCGCGACGACGTGTGACTCGGGCCGGCCGGGGTCGTGGGTGAGGGCGAGGGAGCCCATCCCGCTGCTGACGTTGACGATCACAGGGTCGTCCGAGCGGCGCAGCAGCGGCAGGAACGCGGTGGTGGTGCGCACGACACCGATGACGTTGACGTCGAGGACGGCGCGGGCGTCGGCGGCGGTGAGGTCGCCGGGGTCGCCTACGGGGCCGTGCACCCCGGCGTTGTTGATCAGGACGTCGATCCTGCCCTCGTGCGCGGCGACGTCCGCGACCGCGGCGGCCACGGACGCGTCGTCGGTCACGTCGATGGGGACGTGGCGTGCGCCGAGCGCGGCGGCGGCCTCCTCGCCCTGCTCGCGGCCCCGCGCCCCGACGAGCACGGTGTGGCCGCACTCGATCAGACGGCGGGCGGTCTCGCGGCCGAGACCCTTGTTGGCTCCGGTGATGAAGGTGATCGTCATGCACTCGATGCTGGTCCGGGCGCCGGAGCCGGACCAGGGACGCTCCGACGGTAGGACGACCGGTACCACCCTCGCGCCCCTCTGCACGACCCGGGATGCGGGAGGATGGACATCATGTCGGCGACACCCGGAACCGGACTGGGCGAGATGATCCGCACGTGGCGGGACCGACTGCCCCCGTCGGCCGCCGGGCTGCCGGTGGCCCGCGGGCGCCGGACGGCCGGGCTGCGCCGCGAGGAACTGGCCGACCTGGCCGGGGTGTCGGTCGACTACGTCGTGCGCCTGGAACAGGGGCGGGCCACGACACCCTCGGCATCGGTGGTGGCGTCCCTGGCCCGCGCCCTGCAGTTGTCCACCGCCGAGCGGGACCACCTCTACCGGCTGGCCCGGCTCGTACCACCGGCGGACGGCACGATCTCCGACCATCTCCCGCCCGGCGTGCAGCGGGTGCTCGCCCGCCTCGGGGACGTGGCGGTCGCCGTGTTCGCGGCGGACTGGCAACTGGTGTGGTGGAACCGCGGGTGGGCCGCCCTGCTGGGCGACCCCTCCGCCGCGCCGCCGCGGCTGCGCAACTTCGCCCGCGACAGGTTCCCGGTGGACAACGGCCCCGCCCTCCCCCACTCCCGGCTCCGCCCAGGCGGGGGGACCCCCATCGCGCTGTGGCCGGTGACCGAGGAGGACCCCGACGCCATCGACGCAGCCGTCGTCTCCGACCTGCGCCGCGCCACCGGCCGCTTCCCCCGGGACAGCCGCCTGGCCTCGCTGATCCGCGATCTGAACGCGGGCAGCAGCAGGTTCGCCGAGCTGTGGGCGACCGGAGAGGTGGCCGCGCACCGCGAGGACCACAAGACCGTCGACCACCCCTCGGTGGGCCCGGTCACGGTGGACTGCGACGTCCTGACCGACGGCGACTCCGAACTCAAGATCGTCATCATGACCGCCGTGCCCGGCAGCGAGGACGAGACCAAGCTCCGGCTCACCACCGTCACCGGCCCGCCGGCTGCCCTGTGAGGCCGGGGACGCGGGCCAGCAAGTGGGCGTCGAGGAAGCCCCGTTCGGTGGCCGGATCGTGGAGCAGCCGGGCGAACGGGACGAGCCCGGCCCCGGCCAGCAACTCGGCGAACCGGTCCGCCGGCCAGCTGTAGGCGGGCGTCACCTTGTGGTCGAAGCGGACCGGCTCCGGTCCGTCGGTCGCGAAGAACGAGACCAGGAGCAGGCCGCCCGGCGCCAGGACACGCACCTGCTCAGCAAGGAGCGCGGGCAGCTCCCCGGGCGGGGTGTGGATCATCGAGTAGTGGGCCAGCACGCCGCCGAGCGCGCCGTCCTCGACCGGCAGGGCCTCCATCCGCGCCTCGTCGAACCGCAGCGCCGGATGGGCCCGCCGGGCATGGTCGACCATGCCCGGCGAGAGGTCGAGCCCGAAGGCGTCCAGCCCCAGGTCGTGCAGCATGGCCGTCAGATGACCGGGCCCGCACCCGACATCGGCGGCCCGCGGGTTCCCCGTCGCGCGCACCAGCTCGGCGAAGGTGCCGATCATGTTCCGCGAGAACGGGTGCGTCTCCAGCCGATTGGCGAACTTCGACGCATAGAGCTCGACGACCCCGTCGTAGGCCGCCCTGGTCTCGTCCTGGTGCTCCGTCACGGAGAAGGAAGCTAGCACCGGAGCAGGGGCCGGCCCCTCACGGGGTGCGGCCCTCGTGCTCGTTCCCTACAGATCACTCACCCTGTACGGCGGCTTGTCCGGCGGCTCGTTCGGCGAAGGACCGCGCCAGCTCCGCAAGCCGGGCGGGATCCCGTTCCCGTCCCTTCTTGCTCAGGAACCGGAGCAGGTCGAAGAAGGTGTCGTCGTTCTCGATGTTCCTGTCCAGGAGCATGGCGAGCGTGCCGGGTTCGTTGTACGGCACCGTGCGCACCCGGGTGCCGGTCTGGTTGTCCGCCCGCAGCCGGGGGACGGACGCTTCCGCCCGCGGCTCCGGTACCGGCTGCTGCGCATCCGCCTCATCGGCGGCGGGTGCCGGTACGTCCGGCTCGGCGTCGCCCGCCGTGTCGTCGTACTGGTCCTCGGACTCGTCCGGCTGCTCCAGGGCGGCCACCACCGGCGCCTCCGCCTCCGCACCCGGCACTTCACCCTCCGGCTCCGGCGCCCCGCTCTCCGCCTCCCGGCTGTCCCGGATCTGCGGACTCGGCAGACTCTGCGGACTTTCGGAACTCTCCGGTGCCTTCTTCCGGCTGCGCTTCTCCTCCTCCCGCCGGGCCCGCTCCTCCTTGAGTTCCCGCAGCGCCGTCACCTGGTTCGCAGGCGGCTTGTTGGCCACGGCCCGCAGCAGGTCGATGGGCTCGTCACCGACGCGGCTCTGCAGTTCGGGGGTCAGGTTGAGCAGGGCGAGGCGCTGTGACACCCAGCCCTGGGAGCGGTGGAGCCGCTTGGACAGCGCGGTCTGGCTGCCGTGGATGGCCAGCAGCCGCCGCAGGGCCCGTGCCTCGTCGAGTTCTCCGAGGTCGTTCCGGTGGATGTTGGCGACGAGGGCGGACTCCAGGAGCTCCTCGGAGTTGGCGCCCTGGTCGTCGCTCACCATCACCTTCACGGCGGCCAGCCGTGCTTCACGGGCGGCGGCGAGACGGCTGCTGCCGTCGATCACGACGTGGGTGGTGTCGGGTTCGAGGTCGGCCTCGCGCTCGGGGTTGGCCTTGATGTAGGCGTCGCGGTTCATGACCGTGATCGCCTGCTTCTGGCCGTGCGTCTTCAGGCTGCCCGTGAGGTCGGTCAGATCACCGAGGGTGGAGCGGGGGTTGTCCGGGTTCAGGCTCACTCGGTGCGGCGGGAGCTCGGTGGGCGGGGCGACCCCTTCGGTGGGCACCCCGGTGGCGGCGGCCACGGCCTGGCGGCGCGCGCTGACCGGGCGCACTCCCCCGCCGAAGCGTCCGGCTCCCAGCTGATCGGCCTTGCTCATACGATCTCCCTGGCCAGCGCGCGCATCCCGATCGCCTGCTGTGACTTGGGGGCGTAGGACAGCAGGGGCCGCTTCATCCGCACTGCTTCCTTCTGTTCCTTGAGATCGCCGATGAGTCCGACGACCCGGGGATCCTTTATGTCGATCCATCCCTGGAGCGAGGAGGTGGCGATGAACCCGCGGCGCGAGTCGTAGAGGTTCACCACGATGCCCAGGTAGTCGATGTCGACCTGGAGGTCGCCGCGCAGATCGTCGATCTGGGTGGTGAGCAGTTCGTAGGCATCCGCGGAGCTGTCCTCGGCCTGCACCACGATCAGCGCACCGGACTGGCCGAGCTTCTCGCCGTCGCGCCGGCGGCCGTAGTACGCGGCGGCGTCCATGCTCAGGCCGAGGCTCGGCGGGCAGTCGACGAGGATCACGTCGTAATCGGCTTCGAGCGGGGCGAGCGCACGCTCCAGCGCGGCTTCCCTCGCGCGTACGGCGGAGAGGCGGACGTCGAGCAGGAAGGCGTCGTTGCAGGCGGGCAGCAGGTGGAGCCGGCCGTCGAACGTCTCGTCGTCGATGGAGACGATGAGGTCACGCAGGTCGCCCTTGGGGTCGCCCGCCATGTGGTTGGTGAGGCTGTCGCCGTTCATCGGGAGGGGTGCCGCCCCGAGTTGGTTGGTGAGGTGGCACTGCGGGTCGAAGTCGACGAGCAGGACCCGCAGCCCGAGCCCGGGCAGGCTCTCGATGTTCAGGGGGTCCTCACCGCCCGGCGCATCGTCGGAGTGGGCGTCACTCGCCCGCAGGGCCTCGGCGAGCGCCTTGGCGACCCGGACGGCGTGCAGGCTGTTGGCGTCCTCGGCGAGTGCCTCACCGACACCCGCCGTGATCGCCGTCTTGCCCACGCCGCCCTTCTGGTTGCACACGATGATGCGACGGGTGTTCTCGGGGCGTTCCACGTCCGGCGCGGGGTTGGAGTCGAGCCACAGCTGGACGGACTGTGCCAGGCCCTGGATGAGCGACACCCGGCGTTCGGCGGCGATCTGACGGAACTCGTCCCACTGGCCGGGCGGCAGGAAGGTGGAGAACGAGTCGGAGCGGGAGGTGTCGACGGCGGGCGGTGTGGAGGCGAGGGTGCACCAGTCCCGGATGCCCTGCTCGACGGCCGCCTGGATCTCGATCCCGTGCTGGGCAGCCCTGACTTTGAGGTTCTGCCGGAGCCATCCCGGCAGCTTGGAGACGACCTTCTCGCGGTCGCTGGAAGTGGCTGGCGAACTCATGGACGACACCTTACTAACGTCCGCGATTCTTACAAGCACCGACACGTTAGTTGGCGATCTCTGGGGGACCGTCAGAACCCGGCTCAGACCCCGCCTCAGACCCCGGCAACGGCGTCAACGGCCCCGAGCCCATGGGTCGGGCAGCCCGCGCGCAGACCTCTCCTGCCGTGTCCGTTGCCGGGTGCGGGTCACAGACCCCTCGCACCACCTCGTCCGTGCATCCCACCCGTCGGCGTCCCGGCCTCGCTCGTCGGAGCCAGTGGCGGGGCTGCGTGGTACCAGGGGCCTTCGCCGGCCCCTGGACCCCGCTGCCCCACCACTTCCCGGCGCGAATCCCTTTCGTCGTGACGAAGGCCGTACGCGCCGGGAAGCGGCGGGGTCGTGGGTGCGCGGCCCCGCCGCCGACCGTGCGCTCGACCATGGCTCGCCCAGGGGTGGAGCGCGGGACGGACGTGGCTCACCCTCCGCGGGGCTGAGGCCGGTGGGTCCCACTGTTGGGCATCAAACCGGATGATCCGGGGACGGGCTTGACGACTGATGACAAGGGTAAGAGAGCGCACTCGGCAAACGCCACTTGACCTGCATAAACACATGAGGTGACCCAGATCCCAGGAACTGCCAGGCAGTTCCTGCAACAGCGGAGGGCGATCGACGGAACCGGGTACCAAGATCCCTCGGACGTACACCCGGTTCCAGGGAACTGAGCACCACGATCCTGTCGACTGCCACCACGATCGTAGGAACTGCCACCACGATCGTAGGAACTGAGTACCCAGTCCCTACAGCCGTGGCAGATTGACGTGACGTACATGAGCCGGGCCGGGGAGCGTCCGCGTCGGAGGGGTACGGGTGTTGAGCGCGACGACAGTCGACACGGCCGACAGGCGGACTTAATTGACTTCCTGCTCATGTACGTTAGGTTCATCTGGTCGGCCTCAGGGGTCGTCCCTCATTGACCGCCAAACACCCCCCATACACGGAGGGCCCGTTGGGAGCACTTCGCAGACTGGTCGACGCCGACACGGGCGAGCCGGTCCCCTATGCGCCATACGCCTTCTCCGGGAGGCACACCCAAGTCGACAAGGCGCGCGTCGAGGCGATCACCGAGTCCAAGGCGTTCACACCCAGTCAGAAGTTCCTCATCCTCTGGTGGATCGGTGTGTCACCCGAGGGAATGGAGCCGCTGCGCGCCACCGGTGCGGACATCGCCAAACGTGTAGGGATGTCCACAGATGCCGTGGGAAAGATCAACAGGAAGTTGGCCAAACACCGCATCCTGGTCGTGCGTGGCCGCATCGGCAACTACAATCTGTACCGGATCAGCCCGTACATCGCCTTCCACGGCACAGGGATCGAGCAGCGTGAAGCCGTAAAGACGTGCAACCCGCCCGACATCCCCGGATTCAACGACAACATCCCTGCACGGTGGGAGGCCCAGTGATCAGCAGCGACGACAAGCAGAAGAACCTCGAACTGCTTGAGAAGACGGCGGGCATGAGCGCCAACCAGCGTCTCGTCGTCATGCTGTACGCCCTCCACCCGACCGACCGGTCCGGCGCGATCCTGGAGACCGCCGCCAACCTGGCCAAGCTCGTCGGCATGGCCCCGCCCGTCTTCTCCCGCACCCG
This sequence comes from Streptomyces sp. NPDC055966, assembly GCF_042269865.1. Classification (NCBI taxonomy): domain Bacteria; kingdom Bacillati; phylum Actinomycetota; class Actinomycetes; order Kitasatosporales; family Streptomycetaceae; genus Streptomyces; species Streptomyces sp. NPDC055966. The sequence goes on from NZ_JBHJYK010000012.1 coordinate 120,826, forward strand.
CAAGCAGGTCATCGAGGCCGGCTGGCTGGAGGAGACCGAGCGCATCGGTCACATCAAGTACTACCGCCTCGACCCCAAGCGCCTGGGCGAGAGGGTCGTCGTCCCGCTGCGCCGCGCCGCGACCTGACGTCCTGGAGAGCGTGCCTCATTGACGTCACGTACATGAGGCACGTTCTCAGGAACGTTCCGCTTGCCCCAGCGGCAAGGGCGACGACCCAGGAATCCGTAACGGCACAGTGGGCCCCCACCTCCCTCCGCTTACGACCTGTCCGTGAGCTTGTCGACCACGTCCCCGTCGCTCTCGGGTGCTGGTTCCGGGGGGTTTCCCCCAGTGAAAGCGGGGGTGTGGCTCCGTAGGATCGTCGTGACTGATCAACGATTCAACTCGCTTCACACGGGGGACTTTCATGCGAAGCGCACAGACACGTGTCCTTACGGCAGTGGCCCTGACCGCTCTCACAGTCAGCGGGCTGTCCGCGTGCTCGGCTCTCGGCCAGGAGAAGACCTTCGAGGACGACGCCAAGGTGCCCCAGAAGGTCACCTCGATCCGTCTCGACAGCAAGAACGGAAATGTGAAGGTGGACGCCTCGGCCGACGCCTCCACGACCTCCGTGCACCGCAAGGTCAACTACCGTGGTGACAAGCCGAGTGGCACGTCCTTCCAGGTCAGGAACGGCGTCCTGACCCTCTCCGGCTGCGGCGAGGACTGCGGTGTCGACTACGTCGTCAAAGTGCCTGCCGGCCTTCCGGTGACGGGAGGCACGTCCAACGGTGGCCTCACCCTGACCGATGTCGGCACGGTCGACGTGCACACGAGCAACGGTGAGATCGCGGTGGCCGACGCGACGGGCCCTGTGAAGCTGCGCACGTCCAACGGCGACGTCGACGTCAAGGACGTCAAGGGCGGCGGCATCGACACACAGACATCGAACGGCGAGGTGACGATCCGCACGGCCACCCCGCAGAACATCAAAGTCCGCACGACCAGCGGCAGCCTCACGGTCACGGCACCGCCCGCCAGGTACCGGATCTCGGCGGACGACTCCCACGGTGACAAGAGCGTGGCGTTCAAGAATGACCCGTCAGGCAAGTACAGCCTGGATCTGTCGACGACGAACGGTGACCTGACCGTGAAGCCGGCAGGCCAGTAAGAGCCGTAGCCGTCTCGGCCCCGGTCCCCCTCCCCCGCCTCCCCCTCTTGCACCACTCTGCCGGCAGGCGCGGCATCGAGGTCGTCATCCCGGAGGGGAAGGGCCGCAAAGGGGGACACGGTCCTGCCTCTACAACTGCTGTGTCATACGTCGATCTGCTCGAAGATGTGCGGGTACGACACGATGTCGTCGGGGGACTCGGCCACCATGCGCTGGAACTCCGGGCTGCCGAACGCCGTGGCGAGAGCCTCGGTCGATTCCCAGACCGCGACGTTCATCAGAAGCTGACTGTCCGCCGTTCCCTGGTGCATCTGCAGGGAGACGAATCCCGGCTGAGCCTTCATGAACGCCGCCTGCCTCCGAAAGAGGGCCAGGAACGCTTCAGTCCTCTCCTTCGGGACGACGAAGGTGTTGGCGAGGACGATGGGCCCGGTCTTCTCCTTGAACTGCGCGAACATCGGCGTATTCGGGTCCAGGCTCTGCAGCTTGGCCATCTTCGGTACTTCCTCTCACTATCGGTTGTTGTCCCACGGCACCGAGGCCGGCCACCGCCGTACCGGATGCACGAGGAGATCTGACGGACGCTCAAGGGCCTCGCTGGTGCCCGTGTCCGCCACCGGCGCGGTGTCGGCCCGCGGGCTCAGGCGAGGGCGGCGACCAGCAGGGTGAAGGCGGCGATGATGACGGCGACGCGGACGTAGTGGTAGCGGTCCCAGCGGTTCATCTGCTCCTTCCAGTCCTCGGGCCGGTTCTCGGGGGTCCACGTCTTGCCCCGGTTGTTGATCGGGACGAGCAGCAGCAGCGACATGACCACGCTGAGGATCAGCAGGCCGGCGGCGGTGACGACGAGTCCGGTGCCATGGTGGTGCCATCCGGCGACGGCCCAGACCGCGCTGAGGACGAGCGAGCCGATGTACCAGAACGGCATCAGGGCGCCGAGCATCCGGCCCCCGTGGGCGCGGGCGAGTTGGTCACTGTCCTCGGGGAGGGCGTTGAAGATCCGGTTCATGACGAAGGCGACGGAGAACTCCACCCCCACCATCAGGCCGACGACCACGGTGGTGAACACCTCAAGTGCGTTGAGCATGACGACCCCTCCTCGGATCTATCACTGCTAGCTGATGAGGCAACGCTAGTACTACTGCCGCTCGATTGTCTAGCGATGCTAGGGTCAAATCATGTCGGTACAGTCGAGCGCCTCATCGTGGCGGCGGCCCGCGAACTCGCCGAGCAGCAGGGCTGGGACGCGGTCGCCACCCGGCGGACTACGACGCCAAGTTCCAGCTCGACGGCGGCCTGGCGTACGCGCGTGAGGACACCCCGGGGTTGTTCACCGAGGAGTTCTGGGCGTCGCTGCACGGGCTGGCCACCCTGACCCGCGCGGGCCGCCTGCTGCCCGAGGACGCCGAGCCGGGGGTGGAGTTGCTGGTGGACCGGCTCGCCATGGTCTGGCACACCGTCCCGGCGGGCGCCTCCACGATCATCCTGTCCGCCAAGGCCTCGAAGACGCCCGCGTCACAACCATGGCAACTGCTCGATCAACTCCCGCTCGTCATCCGTGAGTTCCGCACGCGCCCGCACCGCTCTTCTGCCGACGCGTAGAACCGGTTGGACGTGGGTCGTGCCTACGGGTGGTAGAGGGCTTTGCCGCGCTCCACCTCGACAGCCCGGTCCTCCCCGAGATACAGGAAGTAGTTCACCTGCCACGCCTGAGTGCTGCGTGCCTGACGATTGGTCGTGGTCACCCATGGCGGGTAGACGCGGAACCCTCGCTTCCCGCCGGAACCGTTCCTGGACACGATGCCGCGCTCGCACAACACCTCTCGCGGGAACACGAACTGTCCGAAGCAGCCGCTGTCACGGCTACTGACGACGAAGAGGTCAACCCCGTCCTCGGCGTCGAAGGGCCGGATCGGGCCTTCTGCGGACCGCTGCCACACGGTGACGAACTGGCCGACCTTCGTCGGGGTGGTCTTGGCCACGCGGAACCTGACCGACAACCCGTCGATCGTGAACCCGTGAGCCGCGTATTCGGCACTCTCCGGTTCGGGGATCGGCCGTGAGCAAGCGAAGCCACTCGGGTCGTACACCAATGTCTTCGCTGCGAGCAGGTCACCGTGGAGCCCTGCCCAGGGCTGATCCGCCGTCATCCTCACATCCTGCCATCACGCCCGTCACACACGGCCGAGTGATCGCGGTCGCTCGGCATCAGCACCTCTGCCTGGTAAGCGCTCAGGCGCGAAAATCACTCCGCCGCCGTCGAAGCCGTTTCCCGGAGAATCGTTCTGAGCGAAGAATCGAACTGTTCGAGCATGACGCGTGCGCGACTTGATATGCCCGGTTCACGCAGCCGGGTCCGCCCGACGAAGGGGTGAGGCCCGCGCCGGCCCGACACTGCCCTTCTGGTTGCAGACGATGAGGTCGTGTGTCGGAAGTGGATCATGCGTATCGGGTCTCGTACCGGACTCGGCCCCAAAGGGTGAGTCCCGCTGACCTATTACGGCGTAATAGCTCAGCGAGGTTCACCAGCAGCCGGGCCACTCCCCCACGCCCCCACTCCCCCACCGCCCGCCCCTCTCATCGAAGGCGTCAGACCTATTACGGCGTAATAGCCGGAGGGCGGGTTCCCTCGACGGCACTGCCCTGCCAAAGGCGCGCGGCGCCGGTCGCCGAAGCCCGTCGACTCGCCCTTGCGGCTTCGGTTCCTACCTCGACCGCCGCATCGTCAGGCTCGATCGCCCGCCGGGCGGGCTGCTGCGCCGACCGGCCGTGCAGCTTCAGCATCCGTGAGGTGCGTGCCGCCGTGTACGAGACCTGGCGAGACCTATTACGGCGTAATAGGCAGGCAGCGCGTGGAACTTCCAGGCGCATCAACGAATCCACCGTCGGCATCTGATGGACCTTGGTCTGCTCACGCAGGTACTCCCCCACAACCGCACGCGCTTCAGCGCCGCGGCCCGCTGAACGTCGGGGGACTGCCTTCGAAGCGCCTGGACGTTCTTCTCCGCGTACAGCAGCGCTCCGAACAGTTCGCCATCGGAGGGCATGCACTCCACGGCGGAGGGCGTGATGCCGATCCGCGTTGTGACCGGCCAGTGCTCTGACCGGATTGGTTCACCGGGCTGCGGTTGGGGCTGGTCTGGCGCCTGTGGGGCTGCGATCTTGTGATCATGAGGACGCATGTTCTGGAGGCTGGCGAGGTCGATCGGTCGGCGCTGGTCTTGGTGCACGGTGCCGGGCAAGGCGGTCGGATGTGGCGACGTCAGCTGGGAGCGTTGTCTGATGGCTTTCACGTCGTTGCACCTGATCTGCCGGGGTTCGGCGGCTCGCCGGGCCCGTTCAGCTTGACGGCGGCGGTCGAATCCGTCACCGAGATTGCCCGACAGCTACGGTCGGTTCACCTGTGCGGCCACTCTCTTGGGGCGATCGTGGCCGCGCGGGTCGCAGTTGAGAACCCGGACCTCGTTGCCCGGTTGATTCTGTCCGGGGGGCCTGAGATCGCACCGGGCACGATGTCACAGCGGCGGCTTCGGATCGAACGGCATCGCCCCGGCTGGCTGGTCCGCGCGGTCTCCGACCTGCCCGATCGCGATGGGTGGATCGACGTGCTGGATGCTCTGCAGACGAGTGACCTCTCCTGCGTACTTCCGCGGATCGCCGTTCCCACGCTTGTGCTGTGCGGAAAGCGGGATCGCGCCAGTCTGCCGGATGCCCGACGGACCGCGGTGGCAATCCCGGGAGCCCTCCTGTCCGTGGTTCCGCACGCGGGGCATCTCTTGCCCGTGACGGCGCCGCATGCCTTCAATGCCATCGCTCGGGGATTCCTTGACCCGGAATGCCGGCAGACACAGTGAGGGTGTCGTGATCCAGTACCACTTCGTCACGCTGCTTTGAGTGATCGCCCGCCCCAGCGCAGGCAGGCGTGCAGGTTCCGGGTCTGCACGGTGTGGTTCGGGTGGTTGGAGGTGGCGATGGTGAAGCACAACTCGACCTTGTTCTTCGTCGCCCGGCGGCGGATGTCGGCGCCCTTGTGGGCGGACACGTTCGCGCGTCGATATCGCACCGAATAGGTGCTGCCCCGGCGCACGATCTGCTGCAGCATCTGCCCCTCCTGGTCGGTCAGTCTGCGCACACGGACAGGCTCAGCCACCGCGCCTCCAGTGGTCGGGATCGGACGTGACCTCCCTCGACCTATTACGCCGTAATAGGTCGAGGGCCGGCGTCGGCGTCCGGGTAGCACAGGAACGGACGTGGGCGGGAGACGTGACTTGGGGGAGCGGGGCCACGGTCATCGATCGGGCTTCCATCTATTACGGCGTAATAGATGGAAGCCCGATCGATGACCGTGCCTTCGGGTCCTCATGACCAGGGCATGAGTGAAGCCAGCGCAGCGGGCTGCGTCGCAGCGGCGGCGGCCGAGCCGAGCGGCAGGTCGGCCAGGTCATGGGGCGGGGCCTGCTCGCCGGTAGGAGCCGCGGCCGTGATTCGGTCCAGTCGGAAGCCTCGGCCGGCCCGCCGTGTGTGGCACCAGGCGATGAGATACCACCTGCCGGCGGCGGTGAGCAGTCCCGGCCGGTTCCACTACGCGGTCGCTCTCCTGCCCTGCCGCGTCGGCGTAGGACAGCTGCAGCACCATGCTGGTGGCGAGGGCCTGCCCGGCAGCGCGACGATCCGGGCGGCGAGCTCCTGGGCCGCTGCGGAGGCGGGACCGGCCATGGAGGCCGCGATCTTCTGGGATGCGGTGCGGGCCGCACTGGCGTAGGGGGCCGAGGCATCGGCCAGGGCGAGCGCGGTGACCAATGCCGAGGCTTCGGCGGCGGTGAAACGGATCGGGGGAGAGTCTTCTCCGGGTCGATCGACCAACCCCCGTTTCGCCCAGAGGGGCACCGGGACACCGGCCTCCATCAGTGCCTGAAGGGCACGCTGCACCGTGCGCGTGCTGGTCTCGAACCGTGCGGCGAGCGCCGCGACCGTCAACAGCCGCGGCGCTGCCGCGCGCAACTCTCCCACCAGTGCATGGAGTCGGGCAGTGCGTTTTCATGAGGCCGCCATTACGACGTGATCGTCACGCGGTGGCCAGGAAGTCCCGCTCCCGCCGCAGTTCCCGCTCGGTGACGGCCAGTGGGAACAGGGTGAAGCCGTGCATCGCGCCGGCGACGACGCCGAGTTGCACCGGCACCCCTGCCGCCTGCCAACGCGCCGCCAGAAAGAGCGAGTCGTCCGGCAGCGGATCCTCGGTACCGACGACGATCCGGGCAGGAGGCAGGCCGACCAGATTGGCGAACAGCAGTGAGACCTTCGGGTCGCGGTGCCGTTTCCGCCGCCATCCCCGGCGGGAAGATCAGGAGCCGTTGAGTGTGGAACTCGGCCGCGGCCGGGTCCGGCGGGGAACGGGTGCTCCGGCGCCAGGCGGTACTCCACACTCACCACGGCCAGCCGCCACAGCCTCTCGTCCTGCCCGTCCGCAGAGCCGAACGTCCAACCACCGCCGTGGATATGCAGGTACACACCGTCGATGTGGTCCGGCACGAACGTCCGGACTCTCAGCCGCCCGCGACGACGCGGTCCTGGCCCTGGGGGAGTCGTACCGGTGGTGGGTCGCCACCGAGCCGGTTGCGTCGCAGGAGCGCCGGCACGGCTGCATCCGGCGCTGGCCCACGGGGTGGACGTTTCGCGGCAGCGGCCTCGAACTGCTCGTTACCAGGGACCAAAGGGCCCACAGGGCCTGTACCGGGGGACTGAAGGGACTGCGGCTCTTTCGGTCCCTGACCCTCAGTCCCTGGTATTTACGCAGGTCAGAGGCATGTTGCGAGCTGCGAGAGGGACTGTAGGGACTGAAAAGCGCAATTATGACGTAGAGAAGAGATGTGTTCAGATGCGCGCGCGCATACAAACACACATATACAAGTACAGCTCATAATTGCCGAGTTCAGTCCCTACAGTCCCTGATTCGTAGGGGTTCAGGGCTCTGACCTGCGGTGATGTTGTTCATCCGGCCAGGGGCTGACCAACTCCACAGACCCTGCGCTTTGGTCCCTGGCCCCTTCGGTCCCTCCTCGCTCCGGGGTCAGGCCGAGCCCGGCCGAGGACCGCCCGGCGGCCGCGCGCCGGACAGCTCCGCTCCGCCCTCAACAGGTCCAAATTGACTGTGCTCTTCAGTCCCTTCAGCCCCTTTTTCAGTAGGGTGGGCCGTACACTTTTTGCGCATCAGAGTCCCTTCGGTCCCTGGCGGGGCGAAGACCCCACGCCAGATGTGCGAAGTGCCAGATGCGCGAAATGATCAGGCAGACAGAGTGACGAGGACGATTCCCGTGCCGCGCGAAGGTGAGGGCCGCGACAGTGCGGCGCCAGTCGTGCCCGGGTCCTCGCACGCTGTCGCGCGGTGGTGTGCAGCCCAGGGCTGGCCGGTCCATCCTCTGGCCCCGGGGCGGAAGACCCCTGTCAGGAACTGCCCTGCCTGCACGGCCAGCAGGCACGAACCGGCGTCGTGCCCCTGTCTGCCCGCAGGACGCCCTTGTCACGGCTTCCACGCCGCCACCGCCGACCCCGGCCTCGTCGAGCGCTGGTGGGCCGCCACGCCCGCAGCGGGGGTGGGTGTGGCCTGCGGTCCCGCAGGTCTCGTCGTCATCGACGTCGACGCGCACCAGGCACCGGTCCCCGACCGGGGACATCTGCTCCCGGGTATCCCCATTCCCGAACAGGTACGACTCGACGGACTGGCCTCCGGCTTCGACACGTTGGCCCTGCTGGCGGCGTACCGGGGGGAGAACTCGCCCGCCGAGGACGCGGACACGCTGCGGGTGCGCACCCCTTCGGGCGGGCTGCACGTCTGGTACCGCAACCCCGACAGCTCCGTCCGTTACAGGTGTTCGACCGGTTCCGCCCGGCACACCGCGCTCGCCTGGCAGGTGGACGTGCGAGCCGACGGCGGTTACATCGTCGCTCCGGGGACGAGGACGCCGCAGGGCGTCTACCGCGCGGTGGGGACGGCCCGCCGCCCGGCCGTACTGCCCGAGTGGCTCCGGCGTGAACTGCGTCGTACGGGACATGTGATCGAGGCCCGTACGACGTCTGTTCCCGCCCCTGCTCCTGCCGTCGTGTCCGCGCCGCTCCGGGCTCCGGCCCCGGCCGGGCGGCGGGGGAGCGTGGCCGGGGCCCAGCAGCTCATCGATCCGCTGATCGCCCTGGTCGCGGAGTGCGCCACTGCCCCGCAGGGGACCGGGTTCACGGAGAAGCTGAACCGCGCGGCCTACACGGCCGGCGGACTGGTCGGGGCGGGCCATCTGGAGCACGCCGCCATTCGTGACCGGCTCCTCCGTGTCGCCCAGTACGCCCGCCCCTGGCAGCAGTCCCGCAATGAAAAGATCGTCGACGACGCCCTTGCCGTAGGGTCCGTCCGCCCTCTCCACCTCAAAGGACGTCCATGAGCAGCAGCGCCGATGGCTCGCCGCGTTTCGACCCGCAGGCCGCCGCTCAGCAGATGCTCGACCTGCAGGCGGCGGATCCGGTCGCCGGTCACGCCCGGCTGCCCGCACAGGGATACGTGAACGTCTCCGTGCCGTCCCCGGGGCACGGGGGTGCCGACCCTGCACCGCTGATGCCCCCGTCCCTCTCGGACCGCGGGAACGCCCGCCTCTTCGTGCAGCAGCACTGCGACCAGTTCCGCCATGTGGAGGGCCTGGGCTGGTTCGCCTGGGACGGATACCGGTGGAAGCGCGGGGGAGGGGAGAAGGCCGCGCTGTGGGCCGCGGGGGAGATGGCCGAGGACATGCCCGGCACCGACCCGCGCGGGGTCTTCAGCGACCGGGAACTCGCCCAGCACAAGCGCCGTACGCTGTCCACCACGGGTCTGAAGGCCCTGCTGACCCAGGCGAAGGCCTCACCGGACATCTCCGTCGACCCCGACCAGCTGGACGGGGACCCCTACGCCCTGTGCACGCCCGTCGGGGTGGTCGACCTGCACAGCGGGCGCCTGCGCAAGGCCGACCCCACACGTGACTTCCACTCCCGTGCCACCAGCGTCGCCCCCCAGGAGATGGAGACCCCTCGCTGGCACCGGTTCCTCGCCGACACCTTCGGTGACGACGACGAGGGCCGGGAGATGATCGACTTCCTGCATCTGCTGCTCGGGTACTCCATCACCGGTGACGTGGGAGCGCAGGTTCTTCCCTTCCTGCACGGTGAGGGCAAGAACGGCAAGTCCGTGCTGCTCGACATCATGATCCAGATCCTCGGCGACTACGCGGACGCGGCCCCGCCGGGCTTTCTGATGGACCGTGGCGCGTTTTCCGAGCACTCCACCGAACTGACCGAACTGCACGGCCGCCGCCTGGTCGTGTGCAGCGAGCTGAAGCCGAACGACAAGTTCGACGAAGCGCGTGTCCGGCTCCTGACGGGCGGTGACAAGATCAAGGCGCGCCGCATGCGGCAGGACTACTTCTCGTTCACCCCGACCCACCACCTGTGGCTGCTGGGCAACCACCGTCCCGAAGTCTCCACGGGCGGCTTCGCGTTCTGGCGGCGCATCCGCCTGCTGCCCTTCACCCGGACCGTCCCGGCGCACCGCAGGATCGACAACCTCGCCTTCGAACTCGTCCGCGACGAGGGCCCGGGGATCCTGCAGTGGCTCATCCGGGGCGCGCAGCGCTATCTGCTCACCAGGGACCCGCTGGAGGGCCCCGACCGGGTCCGTTTCGCCACGACGGCCTATGCCACCACCGAGGACCACATCGGCCGTTTCCTGGCCGAGTGCTGCACGCGCGACGGCGATTGCGGCAAGGACCTGAGGGTGGAACAGGGGCTGCTGTACTCGGAGTACAGCTCGTGGTGCAACGCCGGGGAGGGCATCCGGCCCGCCACGCCCCGTGCCTTCGCCAACCGTGTCCGCCAGGAGGTGGGCGTGGCCTCACCGACCGACATGATCAAGTCGAACGGCCGGAAGTACTATCCGGGCATCGCCCTGCTGGAGCACCCATGAGGGCCGACTTGCGTCGGCTCTCGCCCCCACACGCCCTACACCGTGGTCGTCGTGCGCTTTACGATGGTGGACGGGCCCCGGGTACAGACGCCCGGCCATGTCCGATGGCCGGGGGAGTACGCCCATTGAAGGAGAGGCTGCAGCCATGAGTTCGCTGTTGACCGAGAGCGACCTCATCCACGAGGCCGAGGTGGTGTGGCTGGAGAACCTCGAACGGCTCGACTACGTCCGTCAGGCGCTCGACAAGACCAGGCGACGCAACACCAAGCCGCCGTACGCACGCGACGGGCGCATGGTGGGGTACGCGCTGCTGGACGAGGGCGCCTCCCCGGACCCCGACAGCGGCCTGTACAAGCGCCGGGTGTTCTTCCTGCTGCCCCATGACCGTGACAGCCTGCCCGAGGGCCTGTACCGCGAGGGAGCCCCGGGGGAGGCGGTCGACCCGCGCACCATCGCCCCGAAGAAGCCGGGCGCGAAGACCCCGAGATCCCAGTGCGGCTCCGGCTCCGTGGTCATAGCGACATCCGCGCCCTGACGCCGAGCTCACCGAGACGACCACTCCCTGAGACAGTGCCCGGACCCACCTGGTGCGACTGATCAGCGCCCGTACACCGATACTGCATCAGGCGCGGTACGGGACGGAGCTCCTGCCGCCCACCAGGACGTCCCTCAGGAAGGCTGAACACGGTGACGACCGTCGCATATCAGGGTGAACCCGGATCCAACTCGGCCACCGCCGCGCGCGCACTGTACCCCGAGAGCGGCGAACTGCCCTGCACCGGCTTCGAGCAGGCCCTGGACGCCGTGACGCTGGGCGCGGCCGACGTCGCCGTGATCCCGGTGGACAACTCCGCGGCGGGCCGCGTCGCCGACGTGCACCATCTGCTGCCGGAGTCGGGCCTGTTCATCGTCGCCGAGTACTTCCTCGCCATCCGCTTCGACCTGATGGGGGTGCCCGGCGCGACGGCGGCCGACGTCGAGTGCGTACGCAGCCACGTGCACGCGCTCGGACAGTGCCGCAAGGTGCTGCGGGAGGGCGGCTGGCGCACCCTCGTCAGCGACGACACGGCCGGAGCGGCGCGCGAGGTGGCAGAGCTGGGCGATCCGCGGCACGCGGCGCTCGCCCCGCCCGCCGCGGCCGCGCTCCACGGTTTGGACGTGCTGCGCTCCGGCGTCGAGGACGACCCGGACAACACCACGCGGTTCGTCGTCCTGTCCCGGGACGCCTCGCCGGCTCCGTACCCGGGGGAGCCGACGATGACGAGCCTGTTCTTCTGTGTGCGCAACATCCCCAGCGCTCTGTACAAGGCGCTCGGAGGTTTCGCGAGCGGCGGCGTGAACCTCACCAAGATCGAGAGCTACCAGATGGGCGCGGGGCTGGGCGCCAGCCGCTTCTACGCCGAGATCGAGGGACACCCGGACGAGGAACGGGTCGCCCTCGCCCTGCACGAACTGCGCTTCTTCTCCTCCGAGGTGCGAATCCTCGGTGTGTACCCGGCGCATCCGCACCGGCTGAAGAACTGAGCCCGGCCCCGCCCCTCAGGTTCTACCGGCGGTAGAATCGGTGCCGTGAGCAAGCCGACGAGCATCAAGACCAGCGAGGAAGTCCGCGACCGCCTGCGCATCCTCGCTGCCGAACGCGGCACCACGATCACCGAGCTGCTGGAAGAACTGGCCACCCGGGAGCTCACGGTGGCCGAACGGGAGCAGCGGGCCGTCGAGGCCGCCCGTGAGCTCGGCATCGAGTACACCGAGCAGGTCCAGCGGACCGGCCAGGACGCCTGGGCGACGATCCGCGCCCATCAGGGCGGCGCCGCCGCGTGAGCCTGACGGCCGTCCTGGACCACACCGCACTCGCCGCCCTGTACCGCGCGGATCCCTTCTTCACCGGCCTCTACATCGAGGCCTCACGCGGCACCGGCCGCGTCATCGTCCCGTCGCTGTCCGTCCTGGCCGCCGAACGCCAGGTCCGGGGCGCGGGCAGACACGCTGCATCCCTGCGTTTCGCGGAGCACACCCCGTTCACCGCGGCACACGCGGCGGAGGCGATGGACTGGAAGAACGCGGACTGGCCGGTGGCCCACGCGGCCGCCATCGCCTGGCACGCGGTCAAGGCCGGTGCCCCGGTCACGGTCCTGTCCCTGCACCCCGATCTGTACAAGGGCACGGGCATCACCCCGCTGAACCCCCTGTGAACCCACCGCGGTGTGTGGCGGAGAGGGCAGGATTTGAACCTGCGTGGACCTGGTGTGGGTCCGACCTCGGGCTGCTGCCCCGGTCCCCGATGAGCCGCTCCGGGCACCTCTCCTCGCTCCCGGCCCCCGCGCTGTTCCGCGGTGCCGTTCACGAGTACGACGATGCCAGGCCCGGCTGACGCGGCGCTGACGTGGCGCTGATCGGCGGTGCGGGTGAACGCGGGCCTCAGATCTTCCAGGAGCGCAAGGTGTCGGCGACGGCGTAGACACTCAGGCGGGTGTCCCGGATCTTGCGGACCAGATCGGACAGGGCGCCGTAGGGCGGGTCGATGCCCTCGCCGGACTGGTCCATGTACTGAGCGGCCACGAAAGCCGCAAAGAGGCTATTACGGTGTGGAAGCGGTTCAAGGCGCACGATCGTGTGCAAAAGCGCGGCCGCCCGCCAGGCGGTGTCCGGATCGGACGTCTCAAGCGTCGGCATCTTGGTCTTGTGCCGCGCGACGGTCGCCACCAGCGCCGAGTAGTCGGTCACCGTCACGTCCTCGTGCCCGAGGGCCGTCTCCTGGACGTCGAGCAGCCAGGAGACATCGATGTACAGAACCATCAGGCAGCCGCAGCTCCGCCGCCACGCCGGGAGGGCGGAACCTCGTCGGGGAACGCCTCGTCGAACTCGCCGCGCAGCCTGTCGGCCCAGGTGGCGGCACCGGCGACGAATCGCTTGCGATGCATCTCGCGTACGCCGAGATCGTGCAGGTACTGCTTCAGGCTCTTGCCCTCCGCGGTGGCGGCGGCGCGGACGCCTTCCAGTTCCTCGTCGGAGAAGGACACGTTCAGTGATGGCATTCTCTGATGGTACCTAGTTGGTACCAAGCCTGCCAGCCAGCCTCATGATCCCCAGCGGCCTGGCGGCTGCCCTGCTCGGCGCGCTGCTGTCCGGCACGCCCTGTTCGGGACCGGACCGGCCCAGCTCTCCGTCCGGCTGCCCGCCAGCGGCGCCGGTTCCGGACGTCCACGATCGTCAACAGCCTCGGGGCCCGAGGCCACACACGCCCGCCTCCCGCTCGCGTCTGTACCGACGTGAACCTCACCGGCCTTGGCGGGAGGGCGGGTTCATGCCTGGAACTCGGTGAGATCGATGGCGTGAACCCGCAGCGGGTAGCCGTACACCGGGTGCGCCGTCTCCCGCTCGGGCACCATGCCGAGCTTGCGGATGACGTTCTCGGAGGCGTTGTCACCCACCCGGTTGATGCTGATGACGCGGTCCAGGCCGCGGTCCTGGAGAGCGAACTCCAGCGTGGCGTGGGCGGCTTCGGACGCGTATCCCTGGCCCCAGAACTGTGAGCCGAGCCGCCAGCTGATCGCCACGGCGGGCATCACCTCCGGCAGGAACTCGGGCACGGACAGTCCCGTGAAGCCGATCAGCTCGCCGGAGGCCAGCAGTTCGACGGCGAAGAGTCCGAAGCCCTCCTCGTCCCACTCCTCCTCCCACCGCTCGATGTCCTCGGCCGTGTCGTCCAGGTCGCGCACCGAGCCGTCGTCGATCCAGTGCATGACCCGGGGGTCCGCGTTGATGTCCGCCATCGGCACGAGGTCGTCGTCGTGCCAGCTGCGGAGGAGGAGACGGGGGGTGCGGATCTCGGTCATGCGCCCATCTTGCCGAAGGCGACGGCCGCGTCGGTAATTCGGTTCGGTGATCCGTTCACCGGACGGCGCCCGCCGGCGTTGCCAGGGGGCGGGCGGAAGCGGTGGGCTCTTTGCGTACGAAGGCCGAGCGCAGGGCGTGGTACGGGGCCTCGGGGTCGAAGAAGGCGGCGTGCACGCGGGCGAGTTCGTCACGCCGGTAGGCCGCGAGCGGCCGTACCTCCTCGTCCGTGCGGCGTGCCGCGGTCTTGGCGGCGATGCGGTGCCGTAGGTCCGGTGCGGCGGCGAGAGCGGTGGCCAGCCGCTCGACCTCGGTCGCGAACCCGCCCGGCGCGGTGGTCAGGAGCCGGTCCGCCAGGGCGAGTCGTGCGGCCGACGCGGCGCTCAGGGGCAGGGCCTCCCGCATGAGCCGGCCGGCCGTGTCGGCTCCGACGCGGCGCGGGAGCGTGTACGTCCAGAACTCGGAGCCGTACAGGCCCATCCGCCGGTAGTGCGGATTGAGCACGGCGCCGGTACGGCACCACACCTGGTCGGCGGCGAGCGCGAGCATGGCGCCGCCGGCGGCGGCGTTGCCGGCGAGCGCGGCGACCACCAGCCGGTCGGTGGTGCGCAGCACCGCCTCGACGAGGTCGTCCATGGCGTTGATGTTCCGCCAGGACTCCTCGGCGGGGTCGGCGGCCGCCTCGATGACGTTCAGGTGTATGCCGTTGGAGAAGAAGTCGCGGTCGGAGCCGAGCACCAGCACGGAGGTGGGGCGGGCCAGCGCGTGCTCGTATGCGGTGAGGAGCCTGCGGCACTGGTCGGTGCTCATCGCACCGCCCGGGAAGGAGAAGCTCAGGAAGCCGACTTCGCCGCGCTGCCGGTATCGGATGTCGGTCCAGGTGCGGCGGTGCGCGGGCAGTTCGAACGGGACGGCGTCCTCCGCGAGGTCGAGCTCGTGCGGCCCGGCGAACGAGGCGAGGACGGAGGCGGCGGGGCGCCGGAAGGGTGCCGGGTCGCCGGAGCCCTTGCGCGGGCGCAGCTCCGGGATCCAGACGGCACCGTCGCGGGTGGCGCGGCAGACGGCGCCCGCCCGGGTCGCGAGGAGCTCGCCGGGGCGGCCGCGCAGCCGGTCCTCGGGGTGACCGCCGTGCAGGAACACCTCGCGGCCCAGGAGTTCGTCCAGGACGCCCGGCTGCGAGTCGGCGCCGCGCAGCTTGCGGAGCACGGCCTCGGTGCTGTCGCCCGACCAGTCGATGCGGCGCCGCTCCTGCCGGAAGAAGCCGCGCCGGACGATGTGCAGGGGGGTGTCGGAGCCGTCGGTCTGCGGGCGGGGCCCGTATCCGCCGGCGGCGTAGCGGCGCACGGCCAGCAGGACGGCGGACACGGCGGCGTCGGAGACCTCGTTCCGGTACAGGTCGCTCTTGCCGACGGGCGCCACGGTGAACGGCTCCGCCGCCCAGATGTCCCCGGCGTCCATGGCCGCCTCGGCCTGGAGCACCGTGACACCCCACCGCGGGGCTCCCTCGGCGATCGCCCAGTCGAGCGAGGAGGGACCACGGTCGCCGGGCGGCCCGGGATGCACGACCAGGCAGGTGTGCTCCCGCCACACGTCCTCGGGCAGGGCCGTCCTCAGCATCGGGGCGACGATCAGCTCCGGACGCCGTTCGCGTACGGCGGCGCGGACCGGATCGTCGCCGTGCGTGGCGAGGACGATGTCCACCCGGTGGCCCTGGTCCGAGAGTTCCGCGTACACCCGCTGGGAGAGGCTGTTGAACGCGCTCACCACGAGCAGAATTTCCATGGTGCAGCATGTTCGCGCTTCTCGGGTGCGCCGTGAAGAACCACGGCGGCGTTTCGTCCGCCGGGGGCGGGGAGCCGCTCCGCGGTCTGCACGGCCTTCGCGGACTTCACGGCCAGGTGGTGCGAGGCGCCCATCTCGTGCGTACCTGTGCGCGGATCCCCGCCGCCGCCCACCGGCGGGGACGTGTGCGGCCCCGGCAGGGCCGCCGCGACCCGTGTCCGGGAACAGGGGGCGGGCTCACCGGCCCAGCAGCAGACCCGTCCCCGACACGTCGGCCCGGATTCCGTCCTTGTCCACCGTCACATCGCGCAGGCGCAGGGCACCCGAGGGCGGTTCCGGGAGCCGGAAGGCGAAGGAGAAGCGGTCGGCGATCTCGGGGCGGGTGAGCTTGGTCAGTGCGGTCAGCAGGGACAGGTCGAGGCCGAGCCGCTGCAGGAGCGCGGGGTGGGCGAGCGCCGTGTCCACGAGGTTCACGCGCGTCAGATCGTGCAGGAAGCGCGGCGCGCCGGTGAGTTGATGCAGCTTGTCCTCGTCGTGCAGCGCGGCGCGCACCGCGCCGTCGGGGACGCCCAGGCGGTGCACGATCTCCGGCACGGACAGCATGGCCTTGATCTTCTCCGCCTCTCGGGTGAGCCGGCGCGCCGAGGCATCGGTGAGATGGAGGCCCTCGGCGGGCCCGGTGCCCGGCCGGTACGTCGCGAGGTCGCCGATGCCGACCTGCATGCCGTCCACGGACGTGGCGATGCCGCGCTCCCCGTCGCGCCGGATGCGGGCGTCGGCCTGTACGCGCAGTTCGCGGCCGGCGATGCGGAGCGCACCGTGCGCCCGGACGAGCCCGGGGCCACGGGCGGTGAAGGCCACCTGCGAGGCACCGAGTTCGCGGTTCATGTCGCCGAAGGACAGCAGGACCTGGCCGCGCATCTGCCGAACGAGCGCACCGCGCACCGCGGTGGGGCCGTCGCCGTCGATACGTATGTCCTCCGCGGTGGCGGTGACCTGGGTGAGGGTGACCCGCTGGGCCGGGATGTCCGCGACGGTGACCCGGACCGAGTCCAGTCGCTGCCGGGCCAGCTGCGTCAGGAAGGGAAACCCGCCGATCCGTACCTCGGGGGCGGCGGCGAGATGCAGCTCGTCCTTGAGCCGCTCGGAGGCCTTGTGCTCGGCGTAGAGCAACGCCCAGCGGTCGGCGAGGGTGACCAGGCAGGCGAGGGTGAGTGTCCAGGCGAGCAGTCTGACCATGGTGGGCAGCCCGGTGGCGCGATTGCGGCGGCGGCTGCCGCGCCGGTGGTTGGGCGGGGCCCAGGGCTCCTCGGAGTCTTCGTCCCGCGGCGCCGGCACGTGGTCCTCGGTGAGGAAGCCGTCCAGCGGATGGTCCGCGAGTGCCGCCAGTTCGTCGTACGGATTACGGCCCTGCGGAACCCGTTCGGTGCGAGGTCCGTCGGACTGGGCAGGGTGATGCGTCGGTGTGTGGGGGGTACGCATCGGTAGATTTGATCACATAGCCCCACCCATTGGGCAAGCTTCGCCTGAACTGAGGTGCGAATCCGGTCACTTGGACGGCCGGCGGGCAGGCCGAGCGGTTGCTGACGCACCCGGACCTCTCCGACGCCGGAGCGAACCGTTCCCCGACGCGGCCCGCGCGCTCGCCCGGCAGTCCCGTGCCCGGCGCACACGTCTTGTCAGCCCGCTCCGTAGCGGAGCCCGTCGAGGAGCAGGTCGAGGAGGCGGCCGGCCCGGTCGCGTTGGGCCGGGGTGCTGGCGATCAGTGCGACGCCGCTGAGGCTGAGGCCGACGTCGATGGGCTCGACGTCCGAGCGCAGGAGCCCGGCTTCCGTGCCGGCGTACAGCAGGGTGCCGATCGCGGTGCTGAGCTTGTCGAGGCTCTCGGCGAAGGGGTCCGCGCCGGAGGCGACCGCGGCCCGCAGGGCTTCCGCCATGCCCTGCTTGGCGGCCAGGTAGTCGATGAACCTGTCCATCCACAGGCGCATCGCCCGGTCCGGCGGGTGGTCGGCGAGCAGTTCGGCGGCGCTGTCGCAGACCCGGGCCAGCTCGTTGCGGTAAGCCGCCTCGACCAGTGCCTCGCGCGTGGGGAAGTGGCGGTAGAGCGTGGCCGAGCCGACGCCCGCGGCCTTGGCGATCGTGTCGATCGGAACGTCCGCGCCCTTCTCGGAGAAGGCGCGCACGGCCGCTTCGAGGATGCGCTCGCGGTTGCGGCGGGCATCGGCGCGCAGCGGGCTCGGCTGGGTGGTCAAGGCTGCTCCCTTCGTCTGGCGGCCAGTCTAGCTGGACAACCGGGGAGTTCCCCGGTTAGCGTTGCAGTTAACCGGGGAACTCCCCGGTTATCGCCGACAGCGCGTCCCACCGACGGGCAAGGAGACCCTGATGACCTCCCCGAAGACGGTTCTGATCACCGGCACGTCCTCCGGCATCGGCCTGGCCGCCGCCCTCGGCGCCGCCCGGTCGGGCTGGACGACCGTCGCGACCATGCGCGACACCGGCAAGGCCCAGGCCCTGCTCAAGGCCGCCGCCGAGAACGGCGTCGCCGACCTGATCCAGGTCAAGCGCCTCGACGTGGTCGACCCCGGGAGCATCGACGCCTGCCTGGAAGAGGTGATCGCCGAGCACGGCCGCCTCGACGCACTCGTCAACAACGCCGGCGCCGCCCAAGTCGGCACCATCGAACAGATGGGCCTCGACGACGTCCGCGCCGCCATGGAGGTCAACTTCTTCGGCGTGGTGGCCACCACGCGCGCCGCCCTGCCGCACCTGCGCGCCGCCCGGGGCCGCGTGATCACCGTCACGAGCGTCGGCGGCGTCCTCGGCCAGCCCTTCAACGAGGCCTACTGCGCGGCCAAGTTCGCCGTCGAGGGCTTCATGGAGTCCCTCGCCCCCGTCGCCGCCACCGTGGGCGTCGACGTCACCGTGGTCGAACCGGGCGCCGTGGCGAGCGAGTTCGTCGCCAACCTCGGCCTGGACGTGCCCGCCCTGCTCGCCGCGGCCGGACCCTACGCCCCGGCCCTTGAGGCGTACATCGCCCGCACCCAGCAGTCCTTCGGCTCCGCCCAGTCCCCGGCCGAGGCCGCCGCCCCGATCGTCGACGCCCTGACCGCCGACCGCCCGGCCTTCCGGATCCAGACCTCGGCATGGGCCCGCGACTTCGTCGCCACCACACTCGCGGACCTCGACGGCTCGGCCGTCCAGGACCTCACCGGCACCTGGGTCCGCTGAACCGCCCCGGGCGCGGGACCACCGGTCACACCCGGTCGCGGCGCACACGTCCGTCCAGGTACGGCGTCCAGCACCGTCCGGGCGTCCCCGAGCGCATCGAACGAGCGGGGAGGGCGCGCGTTCACAGGTGTGAGGCCAAGGCGGCGTACACCTTCCGCCAGGCGTCGGCGCCGGCCTGCGGGTCGTAGTCCTCGGGGCGGTCGGCGCAGGCGAAGCCGTGGCGGGCGCCCGGGTAGGTGACCAGTTCGTGCGGCACCTCGGCCTTGGTGAGCCGCTGCTCGGCCTGCTGCCATTCCTCGGCCGGGATGATGTGGTCCAGTTCGCCGCGGAAGCCCAGCACGAAGGCGCCGCCCGCGGCGACGCGTTCGCTGGTCTCCAGTGGGGGCACGGGGCCGACCAGTGGGAAGCCGCTGTTCAGCAGCCAGCCGGGGTAGAAGACCGCGGCCAGCTCGAAGCTCAGCTCGGTCGCCGCCCGCATCGCGATGTGACCGCCCATGCTCAGGCCGAGGAACGCCACGCCGCGCCCCCCGGCCTCGGCGCGCGCCGCCGCCAGCGCCGCAGCAGCGTCGGCCACCAGCTCGTCCCGGTCCAGCGCGCGCATCAGCACCAGACCGTCCTCGCGCTCCTCGGCGGAGTAACCGAGCGCGGTGCGGCGGGCGTTGCGCCAGTAGTAGTCGGGCGCCAGCGCGGCGTAGCCGGCCGCCGCCAGCTGCGCGCAGGTCTCGCGGACGTAGGCGTTGACTCCGTACAGCTCGGAGCAGACCACCACGGCGCCTCGCACCTCACCCGCCGGGCGGTGCACGTACGCCTCGATGCCGCCGGTCTCGCCGAGTGTCTCCCACTGACCTGTCATCACTGCCCCCGTGTGTCGTCCGTCGGTCCGACTCTAGTGTCCGGCGGGCGCGGTCGTGCGGACATGGGCGCGGTACCACGGGGCCCAGGCCTCGATGGGGTGCAGGGGGTCAGGGTCGTACGGCAGGCCGGCCAGGTGCCACACGCGTTCGCTGCCGAACCAGTTGTCCTGGGCGAGGAGTTCGAACTGGCGCCGGCTCACCCGGCTGCCGGAGGCGGCGAGGCGCTCCAGGCAGCCGGGCCAGCTCAGGTCCTGGTCGGCGGCGCCGGGCAGGATCCCGTGTCCGGTCAGGGCGTCCAGCAGAGCGCCCGAGCGCACCGGACGCGGGTGGCTGGCGTGGTGGACGGAGGGTCCGGTCAGGCCGGGGGCGTCCAGAGTCGCGGTGATCAGCCGGGCCAGGTCCTCCACGGCGACCACGGACAGCAGTCCGCGCCCCGCGTCCCAGCGGCCGGGGACGGCGCGCAGCAGTTCGGCCAGGGCGGGCACCACCCACCGGTCCCCGGCGCCCAGGACCAGCCCGGGACGCAGCACCACCGCGCCGGCGTCCAGGGCGGCCCGCTCCCCGGCGAGCCGGGTCGCGCTGGCCGCCGAGACCGGGGACGGTTCCACGTCGCCGACCTCCGGTCCCCGGTGCGGTCCGGGGCCGTAGACGGCGGCCGTCGACAGCTGTGTCACCCGCGGCACGCCGGACCGGGTCGCCTCGGCCATGAGCCGGGCCGTGCCGTGCGTGTTGACCGCGGTGCACATCTCCGCGTCGCCGCCGACGCGGGAGGCCAGGTGGAGCAGCGCGTCCGCGCCGTCGCACACGTCGTGCAGGGTGTCCGGCGCCGCCAGGTCGGCCCGGAACCACTCGGCGCCCGCCGCGATCAGCGCCTCGGGCGGCCTGCGTGTCACGGCGCGGACGTGCCAGGCCGCCGGGTTCTGCAGCAGCAGCTCCGCCACCCGGGAGCCGATGAAGCCGGTGGCGCCGGTGACCACCACCCGGCGTCGCGTCCTCTGCGTCACGTCCGTATCACTTCCGTGTCTCCTCGCTTGCTCGCACCGGTCGGCTTCCTCGCAACCGGCAGGTTCCTCACCCCCGGCAGATTCCCCGCGTCCGGCGGGTTCCTCACGGACGGGGCAGGCCCCGCTCGCTCCCGACGACGATCCGCGGCAGGGCCTGGGCGCAGGCGAGCCCGGGCAGCAGATAGCGCCACAGGGAGGCGACACGGTCGGGGAGGTCGGCCCAGCCGGCGGAGATCTGGGATCTCAGCTGCGTGCCGGTGAAGGCGGACACGAGCACCTCGGCGAACTCCGACTCGTCTGCGTCCTCCCGCAGTTCGCCCTGCTGCCGCGCCACGGCCAGTTCACCGCTGAAGCGGTCCACCCACCAGCTGTAGGCGGAGTCGTCCTGGAGCGCCGGCCCTCTCGGCTCCACGGCGAGGCGGACGCCCGCCCGCAGCAGCGTGTTGTGCTGCAGTTCCCGGGCGAGGGCGAACGTGACGTCCACCAACTGCTGCAGCCCTGCCGGTTCCTCGGGCAGTTCGAGGTCCTTCGCCTGCTCCAGCATGACCGCCCGCGCCAGTTCCTCCTTCGACGCGAAGTGGAAGTACATCGCCCCGGACGTGACCTTCGCCCTGGTCAGGATCCGGTTGATGCCGGCGCCGTGGTAGCCGCACTCGTCGAACACCTCGGCCGCCGCGCGAATGATCGAGGCCCGGGTCTGCGTGGCGCGGGCGCTGCTTTGTCTGCCTGTCATCGACCTGTCATCCGCCCTTCGTCAAGCCCACGCAAACTTACAAACAGAACGATCTCTATGTTACACATGCAACTATCACCTCGCCGGGGCGCGACCATGGCCCCGGCGGAAGACCAAGGGGGAACAGCATGTCCGCATGCGACGGAATCGGCCGGCGTCCCGCCACCCGCAAGACCGCGGACGGCCTGACGCCGGTGACGCCCCGGCATGTGCACAAGAACCACGCCGAAGAGGTCTACCTCACTCATTGGCGCTCCACGGGCCGTGACCGCTTCTTCATACGGGCGCGCCGGCCCGGCGCCCATGACTTCTACCGCGTCGGGAAGGTCTTCGACCCGCTGCTGCTGTGCGAGACCGTCCGGCAGACCTTTCCGCTGCTCTGCCACGACGTCTACGACGTACCGCTCGGACACCAGCTCATCTGGGAGCGGTTCGGCTACCGGGTGGCCGACGCGGCCTACGGGGGCATGGACCGCGGCCGGGAACTGACGCTGGACGTCCGCTGCTTCGACGTCGTCCGCCGCGGCACCCGTGCCGCCGCCCTCTCGCTGCACGCCCAGGTGTACTGGGGCGGGGTGCCCGTGGCCACCGCCGACACCCGGTTCACGGTGCAGGCGCCGGCCGTCTACCGGCGGCTGCGCGGCGAACACGCCGATGCCGGGCGGGCCATGGCACGAGCCGTTCCGGTGCCGGACCCGGACCTGCGCACGCGGGCCGGCCGGGATCTCGTCCGGGACCTGGTGCTCGCCCCGCGCGGTGCCGACGGCCGGCAGCTCCGGGTCGACACCACCCACCCGCTGTACTTCGACCACCCCGTCGACCATGTTCCCGGCATGGTGCTGCTGGAGGCGGTGCACCAGAGCGTGGACGGCGCGGACGTCACCGCCCTGGACTGCACCTTCCACCGGTACGTCGAGCTCGACAGCCACTGCACGATCACCGCGGGGCCGCCCGGTGCGGAGCACGACGAGCACGGCGAGCCGGGGGAGCGGCACTCCCGGATCACGGCCGTACAGGGCGGCGAGGTCCGCTTCACCGCCGCGGTCACCTCCCGGGCCTGCGCCGTCCGGGAGGCAGCCGGTAGCGGAGCACGCTAGTGGCGGCCATGGCGACGGACACCCGGCAACGGCACGGGCCGGAGACGGGGACCCGCATCTGGGATCTCAACCTCAAGCATCTGCAGGCGTTCCTCGCCGTCGCGGACACGCTGAGCTTCACGTCCGCGGCGGACCAGCTGGGCAGCAACCAGCCGACGCTCACCCGCTCGGTACGGCGGCTGGAGGAACAGCTCGGCGTCCCGCTCTTCCTGCGGACGACCCGGCAGGTGTCCCTGAGTCCGGACGGGGTCCGGCTCCGGGACCGGCTGCGGGAACTCCTGCCGCACCTGAGCCGGGCCCTGTTCCCGGAGCCGGAACGCCCGGCGCTGCGGCTGGGGTTCTCCTGGCTGCTGCCGGACGGCTGGGTGCAGGAGGCGATCCGCCGGTTCGAGCAGGAGACCGGTGCCCGGGTGGAGCTGCGCCGCCGGGACGACCGGTGGGCCGACCGGCTGCGCGTGTGGCACCGCACGTCCGCCGGCGACGAGGAGCTGCTCGCCCTCGACACCGGCTCCCGCCCGGTGGCGGAGCACGAGAAGACCGTGGTGAAGCTGGGCCGGATGGCCGCGGACGTGGCCCGTTTCGTCACCGACGGCGCCCCTCCCGCGCAGCCCTTCCCGGGGCTGTCCGACGCGCTGGCTCTGCAGCGGCTGCTGAACACCGCGGAGCGCGAGGCCCGCACCACCGGGCCGGTGTCCTACTTCCCCGGCGGCCGGACCCTGCTCCAGGAGTCCGACTGGGAACGCCTGGGCTGAACCGCCCGCGCCGGCACCCCTGCCCCCTACCCCTTGCCCCTACCCCCCTTCCCCGACGACCTGACCATCCGACAAGGAGAGCGAACATGTGTGGAATAGCCGGCTGGGTGGACTTCGCCCGCGACGTGCGCCAGGAGCGGCAGACCCTGGAGGCCGTCACGCGGACCATGGCCTGCCGCGGCCCGGACGCCGAGGGCATGTGGGCCGACGAGCACGCCGCGCTCGGGCACCGCAGGCTGTCCATCATCGACCTGGACGGCGGCCGGCAGCCCATGACGGCCGAGGCTGACGGCCGGGTCCTGGCCTGCCTGACCTACAGCGGTGAGGTGTACAACTTCCAGGAGCTGCGCGAGGAACTGGTCTCCCGCGGCCACCGGTTCCGCACCCGCAGCGACACCGAGGTCGTCCTGCGCGGCTATCTGGAGTGGGGCGAGGGCCTGGTCGACCGGCTCAACGGCATGTACGCCTTCGCCGTCTGGGACGTGCGCGAGCAGAGCCTGCTGCTGGTCCGCGACCGTATGGGCGTGAAGCCGCTGTACTACTTCCCCACCCCGGACGGCGTGGTGTTCGGCTCGGAGCCGAAGGCGATACTCGGCCATCCGGCGGTGCCCCGGAAGGTGAGCGCCGAGGGCCTGCGCGAGGTCCTGGAGATGGTGAAGACGCCCGAGCACGCCGTCTTCTCCGGGATGCACGAGGTACGGCCGGGCCAGCTGGTCCGCGTCTCCCGCGCGGGCGTCGCGAAGCGGACGTACTGGGCCCTGCAGGCCCGTGAGCACACCCACGACCGCGACACCACGATCGCCACGGTCCGCGAGCTGCTCGACGACATCGTGGGCCGGCAGACCGTCGCCGACGTGCCGCTGTGCTCGCTGCTCTCCGGGGGCCTGGACTCCTCGGCCATCACGGCGCTGGCCCACAAGAAGCTGCTGGAGCGCGGCGAGGGCCCCGTGCGCTCCTTCTCGGTCGACTTCGCCGAGCACGGCGGCGCGTTCGTCGCCGACCCGGTGCGCGGCACCTCCGACACCCCGTTCGTGCACGACCTGGTGCGGCACATCGGTGCCGACCACAGCGAGATCGTGCTCGACAGCGCCGAGCTCGCGGACCCGCAGCTGCGGGCGAAGGTGCTGGGGGCGCTGGACCTGCCGCCGGCCTACTGGGGCGACATGTGGCCGTCGCTGTACCGGCTCTTCCAGTCGGTGCGGGCGCGTTCGACGGTGGCCCTGTCCGGCGAGTCCGCCGACGAGGTGTTCGGCGGCTACCGCTGGTTCTTCGACCAGGAGGCCGTCGAGGCGCAGACGTTCCCCTGGCTGACCTCCGCGACCGGCAAGTACTTCGACGGCAAGTCGCTGTTCGACCCGGGCCTGCTGCACAAGCTGGACATGCCGGGCTTCCTGCGCGACAGCTACGCGCAGGCCGTGGGCGAGACGCCCGGGCTGCCGGGCGAGAACGCCGTCGACCGCCGTATGCGGCAGATGAGTTACGTCAACCTGACCCGGTTCGTGCAGACGCTGCTGGACCGCAAGGACCGGATGAGCATGGCCGTCGGTCTGGAGGTCCGCGTGCCGTTCTGCGACCACCGGCTCGTGGAGTACGTGTTCAACGTGCCGTGGGCGCTGAAGTCCTTCGACGGCCGGGAGAAGAGCCTGCTGCGGGCCGCGACGAAGGACCTGCTGCCGGACTCGATCGTGCAGCGCGTCAAGAGCCCGTACCCCACGACCCAGGACCCGGCCTACGAGCAGGGCCTGCGCCGGGCCCTGGCCGGCGTGCTGGACGACTCCTCCTCGCCCGTCCTGCCGCTGCTGGACCGGGCCGCGGCCAAGCGGCTGCTGGACAGCCCGCTCGGCGAGACGAGCGCCCAGTACGACCGCTCGGGCCTGGAGCTGGCCCTCGGCGTCAACGACTGGCTCGCCGCCTACGACGTCGCGCTGGACCTGTGAGCACGGTACTCGCCGGTCGCGGCGGCCCGCGCTGAGCGGCCACCGGTGCCCGCCGTCGCGCCCTGCTCGGGGCGGCGGGCACCGGGCGCGCCGTAGCCGTCCCGCTCGGCGGCGCCGAGCAGATGGTCGAGCAGGCCGGGGTACCGGCTCTCCACATCGGCCAGACGCAGGGAGTTGTAGCAGCGCGTCCCCTCGGAGCGGACGTACAGCACCCCGGCCTCCCTGAGGATCTTCAGGTGGTGGGTCATCGTCGACTTGGCCGTACCGCCGCCCAGTTCACCGGCGGTGCGCTCCTTTCCGTCCGCCAGCGCGAGGGCGATGCCGAGCCGGGTGGCGTCGCTCAGCGCGAAGAGCACGGCGGGCAGCCGGATGTCGTCGGTGTCGGGGTGGAAGTAACGGCGCACGTCCCAAGAGTCGCACAACCGGCCGAGGTTATCCGGACGGCCGAAATCCACCGGGCCCGCTTGCCAGGACGGACCGCGCCGCCATCATGTACTAATGAACTGCGATCATCGAACATTGAGGTTCCAGTGAAACTCGTCTACCTCCTCGGGCTCGGCGCCTTCGCGCTCGGCCTCGACGCCTACGTCACGGCCGGTCTGCTGCCCGTCATCGCCGACGACTTCGGGGCGTCCGTATCGGCCACGGGACAGATGGTCACCACCTTCACCCTCGCCTACGCCATCGCCTCCCCGATCTTCGCCACCCTGCTCTCCGCCTCCCGCGTCCGCACCGGACTGCTGGCCTCGCTCGCCGTGTTCGCCGCGGCCAACGCGGCCAGCGCGCTCGCCGGTTCACTCGGGGCGCTGCTGGTGGCACGGGCCTTCGCCGGTGTCGGCGCAGGCCTGTACCTGGCACTCGCCGCATCGGCCGCCGCCTCCCTCGTGGACGAGAAGCGGCGCGGCCGCGCGCTCGCCATGATCATGGGCGGCATGAGCTCCGGCACCGTGATCGGCGTGCCCCTCGGCGTCTTCATCGCCCAGCACACCAGCTGGCGCGCCACCCTGTGGCTGGTGGCAGCCCTCGGCCTGGTCTCCTTCGCCGGACTCGCCCTGCGACTCCCGCAGCTCCCCGCCGGCGAGGCGGTGTCGCTGCGCCGGCGCGCCCAGGTGGTCACCGACCCGCGGGTCGCCTCCGTCGTCGGCGTCTCCTTCCTGGCCGCCCTCGGCAGCCTCGGCCTCTACACCTACATCGCCCCCGTCATGAAGACGCACGCCATGGGCGGCGTCGACGACATCACGCCCTACCTGTGGGCCTGGGGCATCGGCGGCGTCCTCGGCAGCCTGCTGATCGGCCCGCTCGTCGACCGGGTGCGCCGCCCCCAGACGCTGGTGATCGGCATCCTGGCACTGCTCACCCTCGCCCTCGCCGTCATGCGCCCCGCCGCCGGCGTCGACCCCCTGCTCGCGCTGCTGCCCATCGCCCTGTGGGGCGCCGTGGGCTGGGCGCTCCAGGTGCCGCAGCAGAACGATCTGCTCCTCGCCCGCGGCGACCGCGGCGGCCCGGTCGCCGTCGCCCTGAACGAGTCCGCGCTCTACCTCGGCAGCGCGGTCGGCTCGGGTCTCGGCGGTCTCGCCTTCTCCACCGGACTCGGCGGCGCCACGCTCCCGCTGTGCGCGGCCGGGGCGGCCTTCCTCGCCCTGGTCCTGCAGCTCACCGGCGTCCGCGCCGCGGCCGGGCGGCGCCCTGTGCCGGCCGCCGAGCCCGCCTGCGCCCTGCCCGCGCAGGGCCGCAACTGACACCACCCCGGGGAACACGCGCGTGCCCCACGGGCACGCGCGTGTTCCCCGGAAAAAAACAAACAGACCTGTTTGTCGGTCGAGCAGGTCGGGTGGGCGGACCTTCCCTGTGCAGGGCGCTCACCAGCGGTAACCGGCCATCTCCTGGAGAATCTGCTACTTGAGGCTGTCAGCGGGTGCCCAAAGAAACAGGCATGGTTGTATGGTTGCCGCGGGAGGAGGCGCCCGTCTGCGTCTGCTCACCGCTGTTCTGAGGGCTGTCGTATCAGGCAAGGGGCATACGCGATGCAGAAGCGGTCGCAAACTTCCCGTCAGGCGCTCGTGCGCGCCACCGTGGAACTCATCGCGACCCGCCGGCTCGCCGACGCGGGACTGGTCAACATTTGCAACACCGCAGGCGTGACCCGCGGCGCGCTCTACCACCACTTCCGCTCCATCGCGGAGTTGGTGGGGGAGGTCCACGCGCAGGCCCGGGAGCGTGTCCTCGCACTGGCCGACGAGAGTTTCGCCCAGCGCGGCGTGGAGGCCCCGGCGCGCTTCAGCATCGCCCTCGGCAAGGCCCTGACGGACGATCAACTGGTGCGTGCGGGGCTGCGGTTGGCGCCCGACGGCACCGAGGATCCGCCGCGGCTGCGGGAAGAAGTGCTGGACCGGGTGCGCGCCGAGATGATGACGCAGGCGCCCGCGAGCCCCGACCGGTCGGGGCTCGCGGACCTGGCGGTCGTGGTCACCGCGGGCCTGGAGTCCCTCGGCTACGCCGACAATCTCTGGTGGGGCGAGGAGCGCGCCGAGCGGATATGGGACACGCTGCTGCCGCTCTTCACGCAGGCCCCGCAGGGCGACACCGACCGCGAGGCGGAACTTTCGCCGGCCGCCGTCGCGGGCGCACCGGGCCAGTAGCACCGCCCCGCCGGCCCGCCGCCGACCTGGCACGGACCCGACACGGCCTACGAGGCGGCCGCTGCCGCCTCGGCCCGGGCCTGGTCGTCGGCGACGACGGCCGCGGGTGGTGGGGTGACGCGCAAGGTGCCGATCAGGCCGGGCGTGACCAGGCCCGGGAGCAGGAAACGCCACATCGCGCCGAGGCGCTGGGGCAGGTCCTCCCGCTCCGTGTAGACGAGCGACATCGCCTGCAGGCCGGTGAACGCGCCGATGATGACGGTCGTGGCGTCGGCCAGGTCCACGCCGGGCAGGGTCTCGCCCTGTAGCCGGGCCTGGTCGAGCAGGTCGTGGATGACCGCCGTCGACTGCTCGTAGGGGGTGTTGGCCGGGCGCGGGAACGACGTCTTCTCCACCGCCAGGCGCACGCTGGCCCGCAGCACCGGATCATGCTGGAGCTGAGCCGCGAAGGCGAAGGTCAGGTCGATGATCGACTGGAGCTTGGTGGACCGCTCGGGGGCGGCGAGGGCTCCGCTGTGCGCATCGAACAGCGCCGCCGCGATCGACTCCTTGGAACGGAAGTGGTGGTACAGGGCGCCACGGGTCAGACCGCTGCGCGCCAGGATCTCGTTCGTACTCGCGGCGTCATATCCGCGCAGGTCGAACACCTCGGCGGCGGCCGCCAGGATCGCCTGCCTCGACCGCGTTCCGCGTTCCTGTTTCGCCATGCCCGGTCCTCGCCACTAGCCAACTATCGATACAGACAAGTCTGCATTCTACTTGGATGTGCGGGACTCACCAGTGGTGCACGGGAGGAAAGCCGGACACCTCACACAGTTCCGGCGAACGCCCTGGTGCCGACGGCTCTCGCCGCCGGCACCAGGGCGTGGGTACGGCACCCCGTCACGGGCCGCCGAGACGGAAACCGACACCGCGGACCGTAACGATCCAATGGCTTGATCCGAGCTTGCCACGCACGCTGCTGACGTGCGTGTCGATGGTACGTCCCTTGTGCGACCAGGCGTCATCCCAGACCTGGGTCATGAGCTGCCGCCGGGAGACCACAGCGCCTGGCTGGATCGCGAGGGCGTGCAGCAGGTCGAACTCCTTGCGCGTGAGGCTGACGGGGCGGCCGTGCAGGGTGACCTTGCGGACGTCGGCGTCGATGCGCAGGGGGCCGTGCTCGATCGTGCGGGCCGTCGGGGACGGCCGTACCCGACGCATCACCGCCCCTATGCGGGCGAGCAGTTCGTGGAATCCGTAGGGCTTGACCATGTAGTCGTCCGAGCCCGCCTGCAGCCCGAGGACGCGGTCGAGCTCGCTGCCGCGCTCCGTGACGGCGATGATCGGCGTGTCGCTCATCGCGCGGATGCTGCGGCAGACCTCCAGACCGTCGAGGTCGGTGAGGTCGAGGTCGAGCAGGATCAGGTCGGCCTGGCGGTGCACGCGCAGGGCCTGGCTCCCGGTGTTCACGCTGTCGGCGCGGTACCCGCGCCGGATCAGGTCCTGCACCAGGGCCTTCGCGGAGCGCTCCTCGTTCTCGACGACCAGGATGCGCAGGGCGGGGTGCTCGACCGGGACGTGCAGCCGCGGCGCGGCCGGGTGGGCGTGCTGGGGCACGGTGTGGTGCCGCACGGTGAGGGAGTCGGACAGGTCGGCTACCTGCTGGTTCAACTGGTCCTCCTTGAGCGTGCCGGTGTCGGCCGACTTCAAATGCTCGTGTCGAAGTTCAGGTGCTCCGGGAACATACCAAACAGACTTGTCTGATTGTCAATGTGGCCGGGATGGCCTGCTCCAGCTCGGTTCATGACGTCTGACCTCGTACGATCGTAGGAAAGTGATGATTTGTCACGCGTTCGCGACGCGGGGTCTCCGCTGCTGTATGTTGGCCAAGAACAGTCAAAATTGTTTGTTATTCGATCTCGTTGCGTGATGGTCTCCTCGCACAGGGCGTGCGAGAGGAGCGGATTCCCGCCTTCCGCTCTCTCCGGATTCGGGCCTTCCGTTCTGCGGCGCGCCCGGCTCCAACTTTTTACTTGATTTCCCCTACAGACCTGTCTGTATTTTGTTGGGAGTGTGGACCGGGGGCTGTTGCCACACGTCAGCTCCCTCCTGCCCGACTACCGACAGGAGTGCCAGCCATGACCGCGATGCTCGACTCCGCGCTCACTGCGTTCACCACCACCGTCCCGCGCCAGTACGTGCACCGGGCCGCCGTCTCCGAAGTCCTGCTCACCGGCTGGCGGACAGCGGACGCGCCCCATGCCTTCGTGGTGGGATCCCAGTGGCCGCGCGGGCACGCGCTCTTCGCCCAGTCGGACGGCTACCAGGACCCGATGCTCCTTGCCGAATCGGTTCGCCAGACGGGGGCCCTGCTCGCGCACGCCGAGTTCGGGGTCGAGTTCGGCAACCAGTTCCTCATGGGGTCGATGTTCTTCGCGGCCACGGCGCCCCTGTTCGTCGCCACGCCCGTCCCGACCGAGGTCGAACTGCACGCGGTGTGCCACGACATCGTGCGGCGGGGCGAGAGCTTCGCCGGCATGCGGTACGAGGTGACCGCGATGGTCGACGGCGCGGCCCTGGCCACCGCCGGAGCGACCATGAGCTGCATACGGCCGAACGTCTACCGGCGCCTGCGCGGCGAGCGGCCCACCCGCTGCGACCGCCTGCCCGGGCTGCCGATCGACCCGGCCCTGGTCGGGCGCACCGACCCGCAGCACGTGGTCCTGTCCGAGCTCCCGGACGGCGCCGGCAACCGGTGGGAGCTGCGCGTCGACTGCAACCACCCGATCTTCTTCGACCACCCCGTGGACCACGTCCCCGGCATGGTGCTCCTGGAGGCCGCCCGGCAGGCCGCCCACGCCGTCACCGGCATGCCCGACACCCTCGTCATCGGCCTGGACAGCTCCTTCGAGCGGTACGCCGAACTCGACGAGCCCTGCGTGGTGGAGGCCGAGCCGACCGGGGTCGACGCGGCCGGCGACGTCCAGGTCCGGGTGCGCGGACTGCAAAGCGGCGGGCCCGTCTTCGACGCCCGCCTCACCCTGCGGACCCGCAACCACTGACCCTCGACGCGATCGGAGCGCCCACGTGCCGAACTTCCTGGTCACCGGAGCGGGCGGGTTCATCGGAACCCATGTCGCCCGCGAAGCGGCCCGCCTGGCTGGGCAGTTGACCCTGACCTCACACCGCAGGCCGCCCCGGGCACCCGGCGCGGACCGGGCCCGGATCGTCCGGGCGGACCTGGCGGACCCGGACTCCCTGCGCGGCCTGTGCGACGGCGTCGACGTCGTGCTGCACTGCGCCTCGCAGATCGGCGGTAGCCCCGAGGCCAACGAGGCCGTCAACGCCCGGGGAACCGCCGCGCTCGTCGCCGACGCGCAGCGCGCCGGGGTGTCCCGCATCGTGTACCTCAGCACCGCCTCCGTGTACGGGCGCGGCATCTTCCGCCGCGCCCGCCCCGAACAGCTCCCGCGCAAGCCGCTGTCGCCCACGTCGCGGACCCGGGCCGAGGCCGAGGACGCCGTCCTGGCCGCCGGGGGCATCGTCGTACGGCCGTACCTGGTGTACGGGCCCGGTGACACATGGGTCGTGCCCGGGCTGCGGCGGCTTCTGCGCACGCTGCCCGGCACCCCGACCGGCTGGGACGCCCGGCTCTCCGTCATCGCCGTGGCCGAACTGGCCGCGCTGCTCGTGGCGCTCGGCCACGCCCCGCGCGAGCGGCTGTCGTCGTCCGCCTACCACGCCGCGTACCCCGAACCGGTCACGGCCTGCGAGCTGTTGCGCGCGGTGGCCGCCGGCACGTCGCTGCCGCGGGCCCGCTGCACCCTGGGTCTCGCGCAGGCCCGGGCCCTGCCCACCGAGGACGGGGCCTTCACCCGCGCCCTGGACATGCTGGCCACCGACCACTGGTTCGACAGCACACCCCTCTGGGCGGACCTGGGCCGGCCGGCGGGTCCAGGATGGGACGCGGACGCCGCGCGCATGAACGAGTGGTACGCCGACCTGGCGGCAGCGGCCTGATCCCGCTGCCCGCCGCCCGCGACCCGCCCGGACTCGCGCGGCACCCGAAGCCCCGACCGCACCGGCACGGTGTGCGGTCGCAGATCCAGCACTACCCGTAAGGACTGGCACGCGTGGAATACACCAACCTCGGCCGCAGCGGACTGTCCGTGTCCCGGCTCGTACTCGGCACGATGAACTTCGGGACGCAGACCTCCGAGGCTGACAGCCACACGATCATGGACCGGGCGCACGAGCGCGGCATCAACTTCTTCGACACGGCCAACGTGTACGGCACGCGTCCGGGCGAGCAGCCCACCGAGCCGATCATCGGCCGCTGGTTCGGCGGCGGGGGCGGGCGGCGCGAGAAGACCGTGCTGGCCACCAAGGTCTATCTCCCGACGGGCGGCTGGCCCAACGAGTCGTACCTGTCGGCGCTGAACATCCGGCGTGCCTGCGAGGCGTCGCTGGCCCGCCTGGGGACCGACTACATCGACGTGTACCAGATGCACCACGTCGACCGGAGCACGCCGTGGGAGGAGATCTGGGAGGCGTTCAGCGTCCTGCGCCAGCAGGGCAAGGTGCTCTACTTCGGATCGTCCAACTTCGCCGGCTGGCACCTCGCCCAGGCGCAGGAGGCCGCACGGTCGCGGCACTTCCTCGGCCTGGTCAGCGAGCAGTCGAGGTACAACCTGATGACCCGCTGGGTCGAGCTCGAAGTGCTGCCCGCGGCACGCCACTACGGCATCGGCCTGATCCCCTGGGGGCCGCTGAACGGCGGTGTGCTCGGCGGCGTCCTGCGCAAGCTGAAGGAGGGCGGCGCGGCCCGCGGCAGCACCGGGCACTCGGCCGGCCTGCTCGCCCAGCACCGCGACACCGTCGAGGCCTACGAGAAGCTGTGCGCCGAGATCGGCGAGGACCCCGCGCACGTCGGACTGGCCTGGCTGCTCGCGCAGGACGGGGTGACGGGCCCGATCATCGGCCCGCGCACGGCCGGGCAGCTCGACAGCTCGCTGCGCGCGCTGACGATCACGCTCGACGCCGACACCCTGGCCAGGCTGGACCAGCTGTTCCCGCCGCCCGGCCCGAACGGGGCCAAGCCGGCGCCCGAGGCCTACGCGTGGTGAGCGCCCAGCAGCCACGCCCACAGGACGGAACCGGCCGTAAGTATCCGAAAACTCGGGGGAGTTGACGCGTCGTGCGCAAGGTGCTCATCGCCAACCGTGGCGAAATCGCTGTCCGCGTGGCCCGGGCCTGCCAGGACGCCGGGATCGCGAGCGTTGCCGTCTATGCCGACCCGGACCGGGACGCGCTGCACGTCCGCGCCGCGGACGAGGCCTTCGCGCTGGGCGGTGACACCCCGGCGACCAGCTATCTGGACATCGCCAAGGTGTTGCGGGCCGCCGCGGACTCCGGCGCGGACGCCGTCCACCCCGGTTACGGATTCCTGTCGGAGAACGCGGAGTTCGCCCAGGCGGTGCTGGACGCCGGGCTGATCTGGATCGGCCCGCCCCCGCAGGCCATCCGGGACCTGGGTGACAAGGTCGCCGCGCGCAGCATCGCGCAGCGCGCCGGTGCCCCGCTGGTGGCCGGCACGCCGGACCCGGTCAGCGGCGCGGACGAGGTCGTCGCGTTCGCCGAGGAGCACGGCCTGCCGATCGCCATCAAGGCGGCCTTCGGCGGCGGTGGCCGAGGCCTGAAGGTGGCCCGCACCCTGGAGGAGGTGCCGGAGCTGTACGAGTCCGCGGTGCGCGAGGCGGTTGCGGCGTTCGGCCGCGGGGAGTGCTTCGTGGAGCGCTACCTGGACAAGCCGCGCCATGTGGAGACGCAGTGCCTGGCCGACCGGCACGGCAACGTGGTGGTCGTCTCGACCCGCGACTGCTCGCTGCAGCGCCGCCATCAGAAGCTGGTGGAGGAGGCCCCGGCCCCGTTCCTGACCGACGCCCAGGTCGAGGAGCTGTACCGCGCCTCCAAGGCGATCCTGAAGGAGGCCCGTTACGTCGGCGCGGGAACGGTCGAGTTCCTGGTCGGCGGCGACGGCACGATCTCCTTCCTGGAGGTCAACACGCGGCTGCAGGTCGAGCACCCGGTCACCGAGGAGGTCGCCGGCATCGACCTGGTGCGCGAGATGTTCCGCATCGCCGACGGTGAGGAACTCGGTTACGGCGACCCGCAGTTGCGCGGTCACTCCATCGAGTTCCGGATCAACGGCGAGGACCCGGGCCGGGGTTTCCTGCCCGCCCCCGGCACCGTCACCGTCTTCCGCCCGCCCGCGGGTCCGGGCGTGCGCCTGGACGCGGGTGTGGAGTCCGGCTCGGTGATCGGCCCGGCGTGGGACTCGCTGCTCGCCAAGCTGATCGTGACCGGCCGTACCCGCAAGGAGGCGCTGGAGCGGGCCTCGCGCGCGCTGGCCGAGTTCGACGTGGAGGGCATGGCCACCGCCGTGCCCTTCCACCGCAAGGTCGTGCTCGACCCGGCGTTCGCGCCGGAACTGACGGGCTCCGGCGAGCCGTTCACGATCCACACCCGGTGGATCGAGACCGAGTTCGTCAACGACATCCCCGCCTTCGCCGCCCCGGCGGACGCGGAGGACGACGAGGCCGGGCGCGAGACCGTGGTCGTCGAGGTCGGGGGCAGGCGCCTCGCGGTCTCGCTGCCGTCCTCGCTGGGCATGTCCCTGGCGCGTACGGGCCTCGCGGCCGGGGCCAGGCCGAAGCGGCGTGCCGCCAGGAAGGCCGGTCCGGCCGCCTCCGGTGACACCCTCGCCTCCCCGATGCAGGGCACGATCGTCAAGGTCGCCGTCGAGGAGGGCCAGCAGGTCGAGGAGGGCGACCTGGTCGTCGTCCTGGAGGCGATGAAGATGGAGCAGCCGCTGAACGCGCACAAGGCGGGCACCGTCAAGGGGCTGTCCCTGGAGATCGGCGCGTCCGTCACCTCCGGCGCCGCCATCTGCGAGATCGCGGACTGAACCACCACCTGCTCCACCACCCGTCGTGCACACAGGGCTCCTGACGAATCGTCAGGAGCCCTGTGTGTCGTCCCCGGCGGCGCCGGGGCCTGTCGTCACCTTCCCGTCGTCGCCGAAGGGCGGCCTCGCGGCGTCCGGTGAGGGTCCGGCGAAGTCCGCGGCGGTTCGGCAGCGCCCCGAAGGGGCGCGGGGCTCCACCGATATGCGGCTCCGCCGCGCGGGCGCGACCGGCCACGTCGGCGCCGCAGACGACCGACGTGCACCGTCCGGCACTGCCGGCGGAGCGCCTACGCCGCCGCGTCCCGCCCGTGCAGCGTCTCGTAGACGTCCCCGGCGTGGTAGTACGTCCGGCCGGAACGGCTGCGGCGGCGCCACTTCTGCGTGCTGGCGCGGCGGTAGACGCTGCCCGGCGGCATGTCCCACAGCCGGGAGATGTCCGCCGCGGTCATCCAGCGCACCTCCGGCTCCCGGTCCGCGGCCTCGTCGGCCTGCGCGGGGGCCGCCTCCACCGCCGTCGCCCCGGTCGCGGCGAGGCGGCGGCTGAGCTGCAGCCACTCGTGCCCCACCCAGTGATGCGCCTCGTCGGCGTCGCAGGCGATCGTGGCCGGCAGCTGCGGACGCCGGGGCCGTACGAGCGCGGTGAGCGAGCCGGAGCAGCCAGGCTCGACGCAGTCGCCCACCGGTATGCGCCGGGTCATCGCGGGGTCGATCACGTTGTGTGCGCTGCGCACCAGTTGGGAGATCTCGGCGCAGACCTCGCCCGCCGCGTCGTGCGCCGCGAGCCAGCCGCAGTGCCGGGTCAGGAACTGCACCAGCGGGCCGACGGCCCGCCGCGGACCGGCCAGGTCCCGCTCCTCCAGCACCAGGCTCGCCCAGGCGCTGAGCACCGCGAGGATCGAGGTCCGCGCCTCCGCCGCCCGGAGGTTGAAGGGCATGCCGGGCAGCGGACCGCCGGAGGTCTTCTCCACGGCCCGCTCGCCGCCGCTGCCGTCGAGACGGCGTGCGCACTCCTCGTACAGCTCCGGCAGCCGGTTCAGCTCCCGCACCAGGCGCTCATGGCAGTCCGGGCACAGGCGGCAGGCGGGCGCGGCCGGGCGCCTGGCCCGGCCCGCGGCCTCGCGCCGGACACAGCCGGTTCCCACACAGACGGTCGTCACCACGGACATCCTGCATACCCCCCTGAGTCTCGGCGACCTCCGGTCGGAGACGCCTTCGGACCCGAGAACGGTATTTCCGCGATTCTCCGCGCCGCAAGGCCCGGGGAATGTCACCTGTAATACGTGACGGAATCCGATGAATCCCAGGGGGACTTTTTCATTTCCCTGACGCGAATTCACCTCCCGCTACGGAACCGCTCATTCCTGACATGGCCTGACCGGGATCTGACATGAGAATCATTGACCGGCCGGCCGGGGGTGAAGAAGATATATGGCAGATTCCCTTGCCGTGCGCCCGTATTCTCCTCGCCCAGGGATGAGATGAGATCACCCAACGCCGGCACGTTCCAGTCCCTGTCCGTGCGCAACTTCCGGCTGTTCGCGGCGGGACAACTCGTCTCCGTCGCCGGCACCTGGATGATGGTCGTCGCCCAGGACTGGCTCGTGCTCTCCTTGACCGGCGACTCCGCGGCCGCCCTCGGCGTCGTGACCGCCCTGCAGTTCGCGCCCCTGCTGCTGCTCACCCTCTACGCGGGCGCGCTGGCCGACCGGCACGACAAGCGCCGCCTGCTCATGGCCGCCAACCTCGCCTCGGGCGCCCTGTCGCTCGCACTCGCCGTCCTCGTGCTGACCGGCGCGGCCGGCCTGTGGCACGTCTGCCTGTTCGCCCTCGGGCTCGGCCTCGTCAACGCGGTCGAGGTGCCCACCCGGATGTCCTTCGTCAGCGAACTCGTCGGCGCCGACCTGCTGCCCAACGCGTCCGCGCTCAGTGCCGCGTACTTCAACGTCGCCCGGGTGGCGGGACCCGCGTGCGCGGGCCTGCTGATCGGCCGGCTCGGCACCGCGGCCGTGATGCTGCTCAACGCGGTCAGCTACCTGGCGACCGTCGCCGCCCTGCGCGCGATGCGTCCCGCGGAGCTGCACCGCTCGGCGCAGCGCCCCGCGCGGGCGCCCGTCATGGACGGCGTACGGCACCTGACGGCCCGCCGCGACCTGCTGCTCGCGATGGTCCTGGTGGCCGTCGTCGGCATGCTGGGCTTCAACTTCCAGCTCACCCTGCCCCTGCTCGCCAAGACCGAATTCCATGCGAAAGCCGCCGAGTTCGGGCTGCTGACCACCGCCTTCGCGGTGGGCTCGCTGCTCGCGGCGTTCGTCACCACACGCCGGCGCGGACGGCCCCCGGCCGCCCTCGTCATCGGCGCGGCCCTCGGGGCCGGGGCCCTGGAGTGCGCGGCCGGGCTCGCCCCCACCTACCGGTGGGCCGCCGTGCTGCTGCTGTGCACCGGCTTCGGCTGCCTCTTCTTCGCCCAGGCCGCCAACCACCACATCCAACTGGGCACCGACCCCGCCTACCGGGGCCGGGTCATGGCCCTCTACACGCTCGTGTTCCAGGGGACCACCCCCCTGGGCGCCCTGCTCGTCGGCGCCCTCAGCGAACGGTTCGGCGCGCGCTCCGGGCTCCTGGCGGGCGGCGGCGCCACAGTGCTCGCCGCCGTCGCCGTGCTCGCCGCCCGACTGCGCACCGAGCCTCGTTCCCGTAAGCCCGACACGATCCGCACCTCACCCGGAGGAACACACGATGACGATTCAGCAGGCGACCCCCACTCCGGTACAGGCCGGCTCGGCGGAGGAGCGCAGGGACATCGTCCAGGCGGCCCGCGCGGTCTTCGCCCGTGAGGGCTGGACCCACACCAGCGCCCTGGACATCGCCATGGAGTGCGGCCGCGACGAGGCCACGGTCACGCACTACTTCAAGGGCAAGGAGCAGGTGCTGCTCGCCGTCCTGCTGGAGGGCGCCGCCGCCGTGGCCGCCTCGCTGACCGTCATCGCCGAGGAGCACCTCGCCGAGATCACCGATCTGGAGAAGGACCTCGTCGAGCTCGGCCACGCCTGGCTGACGCCGCTCGCCGCCTACCCCGAGCACTTCGCGATCGTGCGGCACCTGGCCGCGGAGGTCGCCTCGTGGCCGGCCGGGGTGGTCGAGATGTGGCGCACCGCGGGGCCCCGGCAGGCCAACCGCGAACTCGCCCGCCGCCTCGCCCGCCTCGCCGAGCGCGGACTGCTCTCCTTCGACGACCCCGAGCACGCCGCCGAGCGCTTCATCCAGCTGGTCGCCGGCGGCGTCGTCCAGGGCTCCTTCCACGGGGCCCTGCCGCTGGCCGACTTCGAGCGCGACGCGATCGTCCGCGCCGGCGTCGCGGACTTCGTCCGGCTGTACCAGCCCGGAGCCGACCGCTGATCCAACGACCGCGACCCATGGAGGTGGGGAACACCATGGCCACACCAGCCACACCAGCCACACCGCAGGACTCGATCCAGGCCCGCGTCGACGAACTGGCCGAGATCAAGGAGACCGCCCGGCAGGGCCCCGACCCGGCGGCCACCGAACGCCAGCACGCCAAGGGCAAGCTGACCGCCCAGGAACGGATCTCGCTGCTCCTCGACAAGGGCTCGTTCAACGAGGTGGAACCGCTGCGCCGGCACCGGGCCAGCGGCTTCGGGCTGGAGGACAAGAGGCCGTACAGCGACGGCGTGGTGACCGGCTGGGGCACCGTGCACGGCCGCACCGTCTTCGTCTACGCGCACGACTTCCGGATCTTCGGCGGCGCGCTCGGCGAGGCCCACGCCCAGAAGATCCACAAGATCATGGACCTGGCCGAGGCGGCGGGCGCCCCCCTGGTCTCGCTCAACGACGGGGCCGGCGCCCGAATCCAGGAGGGCGTCACCGCGCTCGCCGGCTACGGCGGCATCTTCCAGCGCAACACCCGTTCCTCCGGGGTGATCCCGCAGATCTCCGTGATGCTCGGCCCGTGCGCGGGCGGCGCCGCCTACTCGCCCGCGCTCACGGACTTCGTGTTCATGGTCCGGGAGACCTCGCAGATGTTCATCACCGGGCCCGACGTCGTCAAGGCGGTCACCGGCGAGGAGATCTCGCAGAACGGCCTGGGCGGCGCCGACGTCCACTCGGCCCTCTCGGGCGTGGCGCACGTGGCGTACGACACCGAGGAGGAGTGCATCGAGGACGTGCGCTACCTGCTCTCGCTGCTGCCCGCCAACAACCGCGAACTGTCGCCCGTGGAGCGCTGCGGCGACCCCGTCGACCGGGTCAACGACGCGCTGCTCGACCTGGTCCCGGCCGGTGCCGGGCAGGCGTACGACATCCGCAAGGTGATCGAGGAGGTCGTCGACGACGGCGACTTCTTCGAGGTGCACCCGGCCTGGGCGACGAACATCGTCTGCGCCTTCGCACGCCTCGACGGGCACGTCGTCGGCATCGTCGCCAACCAGCCGGCCGCCATGGCCGGAGTGCTCGACATCGACGCGTCCGAGAAGGGCGCCCGCTTCGTGCAGTTCTGCGACGCGTTCAACATCCCGCTGGTCACCCTGGTCGACGTGCCCGGCTTCCTGCCCGGCGTGGACCAGGAGCACAACGGCGTCATCCGGCGCGGCGCCAAGCTCCTGTACGCGTACTGCAACGCCACGGTGCCGCGCATCTCCCTGGTGCTGCGCAAGGCCTACGGCGGTGCGTACATCGTCATGGACTCCCGCTCCATCGGCGCCGACCTGGCGCTGGCCTGGCCGACCAACGAGATCGCGGTGATGGGCGCCGAGGGCGCGGCGAACGTCATCTTCCGGCGGGAGATCAACGCCGCCGAGGACCCCGAGGCCGTGCGCAAGGAGCGCATCGACGAGTACAAGAACGAGCTCATGCACCCCTACTACGCGGCCGAGCGCGGACTCATCGACGACGTCATCGACCCGCGCGAGACCCGCTCGGTGCTCATCCGTTCGCTCGCCATGCTGCGCGCCAAGCACGCGGACCTGCCCTCGCGCAAGCACGGCAACGCCCCGCAATAACCTGCAGTTTCTGCACCTGGATCTGTAGTGATTCCCCTTGAAAACGGGGGAGCCGCCGAAGAAGATACATGTCAGAGTCCGGCGCTTTGTCACCGCACCCGGTGGACCGAAAGCGCGCCTCTTTCCTGTCCGGTTCCGGCCCTCTCGCTGTCGAACCGTCGACGACACGTGAAACTCCAGTCCGCCGTACGGCTTTCCACTTGGAGAACAATCGCATGCACAGCAACCTGATCGTGGCACGGATGGATCCCGGAACGAGCGGCAACGTGGCCGATCTGTTCCGTGCGTTCGATGCCACCGAGATGCCGCACCGGATGGGCACGCGCCGCCGCCAGCTCTTCCACTACCGCGGTCTCTACTTCCACCTCCAGGACTTCGACACCGACAACGGCGGCGAGCAGATCGAGGAGGCGAAGACCGACCCGCGCTTCGTGCGGATCAGCGAAGACCTGAAGCCGTTCATCGAGGCGTACGACCCGGCGACCTGGCGCTCGCCCGCCGACGCCATGGCGACCCGCTTCTACCACTGGGAGGGCCCGCGGTGAGCGGCCGACGCGTAGTCATCACGGGCCTGGAGGTCCTGGCCCCCGGAGGCGTCGGCCGCGACGCCTTCTGGTCGCTGCTGAGCGAGGGCCGCACCGCGACCCGCGGCATCACGTTCTTCGACCCGTCGCCGTTCCGCTCCCGGGTCGCCGCCGAGGTCGACTTCGACGCGGAGGCCCACGGGCTGAGCCCGCAGGAGATCCGGCGGATGGACCGGGCCGGCCAGTTCGCCGTCGTCGCCGCCCGCGGCGCCGTGGCCGACAGCGGCCTCGACCTCGCGGACCACGCCCCGCACCGGGTCGGCGTCACCGTCGGCACCGCCGTCGGCGCGACCATGGGCCTGGACCAGGAGTACCGGGTCGTCAGCGACGACGGCCGGCTGAACCTGGTCGACCACACGTACGCGGTCCCGCACCTGCACAACCACCTGGTGCCCAGCTCGTTCGCCGCCGAAGTGGCCTGGGCCGTCGGCGCCGAGGGCGCCAACGCCGTGGTGTCCACCGGCTGCACGTCCGGCATCGACTCCATCGGCTACGCCGTCGAGCTGATCCGGGAGGGCTCCCTCGACGTGCTGGTCGCAGGCGCCACCGACGCCCCGATCTCGCCGATCACGATGGCGTGTTTCGACGCGATCCGGGCCACCACGCCGCGCCACGACGAGCCGGAGCGCGCCTCCCGCCCCTTCGACGGCACCCGCAACGGCTTCGTCCTCGGCGAGGGCACCGCCTTCTTCGTCCTGGAGGAGCTGGAGAGCGCGCGCCGGCGCGGGGCCCGCATCTACGCCGAGATCGCCGGCTACGCCACCCGCTCCAACGCGTACCACATGACCGGTCTGCGCCCCGACGGCGCGGAGATGGCCGAGGCCATCCGCGTCGCGCTCGACGAGGCGCGGA
Source organism: Streptomyces sp. NPDC055966 (assembly GCF_042269865.1). Taxonomy (NCBI): domain Bacteria; kingdom Bacillati; phylum Actinomycetota; class Actinomycetes; order Kitasatosporales; family Streptomycetaceae; genus Streptomyces; species Streptomyces sp. NPDC055966. The sequence continues at coordinate 162,217 of NZ_JBHJYK010000012.1, forward strand.
TGAACGCCCAGGACATCGACTACATCAACGCGCACGGCTCCGGCACCAAGCAGAACGACCGCCACGAGACCGCCGCGTTCAAGAAGAGCCTCGGCGAGCACGCGTACGCCACGCCGGTCAGCTCCATCAAGTCCATGGTCGGCCACTCCCTGGGCGCCATCGGGGCCATCGAGATCGCCGCCTCGACGCTGGCGATGACCCACAACGTGGTGCCGCCGACGGCGAACCTTCACACCCCCGACCCCGAATGCGATCTCGACTATGTGCCCGTCACCGCGCGGGACCACCAGACGGACGCCGTGCTGACCGTCGGCAGTGGCTTTGGAGGCTTCCAGAGCGCGATGGTCCTCGCCCGGCCGGAAAGGACCGCCGCATGAGCGCCTCTGTAGTGGTGACCGGCCTCGGCGTGGTCGCACCCAACGGGCTCGGTGCCGAGGAGTACTGGCAGGCCGCCCGCGTCGGCAAGAGCGGCATCGGGCGCATCACCCGCTTCGACCCCGCCCAGTACCCGGCCCAGCTCGCCGGTGAGATCCACGGGTTCGAGGCCTCCGAGCACCTGCCCAGCAAGCTGCTGCCGCAGACCGACCGCATGACGCGCCTCGCGCTCGTCGCCGCGGACTGGGCCATCCAGGACGCCGGGGTGGACCCCGCCCAGCTGCCCGCCTTCGACATGGGCGTGGTCACCTCCAGCGCGTCCGGCGGCTTCGAGTTCGGCCAGCGCGAGCTGGAGCGGCTGTGGAGCCAGGGCAGCGAGTACGTCAGCGCCTACCAGTCGTTCGCCTGGTTCTACGCCGTCAACAGCGGCCAGATCTCCATCCGCAACGGCATGAAGGGCCCCAGCGGCGTCGTCGTCAGCGAGCAGGCCGGCGGTCTGGACTGTGTCGCACAGGCGCGCCGCCACGTGCGCAAGGGCACCCCGCTCGTCGTCACCGGCTCCGTCGACGCCTCCCTGTGCCCGTGGGGCTGGGTGGCGCAGCTGACCAGCGGCCGGGTCACCACCCAGGCCGACCCGGCCGCCGCCTACGTGCCCTTCGACGACCGGGCCTCGGGCCATGTCCCGGGCGAGGGCGGCGCCATCCTCGTCATGGAGAGCGAGGACGCCGCCCGGGAGCGCGGTGCCAAGGTGTACGGGGAGATCGCCGGCTACGGCGCGACCTTCGACCCGAAGCCCGGCAGCGGCCGGCCGCCGGCGCTGCGCAAGGCCATCGAGATCGCCCTGGCCGACGCCGGGGTGAGCGCCCGCGACGTGGACGTGGTCTTCGCCGACGGCGCGGCCGTGCCCGACCTCGACCGCATCGAGGCCGACGCGCTGAACGCCGTGTTCGGCCGGGAGCAGGTGCCCGTCACCGTCCCCAAGACCACGACGGGTGCCCTGTACTCCGCCGCCGGGGCGCTCGACCTGGCGACGGTCTTCCTCGCCATGGAAGAGGGCCTGATCCCGCCCACCATGAACACCCGGCCGGCCGACCGCTACGGCCTGGACCTGGTGGTCGGCCACCCGCGCACGCACGAGGTGCGTGTCGCGCTGGTGCTCGGCCGGGGCCTGGGCGGCTTCAACTCCGCGCTGGTCGTCCGCTCCGCCGACTGACACCCCCACCGCCACCACACCGGCCGGCACCGCCGGCGCAACAGGAAAGGAACCACCATGGCCGAGCAGGCTTTCACCGTCGACGACCTGCGCCGCATCCTGATCGAGGCGGCGGGCGAGGACGACTCCTACAGCCTCGACGGAGACATCCTCGACACCGACTTCGAGCAGCTGGGCTACGAGTCGCTGGCCCTGCTGGAGACCGGCGGGCGCATCGAGCGCGAGTACGGCATCTCCCTCGACGAGGAGATCCTCAGCATCGCCAACACCCCGCGGCTGCTGATCGACGCCGTCAACAGCGGTCTCGCCGCGCTGGTCTGACCCGCCGCCGCTCCGCAGCCCCCCACAGCCCATCTCCCGCCGGGCGGTGCCCCCTCGCACCGCCCGGCGGGCCCGCATTCCCTCCCACTGGAGACGTCACCCATGTCAGATCAGCAGCAGCGGACCGCCCTGGTCACCGGAGCCACCAGCGGCATCGGCCTCGCCGCCGCCCGGCTCCTGGCCGAGCAGGGCCACCAGGTGTTCATCGGCGCGCGCAGCGCCGACGACGTCGCCGCGACCGTGAAGGAGCTCCAGGCCGAGGGCCTGGCGGTGGACGGCACGACCCTCGACGTGCGCGACGCGGACAGCGTGCGCGCCTTCGTGCAGGCCGCCGTCGACACCTTCGGCACCGTGGACGTACTGGTCAACAACGCGGGCCGCAGCGGCGGCGGCGTCACCGCCGACATCACCGACGAGCTGTGGCACGACGTCATCGACACCAACCTCAACAGCGTCTTCCGGCTGACCCGCGAGGTGCTCAACACCGGCGGCATGCGCCACAAGAACCGCGGCCGGATCATCAACATCGCCTCCACCGCGGGCAAGCAGGGCGTCGTCCTCGGTGCCCCGTACTCGGCGTCCAAGCACGGCGTCGTCGGCTTCACCAAGGCGCTCGGCAACGAGCTCGCCCCCACCGGCATCACCGTCAACGCGGTCTGCCCGGGGTACGTGGAGACGCCGATGGCGCAGCGGGTGCGCCAGGGCTACGCGGCCGCGTACGACACCACCGAGGACGCCATCCTGGAGAAGTTCCAGGCCAAGATCCCGCTCGGCCGCTACTCGACGCCCGAGGAGGTCGCCGGTCTGGTCGGCTACCTCGCCTCCGACACGGCGGCCTCCATCACCGCGCAGGCGCTCAACGTCTGCGGCGGACTCGGCAACTTCTAGGACCCCAAGGAGAGTTGACCATGACCATCCGTGAGGTCGAGCACGAGATCACCGCGGCCGCGCCGGCCGCAACGGTCTTCCGGCTGATCGCCGACGTGGAGAACTGGCCGCGGATCTTCCCGCCGACCATCCACGTCGAGCACGCCGAGCGCGGCGAGCGCGAGGAGCGCATCCAGATCTGGGCCACCGCCAACGGCGAGCCCAAGAACTGGACGTCGCACCGCACCCTGGACCCGGAGAACCTGCGCATCACCTTCCGCCAGGAGGTGTCCACCCCGCCGGTCGCGTCCATGGGCGGCACCTGGATCATCGAGCCCCTCTCCGCGACCGAGTCGCGGATCCGGCTGCTGCACGACTACCGGGCCGTCGACGACGACCCCGAGGGCCTGAAGTGGATCGACGAGGCCGTCGACCGCAACTCGCGCTCCGAACTGGCGGCGCTGCGCACCAACGTCGAGCGCGTGCACGCCGAGACCGAGGCCGACCTGACGTTCTCCTTCGAGGACTCCGTCGAGATCGCCGGCTCCGCCAAGGACGTCTACGCCTTCATCAACGAGGCGAACCTGTGGTCGCAGCGGCTGCCGCACGTGGCCACCGTCCGCCTCGACGAGGAAGCCCCCGGACTGCAGACGCTGGAGATGGACACCCGCGCCAAGGACGGCTCCGTGCACACCACGAAGTCGTACCGGGTGACCTTCCCGCACCACAAGATCGCCTACAAGCAGGTGACACTTCCGGCGCTGATGACCCTGCACACCGGCTACTGGACGTTCGCCGAGACCGACACCGGCGTCCGGGCGTCCTCGCAGCACACGGTGACCATCAACACCGAGAACATCGCCCGCGTCCTCGGCGCGGACGCCACCGTCGCCGACGCCCGCGCGTACGTGCACAGCGCGCTCAGCACCAACAGCCTGGCAACGCTGGGCCACGCCAAGGCCTATGCCGAGGCCCGGGGCTGAACCGGGCGGTCCACCGCACCGGTTCGCACAGCCGCCGCGGATCCCGGTCCTGCGCGAGCCGCCGCGGCTGTCGCTCTGGCTGCTGCGCCCGCCGGCGCCGGACAGCCCGGCGGCGGCCCGGCTCGCGGTGCGCGAGCTGGACGCCGCGGAGCTGCGGCGGGCGGAGCTGTTCGTACGGCCCACGGACCGCGTGCAGTACCTGTCCGCGCACATCGCGCTGCGCCGGGTCCTCGCGGAGGCCACCGGATACCCGCCCGAGCGGCTGCGGCTGGGCCAGGAGCCCGCACCGGCCCGCGCGTACCGCACGATGCGGCCCGTGCTGCGCGACCCGCCGCTGCCGGTCCACTTCTCGCTCTCGCACAGCCACGGCCTCGTGCTGATCGGCACGGCGGCCACCGTCCTCGGCGTGGACGTGCAGCGCACGCCGACGACCGAGACGGTGCGGGTGTGCGGGCCCGCACTGCACCGGGCGGAATGGCAGGAGCTGAGGGACTTCCCCGAAGCCCGCCGGCCCGACGTCTTCGCGCAGCTGTGGACCCGTAAAGAGGCGTATCTCAAGGGACTCGGCACCGGGCTCGCCCGCAGCCCCGCACGCGACTACCTGGGAGTCGCACCCCGGTCCGGCGCCCCGCCGGGCCCGGCCGGCTGGATCGTGGGCAACGTGCCGGCCGGACCGCACCACGCCGCCGCCGCCGCGCTGTCCGCGTCCGCGGAGCCGATCGTCACGCTGCGCTCGCTGCCCGTGGCGTGCCTGTACGACGGCGCGGCGGGCCTGCCGCTGTCCGCGGCTCCGCTACTGGCTTTGAGAAGGAGAGGTTCATGGACGCTTCGGTGGTCGTTGTTGGAGCGGGACCCGCCGGGCTGATGCTCGCCGGGGAACTGCGCCTGGCGGGAATCGACGTCACGGTGCTCGAACGGCACCCCGAGCGCACCGGCGAGTCCCGGGGCATCGGGCTGACCATCGGCACGATGGAGGTCTTCGACCAGCGCGCCCTGCTGCGCCGGCTCGGGGACTACGAGACCAGCGGCATGGGCCACTTCGGTGGCATCCCGCTGGACATGGGCGTCCTCGGCGCCTTCCACGAGGCCGCCAAGACGGTGCCGCAGTCGGTGACCGAGCAGGCCCTGGAGGCCTGGGCGGGCGAGCTCGGCGCCGACATCCGCCGCGGGCACGAGTTCGTCTCGTACGCGGAGAGCGACGCGTGCGTCGAGGTCACCGTGCGCGGCCCCGAGGGCGAACAGACGCTGCGCGCCCGCTACCTCGTGGGCTGCGACGGCGGACGCAGCGCGGTCCGCAAGGCGGCCGGGTTCGACTTCCCGGGCACGGCCACCACCACCGAGATGCTCCTGGCCGACCTGCGCGGGGTCGACCTGGAGCCGCGGATGACCGGCGAGCACATCGACGGCGGCTTCGTGATGGTCGCCAAGCTCGCCGGAGGGATCCACCGGATCATCGTCGGCGAGCACGGCGTGGCCCCGCGAAAGCGCACCGAGGCACCGCGGTTCGCCGAGGTCGCCGACGTGTGGAAGCGGCTCACGGGCATCGACATCAGCCACGCCGAGCCGGTGTGGGTCAGCGCCTTCGGCAACGCCGCGCGGCAGGTGACGCAGTATCGGCGCGGCCGCGTCCTGCTGGCCGGCGACTCCGCCCACGTGCATCTGCCGGCCGGCGGGCAGGGCATGAACACCAGCGTGCAGGACGCCCACAACCTCGGCTGGAAGCTGGCGGCGGTGCTGCGCGGCGACGCCCCCGAGGAACTGCTCGACACCTACCACACCGAGCGCCACGAGGTGGGCCGCGGCCTGCTCGCCAACACCCGGGCGCAGAGCCTGCTGATCCTCGGCGGCGAGGAGTCCGCACCGCTGCGCGACGTCCTGGCCGAACTGGTCCGGCTCCCCGGCGTGACCCGGCACCTGGCGGCCAAGGTCAGCGGCCTCGACATCCGCTACGACGTCGGCGGCGGATCCAGCCCGCTGCTCGGCCGGCGCCTGCCGCACCTGCCGGTGACCCGGGGGGAGCGGCGCACCAGCAGCACCGAACTCCTGCGTACGGGCCGCGGCGTCCTGCTCGACCTCGGCGACTACGCCGTGCTGCGCCGCCGCGCGCAGCCCTGGCGCGACCGCGTCGACATCGTCACCGCGACCCCGGACCCGGTCCCCGCCGACAGCCCGCTCGCGGGCACCGGCGCCGTACTGCTGCGTCCCGACGGCTACGTCGCCTGGGCCGCGCCCGGCAGCCACCGCGACCTGCGCTCCTCGCTCACCCGCTGGTTCGGACCGGCGCTCGGGGCGCGCCGATGACCCGCACCGATGTGGTCGTCGTCGGCGCGGGCCCGGTCGGCCTGTTCCTCGCGGCCGAGCTGCGGGCGGGCGGCGCGGACGCCCCGAACGTCATCGTGCTGGAGCAACTGACCGAGCCCACCGGCGAGTCACGGGCCTCCATCCTGCACGCGCGGACCATGGAGATCTTCGCCGACCGCGGCTTCCTGCCCCGGCTCGGCGAGCTGCCCCCGGTCGGCCCCGGCCACTTCGGCGGCCTGCGCCTCGACCTCGCCGAGGCCGACCCGTCGCATCCCTACGCCGGTCAGTGGGAGTGCCTCCAGCACCACCTGGAGACCGAACTGCAGGCCCACGCCGTGGAGTTGGGCGCCGAGATCCGGCGCGGCCACACGGTGACCGGGCTGCGCACCGGCGACGACGGCGTACACGTCGAGGTGCGCGGGCCCGCCGCCGACGGCGCGCCCGGCGCCGCGTACACCATCGAGGCCGCCTACCTGGCCGGCTGCGACGGCGAGCACAGCACGGTGCGTGAGCTCGGCGGCTTCACCTCCGCCGGGCACGACGCCGACAAGGTGATGCTGCGCGCCGACGTCGCCGGGATCGAGATCGCCAACCGGCGGCTCGAACGCTTCCCCGGCGGCATCGCCACCGCCTACCGCAGGCCCGACGGCACCACCCGGCTGATGGTCCACCGCTTCGGCGAGCAGCCGGCCGGCGAGGTGACCTTCGAGCAGGTCGCCGCCGCCTGGGCCGCCGTGACCGGTGAGGACATCGGGCACGGCGAGGCCCGCTGGCTGAACCGCTTCGGCACCGTCTCCCGGCAGGTCACCGAGTACCGGCGCGGCCGGCTGCTGCTCGCCGGCGACGCCGCGCACCGCCAGATGCCGGTCGGCGGCCAGGCCGTCAACCTCGGACTGCAGGACGCGGCGAACCTCGGCTGGAAGCTGGCCCGGGTCGCCACCGGCGCGGCGGCGCCCGCGCTGCTCGACACCTACCACTCCGAACGGCATCCGGCCGGGGCACGCACCCTGGCCAACATCGACGCGCAGGCCCGGCTGCTGTTCGGCACCGAGGACGTGCTCGCGCTGCGCGACGTCTTCGGCGAACTCCTCGGCCAGGCGCCCGTCCGCCGGCACCTCGCCCGCATGATCAGCGGCCTCGACGTGACCGAACCGCCGCGCCCGGAGCGCAGCGCCCCACCGGCACGGCTCCCGCACACCCACCAACCCGGAAGGTCAACCGTGGACAGGCTCACCGACAAGACGGCGCTCGTGACGGGTTCGAGTCGCGGCATCGGCAGGGCGACCGCCATCCGGCTCGCCCGCGAGGGCGCGCTCGTCGCCGTGCACTACACCGCCAACGAGCAGGCCGCCGACGACACCGTCGAGCTCATCGAGAAGGAGGGCGGCAGCGCCTTCACCGTGCGCGCCGAACTCGGTGTCCCCGGCGACGTGCACGAACTCTTCCTCGGTCTGGAGCGCGGCCTGAAGGAGCGCACCGGCGACACCCGCCTCGACATCCTGGTCAACAACGCGGCCGTCACCTCGACGGGTTCGGCGCCCGAGGACCTCACCCCCGAGGAGTTCGACCGCTACTTCGCCGTCAACGCGAAGGCGCCGTACTTCATCGTGCAGCGGGCCATCGGACAGATGCCGAGCGGCGGCCGCATCGTCAACCTCACCACCGGCGTCACCCGCACCTCCGTGCCCGACCAGGTCGCCTACGCCATGACCAAGGGCGCGATCGAGCAGCTCACCTTCCAGCTGGCCCGCATCCTCGCGCCGCGCGGCATCACCATCAACAGCGTGGCCCCGGGCATCACCGACAACGGCGGCGCCATCTTCGACAACCCGCAGGCCGTCGAGGCGATGTCGAAGTTCTCGGCGTTCAACCGGGTAGGCGAGGCCGGCGACGTCGCCGACGTCATCACCTTCCTGACCACCGACGAGGCCCGCTGGATCACCGGCGCCTTCATCGACGCCACCGGCGGCACCCTCCTCGGCTGAGGCGCGGCCGTCCCCACCCATCCCATGTGAGAGGCCCTACATGTCCGCCCACCCCGCGCGCGTCGCCGTCGTCACCGGAGCCAACAAGGGGATCGGCCGCGCGATCGTGCGGCAGCTCGCCGAGTGCGGCCACACCGTCTATCTCGGGGCCCGCGACGAGCGGCGCGGCCGCCGTGCCGCCGACGAGCTGTCCGCCGACGGCCTCGACGTACGGTTCCTGCACCTCGACGTCACGGACGAGACCTCCGCCAAGGCCGCCGCCGAGCGGCTCGCCGAGGAGGCGGGCGCCGTGCACGTCCTGGTCAACAACGCCGGCATCGGCGGCCCCATGCAGCCGCCCAGCCAGACCCCCGCCGAGCAGGTGCGCACGGTCTACGAGACCAACGTCTTCGGCGTCATCACGGTCACCAACGCCCTGCTGCCGCTGCTGCGCAAGGCGCCCGGTGCCCGGATCGTCAACGTCTCCAGCGCCATCGGCTCGCTGAGGTCGGCCGCCGAGAACGTCGACCAGACGGGGGAGCACCCGCCCGGCGAGTTCCCCTCGACGCTGCTGTCCTACGCGTCGTCCAAGACCGCCCTGAACGCGGTCACCCTGGCGTACGCCAACGAGCTGCGCGGCACCGGGATCCTGGTCAACGCGGCGTCCCCGGGCTTCGTGGCCACCGACATCAACGGCCACCACGGCCGGCTCACCACCGAGCAGGGCGCGCGCATCCCGGTCCTGCTCGCGACCCTCCCCGACGACGGCCCCACCGCCACCTTCCTCGGGGAGAACGGCACGCCCGAGGGGCAGGTGCTGCACTGGTGACCGCGCCCGCCGCCACCGACGCGCCCGCCCCGCGGGCGCAGGAGGCATGGGACGCCCGCCAGTGGTCCCGGCTCCTCGTGCTCTCCGGCAACATGCTGCTCGACGCGATCGAAGTGTCCGTCCTCCTCATCGCCCTGCCCACGCTCGCCGCCCGGTTCGGCCTCACCCCGTGGAGCGCCCAGTGGCTGATGAGCGGCTTCGCGCTCGGCTTCGCCGCGCTGCTGCTGCTCGGCCCCGTGCTGTGCGCCCGCATCGGACGCCGCCGGGCCTACCTGGGCGCGATGCTGCTGTTCGCCCTGGCCTCCCTGGCGGGCGGCCTGGCCGGCGGCCCCGCACTGCTGGTCGCCGTCCGCGTCGTCAAGGGGTGCTGCGCCGCCCTGACCGCGCCGACCGGCCTGGCCATCATCAACGACCTGTTCCCCGAGGGCCCGCAGCGACGGCGGGCCCTGTCGGTGTACTCGCTGTTCGGCGCCGCCGGCTTCACCGCCGGGCTGCTGCTGGCCGGCGGCCTGCTGGCGACCGGCTGGCGCTGGGTCTTCGTCTTCCCCGCGCCGGTGGCCCTGGCGCTGCTCGTCGCGGGGGCGTACGTACTGCCGCGCGAGCAGGGCGGCGGCCCGGCGCGGCTGCCGAGCCCGGCGCTCCTGAAGCGGGGCCCGCTGCTGCGCTCCGCGCTCGGCGCCGCCTGCCTCAACGGCACCTACCAGGCGCTGCTGGTCGTGATGGTCTTCCAGATGGCGGACGGGTTCGGCTGGTCGCCCTGGCGCTCGGCGCTCGCGCTGCTGCCCGCCTGCGTGCCGCTGGCGCTGAGCGTGCCGTTCGCCGGCCGGCTCATCGCCCGCCACGGCAGCCGCCGTCTCGTCACCCTCGGTGCGCTCTTCCCGCTGCTCGGCCACCTCCTGTACCTGGCCCGCCCGCACAGCGGCTACGCCCTCGGCATGCTGCCGGTCCAGCTGCTCGTCGAGGCCGGGTTCTGCCTGGCGTTCGTCGCCCTGAACACCCAGGCGACGGCCGGCCTCGACCCGGCGCAGAGGGGCGCGGCCGTGGCGCTGTACCAGGCGTTCGTGCAGCTCGGGGCCGCACTGCTGCTGCCGCTCGTCGCCCTGCTGCTGACCCGGGCCACGGGCCCGCGGCCCGCGCTGGCGCTCGTCACCGCGGTGGGCGCCCTGGGCCTCGCGGCCGCGCTCGTACGCCGCCCGGCCCCTGCCACCACCGCCGGCTGACCCCCGTTTCCTCGGTACCCACCCGCTCCATCACCTCAAGGAGGCTCACTGCCATGGCAGTCGACACGCCCGACAACTCCGTGAACCCCGGCCCGATCATGGGTCTGATCCTCGGCTCCTGGCAGTCGCGGATCCTGCTCGCGGCCGTCGAGTACGACCTGTTCACCGAAGTGTCCAAGGGCCCGGTCACGACCGCCGAACTGGCGAAGCGGCTCGGCCTCGTCGAGCGCGGCGCGAACGACCTGCTCGCCGGACTCGTCCACCTCGGCCTGCTGGAGTCGGCCGACGGCACGTTCACCAACGCCCCGGTCAGCGACGCGTTCCTGGTCAAGGGCCGCCCCGCCTACCTCGGCGGCTACCTGCACTTCTGCGAGCAGGAGCTGAACCCGGCGTGGCAGGGCCTGGCCGAGTCGCTGCGCACCGGCAAGCCGCAGAACCAGGCCGCGGTCGCGGGCAACCCGTACGACACGCTGTACGCGGACGCCGACGCCACCGACGGGTTCCTGGACAGCATGGACCTGCTGAGCGCGCCGATCGCGCAGGCCCTCAGCCGCATCGACTGGAGCGGCTACACCTCCTTCGTCGACATCGGCGGCGCCCGCGGCAACTTCGCGCACGAGGTCGTCAAGCACAACGCGCACCTGAAGGGCGCGGTCTTCGACCTGCCGCCGCTGCGGTCCGCCTTCGACCGGCACATGGCCCGGCTCGGCGACAGCGAACTCACCTTCCACGGCGGCGACTTCTTCAAGGACGAACTGCCGCAGGCCGACGTCCTCGTCTTCGGTCACGTCCTGCACAACTGGGGCGTCGAGGACCGCATCGCCCTGCTCAAGCGGGCCTACGACGCGCTCCGGCCGGGCGGCGCCGTGTTCGTCTACGACCCGATGGCGGGCGGCGAACAGCCGTCGATGCACGGCGCCCTGGCCGGTCTGACCATGCTCGTGTGGTCCCGCGGCGGCCATGAGTACTCCGCCGACGAACTGCACGGCTGGCTGCGCGAGGCCGGCTTCACGCCCGAGACCGTCGAGGTCGACGGGCTGCACGAGGACGTCCTGGTCATCGGCCGCAAGGCCGCCTGAGCACCCGGCCGCAGAAGACAGCGCACACCTGAGGAGTCGACGATGCCGACCACGTCGTACGTCCGGCCGGAGATAGGCCGCCCGGACATCGCCACCGCCCTGGTGGAGGAGGTCACCGGCGGTGACCCCGAGCGCCTGCGGGACGCCGGGGCCGCGGTCCTCGCGCACTGGGAGTCCGCCCCGTGGCCCGAGGGCCTCGCGTCCGTGTCCCTGTTCCACGGCACCGACGGCACATCGCTGCTGGTCTACGCCCAGTTCACGGCGGACACCGAGGACAGCGCGCGCACGGCCTTCGAGGCGCTGCGCCCGGACTGGCACGCCCTCGGCTACGAGCCGGGCGATCCCGCCGCGTTCCGGCTGTACCGCAGGGTGCAGCCCACCGTGCTGCCCGACCCGCTCCCGCCGGTCGGCTGCTACCCGGCCGCCTTCTTCGCCATGCGGGACGGGGAGACGGCGCGCGCCTGGGTCGACGGGCTCCTCGGCACCGAGGAGAAGACCGTCGGCGAGGACCGGGCCTACCCCGGGGCGATCGCGGCCAACTTCCATGTCAGCGCGGACGACGACGGGATCTTCCTGCTGTCAGAGTGGGCTTCGGAGGCGGAGGCGCTCGTCCACATCAAGGCGGAGATCGAGCCGCTCCTGGAGTACATGGGGCAGGCGGAGGCCGGAGCGGGCCGCCGCTACGAGTTCCACGCCACCCGTACGAACTGACCCGTACACCCGTACACCCGTACACCCTTGCACCCTTGCACCCGAAGAGAATTGAAGGGCACCCCCTTGGCAACCCCGACCACACGGACGGCACTGTCCGCGCGCGACGTCGTCTTCGGCTTCGGCGCACACAGCGTCATCGGCGACATGCCGGTGCTGCTCCAGATGGCCCAACTGGCCGACCGGGAACGGCTCGACCTCTTCTCACTGTCGGACCACCCCTATATCGGGCAGCGCCTGGACGCGTACGCCACCGTCGGCTTCGTCGTCGGCCGCACCCAGCACCTCGCGGGGTTCGCCAACGTCAGCAATCTGCCGACGCGGCCCCCGGCCATGCTGGCGCGGACGGTGACGACCCTGTCCGCGCTCTCCGAGGGCCGGGTGGTGCTCGGCATGGGCGCCGGCGGGCTGTGGGAGCGGATCGCCGACATGGGCGTCGAACCGCTCACCCCCGCCCAGGCCGTGGAGGCCTTCGAGGAGGCGATCGTCCTCGTCAGGAAGCTGTCCGGCGGCGGCCCGCCGGTCACCTTCAAGGGCCGCCACTACCACGTCGAGCAGATCGAACCGGCCCCTGTCGCGGCGCCCCCGGTGTGGACCGGATCGGTCGGCCCCAAGTCCCTCGCCGCCACCGGCCGGGTGGCCGACGGCTGGATCCCGGGCCACGCGGCCGACTGGCTGAGCGCGCGCTACCGCGCGTCCCGCCCGGTCGTCGACGAGGCGGCGCGGTCCGCGGGCCGTGACCCGCGCGAGGTCCGCACCGTCTTCAACTTCCCCGGCCAGATCACCGAACGGCCGCTGGCCAGGACGCGCGACGGCGACGGCCGCTGGATCGGCGGCAGCGTCGAGCAGTGGACCGAGGAGCTGACCGCGGCGGTCGTCGAGCACGGCGCGTCGGGCTTCATGCTCTTCTCGCCCCGCGGCGGAACCCCGGACCTGACCTCCCTCGGCCACTGGGCCGGCGAGATCGCCCCGGCCGTACGCGAGGCCGTCGCCAGGCACGCCGGCTAGCCCCCCGGCCCGGCACACACCACCCCACGACCTTTCTCCTCCTCTCGAAGGACTTTCCATGACCAGCAGGCTTGAGAACAAGACGGCGCTCGTCACCGGCGCCAGCCGGGGCATCGGGCGTGCCATCGCCCTGCGGCTCGCGCAGGACGGTGCCGTCGTCGCGGTGAACTACTCCGGCAACGAGACCGCGGCGAAGGAGACCGTGGCGCTCATCGAGGAGGCCGGCGGCCGCGCCTTCACCGTGCAGGCCAGCCTCGGCACGCCGGGCGCGATCGAGCAGCTCCTGGACGGCACCCGGGCGGGCCTGGTCGAGCTCACCGGCTCGGACCGGCTCGACATCCTGATCAACAACGCCGCCGCCACCGGCTTCGCGGGCGCCGGCCCCGCCGCGGTCACCGAGGAGATCCTCGACAACTGCTACAACATCAACGCCAAGGCGCCGTTCCTCCTCATCCAGAAGGCCCTTGAGCTGATCCCCGACGGCGGCCACATCGTCAACGTGTCGTCCGGCGTCACCCACTCCGCGTTCCCGATCCAGATCGCGTACGCGATGAGCAAGGGTGCCCTGGAGCAGATCACCCTGCACATGGCGCCGGTCCTGGCGCCCCGCAACATCACCATCAACACGGTCGCCCCGGGCGTCACCAACAACGGCGACCCGGTGTTCGAGGACCCCGAGGCCGTCAAGCAGATGTCCGCGCTGTCGGCCTTCGACCGGGTCGGCCAGGTGGACGAGGTCGCCGACATCGTCGCGTTCGTCGCCTCGGACGAGGCCCGTTGGATGACCGGTTCGTTCGTGGACGCCACCGGCGGCACCCTTCTCGGCTGAGGAGCCCATCATGCAGAACGAGATCCAGTCGGCGGTGGGCTTCGCCCACGCCAAGCCGGAGAAGGCGGCGGAGCTGGGCGCGCTGCTCGTCTCCTTCGCCGAGCGCTCCCGCACCGAGCCCGGCTGCCTGGGCAGTTGGATCAACCAGGACGCGCAGGACCCGAACCTCTTCGTGTTCTACGAGATCTGGGCGACCCGCAAGGACCTGGCCCGCCACCTCGGGCAGTCGTACATGAAGGAGTTCCTGGCCGGCCGCGACGCCTACCTCCAGAAGGAGCTGGAGGTACGGCAGTTGACGCTCGCCGGTACCCCGGAGCAGACCGAGGCCGCCGACCCGGCCGAGATGAACCAGAAGTACCTGGACGCCTACGCCGCCCGCGACATCGACGCGATCATGGCGGTCTACGCGCCGGGCGCCGCGGCCGTCTGGGAGCCCGGCAAGGCCGTCAGCGGCGACGAACACCGCGCAGCCGTCGTCGAGTTCCTCAAGCTGGACCCGCAGCTGTCGGCCAAGGTCGCCGAGAGCTACGTCGTCGGCGACACCGCCGCGCTCGTCGTCGACTGGAGCATCACGGTGCCCTCGAAGCCCGAGATGACCGGCACCGGACGTGGCCTCGACGTCCTGAAGAAGAACGCCCGGGGCGAGTGGCGTTACGTGATGACCAACCCGTTCGGGAGCGTGTGACATGAAGATCGAAGGCAGTGTCGCCGTCGTCACCGGCGCCGCGAGCGGCATCGGCAAGGCGATCGCCGAGGCCCTGGCCGCCGCCGGCGCCCGGGGCGTCGTCGTCTCCGACATCGACGCCGAGGGCGCCGAGAAGGTCGCCGCCGGCATCGGCGCCCCGGCGCTCGCGGTGGTGGCCGACGTCGCCGACGAGGCGTCGATCCAGGCCCTGGTCGACCGCGCCCGGGAGCGGTTCGGCTCCGTCGACATCTTCGTCTCCAACGCCGGGCTGACCGTGACGGGCAGCTACGACGCATCGGACGAGGACTGGAAGCGCGCCCTCGACGTCAACATGATGTCGCACGTGTGGGCGGCCCGCGCCGTGGTCCCGGCCATGCTGGAGGCCGGCCGGGGGCACCTGGTGCAGACGATCGCGGCCTGCGGGGTGCTCACCGCGTTCGGCGCGGCGCCGTACTCCGTCGCCAAGATGGGCGCCGTCGCGTTCGCCGAGTACCTCGCCGTCGAGTACGGCCACCGCGGTCTCGGCGTCTCGTGTCTGATGCCCCAGGCGGTCAACACCCCGATGCTGGCCGCCAGCGTCAGCAGCAACGAGCAGCTGGCCAAGCTGAAGGAGGTCTCCGAGGTCCTTGAGCCCGAGCAGGTGGCCAAGGCCGCCCTTGAGGCGATCGAGGAGAACCGGATCCACGTCTTCACGCACCAGGGTTCGGCCGACTCCTTCCGGCAGCGGGCCGAGGACGCCGACGTGTGGGTGGCCCAGATGCGCGCCATCCGCCACGGCGCCCACGCCTGACGACGGGCCGTCCGCACGGGTGCGGGGCGCCTGCCCCGCCCCGCACCCGTGCCGCCGTTGCCCTCGCCGTATCCGGTTCGGGCTCACAGGAAGGAAAAACATGTCCGAGGAAACACTGCGCCTTGCCGTGATCATCGGTTCGTCCCGTGTGGGCCGCACCGGTCCGGCCGTCGCGCGCTGGTTCGTCGAGGAGGCCGAGGCCTGCGCGATGTACGACGTCGACGTCCTCGACCTGGCCGACGTGGAACTGCCGTTGTCGCTGACGCAGGAGCCCGGGGGCGAGTCCGCCGAGCTGCTCGCCTCCGTCGCCGCACGCCTCGACGCGGCGGACGCGTACGTCGTGGTCACGCCGGAGTACAACCACAGCTTCACCGCCCCGATGAAGAACCTGATCGACTGGCACCGCGCCGAATGGCAGGCCAAGCCGGTCGCGTTCGTCTCCTACGGCGGTCTGTCCGGCGGGCTGCGGGCCGTCGAGCAGCTGCGCCTGGTCTTCGCGGAGCTGCACGCGGCCACGATCCGCGACACGGTCAGCTTCCACGGCGTGTGGCAGCACATCGGCGACGACGGTGTGCTGCGCGCGCCCGACGCCGCCGTCCCGGCCAAGGCCATGCTTGAAAAGCTCCAGTGGTGGGCCTGTGCCCTCAAGGACGCCCGCACCGCGCGTCCCTACGTCGCCTGAAACCAGGGAGAGTCATGAGTCTCATCAGGGTGGAGGACGGCTACTTCACGCTGTTCAACATCTTTCACACCGAGGGCCCCGACGGGCAGCAGGTGCTGTTCGACCAGTGGCGCAGCCTGCCGCCGGCGAACGTTCAGCCGGGCCTGGTCTCGGGCAACTTCCACCGGGGGCTCGACGGCCGCTCGGTGGTCAACTACGCGCAGTGGGAGAGCAAGGAGGCCTACGACGCCTTCATGAGCGAGCGGGCCACCAAGGGCCGCCTCGGCAGCGCCCTGAGCGTCTCCCGCCTGGACAACATCCCCTGCGAGGTCGTCCACACCTGGCACCCCGAGCCCCGCATCAGCCTCGACGAGCCGCGCTTCACCGTGGTCATCGTGGTCACGTCGAAGCCCGAGGACCAGACGCAGGTCCTCAAGGAGATGACGTACGACCCCGAGGAGCTGGCGACCACCCCGGGCTACGTGTCGCACGCCGTGCACCGGGGTCTGTCCGGCGAGCACGTCATCAAGTACGCGCAGTGGGAGGACGAGGAGAGCTTCCGCGCCTTCCTCGCGCGGCCCAAGGAGCCGTCCGCCCTCGACGACCTGGACGGCGTGCGGGCCGAGCTCTACTTCAGCGAGATCGAGTACATCAGGGAGCGGGTGTGAGCAGCGGGTCGGCATGGCACGACGCCGGGGCGCTCGACACCGCGGCCGGTGCGGCGGGCCGTGGCGCCGAGAGCGCGGACGCGGCCGGGCGCCTCGCCCCGGACACCGTCGAGGCCCTGGCCGCGGCCGGGTTCACCAGCGCCTTCGCCCCGGCGGGGCAGGGCGGCGCCGGGGCCACGTTCGAGGCGGTGACCCGGGCCGTCGCCGCGATCGGCGAGGGCTGCACGTCCGCCGCCTGGCTCGCCTCCCTGTGGGCGTACAACGGGCGCTTCAGCGCCTTCCTGCCGGAGGAGGGCCGCGAGGAGGTCTGGGCGAAGGGCCCCGGCACCCGCCTCGTGAGCTCGATGGTCGCGGCCGGCGTCGAGGCCGAGGAGGTGGACGGCGGCTGGTCGCTGTCCGGCAGGTGGCTCTACGTCAGCGGCGTCGAGTTCGCCGACTGGGCGCTGCTCAGCTCGGCGCCGCCGCGCGAGGGCGACCGCTCGATCCGGGTGTTCGCGGTGCCCAGGGACTCCTTCACGCACGAGGAGTCCTGGTCGACGCTCGGCATGCGCGCCACCGGAAGCCACACCCTACTGGTGGAGCGGGCGTTCGTGCCGCGCTACCGCTCGTTCGTCTGGGACGACATGCGCCGGGGCAGCCTGCCGGCGCCGGCCGGGTCCCCGGCGCATGCGGCGCCGCTGTTCGCGGTGAACGGGCTGACCTTCGCGGCGCCCGTCCTCGGCGCGGCCCGCGCCGCGCTGCGCCTGGTCGAGCAGCACCTGGGCAAGCAGCCGAGCGGGGCCCGGGCGGCGGCCCGGGAGACGGCCCGTATCGCCTACACCCGCGCGGCGGGCGAGATCGACGCGGCGGCGCTGCTGCTCGCGCGGGTCGCCGCGACCGCCGACGGGGGCGGGCTCGCCGAGGACGGCGCGGCCGTGCGCAACCACCGTGACGCCACACTCGCGGTGGAGCTGCTCGTCGGCGCGGTGGACCGGCTGTTCCACGTGACCGGGACCCGCGGGCAGGCCACCTCCCACCCGATGCAGCGCATCTGGCGGGACGTCCACGCGGCGGGCTCGCACGCCGCCCTGCAGTTCGAGCCGGCCGCGCTCGCCTACACGCAGCGGCTGATCGCGGCCTGAGGGTGCCTCAGCCGCGGACCGCGGCAGCCCCGTGGCCGGGTTCGACGAAGACCACGGGGCCGTCGTTGTCCCGCACGACGCGGCCGAGCAGCGCGGCGAGAGTGTCCCGCCCCTCGGCGTCGAGACCGGCCGGCAGCTGTCCGATGCGCCGGCAGGCGTCGGTGTAGAAGCGGTCGGCGAGGCGTGCGCCGCGCGCGGTGAGTGCCGCGCGCACCGCACGGCTGTCGTGCGGATCGCTCTCGCGCCGTACCAGGCCGTTGTTCTCGGTGCGGTCCACCAGACCGGTCAGACTCGATTTGGCGAGTCCGAGCATCGAGCACAGCTCGCTCATTCCGTACGGCTGCGCCATCAACACGCACAGCAGCTGACCCTGTTGCGGCGTCAGGCCGTGCTCACGGCTCACCTGGGCATACACGGCGTTGACCAGGAACGACGACCGCACCAGTGCGGCCGCGAGCCCCATCGTGCCGTCGTCGTCTTCACGCTTGGCCACGAATGCAGCGTAGCACCCGAATATCGAAAGTTCGTAGCAGGAACTTCCAGTTCTTAACGGGGATATGTAGTTCCTGAAGTTCTTCTGCATTGTGGTTCGCAGTACGAATCACTAGCGTTTTTGAGCAGTGCCCGACGCAATTTCTTTGGTTTGTGGAGCGTGAATCATGAGTCGTAAAGTCGCCGTTGTCGGCGGAGGCTACGGGGGCGCCGCGGTGGCCAAGGCCCTTCAGTCCGAGGCCGAGGTCGTCCTGATCGACCCGCGTGACGCCTTCGCCAACGTGGCGGGGTCGCTGCGCGCACTGGCCCAGCCCGAGTGGGCGCCCAACATGTTCTTCCCGTTCAAGACGCTGCTCACCGAGGGCCAGGTCATCCAGGACCGCGCCGTCTCGGTGGACCCCACCGGTGTCACCCTGGCCTCGGGCAAGCACGTCGCGGCCGACTACGTGGTCCTGGCCACCGGCTCCAGCTACGCCTACCCGGCCAACCCCGCCGCCGCCACCGTGGAGGCGGCGCTCGCGGACTTCCGTGCCTCGCACAAGGAGCTGCTCCAGGCGGACAACGTCCTCATCCTCGGCGCCGGCCCGGTCGGCCTCGAACTCGCCGGTGAGATCAAGCAGGTCTGGCCGGACAAGAAGGTGACCATCGTCGACCCGGCCGAGGAGCTGCTCCCCGGCTTCAAGCCCGAGGTCGTCGAGGACCTGCACGGCCAGCTCGCCGCCCTGGGCATCGAGGTCCGCCTCGGCACCGGCCTGACGGCCGAGCCGGCCACCGCCTCCGGCCAGGCCGGTTCCTTCACCGTCACCACCACCGCCGGTGACGAGATCACCGCCGACGTCTGGTACCGCGCCTTCGGCACGACCATCAACAACGACTACCTCGCCGACGGCAAGCTCACCGCCCTCACCGAGCAGGGCCAGGTCCCCGTGACCGAGAAGCTCAACGTCAAGGGCCACGACCACGTCTACGCGGTCGGCGACATCACCGACGTCGCCGAGGCCAAGATGGCCGGCTACGCGATGCAGCACGCCGAGGTCGTCGCCAAGAACATCATCGCCCAGATCAAGGGCGAGGAGCCGACGGAGACCTACCAGCCGCTGGGCTTCCCGATGATCCTCCTGCCGCTCGGCAGCGAGGGCGGCGTCGGCCAGCTCCCCTCGCCCGAGGGCCCGTTCGTCGCCCCGGCCGAGATGGTCTCCCAGTTCAAGGGCCAGGACCTGTTCACCGGCCGCTTCGTCGGCCAGCTGGGCCCCACGGCCGCCTGATCCGGCGACCGTCCCGCTCCACCGCACCACCGCACCACCCGAGCTCGCCGCGCGAGCTCGCCGGTTCCTCCATCCCCCGTCGGGACCGGCGAGTTCGTGCGGCGTTCGCGTTTCCCGACCCGTTCCCACGACCACGGAGACGACGCCCATGCCACCGTCCACGGACACCACGGACACCATGGACCTCACCGGCCCCGTCCTGCGCATCGAGAAGGGCAGCCCCGACGCGACCGAACTCGCCGCGCTCACCGCCGTGCTGCTCGCCCGCGCGGCCGCCGTCAGCCCGGAGCAGGAGCACGCCGAGGGCCCCGAGCCCGCACGCCGCACCGCACGCTGGCGGCGCCTCGAACGGCGCACCCGCGCCGGCACACCGCGCAGCTGGCGCGACGACGCACACCGACGATGAGCGCGACCGACGTCAGCGCACCCCCGGCCGGCGCCGCGCGCGCCGCACTGCCGCACCCCGGTGAACCCGGCGTCCCCGTCGGCCACTTCGTCCGCCGCCTGGTCCGCCGCCGCCTCGCCCGGTGCCTGGCGACGGTCAGGAGATGAGGGCGGCACCCGGGGACCACCTACCGCCCGGAGTTGTTGATCCCATGGCCCAGCTGCCCACCACCGATGCCTTCCGGGCCCGCGAGATCACCCTCGACGCCGCCGGGATCCCGCTGTCGGCACTGATCGCCGAGCCGCCCTCCGGCCGGCCCCGGGCCGTCGTGGTCGCGGTGCACGGCGGCGGCATGCGGGCCGGCTACTTCGACAGCCGGGCCCGCCCCGGACTGTCGCTGCTCTCCCTCGGCGCCGGCCTCGGCTACACGGTCCTGTCCGTCGACCGCCCCGGCTACGGCAGTTCGGCGCCCCACCTGCCGCGCGGCCAGCACCTGGCGGAGCAGGCGGCGACCCTGCACGACGGCCTCGCCCACTTCGCCGCCACCCATGACACCGGCGCGGGCATCTTCCTCGTGGCCCACTCCAACGGCGGCAAGCTCGCCCTGGCCGCGGCCGCCGAGGAGCGCGGCCTAGGCCTGATCGGCCTGGACATCTCCGGCCTCGGCAGCCGCCTCGCCGTACGCACCGACCAGCTGCCGGGCCGGCACGGCCACGGTGACTGGCGCCGCCACTGGGGCTCGTTGCGGCTCTACCCGCCGGACGCCTTCCGGCAGGGCCGCCACCTCGTGTCGCCGGTGCCCGAACTGGAGGCGCACGAGGGGCCGTTGTGGCCCGGCATGTACCCGCGGATCGCCCGCCGGGTACGGGTCCCGGTCCGGTTCACCTTCGCCGAGCAGGAGCAGTGGTGGCTGTTCGACGACGACGCCCTGGCGGCCCTGCGCCGCCCGCTGGCCGCCCCCACCACCGTGATCGCCCACCAGCCGGACGCCGGGCACAACCTGAGCCTCGGCTGGGCGGCCCGCACCTACCACCTCAAGGCCCTCGGCTTCCTGGAGGACTGTCTGCTCGCCAAGGACGCGGAGCCCGCCCGGCCGGTGAGCCGACCGGTCCCCGCGGCGTGAGCCCCGATCGGGGACACGAACCGCCGAAGCCGCCGAAGTCACCCGGAGACAGGCAGAGATGAGCATCGACACGCTTGACACTCTTGCGCCTCTTGAAGACGCCGAGCACGTCCCGGCACAGACCGGTCCCGCCCGCGTCCGCTCCCTCGCCGGAGCGGTCGTACGGCCCGCACTGCTCGCGGGGGAGGAGCACGAGGCTCCGGACCCGTCGATCTTCCGCGGCACCGACTGAGAGCCGTGCCCGTGCCCCGTCCGGCACGCACCCACCCACCGATCCACCGCCACCACCCACCTTCCTGGAGAGACATGTCCCGCCGTCTGTTCACCTCGGAGTCCGTGACCGAGGGCCATCCCGACAAGATCGCCGACCAGATCAGCGACACCGTCCTGGACGCCCTGCTCGCCCAGGACCCGGCCGCGCGCGTCGCCGTGGAGACCCTGATCACGACCGGTCAGGTGCACATCGCCGGCGAGGTGACGACCACCGCGTACGCGGACATCGCCACGCTCGTCCGCGACAAGATCCTGGAGATCGGCTACGACTCCTCCGCGAAGGGCTTCGACGGCGCCTCCTGCGGTGTGTCGGTGTCCATCGGCGCCCAGTCGCCGGACATCGCGCAGGGCGTCGACACCGCCTACGAGTCCCGCGTCGAGGGCACCGGCGACGAGCTGGCCGCCCAGGGCGCCGGCGACCAGGGCATCATGTTCGGCTACGCCACCGACGAGACGCCGACCCTGATGCCGCTGCCGATCGAGCTGGCGCACCGCCTCTCGCGGCGCCTCACCGAGGTCCGCAAGGACGGCACCGTCCCCTACCTGCGCCCCGACGGCAAGACCCAGGTCACCATCGAGTACCTGGGCAGCCGGCCGGTCCGTCTGGACACCGTCGTCGTCTCCTCGCAGCACGCCCCGGACATCGACCTGGACGGGCTGCTGGTCCCGGACGTGCGCGAACACGTCGTCGAGCACGTCCTCGCCGCGCTCGCCGAGGACGGCATCAAGCTGGAGACCGAGGGCTACCGCCTGCTGGTCAACCCGACCGGCCGCTTCGAGATCGGCGGCCCGATGGGCGACGCGGGCCTGACCGGTCGCAAGATCATCATCGACACCTACGGCGGCTACGCCCGGCACGGCGGCGGCGCGTTCTCCGGCAAGGACCCGTCCAAGGTGGACCGTTCGGCGGCGTACGCGATGCGCTGGGTCGCCAAGAACGTGGTCGCCGCGGGCCTGGCCTCACGCTGCGAGGTGCAGGTCGCGTACGCCATCGGCAAGGCCGAGCCCGTCGGTCTGTTCGTCGAGACCTTCGGCACCGGGAAGGCCCCCCAGGAGTCCATCGAGCAGGCCATCGCCCAGGTCTTCGATCTGCGCCCCGCCGCGATCATCCGTGACCTCGACCTGCTGCGGCCCGTCTACGCCCAGACGGCGGCCTACGGCCACTTCGGCCGCGAGCTGCCCGACTTCACCTGGGAGCGCACCGACCGGGCCCAGGCGCTCCGGGCCGCCGCGGGCATCTGACGCTCTGTCCGAATCCACCCCCAGGAATCACGCGTCCCGAGGGTGGCGGGGCCCGGCCCGTCCGGCGCCCGCCACCCGAAAGGCGTTCAGGAGTTCAGGAGTTCATGTGCGTATCGCGGTGACAGGATCCATTGCCACGGACCATCTGATGGTCTTCCCCGGGCGGTTCGCGGACCAGCTCATCCCCGACCAACTCGCCCATGTGTCCCTGTCCTTCCTGGTCGACGCGCTCGACGTGCGCCGGGGCGGGGTCGCCGCCAACATCTGCTTCGGCCTCGGCTGCCTCGGCCTCGACCCGCTGCTCGTCGGGGCCGTCGGCGCCGACTTCGCCGAGTACGAGGTCTGGCTCAAGGAGCACGGCGTCGACACCGGCGCCGTCCATGTCTCGGCCGAGCGCGGCACCGCCCGCTTCATGTGCATCACCGACGAGGACGCCAACCAGATCGCCGCCTTCTACGCGGGCGCCATGCAGGAGGCCCGCGACATCGACCTGGCGCGGTCCTTCCACGGGCGGCCGCGCCCCGACCTGGTCCTCGTCGGCCCCGACGACCCGGAGGCGATGCTCCGCCACACCCGCGAGTGCCGTGACCTCGGCCTCTCCTTCGCCGCCGACCCCTCCCAGCAGCTCGCCCGCCTCGACGGCCCACAGGTGCGCGATCTGGTGGACGGCGCCCGCTGGCTGTTCACCAACGAGTACGAGGCCGCCCTGCTCCTCGAACGCGCCGGCTGGGACCGGGGCGACGTCCTCGCCCGGGTCGGCGCCTGGGTCACCACCCTGGGCAGCGCCGGAGTGCGCATCGACCGCGCGGGGCACGCCCCGCTCATCGTGGACGCCGTCCCCGACGCGCCGATCACCGACCCGACCGGGGTGGGCGACGCCTTCCGGGCCGGTTTCCTCGCCGCGCTCGGCCACGACCTGCCGCTGACCGCCGCGGCCCGCCTGGGCTGCGTGGTGGCGTCGGCGGCCCTGTCGACGGTCGGCTCGCAGACCTACCGCGTGGACCGGCACGACCTGCTGGCCACGGCCGAACGCGCCTACGGCGCGGCCGCGGCCGGCGAACTGGCCCCCGCTCTGCACACCCTGGAAGCCCTGGACGGCACGCCATGACAGACCTCCGCGAAGCCCTGGCCACCCGAGTCGTGGTGGCCGACGGTGCGATGGGCACCATGCTGCAGGCGCAGGATCCCACCCTGGAGGACTTCCAGAACCTGGAGGGGTGCAACGAGATCCTCAACGTCACCCGCCCCGACATCGTGCGCTCGGTCCACGAGGCGTATTTCGCGGTGGGCGTGGACTGCGTCGAGACGAACACCTTCGGTGCCAACCACGCGGCGCTCGGCGAGTACGACATCGTCGACCGGGTCTTCGAACTGTCGGAGGCGGGCGCACGGGTGGCGCGCGAGGTCGCCGACGAGTTCACCGCGTCGACCGGCCGGCAGCGCTGGGTGCTCGGCTCGATGGGGCCGGGCACCAAGCTGCCGACGCTGGGCCACGCCCCGTACACCACGCTGCGCGACGCCTACCAGCGCAACGCAGAGGGACTGCTCGCCGGTGGCGCGGACGCCCTGCTGGTGGAGACGACGCAGGATCTGCTGCAGACCAAGGCGTCGGTCATCGGCGCCCGCCGGGCGCTGGACGCGCTGGGCAAGAACGTTCCGCTGATCTGCTCGGTCACCGTGGAGACGACCGGCACGATGCTCCTCGGCTCCGAGATCGGCGCGGCCCTGACCGCCCTGGAGCCGCTCGGCATCGACATGATCGGCCTGAACTGCGCGACCGGCCCGGCCGAGATGAGCGAGCACCTGCGCCACCTCTCCCGCCACTCCCGCATCCCGCTCTCGGCGATGCCGAACGCCGGCCTGCCGGTCCTCACCAAGGACGGCGCCCACTACCCGCTGACCGCGGCGGAACTGGCGGACGCGCAGGAGAGGTTCGTCCGCGAGTACGGCCTGTCCCTGGTGGGCGGCTGCTGCGGGACGACGCCGGAGCATCTGCGTGCCGTGGTGGAGCGGGTCCGCGGGCTGACGCCGCCCGCCCGCGAACCGCAGCCGGAGCCGGGCGCCGCCTCGCTCTACCAGACGGTGCCGTTCCGGCAGGACACGTCGTACCTGGCGATCGGCGAGCGGACGAACGCCAACGGTTCGAAGAAGTTCCGCGAGGCGATGCTGGAGGCCCGCTGGGACGACTGCGTGGAGCTGGCCCGCGAGCAGATCCGCGAGGGCGCGCACCTGCTCGACCTGTGCGTGGACTACGTGGGCCGCGACGGCGTCGCGGACATGGACGAGCTCGCGGGACGCCTCGCCACCGCCTCCACGCTGCCCATCGTCCTGGACTCGACCGAGGTCGACGTGATCCGGGCCGGGCTGGAGAAGCTCGGCGGCCGCGCGGTCATCAACTCCGTCAACTACGAGGACGGCGACGGCCCGGAGTCCCGCTTCGCGAAGGTCACCGAGCTGGCCCGGGAACACGGCGCCGCGCTGATCGCGCTGACCATCGACGAGGAGGGGCAGGCCCGCACCCCCGAGAAGAAGGTGGAGATCGCCGAGCGGCTGATCGCCGACCTGACCGGGAACTGGGGCATCCGTGAGTCGGACATCCTCATCGACACCCTGACCTTCACGATCTGCACCGGTCAGGAGGAGTCCCGCGGGGACGGCATCGCCACCATCGAGGCGATCCGCGAGCTCAAGCGCCGCCACCCCGACGTCCAGACCACCCTGGGCCTGTCGAACATCTCCTTCGGTCTGAACCCGGCCGCCCGCATCGTGCTCAACTCGGTGTTCCTGGACGAGTGCGTCAAGGCGGGTCTGGACTCGGCGATCGTGCACGCCGCCAAGATCCTGCCGATCGCGCGGTTCGACGAGGAGCAGGTCAGGGTCGCCCTGGACCTGATCTACGACCGGCGCGCGGAGGGCTACGACCCGCTGCAGAAGCTGATGCAGCTCTTCGAGGGCGCCACCGCGAAGTCGCTGAAGGCGGGCAAGGCCGAGGAGCTGGCGGCGCTGCCGCTGGAGGAGCGGCTCAAGCGGCGCATCATCGACGGCGAGAAGAACGGCCTGGAGGCCGACCTCGACGACGCCCTCGGCACGCGGCCCGCCCTGGACATCGTCAACGACACGCTCCTGGACGGCATGAAGGTCGTCGGTGAGCTGTTCGGCTCCGGCCGGATGCAGCTGCCGTTCGTGCTCCAGTCCGCCGAGGTGATGAAGAGCGCGGTGACCTACCTGGAGCCGCACATGGAGAAGTCGGACGCGGAGGGCAAGGGCACCATCGTGCTGGCCACGGTGCGCGGCGACGTCCACGACATCGGCAAGAACCTCGTCGACATCATCCTGTCCAACAACGGCTACAACGTGGTCAACCTCGGCATCAAGCAGCCCGTCTCCGCGATCCTGGAGGCCGCCGAGGAGCACCGGGCCGACGTGATCGGCATGTCCGGCCTCCTGGTCAAGTCGACCGTGATCATGAAGGAGAACCTGGAGGAGCTCAACGGCCGCGGGCTCGCCGAGCGCTTCCCGGTGATCCTCGGCGGGGCCGCCCTGACCCGCGCCTACGTCGAGCAGGACCTGCACGAGATCTACGAGGGCGAGGTCCGCTACGCCCGCGACGCCTTCGAGGGCCTGCGCCTGATGGACGCCCTCATCGGCGTCAAGCGCGGCGTCCCCGGAGCCAAGCTGCCCGAGCTCAAGCAGCGCCGCGTGCCCAGGCGGGAGACGCCGCTGATCGAGGTGCGGGAGCCGGAGCCGGCCGGGCGCAGCGACGTGGCGGTCGACAACCCGGTGCCCGAGCCCCCCTTCTTCGGGACGAGGGTCGTCAAGGGCATCCAGCTCGCCGAGTACGCGTCCTGGCTGGACGAGACGGCCCTGTTCAAGGGCCAGTGGGGCCTGAAGGACCAGGAGACGATCGAGGCGGAGGGCCGGCCGCGGCTGCGCGGCTGGCTGGACCGGCTGCAGACGGACGGCCTCCTGGAGGCGGCCGTGGTCCACGGCTACTTCCCCTGTGTGTCCAAGGGCGACGACCTGATCGTCCTGGACGAGGACGGCGGCGAACGGACCCGCTTCACCTTCCCCCGCCAGCAGCGGGGCCGCCGCATGTGCCTGGCCGACTTCTTCCGCCCCGAGGAGTCCGGCGAGACCGACGTCCTGGCCCTCCAGATGGTCACCGTGGGATCCAGGATCGGCGAGGCCACCGCCGAGCTGTTCGCCGCCGACTCCTACCGCGACTACCTCGAACTGCACGGCCTGTCCGTGCAGTTGGCCGAGGCCCTGGCCGAGTACTGGCACGCCCGGGTCCGCGCGCAGTGGGGTATCGGCGGCGCCGACCCGGCCGGCATCGACGGCATGCTGCGCACCGAGTACCAGGGCTGCCGCTACTCGCTCGGCTACCCGGCCTGCCCCGACCTGGAGGACCGGGCCAAGATCGCCGCACTGCTGGGGCCCGAGCGGATCGGGGTCCACCTCTCCGAGGAGTACCAGCTGCACCCCGAACAGTCCACGGACGCCATCGTCGTCCACCACCCGGAAGCGAGCTACTTCAACGCGGGAGGCCGCCGATGAGCACGGTGCGCGACGTCCTCGCGAGCGGGGCCCGTTCCTTCTCCTTCGAGTTCTTCCCCCCGAAGACGGAGGCGGGCGCCCGCACCCTGTGGAACGCGATCCGCCGTATCGAGCCGCTGTCGCCGACGTTCGTGTCCGTGACGTACGGCGCGGGCGGCTCGTCGCGGGACCGTACGGTCGAGGTGACCAAGCGCATCGCGACGCAGACGACCCTGCGGCCCGTCGCCCATCTGACGGCCGTGGGCCACTCGGTCGCCGAACTGCGCCACATCGTCGGCCAGTACGCGGACGCGGGCGTCCGGGACGTCCTCGCGCTGCGCGGCGATCCGCCGGGCGACCCGAACGCCCCCTGGGTCCGGCACCCGGAAGGCCTCACCCACGCCCATGAACTCGTCTCCCTCGTACGGGGGTTGGGCGACTTCGGCATCGGCGTGGCGGCGTTCCCCGAGCGCCATCCGCGCTCGCCCGACTGGGACAGCGACATCAGGCACTTCGTCGCCAAGTGCCGGGCGGGCGCGGACTACGCGATCACCCAGATGTTCTTCGACCCGGAGGACTACCTGCGGCTGCGGGACCGGGTCGCCGCGGCCGGCTGCGACACCCCGGTCATCCCCGAGATCATGCCTGCCACCGACGTCCGGCAGATCAGCCGCTTCGCGCAGCTCAGCGGCGCCTGCTTCCCCGAGGACCTGGCCCACCGCCTGGAGGCGGCGAAGGACGACCCGGCCGCGGGGCACCGCATCGGTGTCGACCACGCCACCGCCATGGCCGCCCGGCTGCTCGACGAGGGTGCGCCCGGCCTGCACTACATCACGCTCAACAAGTCCCTCGCGACGCTTGAGATCCACCAGAACATCCAGCACACCCACAGCACTAGGAGCGCCGAGCATGTCCTCTCAGCCGAACGCTGACTTCACCGACTACAAGGTCGCCGACATGGGACTCACGGAGTTCGGCCGCAAGGAGATCACCCTGGCCGAGCACGAGATGCCCGGCCTGATGGCGATCCGCCGTGAGTACGCCGACGCCCAGCCGCTGGCCGGCGCCAGGATCACCGGCTCGCTGCACATGACCGTACAGACCGCGGTCCTCATCGAGACCCTCGTCGCGCTCGGCGCGCAGGTCCGCTGGGTGTCCTGCAACATCTACTCCACGCAGGACCACGCCGCCGCCGCGATCGCCGCCGCCGGCATCCCCGTCTTCGCCTGGAAGGGCGAGACGCTGCAGGAGTACTGGTGGTGCACCGAGCAGGCCCTGACGTGGCCCGACGGCGACGGCCCCAACATGATTCTCGACGACGGCGGTGACGCCACCCTGCTCGTCCACAAGGGCGTCGAGTACCAGAAGACCGGCAACCTCCCCGAGGCCGCCAACGAGGAACTCGCCGTCGTCCGCTCCCTGCTGGAGACCACCACCCTGGACTGGTCGGCCATCGCCGCCGGCATCCGCGGTGTCACCGAGGAGACCACCACCGGCGTCCACCGCCTCTACGAGATGCACCGCGAGGGCGCACTCCTGTTCCCCGCGATCAACGTCAACGATGCCGTGACCAAGTCGAAGTTCGACAACAAGTACGGCTGCCGCCACTCGCTGGTCGACGGCATCAACCGCGCAACCGACGTCCTGATCGGCGGCAAGACCGCGGTCGTGTGCGGCTACGGCGACGTCGGCAAGGGCTGCGCCGAATCCCTGCGCGGACAGGGCGCCCGCGTCATCGTCACCGAGATCGACCCCATCTGCGCGCTCCAGGCGGCGATGGACGGCTACCAGGTGACGACCCTCGACGAGGTGATCGAGACCGCCGACATCTTCGTCACCACCACCGGCAACAAGGACATCATCATGGCGTCCGACATCGCCAGGATGAAGCACCAGGCCATCGTCGGGAACATCGGCCACTTCGACAACGAGATCGACATGGCCGGCCTCGCCGCGACCCCCGGCATCGTCAAGGACGAGGTCAAGCCGCAGGTCCACACCTGGACCTTCCCGGACGGCAAGACCGTGATCGTGCTGTCCGAGGGCCGCCTGCTCAACCTCGGCAACGCCACCGGCCACCCCTCCTTCGTGATGTCGAACTCGTTCGCGGACCAGACCCTGGCCCAGATCGAGCTCTACACCAAGACCGGTGACTACCCCGTGGGCGTGCACACCCTGCCCAAGCACCTCGACGAGAAGGTCGCCCGCCTCCACCTCGACGCCCTCGGCGTCAAGCTCACCACCCTGCGCCCGGAGCAGGCCGACTACATCGGCGTACCGGTCGAGGGCCCGTACAAGCCGGACCACTACCGCTACTGAGCACCCACCGCACGACAGCGAAAGGCGCCCCGCCTCCCGGCGGGGCGCCTTTCGTCGTTTCCGGCGTCAGATCAGCACCGACCCCAGCGTCTTCCACAGCAGCGCCCAGTCCTCGGTGAAGTACATGTGCCCGCCCGGGACGTCCACGAGATCGGCGCCCGCGGCGGCGCACTCCGCCCAGCGGGCCGCGTCCGCGCGCCCGACCAGGGAGTCCTCGGTGCCCCGCAGCACCGTCAACGGGACCTTGAGGGCCGGGCCGGGCGAGGGGACGTAGCCGTCCTGGATCTCCAGGTCGGCGCGGAGGGCGGGCAGCAGCAGCTCGCGCAGTTCCGGCTCGTGCCAGGCGTCGTGGTCGTAGCCGACCAGGTGGCGCAGCCTCGCGACGAAGGCCTCGTCGTCCAGGAGGGCGCCGTCCATACGGGGACGCGGCAGTCCCGGCGCCGCCGCGCCGCTGACGACGAGCCGCTCGGGCAGCGGTCCCCCCTCGGCGGCCAGCAGCCGGACCGTCTCGTAGGCGAGCAGGGCACCGAAGCTGTGCCCGAAGACGGCGTACGGCCCGTCGGCGGCGGAGCGGCGTATCTGGTCGGCGCACACCCGGGCCGCGTCCGGCATCGAGGAGCAGGGGTCCTCGACGAACCACTCGTCGCGCCCCGGCAGCTGGACCGGCACGACCCGGAACGGCAGCCCGGGGTCGTCCTGCCAGGGCCGGAAGACCCCGGCCCCCGCTCCGGCGTAGGGCAGGCACATCAGGGACAGGGGCATCGTGCTCCTCCAGGGGGACGGACTGCGTGGCGCGGGTGTGGCGAGGGCCGGCGATCAGCGCCGGCCCGCTCCTGCCCACCGGCTGAGGGCGCGGGCGCGGCGGGCTCCCCGGCCGGTGTCGGCCGGCGGGGCCTCGGCCGGGGCGTCCAGGTGGTCGAGGAAGTCCGCGAGGCCGCGCACGGTGGTGTGCCGGAAGAGATCGGCGACGTGCAACCTCGGGTAGCGGGGCCGGAGTTGGGCGAGGGCGCGCAGGACGCCGGACGAGGTGCCGCCGAGGGCGAAGAAGGTGGCGCCGGCGTCGGTGACCGGGGCGCCGAGGATCCGCTCCCACACCTCGGTCACGGCCTGCGCGGCGCTGCCCGTCACCGGCGCCGCCGGGTGCGGGGCGGGGGCGGAGTCCGCGGCCCACCCGGCGAGGGTCTGCCGGTCGAGCTTGCCGTTGGGGGAGCGGGGCAGCTCCGCGACGGCGAACCAGGCGGTGGGCAGCATGGCCCCGGTCAGCCACCGCGCGGTCTCACGCCGCAGTCCGGACACGGCCTCGGCGGGCAGGGCGCGGGGGACGAGGCCGCTCTCGACGTCCTCGGCCCCGTCCGGGACGACGAAGGCCACCACCCCGGTACGGTCCGGGAGCAGCGCGACGGCGGCGTCCCGCACGCCGGTCTGACGGCGCAGCGTCGCCTCGATCTCGCCGGTCTCGACGCGCTGGCCGAGGACCTTGACCTGCTGGTCGGCGCGGTGCAGGAAGGCGAGGCCGGCGCCGGGGGAGAAGGAGACCAGGTCGCCGCTGCGGTAGCCGGTGGCGCCCATGGCCCCCGGCAGGACGGGGAAGCGCTCGGCGGTCAGCTCCGGGCGGCGCCAGTAGCCGTCGCCGACACCGGTGCCGGAGATCAGCAGTTCGCCGGGGCAGCCGGGCGGCAGGTCGCGCCCGTGCGGGTCGACGACGTGGCAGCGCACGCCCGGCAGCGGCAGGCCGATGCGGACGGGCGCGTGCGGCACGACGCGCCAGAACGTCGTGTAGACGGTCGCCTCGGTCGGACCGTAGCCGTTGAGGACGGGGCCGGGGACGAGGCCGGCCAGGTCGGCGGCGAGGTCCGCGTCCAGGGGCTCGCCGCCGAGCAGCAGCGCCCCGAGGCGGGACAGGAAGCGGCGGCCCTGCGGGGACGCGGTGTGCAGCCGGGCGGCCGAAGGGGTGCACTGGTAGAACGCGCCGGCCGGGTCGGGCAGGTCCTGCACCACGGTGCGGTGACTGGTCAGATGAAGGGTGCGACCGCAGGTCAGGGGCCACACCAGCTCGACGAGGCTGATGTCGAACGCGTACCCGGTGGCGGCCAGCACGACGGACGGACCGCCCGCGAACTGCGTGTCGAGGGCGGCGAACAGGGCGCACAGGCTGTCGTGGCGGACCACGGCACCCTTGGGGCGGCCGGTCGACCCCGAGGTGTACATCACGTACGCGGGTGCGTCGGCCGCGGTCCGCGGCCAGGCGGCGGGCGCCGCCGCACGGGCGTCGGGGGCCACGGTGGGTATGCCGGGCAGCAGCGGGGCGGTGGCGATGAGCGCGGCGGGTTCGGCGTCGTGAAGGACGTAGCGCAACCGCTCGGCGGGGTGGTCCGGGTCGAGCGGCACATAGGCGGCGCCCGCCCACCAGGTCGCCAGGATCGCGGTCACCAGGTCGGGGGAGCGGTCGAGGTGGATCCCGACGCGGTCGCCGGGCCGGACGCCGGCCTCGATGAGCGCGGCGGCGAGGCCCTGGGCACGGGCGGTCACCTCGGCGTGGTCCAGCTCCCGTTCGGCGGTGCGCACGGCGGCGGACGGGCGGGCGGCGGCGCGGGCCTCGACGAGACGGTGCACCGGCATCCCGGTGACGGCCGGGGCGGGGGCGGACAGCCCGGCCAGCTCGGCGCGTTCCGCGGGGGTGAGGAGGTCGTGCTCGGTCAGCGGCCGGTGCTCGTCGGCACCGAGCGCGTCGAGGGCGGCGACGAGATGCGCGAGGAACCGCTCGGCCACGCGGGCGTCGAGCGCGCTCTCGGGGTGGGCGACGACGAGGTGCTGTGCCCCGTCGGGGGCGTGCTGCAGGGTCACGCTCAGGTCGTACTCGACCTGGTCCGAGACCGGCGGCTCCAGCAGCCAGCGCAGCCCGCTCGCGTCCACCGCCTCGGTGGCCAACTCGCCCTGAGTGCAGATCAGTTGGGTGAACGGCTTGCCGTCGGGGTGCCGCGGGGCTCCGGTCGCCGCCAGGATGTCCTCGATGGGCAGCTCGGCGTGGTCGACGGCGTCGGAGAGCGCGTCCAGGGTGCGCTCCAGCAGGTCCTCGGTGGTGGCGCCGGCGAGGTCGACGCGGACCGGGACCGTGTTCTGCAGACACCCGACCACGGAGACGCCCTGGGCGTCCCGGTGCGCGCCGCTGACCGTGGCGATCACCACGTCGTCGGTGCTGCCGTACCAGCCCGCGACCCAGGCGAAGGCGCTCATGACCTGGGTGAACGGGCTGGCCCCGGTCAGCGCGGTGCGGCGCCGCATCCGGTCGGTGAGGTCGTCGGGCAGCCGGGTCGCGACCTCGGCGCGGTTGCGGTCCGCCCCCGGCGTGAGCTGCGGCAGGGTGCAGTTGTCGGGCGCGTCCTTGAGCGTCGTGGTCCAGAAGTCCCGCAGTGTCGCGAGGTGGTGCCCGGACAGGTCGAAGGAGGGCGACTGCGCGGCGGGCAGCTGTTCGGGGCCGAGGCCGTGGGCGGTGGTCAGCGAGGCGAGGAGGGCCGGGGCGGAGCCGTCGTCGAAGACGCCGTGATGGACCGCGAAGAGCAGATGCGCGCGGTCGGCGCGGTGCAGCAGCACGACCCGGCACAGCGGCGCCCCGGCGTGGTCGAACGGGGCGCCCAGAGCGTCCAGTTGCCCGGCCAGGGCCCGGTCGGCCGCCCCGTCGTCGGCCGGCAGCGGCCGGACGTCGAACGGCACGTCGGCCACCGGATGGACGCGCTGCACCAGGCCGTCGGCCGTCATGTGCAGGGAGACGCGCAGCGCGGGCTGGGCGAGGAGCACCGCACGCACGGCGCCGGCCAGCCGGTCGGCGTCCACCGTGCCGTGCGCGCCGGACACGGCCAGGCGGTGCACGATCGCCGGCCGGGGCTGTTGCATGTCGAGCACGAAGAAGCGGAGCTGCCCGGGAGTCGCGGGATTCTGCATGCGGCGTCCTGTCCTCTGCGGTGCGGAGACCCTGAATTCCGATTGTGCAGCAGGGGATTCAGGAAATGGATAGTCTGCGCCGCGCAGGCCGGGAATTATCCGGGATATGACATTGATTGACCTGCGTCTGACGATTTTCGCGTTGCCCTCGGCAAAAGAATCGAAGAGCGTGTCTACGGTGTGCTACAACCGAGGTCAGCACCAGGTCCGCGCCGATCGACAGGGGTTCTTAGATGTCCGTTGACGGAATATCCGATATCGCTTCCGATGGTGGTCCCGGCGGGCGTCCAGAGGTGGATGTACAGGAAATCTGGAAGGATTTCCTGGGGGCGGACGCCGACCTGCACGCGAGCTTTATCGCCAACGGCGGGGATTCCCTCAAGGCGGTACTCCTCGCGGACCGGCTCGCCGCGCTGACCGGTCGCGAGATCGAGTACCTGGACGTTCTGGACGCGCCGGACGCCGCCGCACTCGCGCGGTCCCTCGGCCCCGCCGCGTCGTGACCGCCGCCGTGTCACTGCCCCTCACCCCCGGGCAGGTCGACCTGTACCTGGCCGACCGTGCCGCGCAGGCCGCGTCCACCTATGTCTGCGCGCTCTTCGTGCGGGTCGAGGGGCCGCTCGACGCGGACGCGCTGCGCGCCCGGTTCGACGCCCTGCTCGCCGCCCACCCGGTGCTCGACTGCCGGGTGGCCGACGGCGAGCGGGGCCCGGAGCTGGTGCCGGCCCGCCGCCGTGCGCGCCTCTTCGTGACCGACGGCCCCTACGATCCCGACGGGCCGCTGGCCCGGGCCCGGATGCGCCGCGAGGCCACCCGCCCGTTCGACCTCGACGACGGCCCCCTGGTGCGGGCCGTCCTCGTACGGCACACCCCGCACGTCGCCCACCTGTGCCTGACGGCCCATCACCTCGTGGTGGACGAGACCTCGATGGAGGTCGTCGCCCGGTGGCTGCTCGGTGACCGCCCGCCCCTGCCCGAGCAGTCCTTCGCCGCATGGGCGCGGACCCGGCAGGAGCTGCCCGCGGCCCGCCGCGAGCGCGCCGCCGAGCTCACCGGTGACCTGGCCGCCGGGGTCCGCGTCCCCATGGACTGGGCGCGTACGGCGCACGGTCCGGGCGACGCGCCGGACGCGCAGGCCGTGCCGCTGCGGATCGGCGACGTGGTGTGGGACGCCGCGGGCGCGCTCGCCACCCGTCTCGGCGTCACCCGCCTGTCGCTGACACTGGCCGCCGCCGGACTGGTCCTCAGCCGCAACAGCGGCACCGCACGGCCCGTGCTCGGCACCGTCGTCTCCCGCCGCGCCTCCCGGCACGCCGGCGCCGTCGGCTACTTCAACGCCACCGTGCCGGTCCCCGTCGACACCGAGGACGCCGAGGAGAGCGGACCGCCGAGCGTCGCCGACTACGTACGCCGCACCCACCGGCGGGCCATGACCGCCTACCGGGACGCCGATCTGCCGCTCTCCGCCGTCCTGCCCGCCACCGAGCGCGCAGGGTTCAGCCTGGTCGTCGTCGCATGCCGCACCCTGCCACCGTTCGACGGCGGCCCGGGCGCCGGCGTGCGGGCGACCCCGCTGCCCGACCCCGGCTTCGGGCCCGCCCAGTTCCCCCTCGCCCTCTACCTGCGCGAGGACCTCGGCGGCGACCGGCGCGGCCTGCTCCGCTACCGCCCGTCCGAGGTGGACGGCGCCGCGGCCGAACGCTTCTGCCGCCAACTGGAGGCCACTCTCCTCGCCATGGCCGAATCCCCCGACGCCCCCGTGCACCGCCTCCCCACCCTCCCCGGGCATCCCCGCGCGGACGGTGCGGCGCCCGCCGCCCCCGCACCGGCGCCCGCCGAGGGCGACCTCGCGGCGCTGTTCGCCGCCCAGGCCGCCCGGCAGCCGGACCGCCCGGCCGTCAGCTGCGGCCCCGGACAGCGTCTGACGTACCGTCAACTCGACGACCGGGCAACGTCCCTGGCCCGCTCCCTGGCCGAGTCCGGGGTCCACGCGGGGGACCGGGTCGGCGTCAGCCTGCGCCGCGGCGCCGACCTCGTCGTCGCGCTGCTCGCCGTCCTCAAGGCCGGCGCGGCCTACGTACCGCTCAACCCGGACTATCCGGCCGAACGGCTCGCCTTCATCGCCGAGGACACCGAGATCGCCGCCGCCGTGACCGACGGCGCACCCGCCCCGCTCCCGGAACGCCTGAAACTCCTCCCCGTCGATGCCGCCCCCCGCAGCGCCGACACCCCGCTGCCGGCACCGGACGCGCAGCGGGTGGCGTACGTCATCCACACCTCGGGCTCCACCGGCACCCCCAAGGGCGTCCTGGTGCGCCACCGCAACGTCGCCGCGCTGCTCGCCGCCACCGCGGGCCCCGAGGGCTTCGGCCTCGGCGCGGACGACGTCTGGTCGCTCTTCCACTCCTTCGCCTTCGACTTCTCCGTCTGGGAGATCTGGGGCTGCCTGCTGACCGGCGGTCACCTCGTCGTCGTACCGCAGGAGACGGCCCGCGACCCGGAGGCGTTCCACGCGCTGCTGGCCGCCGAGGGCGTCACCGTCCTCAACCAGACGCCCTCCGCCTTCGCGCAACTGCTCGCCGCCGACGCGGCCGCGCCGCAGCCGCTCGCCGTACGCCTGCTGATCTTCGGCGGTGAACCGCTCGACGCACGGATGCTGCTGCCCTGGCTGGACCGCTACCCGCAGCGGGCGTGCCGGGTGGTCAACATGTACGGCATCACCGAGACCACGGTGCACTGCACCTGGCGCGACCTGTCCCGCGCGGACGCCCTCGCCGGCACCCGCTCGGTCGGGCCGGCCCTGCCGGGCTGGCGCCTGTACGTCCTCGACGAGGCGGGCCGTCCCGTGGCGCCCGGGGTGCCGGGCGAGATCCACGTGGCCGGCGACGGTGTCAGCGCCGGATACCTCGACCGCCCCGAGCTGACCGCCGAACGCTTCCTGCCCGGCGCCGCCGTCGGCATCGACGAAGAGGTCCTGTACCGCTCCGGCGACCGCGGCCGGCTGCTGCCCGACGGACAGCTCGAACACCTCGGCCGCCTCGACGACCAGGTCAAGATCCGCGGCCACCGCATCGAACTCGGCGAGATCAGCGGCGCGTTGCTCGCCCACCCGGCGGTGAGCGGCGCCGCCGCCGTGGTCCGCGACGCGCACGACGCCGCCACCGCACGGATCGACGCCTACCTCGTCCCCGCCGTCGGCGACGCGGACCTGCCGGAGCTGCGCCGGTGGCTCGCCGAGCGGCTGCCCGACTACATGGTGCCCGCCACCCTCACACCGGTGGCCGCGCTGCCGCTGACGGTCAACGGCAAGCTCGACGCGGCACGCCTGCCCGCACCCGCACCGCCCCGCGCCACCGGCACGCCGCCGGAGCACGCAGCCGCCCCCGCGCGGCCCGCCGCCGAGGCGGGCGAGCCGGAGGCGCCCGAGCGCATCGCCGAGCTGTGGCAGCAACTGCTCGGCGTCCCGGTCGGCCGGGACGACAACTTCTTCGAGCTGGGCGGCAATTCGCTGCTCGCGGTCCGGCTGAACGCCCTCCAGCGCTCCAGCGGCTTCCCCGGCTCCCGGCTCAAGCACATTTTCCGCAACCCGACCCCACGCCGCCTCGCGGCCGTCATCACCCAGCCGGTCGGCCGGCCCGCCCCCCAGGAGGAAGCGTGAGCGAGTCCCCCGACCACGACACCCACCCGTACGAGGACTCCGGCACCCCGGAGGCGGTCGCCGTCACCGGCCTGGCCCTGCGGGTGACGGGCAGCTCCGGCCCCGGCGCGTTCTGGGACGGCGTCGTCGGCGGCGTCGTGGCCCTGCCCGGCCCCGGCCCCGACGGGCGCCTGCGCGCGGGCCAGATCGACCGGTTCGACCGGTTCGACGCCGGGCTCTTCGGCCTGCTGCCCACCGAGGCCGCCGCGATCGACCCCCAGCACCGCGTCCTGACCGAACTGGCCTGGGAGGCCCTGGAGGACGCCGGCGTCGACCCCGCGCGCACCGCCGACCGCGTCGGTGTGTTCGTCGGCTGCGGCAGCGAGACGTACTACCGCGATCACGTCCTGAAGGACGAGAAGACGGTGCGCGCCCTCGGGGCCGAGCAGCTCGCCCTCGGCAACTCGCGCGACTTCCTCGCCACCGGCCTCGCCTACCGCCTCGGCCTCACCGGCCCCGCCGTCACCGTGCAGACCGCCTGCTCCACCTCCCTGGTCGCCGTCCACCAGGCCATCCGCAGCCTCCTCACCCACGAGTGCGACATCGCCATCGCGGGCGGCGCCACGGTCCACCCCGCGGCCGAGCCCGCCTACGAGTTCGTCGAGGGCGGCATCACCTCCGCCGACGGCCGCTGCCGGGCCTTCACCCGCGGCGCCGCCGGCACCGTGCCCGCCAGCGGAGCGGGTGTCGTCGTGCTGCGCCGCGCGAGCGATCTGCCCGGCACCGGCGAGCGGGCCCGCGCCCACCTCGTGGGCAGCGCCGTCAACAACGACGGCGCCGCCCGCATGAGCCTGACCGCACCCAGCCCCCAGGGCCAGGCCGAGGTGCTGCGCGAGGCGCTCGCCGTCGCCGGACTCGAACCCGGCGACGTCGCCTACGTCGAGACGCACGGCACCGGCACGGTCCTCGGCGACCAGGTGGAACTCGCCGCGCTCGCCGAGGTCTACGGCCGGCGCGGCGGGCGCCCGCTGGTGCTCAGCTCGGTCAAGCCGAACATCGGCCACTGCGACACCGCCGCCGGCGTCATCGGCCTCGCCAAGGCGATCCTGGCCGTGCAGACGGGCGTGCTGCCGCCCACCCCGTCCCAGCCCGGCGACGGCCCCGACGCCGACCTCGGCGACCCGGACTTCACCGTGCCGCGCCGGTCCCGGCCCTGGCCCGACGCCGCCCCCCGCACCGCCGCCGTCAGCTCCTTCGGACTCGGCGGCACCAACTGCCACGTGCTGCTCACCGCCGCACCCGAAGCCGACACCGCCCCCGACACGCCGCCGGCCCCGCACACCGTCGTGCTCTCCGCCGCGGACCCGCGGTCCCTGCGCGCCAAGGCCGCCGACCTCGCCGCCTGGTGGGCCGGACCCGGCGCCGACGTACCGGCCGGGACACTGTCCGGCGTCCTGTGGCACCGGCGCCGGGCCCTCCCGGAGCGCTGGGCGCTCGCCCTGCCCGCCGATCCCGCGGACGCCCGCGAGCGGCTTCTCGCGGGCCTGACGGCGCTCGCCGCCGACGGCGGTGGCGGCCGTCAGGCCGCGGCCGAGCCGCTGCTCGCCGTCGTGCTGCCGGGCCAGGGCGTCGACCTGGCCGGCGCGGGTGCCCAACTCGCCGCGGCGGACGGGCGGTTCGCCGCCGATCTCGCCGAGCTCGCCGCCGCGGTCCGCGTGGCCGGAGGACCCGACCTCGCCGACGCCCCGCGCTGGGCCGCCGACGACGTACGCCTGCTCGACACCGCGGTCGTCCAGCCCCTGCTCTTCGTCCTCGGCCTGGCCGGCCTGCGCCACGCCGCCCGGCACGGCCTCGTCCCCGGGCTGCTGCTCGGGCACAGCGTCGGCGAGCTGACCGCCGCGACGCACGCCGGAGTGTTCACCGTCGCCGACGCCGCCGCCGCGATCGTGCGCCGCGGCCGCCTGATGGCCGCCGCGCAACCCGGCGCCATGACCGCGGTACGCGCCGACGAGGAAAGGGCCGTACACCTCGCCGAGGGCCTGGAGGTCGACGTCTGTGTCCTCAACGGGCCCGCCAACACCGTGTGCGGAGGCCCCGTCGACGCCGTCGCCGCGTTCGAGGAACGCTGCCGCCGGGCCGGCGTGCGGACCACGCGGTTGCCGGCCGGCCGTGCCTTCCACTCCCGGTCGATGGCCCGGGCCGCCGCCGAGTTCGAGGAGTTCGTGGCCACGCTGAGCCTCAGCGCACCGGGCGTGCCGATCGTCTCCGGCCTCACCGGCGCGCCGCTCACCGACGCCCAGGCGGTCGACCCGGCCTACTGGGGAAGCCAGTTGCGCAAGCCCGTCCGGTTCGCCGACGCCGTGCGCACGCTGCTCGACGCGGCGCCGGACACCGTCCTCGGCCTGCACCGGGCCCGCGCCGGCACCGCCGAGGTCCGCCGCGCCGCCCGCGCCGCCGGCCAGGACGTCCTCGTCGTCGACGCGTCCGGCGGACCGGCCGCGGACGAGAACGCCCGGTGGCGCGAGGCCCTCGCCGCGCTGTGGACCGCGGGCCACGCCCTCACCGGCCCGCCGCCGCCCGCGAACGCCCTCCCCCTGCCCGCCTACCCGTTCGCCGACGACCGCCACTGGGTCGACGCCCCCGGGTCCGCACCCGAGCCGATCCCGGCACCGGCCGCACCGGCCGACCGGCAGGACGCGCAGGCGACCACCGCCGGGGAGATCCGCACCATCTGGCAGGACGCCTTCGGCGTGCGGGACCTGCGCCCCGACGACAACTTCTTCGACCTCGGCGGCACCTCCCTGCACGCCGCCAACCTGGTCAGCGTCGTCAACGACGCCCTGCTGGTGGAGATCCGGCTCCAGGACCTGTACGAGCACTCCTCCCTCGCCGGGTTCAGCTCCCGCGTCGAGGAACTGGTCGCCCAGCGCGACGACGACGCGCTGCTGCGGCTGCTGGAGGAGATCGAGAGCGAGGACGGAACCAGCGACCATGAGTGACCTCGCCAAGCGCCTCGACGCGCTCACCCCGGAGCAGCGCCGCCGCCTCGGCGCGGGCCTGCGGGCCCGCCGAGCCGAAGGCCCCGCGACCGAGTCCGGCCCGCCCGAGATCCCCGAACGGCTGCGCCGCAGCCTCTACTTCTTCGCCAGCACCGATCACGCCGACGCCGCCGCGTACTACACGTTCGTGCTCCGGGCGGCGGCCGCCGCGGACGCCGCCGGAGCGCACGCGGTGTGGCTGCCGGAACGCCACTTCGTCGACTTCGGCGGGTTCTCACCCAACCCCGCCGTACTCGCCGCCGCCGTCGCCGCCACCACCCGCAACCTGCGCATCCGCGCCGGCAGCGTCGCCGCCCCGCTCCACCACGCGGCCCGCATCGCCGAGGACTGGGCCGTCGTCGACGGCCTCTCCGGCGGCCGCGCCGGCATCTCCTTCGCCAGCGGCTGGCACCCGGACGACTTCGTCCTGGCCCGCGAGGACTACGCCGGGCGCCGCACGACCACCGCCCGCACCATCGAGGAGGTCCGCGCGCTGTGGCGGGGCGCGGCCCTGCCGTTCGTCTCCACCGCGGGCACCACCACCGAGGTCGCCACCCGGCCCCGGCCCGTCCAGGCGGAGCTGCCGGTGTGGCTGACCGCCACCGGCACCCCGCAGACCTTCCTGGACGCCGCCCGCGCCGGCTACGGCGTGATGACCGCCCTGCTCGGCCAGACCCTGCCCGCCCTGCGCGAGAACATCGCCCGTTACCGCCAGGCCTGGCAGGACGCCGGCCACCCCGGAACCGGAGACGTCGTCGTCATGGCCCACGCCTTTGTCAGCGACCGCCCCGGCCTGGAGGACCATCTGCGCCCCGCGATGCACGCCTACCTGCGGTCCTTCCGCAACCAGACGGCCGGCACCGACGAGGAAGTGCTCCTGGAGAGCGCCTACCTGGACTTCCTCACCGGGCCCTCGCTGCTCGGCACCCCGGCCAAGGCCCGCGCGGTCCTCGCCGAGCTGGCCGCGGCAGGCGCCGACGAGGTGGGCTGCCTGATCGACTTCGGGCTGCCCGCCGCGGACGTCCTGGAGGCCCTGCCCGCCCTGCTGCACATCACCGCCCCGGCCCTGGAGACCACCGCATGAGCGCGCCCACGGACCAGCGCCTGGCCGCCCGCCTCGCCCGCCTCAGCCCCCAGCAGCGGGCCGCGCTCGCCGGCCGGCTGGCCGCCGCCGACGGCCCCGCGCTGCGCCCCCGGCCCGGCCCCCGCGACCGCTTCCCGCTCGGCATGGACCAAGAACGCCTCTGGATCCTCGACCAGCTCGACCCCGGCACCACCACCTACACCCTGGGCTACGGGCTGCGCATCCTGGGCGACTTCGACCAGGCCCTGTTCACCCGCGCCGCCGACGCCCTGACGCAGCGCCACGAACTCCTGCGCTGCGGCGCCGAGTCCGCGGACGGCCGCCCGGTCCTTCGGCTCCACCCCGACCGCCGTGCCGACCTGACCTGGACCGACCTCACCGCGGGCGGCGCACCCGGAGGGCCCGAGGACGCCGAACGCCGCCGCCAGGAGTTCATCGCGGCCCAGGTGGCCCGCCCCTTCGACCTGGCCGCCGACCCCGTGCTGCGCCTCGCGGTCGCCAAGGTCGCCGACGGCGACCACCAGATCGTCGAGACCATGCCGCACTCCTTCGTCGACCAGCACTCATACGTCCAGCTCAACGACGAACTCCTGGAGTTCTACCGGGCGTTCGCGGAAGACCGTGAGCCGCGCCTGCCCGAGCTGCCGGTGCAGTTCGGCGACTGGTCCCACTGGCAGCGGGAACACTTCGCCGGCCCGCACGGCCGACGCCACCGGGAGTTCTGGCGCACCTTCCTGGACGGCGTGCCCGAGCACCTGGCCCTCCCCTACGACCACAGCCCGCAGACCGGCGACCACGCCGGCGAGCACCACAACTTCACGCTCGACAGCACGGTCGGCAAGGCCTTCTTCGACCGCGCGCGCGAGGCCCGCACCACCCCCGCGACCGCCATGACCGCGGCCTACGCGGCGCTGCTGTACGAACGCACCGGCCAGCGCGACCTGGTGATCGGCATCCCCACGTCCACCCGGGCCGAACCCGGGGCCGACACGCTCATCGGGTTCCTGCTGACCAGCATCCCGCTGCGGATCCGGCTGCCCGAGGCGCCGACGCCGCGGGACGTGCTGGCGGCCACCGCGGCGGCGGCCGCCGCCGTCGCCGACCACCGCGAGGTGCCGTTCGGCGAGATCGTCGCGGCCAGCGCCCCGGACCGGGCCGCCGACCGGTACCCGCTGCTGCAGACCATGCTGGTGCAGCTGGACATCGACGGCTCCCGGGCGCTGGAGCTGCCCGGCGCGGAGGTCTACGCCAACGCGGTGCCCGAGGGCATCTCCACCATGGACCTCACCACTGCCTGGTGGCGGGTGGACGACATCGTCTACGGCCGCATCGAGTACCGTACGGCGCTCTTCGCACACGCCACCGTCGCCGCCCTGGCCGAGCGGCTGCTGCAGCTCGTCGAGCAGTTCGCGTACCGCCCCGACGAGCCGCTGCGCCGTCCGCTGCCGCCGCCCCCGGCCCCCGTCGCCTCCCTGCTCGGCGCCACGGACCCCGGCACCAGGGCGCCGGACCCCGAGGCGCGGCGGACGCTGGAGCGGGTCACCGCCGCCTGGTGCGAGGTCCTCGGCACCGGCGCCGCCGCACCGGACGACACCTTCTTCACCAGCGGCGGCACCTCGATGCTCGCCGTGCGCCTCGCCCACCGGCTGCGCGCCGACGGCTTCACCGTGGCCCTCAAGGACGTCTTCACCCGGCCGACCCCGGCCGGGCTGGCTTCCGTGCTCGCCGCCCGGCTCCACCAGGCACCGGCCGCGCCGCGGCCCACGCCGCCCGTCGGGCCGCTCGGCCCCGAGCAGGAGATGCTCCTGAGCCGGGGCCTGGCCCGGGTCGAGGACTTCACGCACAGCCATGTCCTCACCGCCGCGGCGCCTCTCGACGCGGACCGTCTGCACCGTGCGGCCCAGGACCTCGTCCGTGCCCATCCCACGCTCACCGACACCGTGCGGGGGCGGGTGCTCGTCCCCGGCGCGCGCTGGCACTGGACGGCCGAGGCGCCGGGCGCCGACCCCGGGCAGATCATGGCGGCGCAGCGTGCCGCCTTCGACCGCGCCGAGGGCCCGCTGTTCGCCGTCGCCCACCTGCCCGGCACCCCCGGCGAGCCCGACCGTGTCGTGCTGACCGCCAGCCACCTCGTCGTCGACGGCATGTCCTGGACCGTCGTGATCAGCGATCTGGCGGACCTCTACCAGGGCGGAGCACCGCGTGCGGAGACCGCCGGGTACGCCGAACACGCCGCTTTCGTACGGGAGTTGGACCCGGCTGAGCACGCCCCGTACTGGCGCGACCAGCTCGCCGGCACCGGCCCCTACCGCTGGCGGCGGGGCGGCGCCAACACCTACGAGGGCGAACAGGCACTGGAGGTCTCCGTGCCGCTGGCGCCGCAGGCACGCGGCACGCTGCTGCCCGCCGCGCTGACCGCCGTCGCCCGTGCGCTGCGCCCCTGGGCACCGCACGAGCAGCCGTCGGTCTGGCTGATCGGCCTGGGCCGCGACCCGCTGCCCGCGCTGCCCGACTGGGACCCGGAGCGTGCCGTCGGCTTCTACTCCGCCGCCCACCCCTTCCGGGTCCCGCTCACCGGCGCCGACGCCGCCGACGACCTGCGCGCCACCGCCGCCGCGCTGCACCTCGTCCCCGACGCGGGCAAGACCTTCGGCCTGCTCGGCTGTGCCGCCGACCCCGGTCTGCGCGCGGAGTTCTCGGCCGTCGCGCGGCCCCGTGTCGTCGTCAACCACCTGGGCGAGCTGGCCGACCCCGTCGGCGCGGACAGC
This sequence comes from Streptomyces sp. NPDC055966, assembly GCF_042269865.1. Lineage (NCBI taxonomy): Bacteria > Bacillati > Actinomycetota > Actinomycetes > Kitasatosporales > Streptomycetaceae > Streptomyces > Streptomyces sp. NPDC055966. The sequence continues at coordinate 205,943 of NZ_JBHJYK010000012.1, forward strand.
GGCCCCTTCACCGCGTCCGCGCAGACCGCGTTCCCCGGCAACCCGGACACCGAGCGCGAGGTCGACGTCGACGTGGCGGTGTCGGTGCACGACGGCCGGGCCGTCCTGCGCTGGCTGTTCAACCCGGGCGCCGTCGACGAGGCCGCGGTCCGTGCGGCGGCCGAGTCGGCCGCCGACGAACTGGCCCGCCTCGTGGCCCCCGCGGACCGTCCCCAGGACCCGGACCGAGTACCGGGCGTGACAGGAGTGACCGAGGAAAGCATGGAACGCCTCTTCGCCCGGCTCAGCCGGGAACGACGCGAACGCCGGGGCGCCACCGCGCGCGGCACCGGCGGACGGCCGGAGACACCGGGGGAGGAGGCATGACCGAGACCACCCCCGCCCGGACCGCACCGGCCGCCGGCCGGCGCCGCGGACCGCTCGTCGCGCTCCTGACGGCCCAGTACCTGTCCGCCTTCGGCAACGCGATCACCATCGTCACCGTCCCCCTCTTCGTCCTCCACCTCACCGGTTCCGTCGCCACCACCGGTCTCGCCGGGTTCGTCGGCGCCCTGCCGATGATCTTCGCGGGTGCCGTCGGCGGCGTGCTCGTGGACCGGTTCGGCGGCCGTCGCCTCAGCGTGCTCTCCGATCTCCTGGCCGGCCTGCTCGTCTTCCTCGTCCCCCTCCTGGACGCCGTCGGCAAGCTGCCCGTCCCGCTCCTGTTCGCGCTGCTGTTCGTCCGCACGGTGGTCGCCACCCCCGCCACGGCGGCCCGCATGACGCTGCTGAAACCGGTCATCGAGGCCGCCGGGGCCCGCCTGGAGACCGTCAACTCCTGGTACCAGGCCGCGCCCCGCCTGGGCCTGGTCGCCGGTGCCCCGCTGGCCGGCGTGCTGATCGCGGCCACCGGCTCCGCCGTCGGCATGTACGTCGACGCCGCGAGCTTCCTCGCCGCCGCGGCCCTCGTCACCCTCGGGGTGCCCGTCGCCGCACCGGCCAAGTCCCCCGCCGCACAGGGCAGTCCGGTCGCCCCCGGCTTCCTCGGCCAGCTGCGCGAGGGACTCGCCCTGCTGCGGACCATGCCGGTGATCAGCGCCATGACCGCCTTCGTCATCGTCACCAACTTCCTCGACGACGCCTTCACCCCGCTCTTCCTGCCCGTCTACGCACAGCGGGTGCTGCACAGCAGCGCCGCGATGGGCTGGTTCCTGGGCGCCGTCGGCGTCGGCTCCATCGTCGGCACCCTCCTGTACGGCCCCCTGAGCCGGACCGTCCTGTCCCACCGGCGCCTGACCCTGTTCGGCTGCTTCGCCGTCGTCGCCGTACTGCGCGCGACGCTCTCCTTCGAACCCGGCGCCCTCGGCGTGACCGTGATCTGCTTCCTCACCGGCGTGGCCGGCGGCCCGCTCAACCCGATGCTCTCCACCGTCATGCTGGAACGTGTCCCCGAGGAACTGCGCGGCCGTGTCTTCGGCCTCACCGGCGCGATGGCCCTCACCTCCGCGCCGCTCGGCGTGCTCACCGCGGGCTGGCTCGTCGACGTCGCCGGGCTGCACGGGCCGATGCTCGGCTTCTCCCTCGTCTACCTCGTCCTCATCGCCGTCAGCTGGCGCCGCCCGGCCCTGCACGCGATGGACGAGCGTCCCGCGGACCCCTCCGGCGACACCCCGGCGGCCACGGACCGGGCCACCGCGCCCGACCCCGCCGCCGACCCGTCCGAGCCCGGGAACGAGGCGAGGGTCCGATGACCGCGTCCCCCGCACCGGCCGGCGCCCTGGAAGGGCGCACCGCGGTCGTCACCGGCGCCGCCCGCGGCGCCGGCCGCGCCATCGCCCTGGCCTTCGCCGACGCCGGTGCCGACCTCGTCCTGCTGGACGTGGCCGGGCCCGTCGACGGCGTCCCCTACCCGCTGGGCACCCGCAGCCAGCTCGACCACACCGCCGACGCCTGCCGCAGACGCGGCGCGGACACCCTGGCGTTCGCCGCCGACGTCCGCGACCTCGCCGCCCTCACCGCGCTCCGCGACGAGGTCCACGACCGGTTCGGCGCGCCGCACGTCCTCGTCAACAACGCCGGTGTCGTCGCGCCCTCCGGACGCCCGGTCGACCAGACCGACGAGGCCGACTGGCAGCTCATGATCGACATCGACCTCGGCGGGGCCTGGCGGGCCATCAAGGTCTTCGCCCCCGCCATGGTCGAACGCCGCGCCGGAACCATCGTCAACATCGCCTCCGTGGCCGGCCTCGTCGGCTACCGCAACTTCGCCGGCTACGTCGCCGCCAAGCACGGCCTCGTGGGACTGACCAAGGCCGCCGCCCTCGACTACGCCTCCCACAACGTGCGCGTCAACGCGGTCTGCCCCGGCAACATCCGCGACGAACCCGCCATGGACGGCCGCATGCTCTCCGAGGTGGCCCGCGCCCTCGACGTCCCGCTCGCCGAGCACGCCGAACTGTTCACCGCCGACCAGCCGATGAACAGCCTGGTCGACCCCGCCGACGTCGCGGACGCCGCCCTCTGGCTCGCCGGCGACGGCTCCCGCCACGTCACCGGCACCACCCTCACCGTCGACGCCGGCTACACGGTCCGGTGACGCCGATGACCACCGCACCCGCCACGACGGGACGCCCCGCCACCGCCACCGAGCGCCAGTTCTGGTTCGCCGAGCGCATCGCGCCCGGCTCGCCCGCCTGGCGTGTCCTCAGCGCCGTACGCATCGACGGCACGGTGGACCGCGCGCTGCTCACCGAGGCCGCGGGCCGTGTCGTCGCCCGCCACCCCGCCCTGCACTCGGTGTTCACGCCGGCGGGCGGGGACCTCAGGTGCGCCCCCGTGGCGCCCCTCGTCCCGCCGCTGACCGATCTCCCGCCCGGCGCCGACTTCGACACCGCGGCCGCCCGGCTGGCCCGCACCGCTCTGCTCGACATCGCCGCCGGCCGCCACGTCGTCCTCGGCCTGTCCCCGGACGGGGACGGCGCCCCGGGCGCGACCCTGTACGTCCTCACCCACCACCTGGTCCACGACGGCCTCTCCCACGAGGTGTTCACCGCCGACCTGGCCGCCGCCTACGCCCGCGCCGCCGCCGGGGCCCCCGAGCCCGCACCGGCGCCCCCGGCCCCGCCGCGACCCCCCGACCCGGTGGCCGAGGCCGAACTCACCGCGTACTGGCGCACCGCGCTGGCCGGCGTGCCCGACCTGCCCGGCGCCGACGACGGGCCCACGCAGCGCGAACTCGCCGAGGCCGGTCCGGTCGGCCACCCCGTCGCCTTCCCCGACGGCGCCGCGGCGGCGGCCAAGGCGGCCGGCCGCGCCCTGGCCTGCCCGCCCATCGCCGTCCTGCTCACCGCGTACGCGCAGGCCCTGCACGACCTCAGCCGCGCCGACGACTTCTGCATCGGCACCCCCGTCTCCAGCCGCACCCCGGACCAGACGGCCGCGATCGGCTGCCTGCTGACCACCCTGCCCGTCCGCGTCCGCCGCCCCGCCGACCCCGGAGCCTGCACCCGTGTCTGGGAGGCCTTCGCCGACGGGCTGCTCCACATGGACCTGCCGCAGGACCGGCTGATCGGCGCCGTGCGCGGCAGGCCCGGCCGCCGACTCCCGCTCTACCAGGCGCTGTTCGCGTACGAGAGCTGGCCGCGCCCCGTCCACGACGCCGGACCCGTGCGGCTGCGCACCGTGCCCGTGGTCCCGCTCGGCGCACAGGCCGAGATCCAGTTCCAGCTCGGCGAACTGCCCGGGAACCGGCTCGCCGGTGTCCTCCAGGCGCCCGCCGGCGGCCTGTGGAGCGAGCGGCTGCCGGCGCTGGCCGACGCCGTGCGGCGCCGGCTCGCCGAACTGACCGCCGTCGCGACCACCACCTCCGCCAGTACGTCCGCCAGTACGTCCGCCACTACCTCCACCACCGACGACAGGGGCTCTCGATGATGCGGGTGATGTGCCTGCCCTACGCCGGAGCAGGAGCCGGCCTCTACCGCCCGTGGAAGGGTCTTTCCAACGACCGCGTCCAAGCGGTCCCGCTCCAACTGCCCGGCCGCGAGGAGCAGTTCTCCAGACCCTTCTACCCGACCTTCGCCGAGGCCGTCACCGACATCGCCGGCCGGACCGTCGAGGCCGCCCGGGGAGAGCCGTTCGCCCTCTTCGGACACAGCTTCGGCGGGCTCCTCGCCTTCGAGGCGGCCCGGCACCTGCACGAGAGCGGCGGCCCGCTGCCCGACCGCCTCCTGGTCAGCGGCGCCCGCAGCCCGAGACAGCGCGGCTACACCGCCCTCAGCGACGACGAGGAGGAGGCCGTCGCCTCGCTGAAACAGGACGCCCGGCGCGGTTTCGAGGCCCTCGACAACCCCGAACTGCGCGCCCTGCTCCTGCCGGTGATCCGCGCCGACATCCGCCTCCTCCAGGAGTACGGGGACGCGCGCAACCCCGTCGCCGGACCCCTGCCCGTCCCGCTCACCGTGCTGCGCGGGACGGCGGACACCGTGGCGACCGCCGAGTCCAGCACCGACTGGAAGAACTTCACCAGCGTCGACCACACCGAGCTGGAGATGCCCGGCGGCCACCTCTACCTGCTGGACCACATGCCCGAGCTGTGGCGCGTCATCGAGGAGCAGCTGTGCCCCTGAGTCCCGTATCCGCCCTGCCGGTCCTGGAGGCCGAGGACGGCGCCCACGGCGCCCACGCCGCGCTCGCCCGTGCCGGTCTGAGCGCCCTGCGCCGCGGGGACCCCGAACTGGCCGCTCTCCTGGACGCCGAGGTCCGCGACCAGAACAACACGCTGGCGATGGTCGCCTCCGCCTCCGTCGCCGACCCGTCGGTGCTGGCCGCCGCGGGCTCCGCGCTCGCCAACGTCACCGCCGAGGGCTACCCGGGCGCCCGCTACCACCCCGGCGCCGCCCACTTCGACGAGGTCGAACGGCTCGCGGTGCGCCGGGCCAGGAAGCTGTTCGCGGCCCAGTACGCCAACGTCCAGCCGCACTCGTGCTCGTCGGCCAACCTCGCCGTCCTCGCCGCGCTCATGCCGCCCGGCGGGACCCTGCTCGGCCTCGGCCTGGACTCCGGCGGCCACCTCACCCACGGCTCCCCGGCCTCGGTCACCGGACGCCACTACCGGGCCGTCGCCTACGGCCTGGACGCCGCGGGCCGCATCGACTACGGCCAGGTCGCCGACCTCGCCGCGCAGCACCGGCCCACCGTCCTCATCGCGGGGGCGAGCGCCTACCCGCGCACCCTCGACTTCGCCCGGTTCCGCGCCATCGCGGACTCGGTCGGGGCCTATCTCCTCGCGGACATCTCGCACATCGCCGGCCTGGTCGCGGCGGGGGAGCACCCGAGCCCGATCGACCACGCCCACCTCACCACCACCAGCACGTACAAGCAGCTCGGCGGGCCGCGCGGCGGCCTGATCCTCAGCGGGCGGGACCACCAGGCGCCGGGCCCCGACGGACGCACCCCGCTGTCCCGGCTGATGCAGCGGGCGGTCTTCCCGCAGAACCAGGGCACCCCCGCCCCCGCCGCGATAGCGGCCAAGGCCCGCGCCTTCGCCCTCGCCGCCGAACCGGCCTTCGCCCGGACCGCACACCGCACCGTCACCGGAGCCCGCGCGCTCGCCGCCGAACTGGAACGCCTCGGACACCGCGTCCTGACCGGCGGCACCGACAACCACATGGTCCTGCTCGACCTGCGCGAGACCGGTCTCACCGGCGTCGTGGCGGAGCGCGCCCTCGAACAGTGCGGGATCCTCGTCAACCGCAACCGCATCCCCGACGACACCCGTCCGCCCCTGGTGACCAGCGGCATCCGGCTCGGCAGCAACATCCTCGCCCAACGCGGCCTCGGCCCCGAGCACATGGCCCAGTGCGCCGCCCTCCTGCACGCCGTCCTCACCGCCACGACACCGCTGAGCGAGACCGAGTTCCGTATCGACCCGCACCAGCGTGCCCACCTCAGGGACCAGGTCCACGCCCTGTGCGCCCGCCACCCGCTCCCGTACGCCGCAGCCGTCCCCTCCGGCCCCCCATGGACGGGAGCCGCCCTGTGAACGCGAGCCGACGCGTGTCTCCGTCGCCGAGCAGGCTGCGCTCCGGCACCGCTCTCAACACCGGCGCCCACCCCTCGATCCCGCACCCGGCCTGCCCGCCGGCCGGGGCGGGGTACCCGAGTGCCCCTGTGGACGGGAGCCGACGTGTCTCCGCGCTGCCGGCCGGGCGGAATTCCGGCACCGCCCTCAACACCGGCGCCCACCCCTCGATCCCGCACCCGGCCGACCCGCCCGCCGGGGCCACGCACCCGAGTGCCCTGCGGACAGGAGCTGACCTGTGACGACCGCCCCGACCGCCCCTGCCGTCCCAACCACCTCGGCCGCCTCGGCCGACGCCCACTGGCCCCCCGTCCTCGTCCCCGCCGACCGGCCGCGCCGGGCGGGCGCCGAACCCCGGGCCACCCACCTGGTCCGCGCCGCGCTGCCCTTCTCCACCCCCGGTGGCCTCACCGCGGAACTGCTCGCCGCCTGCTTCGCGGCGCTCCTGCACCGGCTGACCGGCCAGGACCGTATCGCGCTCGCCGTCCCCGACGGCATCCGCGGCCACCACGTCACCCCCGGCACCACCCTGGCCGCCCTCGCCGACGAGGCCCTCGCGCTCCCCGCCGACCTCGGCACCCCCCTGGTCGCGCTCGCCCACCACGCCACCGTGGCGAGCGCCCCGCGCGCCGAGCTGCACCTGGCCACCACCCTGGACGACGGCACCTGGTACGCCGAACTCCGTTACGACCCAAGGCTGTTCACCGCGGACACCGCCACCCGCACCCTGTCCCAGCTGTGCACGCTGGCCGCCGACGCGGCCCACGACCCGGCCGTCCCCGTCTCCCGGCTCGCCCTCCTCGGCCCCGAGGAGACCCGGCGGATCCTGGTCGACTGGAACGACACCGCCACCGACCTGCCGCACGACGCCTGCCTGCACTGGGCGTTCGAGGCCCGGGCCACGGCCCAGCCGGACGCCACCGCCGTCGCCCAGGGGGAGCGCGCCTGGACCTATGCCCGGATCGACGCCGCCGCGAGCGGCCTCGCGCAGCGGCTGCGCGCGGCCGGTGCCGGCCCCGGCGCCCGTGTCGGCCTGTGCCTGGAGCGTTCCGCCGAACTCCTCGCCGCCGTCCTCGGCATCCTCAAGGCGGGCGCCGCCTACGTCCCGCTCGACCCGGACTACCCCGAGCAGCGGCTGGCCGCGATGCTGGACGGCACCTCCTGCACCGCCGTCGTCACGGACACCGTCCGGGCCGCCGTCCTGCCCGCCCCGGCCCACGGCCTGACCCGGCCCACCCTCCTCGTGGACGGCCTCCTCGACGCCCCGGCCCCGGCCCCCGTCCCCGCCCCGGCGCCCGCCGCCACGGCCGGACCCGACGACCTCTGCTACGTCATCCACACCTCCGGCTCCACCGGAGCACCCAAGCCCATCGCGCTGCGCCACCGCGGCGTCGTCAACAACCTCGCGGACCTCAACTCCCGCTTCCAGGTGGGCCCGAAGGACCGGGTCCTCGCCCTGTCCTCACCCAGCTTCGACATGTCCGTCTACGAGTTCCTCGGCATCACCGCGGCCGGCGGCACCGTGATCGTCCCCGAACCCGACCACGCCAAGGACGTCGCCCACTGGGCACACCTGTGCGCCCGGCACGGCATCACCGTGTGGAACTCCGCCCCCGCCCTCCTCGAACTCCTCGTCGAGCACCTGGAACACACCGGCGAAGACGCCCTCCACGCCCTGCGCCTCGTCATGCTCGGCGGTGACTGGGTCCCCGTCTCCCTGCCCGACCGCGTCCGCACGCTCGCCCCCGACGCCCGCTTCATCGTCATGGGCGGGGCCACCGAGGCCTCGATCCACTCCACCCTCTACGAGGTCACCACCACCGACCCCGCCTGGACCAGCATCCCGTACGGCCGCCCCATGGCCAACCAGCGCACCTACGTGCTCGACGACGCCCTGCGCCCGGTGCCCCCCGGCGTGGCCGGCGAACTCCACCTCGCCGGCACCGGTCTCGCCGCCGGCTACCTCGACCGCCCCGACCTCACCGCCGAACGCTTCCTGGACTGGACGTACGCCGGGGTCCACGACCGCCTCTACCGGACCGGCGACCTCGCCCGCCACCGCCCCGACGGCGTCCTGGAACTCCTCGGCCGCAAGGACTTCCAGGTCAAGGTGAACGGCCTGCGCATCGAACTCGGCGAGATCGAGGCCGTGTTGCGCTCCCACCCCGACGTCAAGGAAGCCGTCGTCCTGGCCCGCTCCGAGGCCGGCGGACCACGCCTGATCGGCCACGCCGTGCCCCACCCCGGCACCGCGCCCCAGGCCGCCGAACTCCGCGCCCACCTCGCCAGGTCACTGCCCGCCTTCATGGTCCCGGCATCCGTCCTCGTCCTCGACGCGCTGCCGCTCAACGCCAACGGCAAACTCGACCGCAAGGCGATCGCCGCCCTCGCCGCCCGCACCCCCGCCACCGCGCCCCCGTCGGCCGACGACACCCCGAGGGGCCCCTGGGAGGAACACATCGCCGCGGTGTGGGCCGACGTCCTGAACACCGGGCCCGTCGGCCGCGACGCCGACTTCTTCGCCCTCGGCGGCGACTCCATGTCGGCGCTGCGCTGCCTGGCCCGCATCGACACCGGGCTGCGCTGGCCGGAACTGGCCCGCCACTCGACGGTCCGCGCCCTCGCCGCCCGTCTCACCGCCGCCGGCCGCACGCCCCCGCCCGCCCCCTGAGGAGACCAGGACCGTGACCGACCGACACCGAACGCTCCCGGCCGCCCCCGCAGCGCGCACCCCGCACCTCGTCCCCGGCCAGCCCCGCTGGAACCCCCAGCGCGGCTCGGCCATGCCCTACGCCCGCTATGCGCGCGGCCCCCGCCCCACCGTCGACCCCGCCGCCCGCACGTGGCCCACCCGGACGCTGACCCGGGCCCCGCTGTGGGCCTCGGTCGACCTGCGCGACGGCAACCAGGCCCTCGCCACCCCCATGGACCCGGACCGCAAACACCGGATGTTCGACCTGCTGGTGCGCATCGGGTTCAAGGACATCGAGATCGGCTACCCCTCCGCCAGCGAGACCGACTTCGCCTTCGTACGAGAACTCGTCCGGCAGGACCGCATCCCCGACGACGTCACCGTCTCGGTCTTCACCCCGGCCCGCCCCGAGCTGATCGACCGCACCTTCGAGGCACTCGAAGGCGCCGACCGGGCCATGATCCACCTGTGCAACGCCACCGCCTGCCTGTGGCGCGAGACGGTCTTCGGCATGACCCGCGACGAGGTACGCGCCATGGCCCTGCAGTCGGCGCGGCACATCGCCCGCCGCGCCGACGCCGTCCGTACCGATCTGCGCTTCCAGTACTCGCCGGAGACCTTCAACGTCACCGAGCCGGACTTCGCCCTCGACGTGTGCAACGCCGTGACCGGCCTGTGGGACGCCTGCCCCGACCGCCCCGTCACCGTCAACCTCCCGACCACCGTCGAGACCGACTCCCCGAACGTCTTCGCCGACCAGGTCGAGCACATGCACACCAGCCTCGACCGCCGCGACGGCGTGATCCTCTCCGTCCACCCGCACAACGACCGGGGTACGGCCGTAGCCTCCGCCGAACTGGCCCTGCTCGCCGGGGCGGACCGCGTCGAGGGCACCCTCTTCGGCAACGGCGAACGCACCGGCAACGTCTGCCTGATCACCCTCGCCCTCAACCTCCTCACCCAGGGCACCGACCCGCAGCTCGACCTCAGCGACCTCGACGCGGTCCGCGAAACCGTCGAATTCGCCACCCGTATGCCCGTCCCGCCCCGCCACCCGTACGCCGGCGACCTCGTGCACACCGCCTTCTCCGGCACCCACCAGGACGCCATCGCCAAGGGCCTCGCCGAGATGGACCGCCGCACCGAAGCCGCCGCAGGCCCGGCCGCCGTTCCGTGGCAGGTGCCGTACCTGCCCATCGACCCGCGTGACATCGGCCGTTCCTACGCGTCGGTGGTCCGGGTCAACAGCCAGTCCGGCAAGTCCGGCATGGCGCACCTCCTCAAGTCCGTCCACGGACTCGACCTGCCGCGCCCCCTGCGCGTCGACTTCGCCCGCCGTGTCCAGCGCATCGCCGACGGCCAGGGCGCCGAGCTGACCGCCGCCGACCTGCGCGCCCTCTTCGACAGCTGCTACCTGACCCGGCAGGAAGCCGCCCTGCACATCAAGGAGTTCCGCGTCGAGGAGACCGACGACGGCGTCACCCTCGACGCCCTCGCCGTCGACTCCACCGGCCGGGCCACCCGCCTCCTCGGCACCGGCCCCACCCCCGCCGCGGCCCACGCCGCCGCACTCACCGCCACCGGCCGGACCGTCACTCTCGACTCCCTGCACACCCACCCCACCCCCTCCGGCGCCGGCTGCGTCGCCTACGTTCAGATCAGCACCGACGGGCGCACGGGCTTCGGCGCGGGGATCGACACCGACCCGGCCGCGGCGCAGCTGGCCGCGGTGACCAACGCGGCGGCCGCCGCTCTCGCGACGGCCGATCCCTCCACGGGCAAGGAACCCACATGCGCATTCTCGTAATCGGCGGCTCGGTCTTCCTCGGACGGGCCTTCGTGGCGGACGCCGTCGAACGCGGCCACACGGTCACCGTGTTCAACCGCGGAAAGTCGGGCCCGGACCTTCCCGGCACCCGCAGCATCCGCGGCGACCGCGAGAACCCGGCCGACCTCACGGCGCTCGCCGGACAGGGCCCCTGGGACGCCGTGATCGACGCCGGCGGCCAACACCCCCGCACCGTCGGCCTGTCGGCCCGCGCGCTCAGCGGCCACGCCGACGCCTACCTCTTCGTCTCCTCCTTCCACGCCTACGCCGACTGGCCCGCAGGCCCCGTCGACGAGGACTCGCCGCGCCACCCCTGCGCGCCCGACGCCGCCGTCGACGACGTACCCGCCAACGCCTTGAAGGCCGGCTGCGAACGGGCCGTCGAGGCCGAGTTCACCGGCCGCACGGTGATCCTCAACCCCGGCCTCATCATCGGCCCCCACGAGACCCCCGGCCGACTGCTCTGGTGGCTCGAACGCATGGCACGCGGCGGCGAAGTCCTCACCCCCGGCCACCCCGACCGCCCCGTCCAGCTGATCGACGCACGGGACATCGCGGCGTTCGGCATCCGTCTGCTGGAGACAGGCGACGAGGGCCGCTACCTCGTCGCCGGCCCCCAGGGCACCGAGACCCTCGGCGCCCTCCTCGACGCCTGCGCACGCGTGACCGGCGCCGGTGCCCGGCTCGCCTGGACCGCCGACGACGTCCTCCTGGAACACGAGGTCGGACCCTGGACCGAGCTGCCGTTCTGGGCCCCCGACCAGCCGGCCATGGCCGGAGTCTGGTCGGCGTCCACGGCCCGCGCCACCGCCGCCGGCCTGCGCTGCCGCCCGCTGGCCGACACGGTCACCGACACCTGGGCCTGGCTGCGCGCACGCGGACCGGCCGACGCCCCCTACCGCCAGGGGAAGACCCCGCTCGGCATCGACGCGGACAAGGAAGCAGCCGTGCTCCGGGCCCGGCACACCCGAAAGGACCTGCGATGACCCCCCTCGGGCTCCACGAGTGGTTCGCGCGGTCGGCCCGCGAACACCCCGGCCGCACCGCGCTCAAGGTGGGCGCCGAGACGTTCACGTACCGCGAACTCGACGCCCTGGCAGGCACCCTGGCCGCCGGGATCCTCGCCCTCCACGGCGGCACGGCCCCGGCCCGCGTGGGCCTGACCACGACACCCCAGCCGCTGACCTACGCCGGCTACCTCGCCGCCCTGCGCCTCGGCGCGGCCGTGGTCCCCCTCAACTCGGCCTTCCCCCCGGCCCGTTCGGCCGCCATCGCGCACGCGGCCGCCCTGGACCTCACCCTGTCCGACGACCTCCTGACCCGCCTGCGCACCGCGCCACCACCCCACGACGCCCCGCCGCCCGCCCCCGTCACCCCCGAGGACACCGCCTACCTCCTGTTCACCTCCGGCTCCACCGGCGTACCCAAGGGCGTCCCGGTGACGCACCGCAGCATCGACGCCTTCCTGCGCTACGTGATCGAACGCTACGAACTCGGCCCCGGCTGCCGCATGGCCCAGAACATCGGCCTCGCGTTCGACCCGTCCGTCTTCGAACTGTTCGCAGCCTGGGGCTCGGGTGCCACGCTGGTGGTCCCGCCCCGTCAGGAACTGGCGAAACCGGCCCGGTTCGTCTCCCGCGAAGGCATCACCCACTGGTTCTCCGTACCGTCGGTCATCACCATGGCCCACCTCACCGGCGGCCTCGCCCCCGGTTCGATGCCCACCCTGCGCTGGAGCCTGTTCGGCGGCGAACAGCTCACCACGCAACAGGCCAGGGCCTGGCGCGCCGCCGCACCACAGAGCGTCCTGGAGAACCTCTACGGCCCCACCGAAGTGACCATCGTCTGCACCCAGTACAGGCTGCCCGAGCACATCGCCGACTGGCCGGTCACGGCCAACGGCACCCTGCCCATCGGCCCGGTCTACCCCCACCTGGACTGTCTCGTCCTCGACGAGGCCGGCAACCCCGCGGAGACCGGCGAGCTGTGCGTACGCGGAGTACAACGCTTCAACGGGTACCTCGACCCGGCAGACAACAACGGCCGCTTCCTCACCCCGACCGGGCACCCCACAGACCCCTCCGGGCACCACATCCCCGGCGACAAGGACTGGTACCGCACGGGCGACCTCGTCCAGACCCTCGACGGAGGAACACTGGTCCACCTCGGACGCATCGACCAACAGGTCAAGATCATGGGCCAACGAGTGGAGATCGGCGAAACAGAGGCTGTACTGCGCGACCAGGAGGGCATCGAACAGGCCGCCGTCGTCGCCCTCCACGGCCCCGACGGCCAAACCCGCCTCGAAGCCGCCTACACCGGCACCCCCGTCCCACCCGCCCAACTCCGCCAGGCCCTGTCCACCCGCCTCCCGCGCTACATGGTCCCCCACCGCTTCACCCACCGCACCACCCTCCCCCTCAACATCAACGGCAAACTCGACCGCCGCGCCCTGACAACCGAACTGACAACCGGACTGACAACCGAACCGACAGCCGGACGGACAGCCGAACCGGCAGAACGCTGAACCGACTTCGGTCCCCGCGAGCCGGGCGGCTCGCAGCCGCGGCCGCTGCCCTGTCAGATCCCGCGCTTAGGCTGTCGCAGAGTTTCGATCAGGGAGCAGGGCAGTGCGGATAGAGCGTCACCAGGTAGGCGGGGCCGTCGTGTCGGCAGCGCGCGAGGACTTCACGAACCGCATCGGGGGCCAGGTGCGGTCCATGTCGCGGGCCGGCCGGATGGCCACCTACGAATGGCAGTCGATCGCCGAGGGGTTCCTCGACTACCTGGGCGCCCTCTCCGTCGAGACACCCGGCCTCGACACCCCGGAGGCCAGGGCCGTCCTCAAGGACTCCTCCGAAGCCGCGGCCGGCGCCGTTGCCTACGCGGCGTACCACCCGCACTGCGGCTTCCAGGTCTTCCTGGAGTACGTGAACTTCGGCATGAGCTACGACCCGGGTGAGGACGCCCCCGAGGAGAGCGTCACGCCCGGGGAGTGGATCGACGCGCTCTGCCTGACGGTCCTCAGGGACAAAGCCAAGTGGCACGGCGAGGCCTTCCATTTCGCACGGCAGAAGTTCGCCGGGCAGGCGCAGGGAACGCCCGTCGGCGAGCTCGCCACAGGACTGACGGCCGTGGTCCTGGACGACACCGGCGACGACGAGGAGTACCCTCCGAGCGCGCAGGCCAGGCTCGCCGCCGTCGACGCGGCCCTGAACCGCGTCCGTACCCGCGCCCGGGAGACCGGCGAGCCCCTCCTCGACAGGCCGGACAGCGCGGCGCTGCACACGTTGCGCGCCCTGGCCGCCGGGGACCGGGAGACCTTCGATGCCGCGCTGGCCGACCTCCTGGCCAGGCACACCACGCGGCACGGTCCCGCGGCCTCCCCGAGCAGCCTTCTCCCGCTCGTCCCCATCGCCCTCGCCGCACTCGCGTACCGGACCCTGGGCTGGGCGCCCGCCGTCCGCACCGACTACCTGCCGCACGCGCTGGTCACCGGCTTCGAGACCCGCGGCCCGCGGGTCGCGGGGTTCGGCCGGGACCGGCGGCCGGACGCGGTCGCCGCACTCGCCGCGGGCCCGCTGGTGGTCGAACGGCCGGTCCGCGAGCGGACGGTGAACCCGCGGATCGAGGCCATGTACGAGGAACACATCCAGGAGGCGTTCACCCCCGTCGACGACGAACCCCTCGCTGTCTGGAGGCTGCGCAGCGTCATGGGCGATCAGGAGCGCCTCTTCAAGTGGCGCGCGGGGAACCCCGACGGCCTCACGGACGCGCAGCTCGCGAACCTTCGGCTGGCCTCCCAGTCGGGGGCGGCCCTCTTCCGCATCGCCCTTGCGGAACCGGGCACCGAGGCCGAGGTGACCGTCGGCGGTCGCACGCTGCGCTATCCGGCCGAGCGCGACGAGGAAGCCGGCGCCGGGAACTGGCAGAGGGCCACTGCCCTCGCCCTCGTCACCGGCGCACGCGAGGACCTCGCCCCGCTGGTCCTCACCGGCCCCGCCTTCGCCCGCCCGGACGGCTCCGCCTTCAGCGCCTACCGCGAGGCCCTCCACGCCTACCTCAAGGGCACCGACCCCGAACCGGCCGCGCAGCGGGCGTTGCAGCAGGCCGAGAAGGCCGAGGACTGGGGCTTCGCCATGCCGCCGGCCGTGCTGCTGTCGCAGCTCGTGGAGGGCGACGAGGAGAGCTTCAACCTGGCCCTGGCCGACGCGCTCGAAGCCCACCGCGACCACTACCAGGTCGCCGACCGCGCCGACGATCCGGATGCCTCCCTCAACCTCGACATCCTCGCCCTGGCCTGCCACGCCCGCCGCCGCGGCTGGGCCATCCGCGTCGAGTCCCCCTACCTTCCGCAGAGTCTCCTGCGGGCCGCTGAACCCTTCTAGGAGCTGGTCCGCACCGTGGCGTCGCTGCGGCCGTTTCACCGAGGAGCCGAGGGCGGACCGGTGCGTGCGACTGCCAGGTCGACGGCGACATCGGTGTCGGCCCGGGCGACGAGGCCGGGCACTGGCCGGAACACCCCGAACCGGACACGACCTGAACCTGGGGCGAGGGAGCGATCCGGAGGAAGCGAGAAGACCGCCGAGGGCAATGAGGGACTGCTCGGACGAGCGATCCTGAACCGACGGCCAGGTTTGTTCGCCCGGGGGTTTCGTGGATGCTGGTTGCCCAGCCATTGCCGGTTCAGGGGATACACACGGGCCCCTTCCCGATCGGGGCTGCCGTGGGCATGATCGTGGTCGGCGGGGCGGTCGCCGCCTCAGCCGCGCTCTCGGCCAGGGGATCCGAGCCGACGGGCGATGGCAAGTCCCGGAGGAGCTGGGCCCTCGGACTCGGCACGACGTTGTCTGTGCTGGGCGTACTCGGGTTGTTCGACCACTACTTCGAGAGCCGGCGGGCGAGCGACGGGCTGGCGGAGGGGCGGGCGGGGCGGGTTCGCGGTGAGCGACGATTTGTGGGCGGTGCTGGCCCAGGAGGGCGGGAACGTCTCGGCGTTGTACCGGAGGCTGGAGCCGGCGCGCGCTGAAAGTTCGCTGGGCCGGGTCGAGGCCGGCAGCTGCGCGAGTGACCGGAAGCGATGCCGCGGGCAGGCAGCGGCGGAGCCCGAGGGCCGCGGCCGCGTGCCCGCCGGGATGGTGTGTCAGACCGTGGCGAGCCGGTCCACCAGCAGTTCCCACCTCTGCTCGGTGTCCTGCGGCGGCAGCTTCCCGCCCGGGTCCAGGGTCGCGATCCCGGCAGGGCACGCCCAGAACGTCTCGGTGAACAGCCCCGGGTGGACGCCGTCTCCGGCGACCTCGCCGAGGGTCTCCATCAGCGCGGCGAAGGCGTCCTGGAGCGGCTCCGGCGTGTCCTCCTGCCCGTACGCCGGGCCGCCGTCGAGCTGGAAGACGGCGTCGTAGACCGCCGGGTCGTCCTCGCGAACGTCCTGGGTATCGGCGCCGTTACGGCGATGCGTTACGTGGAACGGGCTGGCACTGACCACCTCGCCTACGCGTCGATCGCGAAACGGGCGATCCGCAGGGCTTCCTGGGTGAGAAGACCCGTGACTCCCTGACCACGCGCCGTGCTGTCAACGACCACGTCTTCGACCGAGTCGATTCCCTTGCGAGCGATGCGGACGCCAATGTGCTGGTGGTGCAGCCATTGCCGCAGGTCGCCGCGCCCCGTCCCGGCCGTCGACGGCCACCAGGAACTCGCCCTCCGCACCGACTACTGGCTCCAGCACCGGCCGGGTGAGGGGAGCGAGTGTGACCGAGCAATTCACGGGAGCCTTGGGCACGCGCAGCACGTAGCCTGCCAGGAATCGAGAGCATTCAGGGAGCGGTCTCATGGAGATCACGTGGCGTCCGCTTGAGGAGCAGGACTTCCCGCTGCTGTGGACGTGGCTCCAGCAGCCCCATGTGAAGCGTTGGTGGAATCACGAGACCACAGCGGAAGCGGTGGCACGCGACTTCGGCCCCGCTGCCCGGGGCGAGGAGCCCTCGGAGGACCTTCTCGTCTTCCTCGAAGGTCGTCCGGTCGGTGTCGTACAGCGTTCACGCCTGCGCGACTACCCCGAGTACCTCGCCGAGCTGGCAGCCATCGTCCCTGTACCTGACGGGGCGATGACCGTCGACTACCTGATCGGCGATCCCCGCCGGACCGGCCAGGGCATCGGGACGGCCATGATCCACTCCGTCATCATGCGAACCTGGGCCGAACACCCAGCCGCCCCGTGTGTTCTCGTCCCGGTGGCGGCAGCCAATCGCCCTTCGTGGCGGGCGCTCGAGCGGGCAGGGCTGAGCCGGGTCGGGGTCGGAAACCTGGAGCCGGACAACCCGGTCGATGACCAGATCCACTACCTCTACCGCGTGGACCGGCCGGGGACCGCCGACTGACTGACTCACCCGCCCGCCGACCAGAACGCTCAGCCTCACCAGATCAACCGCACATCCGCCAAATGAAGCGCGACCGTGGCGGGCTAGCCGAGACGGGTACGAGTACGGGTACGTACCCGTACCCTTGAGGGGTGAGAGGAGTCTGCTGATGTCTGACGCGAACGTTCGTATCCCCGAGGAGGCCCGGGACCGGCTCGCCGCCTTGGCGGCCGCCGAGGGCCTGTCGCTGCGTGCCTACCTGGCCCGCCTTGCCGAGAGCCTGCTTACCCCGGCCGAGCGGGCCGAGCGGGCCGAGCAGGCCCGCGCCGCTCTGAAGGAGTGGACCGGCTACGCCCCCAGCCCCGCCGAAGAGCAGGACCTCGACAGCGAGCTGGACCGCCGGCTCGCCCGGGCGGCCGCCCGGTGAGCGACGCCATGCACATCGTCCTGGACGACACCGCGATGGCCGCCGCCGGCCGCGGCAATGTCCTCGCCTCCCGGTTGATCCACCGCGCCCACGCGGAGACCGGCTGGTGCCTCTACGCCCCGGCGTGCGCACTGGTCGAAGCCGACCGCACCCGGCCCGGGACGGCCGAGCACCTGGCCGCGCTGCCCGGCATCACTGTCCTGGACCTGGACCTGCCCGCAGCCCTCGCCATGGCCCAGCAGAGCACCTGGGCCGCGGCTCACTGCGAGTACGCCGCTCAGCCCACTCCGGACCGCCCCGACGGAGCGATCATCGCCACGACGGCACCCGGCCGATGGATCGGCGAGCCAGTCCGCGTGCTGGACCTCAATCCGTGAAGGTGGCCCCCCGCGGGGGCTGATCGGATGCCCGAGGAGCTCATCGCCGCACACGATCGAGCGAGTCCTGTTGGTCCTCGCTCGTGCGCAGGGCATCGATCTCGACGGCACCTCCTGGCCCTGCCCTGTCGGCGGCGCCGGAGACTCTCAGACATACGTGGCGCGCGTCATCGACTTGTTCTCACGGCGCCTGCTCGGCTACGCGATGGGAACCCGGCACGACGCCGAGCCGGTAGTGGCCTCACTCAACATGGCCGCGGCCACCCGTGGAGGCGACGTTCGCGGCGTGATCATGCACACGGACAGGGGCAGGCAGCGAGTACTGCTCCCGGAAGTTCAAGCGGGTCTGCCGCAAGCTGGTCGTCACCCAGTCCATGGACAGAGTTGGATCTTGTTTCGATAACGCCGTGAGCGAGGCGTTCCACAGCGTGCTCAAGGTCGAGTACGTCCACCGGCAATCCCGCCGAGATCGTCGAGTTGATCTTGCGTGAGTCCACCTCGCACTTCGTGGCCGGCGAGCGGGGCCCGATCATCGCCCAGCACCGCCTGGGCTACCAGCTCACCTCGGCCGGAATCGACCGCGCCGGCACCGAAGGAGCCTGGCTACTCCCCGTGGACCCGGACGCCTCCGCCCGCTCAGCGACCTCGGACAGCGCCACGGGGTCGAGCTACCCATCACCGACACCGTGGTCGCCATCATCCACAACCGCCGAAGCCCGCAGCACGCCTCCGCATCCTGATGGAACGCACCACCAAACCGGAAGCCCCCACAACCTGTCACTGAGCGGGCCGGGGAAGCCGCGCGCTCACGGGAGGTGGGCATCGTGGGATTCCACGTCTGCTGCTCCGGATACAACCAGCCCGACCCGCAACGCTCAGGATCCCGATGGACCGGTCGGAGGCTGGGGCAGCCAGGGCGCGCCTACGGGCCTCGGTTCGCCACCGCGGGTGGCTGAACGCAGGTGAGTCAACAGGCGATCACGCGCGACCTGGGCTTCCTTCTCGCCGCGCGGGGCGGCGACCGTCCAGATGCCGTCCCGTATGACGGTGACCATCTTGCAGGCGACCAGCGCACCGAGCGCGGAGAGGACCATGTTCTCGGTGAGCTGGGTCTCGGAAGTGAGCCAGCGGATGTCCGGGGCACGCATTTGCTGGGCGGGATCGGCCACGTCTTCGGAGGCGACCGACAGGGTGCCCCACAAGGAGAGCGCACCGATCACGCGCGTGGCGTTGTTGACCGCGACCGTGAACCGTTGAAAGTGCTCTCGCTCACCGGGCGGGACCAAGGAGTTCAACAACTCGAAATCGTCGTCGGCCACCGGGACATGCTACGCAGGGAAACGCTGGCGGCCGACACTCCAAGCCGGCCGCCGGCGGGTGTCCCTGACCGCGATGGCAGCGGCGGAAGACGCTCGCGATGGCCGCCGGGCCAAGCCGTCGGAAAGCCGCCGATGGACGCGAGGAGTCACCGTGGCCGACCCGCGGACGCCCGCCCCGCCACGACCGCCACGGCCAACTCCTCGCTCGTGCTCCTGTTTGCCAGCGTCTTCGAGATCGGCTACGCCGAGAACTGACGAGACGTCAAATTCCGGCCCCGCAGTCACAAGCCCGCCATGTCGACCACTCACATCCCGGGTGCCCGACCCGAACGCGCTCGTGCCCGCGCTGAACGACGTCAGCGCCGCTCTCTTCCGTGCCACCGGAAACCAATCGGTGCCGCGCACCACCATGAACCTGGTGCACCTGCGCGCCGGGCAGATCGTGAACAACACCTTCTGACGATCCTGAACACCAATTTCCTGCGCAAGGCGGGCGTCTCGGAGGAACGCATCACGGCCGTCTCCTCCTGTCAGGACGCTCCGTACTTCACCGACGCCGAACGCGCCGCCCTGGCCCTGGTGGAGGCGACGCTCCAGCCCGCCCCGGTCGGCAAGGAGGGGGTCAGCGACGAGCTCTACGCCGACAAGGCCCTGGCCACCCTGACCATCGTGGTCGGCCAGATCAGCTTCCTCATCGCCCTCGCCGTCATCGGCAAGCCCCAGCCGGTCGCCTCCCTCGCGCCGGAGCAGTGGGGCTGACCGCGGCCGGAACTGTGGCGACAAAGCCCGGAGCCGGGAAAAGCCTTCGGATAAACGCGGATGTCCTGTGGACAGGACATCGCACCGGCACCGGGCGAAGGTTTTCAGAAATGCCTCGTGCCGTGTGGCCGCTTTCGATTTCACGGTAGTCTGCCCGGGCGCCTGCCGGAGAATTCCCCGAATTCCTGAGGGCATCGGACCGACCACCACAGGAGTCGCCCATGAGCATCACGAAAGTGGCCGCCGATGAGGCCGGAAAACTGCCCGGCATCGACGCCGGCCTCGGCGAGATCGCCGTGATCAAGCTCGGTGGCAGCACCATGGTCGACGACGAACTGCGCCGCCGCTTCGCTCGCGACGTGGTGTGCCTGCACGGAGCCGGACTGCGCCCCGTCGTCGTCCACGGCGGCGGGCCGCAGATCAGCACCGAGCTCGAACGCCAGGACATCGCCTCCGAGTTCAAGAACGGCCTGCGGGTCACCTCCGAGGCCGCCATGCACGTCGTACGCATGGTGCTCACCGGCGTCGTCCAGCGCGAACTCGTCGGCCTGATCAACGAGCACGAGCCGCTCGCCGTGGGCATATCCGGCGAGGACGCCGACATGCTCACCGCCGCACGGCACAGGCCCGAGATCGACGGGTGCCTCGTCGACATCGGCCGGGTGGGAGCGATCGCCCACGTGGCCCCGCGCCTCATCGAGAGCCTGCTCGCGGAGGGCCTCATCCCGATCGTGTCCTCCATTGCCCGCAGCACGGAGGACGCCCACGTCTACAACGTCAACGCCGACACCGTGGCGGCCGCCATCGCCGCCGCGTTGCGAGCGTCGAAGCTTCTCCTGGTCAGCGATGTCGCCGGCCTGCACGCGAACTGGCCGCACACCGAGGAGATCTACGAGCGGCTCACGGCGAAGGAGGTGGAGGACCTGCTGCCTCACCTGTCGTCCGGGATGCTCCCCAAGATGCGCGGCTGTCTGGACGCCGTACGCAACGGAGTGCGCAGCGCCCACGTCGTCGACGGACGCGACCGCGGCGCCGTCCTCAAGGCCGTCCTCACCGACCGGCCCGTCGGCACGACCGTCCTGCCGGACATCCCGGCAGCGCTGACGTGACCGGTGCCGCGTGTATCGTCACTGTGGTGGACTGCTTCGCCATCGCCGTGAACCCGATCTCCGCCCCGGCCGCCGTCGGTCTTTTGGGCTCTGCCGAGGACGGCACCCGATGACCGCTTCCGAGAACGCGCCGCTGGACGCCACGTCGGCCGAACACGCCGCTCTGCTGGACCAGTTCGCCGACAAGCTCGGCGTCCGGACCCCCGGCGCCATCGTGTTCGGCGAAGCCGTCGAGCGCCAGGGCGTCACCGTGATCCCCGTGGCGCGCGTCGGGTTCGGCTACGGCTTCGGCGCCAAGGCCCCCAAGGAGTCCGGTGCGGACCTCCCGGCCGGCGGCGGGGGAGAGGCGAGGCCACTCGGCTTCCTCGAGATCAAAGAGGGCAGGGCCGCGTACAAGCCGATCCGCGATCCCTGGGCGCACGTCATCGCACCCCTGGCGGGCGGACTCCTGGCCGGGGCGGCCGGCGCGTCCGTCCTGCGCCACCTGGTGCGAGGCAGGCGGCGCTGAGGCAGCAGGCGTGAGCCCGGCCGGTGCGACGACGGCGCCGGTTCCCCGTCAGCCCGCCGCCACCACGACCGCCGTGACCATGTGAGCGCCCTCGGCGGCCCAACGCCCGTGCAGACAAGCGAGTTCGGGCGGCGCCGGGACGAGGACGCGGGCGGTGAAGGTGCCGTCCGGGGCGAGGCCGAGGCAGGCCTCAGGAGGCGGTCCCAGCAGAGCCCGGCCGCGGGCAGCCCGGCGAGGGCGGTGCGCTCCTCGGGGCGGGTGATGATGCCCAGTGTTCCCTCCGGGAGCGGGGCGTTGGGCTCGGCGTCGATGCCGAGGGCGCTGACGCGGCGGACGAGGGCCACGGCCGCGGCGCGGGCAGCACACCGAGCGCGGTGAGCGCGTCTTGGGCGCAGGCCCGCACACTGGTGAACTCGGCGCGGCGCGTGGGGCCGGCCGCGGCGATGACCGCCTCCTCCTGCGGGGACAGGGGGAAGTCGAGCCCGTGGGCGAAGGTCTGGATGGCCAGCACGTCGGCGGGCAGGATCGATTCGATCAGGAAGGGGCGCTCCCGCGCAGCCCGCTCTCGACCCCCGTCATACGGGCAGCATAGGCGGTGGCGCGGCCCCAACGTCCTCTTAAGACCTCCGCTAGGCGACGTATAGAAGCCCGGACGACGCTCGTTGCTTCTCCCAGGAGAGGAGCGGGGATGTCCGAAGTGGCCGCGAAAGCGGGCCCGGTGGCACTGGTGACCGGCGGGTCACGGGGGATAGGGCGGGCCGTCGCGATACGGCTGGCGCGCGACGGGTTCGACGTGGCGTTGTGCTATCACTCCGATGAGGCCGCGGCCGACGTGACCGCCAAAGAGGTCCGCGACGCCGGGCGGCGGGTGCTGGTCCGGCGCGTCGACGTCGCCGACCGCGTCGCGGTGCGCGGCTTCGTCGCCGAGGTCGAGGCCGGCTTCGGCCCCGTCGCGGCGGCCGTGGCATCCGCGGGCATCACCCGGGACCGGCCGCTCATGCTGATGTCCGACGATGAGTGGGACACGGTGCTGCGGACCAACCTCGACGGCACCGCCAATCTGCTGCGCGCCGTGGCCCGTCCGATGGCTCGGCGCGGAGCCGGGGCGATCGTCACCCTGTCGTCGGCGGCGGGCGTGGTCGGCGGCGCCGGGCAGGCCAACTATTCCGCGTCCAAGGCCGGGATCATCGCGCTCACCCAGTCGATGGCGAAGGAGTTCGCGCGGCTCGGCGTGCGCGCCAACGCCGTGGCCCCCGGCTTCATCGACACCGACATGGTCGCCTCGGTGTCCAAGAGCGCCGTCCTCGACCGCATACCGCTGCGCCGCTTCGGCACACCCGAAGAGGTGGCGGGGATGGTCTCCTACTTGCTCTCGCCTCAGGCCGGATACGTCACGGGCCAGGTGTTCCGCGTCGACGGCGGAGTGGCACTGTGAGCGGCGGCCTCCACCCGCACGACGGGTGGAGGCCCACCGGGGCCCCGGACAGGCCTAAGAGGTCATCTCATTTGGTGAGTCTGCGGTAGCAGATCAGGGTGCAGGCGATGCTGGTGAAGGCCAAGAAGTGGACGGCCTTGCGTTCATAGCGGCGGTGCAGGCGGCGGCATCCGGCGAGCCAGGCCATGGTGCGTTCGATGGTCCAGCGGTGGCGTCCCAGGCGCTGGGAGGACTCGATGCCTTTGCGGGCGATGCGGTGCCGGATGCCTCGCTGGCGTAACCATCGGCGCAGGTGGTCGTAGTCGTAGCCCTTGTCGCCGTGGAGCTTGGCCGGCCGTCGTCGGCGCGGACCGCGACGGGAGCGGATGGGCGGGATGCCGCGAACGAGCGGTTCGAGGGCCTGGCTGTCGTGCAGGTTGGCGCCGGAGATGCCGATGGAGATGGGCAATCCGGTCCGCTCGGTGATCAAGTGGATCTTCGAACCGTACTTGCCTCGATCTACTGGATTCGGACCTGTCAGGCCCCCCTTTTCAGGGCCCGCATGTTCACCGAGTCGATCGCACAGCGAGACCAGTCCAGTTCACCCCGGGAGCCGAGTTCGTCGAGGACCAGGCGATGGAGCTTCGCCCACACCCGGGCTTTCGACCACTCGGTGAAACGCCGGTGAGCCGTGGGTCCCGACGGTCCGAACGAGGCGGCCGGCAGCTGCTGCCACGTACAGCCCGACGTGGCCACGAACACGATCGCAGCCAGCACCTCCCTGTCACCGTGCCGGCGCCGGCCACCTCCCTGAGGCCGACTCGGCGCCTCCGGCACCACTCGCTGGAACAACTCCCACAGCTCATCCGGCACCAGCCGCTCAACGATCCCCACACCCGGAGCCTATCGAACGCCCCAAATGAGATGACCTCTAACCCGCCGAGTCCGGGACGCGGGTGTCGTCCAGAAGCCTGACGAGCAGGGCCCGCAGGCCGCCGACGGAGCGCGCGCGGTGCAACTCGTCCAAGGGGAGCTCCACTTGGTAGTGCTTCTCGACCTGGGCGACGACCTCGATCAGGTTGAGGGAGTCCGCCCGGTAGACGTCGATGAAGTCCTGGTCGTCCTCGATGGCGTGCGGATCCAGGTCCAGAACGCCGGCGACGATCGATCGGATGTGTACGGCCGAGTGGTCGATGTTCTGCATGTTCCGTCTTTCGGTCGGGGTCGGTCGTGGGGTTCGGGGTGCGGTCTCGGGCGGGTCAGGGGCCCGGCAGCGAGGCGACCAGCAGGGAGCCGACGTCGAGCACGGTGTCGTTTCGCACGTGGGACCGGCCCGTGAACTCGCAGGCGGTGCCGGAGCGGTGCACGAGCCGGACCTCGTGTTCCAGGACGTCACCGGGCAGGGGCGCCGAGTGGAACGCCAGGCCGCTCACCGACACCAGCACAGGGATGCGCTCCGGCGGGCCGAGACCGGCCAGCGTCCACAGCACCGAGCACGCCTGGCCGAACGACTCCACCATGAGCGCCTGCGGGTACGCGAAGCCGGTGAGGGGCGTGCCGTCCGCGAGGTCCCGGTAGCAGCCTTCGGAACCGGTGACCGCCTTCGTGGCGACGAGCGAGGTCGGCGAGACCTGCCCGGCGGTGTCGAGCAGGATCATCGGCGGGCGCTGCCGCAGCAGGCCGCGTACCTGCGCATGGTCAAGCATGGGTCACCAACGGTTGGAAGACGGCGTCGAGTTCGACGGCCGGCCGTCCGTCCGAGCGCACGATCCGGGCCTCGGCGACGATCCCCGCGTCACCGGCCCCCGCACGGTCAGGCTCGCGGGGACGCACCCGGAGGGTGAGTTCCAGTACGTCGCCGGGCAGCAGGAGCCGGACGAAGCGGGCCCGGTCGATGCGGCGCAGCCGAAGGCCGCCGCCGTGCAGGCTGTCGACGGCCTGCAGCACCCAGTCCATGACGACCACTCCCGGCAGGATCGGGTGGCCGGGGTAGTGGCCGGCCATGTGCTCGGCGCCGAGATCCACCGCGAGCCGCAGGACGCCGTGGGTGCCGTCGGCTGCCCGTTCGCTCCACTCCCACGGCACGGGCAGGGCGGACATGGTCGCTTTCGGTGCTGAGGCGGGCACGGCGATCCTCAGCCCAGGTCCGGGTGCGTCAGCAGCCGTTGGGCGAGCTCCTCCACGTACTCCGTGGTGGTGAAGTCGCGGTCGAGGTACGGGATCAGCTCCCGGGTCCGTTCGTACAGGACGCGGGTGGCCGAGGACAGGCCGTCGGTGCCGCGAATGTCGACCGCCTGGCAGGCGCACAGGAGCTCGAACGCCACCACGTGGGCCACGTTGTCCAGCACCTCCCGGGCGCGGCGGGCCGCGACGAACCCGAACGAGACGATGTCCTGGAAGTCCGCGGTGGTGGTCAGGGACTGGATGGACATGGGCATCGCCATCGCCCGGGTCTCCGCGGTCAGGGACGCGGTCATGAACTGACCGCCCATCAGGCCGAGGCGAAGGCCCGGGTCCTCCCGGCACAGGAAGGGCGGCAGCCCGTTGCTATTGCTCTTGTCCAGGTACCGGTCGATGCGGCGGTTGGAGAGGTTCATCAGGGTCGTCATGGCGATCACCAGATGGTCCATCGCCATCGACACGTACTGGCCGTGAAAGTGCCCGTTGTGGAAGACCTCCGCCTCGTCGGGGTTGACGAGCGGGTTGTCGTTGGAGGAGTTCAGCTCGTCCTCGACGGTCCGCTCGATCGTGGCCAGGCTGTCCAGGACCGGTCCGAGGATCTGGGGCGTGCACCGCACGGAGTAGGCGTCCTCGATCGACTGGGACCCGGCCTTCGCGGTGTCCGCGATCTCGTCCGCGAGCAGCTGCTCGATGTCGAGTTCGTCGACCGCGAGCCGGGAGTCGCCCAGGGTCCGCCACAGAAAGTCCGCGACCTCCTGCTGGCCGCGATGCGGCTTGAGCGCGTGGACCCGCGGGTCGAACGGCTTGGTCTTGCCCCCCAGCGCCTCCACGGAGAGCGCGGAGACGAGCAGGTACGACCGCAGGAGCCGGCGCGCCCGCCGCACATTGAGGGAGCCGAGGCCGACCATCCCCGATGTGCCGTTGATGAGGGCGAGTCCCTCTTTGTAACTGAGCTCCATCGGAGCGATGCCGGCCCGGCGCAGCGCCTCGGCACCCGGCAGCACCTCGCCGCCCAGCCGGGCCTTCCACTGGCCTATGCAGACCAGCGCGATAGCGGCGAGCGGCCCGAGGTCGCCGCTGGTGCCGAGCGACCCCTTCTCCGGTACGAGGGGGACGATTCCCGCGTTCACCACCGCGATGAACCTGTCGAGGTTGGCCAGGGAGATGGCCGAGTTGCCGCGGGACAGGGACGCGATGCGGGACACCATGATCGCGCGGACGGTGACGTCGTCCAGGCGCGCGCCCACGTTGGTCGCCACCGCGTTGAGCAGGTTCTCCTGCAACTGGCGCGCCATGGAGACCGGGACGAGCCAGTCGACGAACCCGCCCATGCTGGTGGTGACGCCGTAGATGATCCGGCCGCTCGCCACGAACTTCTCCAGCGTGCGCCGGGAGGCGTCGACCCGCTCGCGCACGGCAACGTCCACCGCCAGCCCGGGGTCCTGCGCGGCGGCGATCGACTCGATGTCCGCCAGCCGTACGCGGCGGTCCAGGGACAGGGTGTACGTCATGCGGGGCTCCTCGGTGTCGCATCGATGTCAGTACGCCCGTCGTGACCGGCGCCGGTCACAAGGCGTGCGAGCAGCGCCCGGTCGACCTTGCCGTTCTCGGTCAGGGGCAGGTCGGCCAGGGGCCGGATCCGGCGCGGCCGCATGTAGGCGGACAACTCCTCGGCGCAGAAGGCGAGCGCCGCGTCCTCGTCGAACGGCGCCGCGGTGTCGTCGAGCACGACCCCCGCCATCAGTACGGTGTCGCTGCCGCGCGGCACAACGGTGGCCGCGGCCGACGCCACCGCCGGAAGCCGGGTCAACACGCTTTCCACATCGCCCAGTTCGACCCGGTTGCCCCGGATCTGCACCTGGGTGTCGGCGCGGCCGACGAAGTACAGCTCGTCGTGCTCGTCCAGGTAGGCCAGATCGCCGGTGCGCAGCACCTTCTGCCCGTGCCGCGGATCCAGCGGGTCGGGCACCAGCACCTTCGCGGTGGCCAGGGGATCGTCCCAGTAGCCGCTGAACAACGCGGGGCTGCGCAGGTGGATCTCGCCGACCACCCCCGGCCGCGTCACCGCACGCCCGGCCGGGTCCACCAGGGTCATCTCGGCTCCGGAGTGCGCGTGCCCGATCGACAGCGCCCGCTGGTCCGCGGGCAGCGGGTCGGGCACGTCGGTGAACGAGGCCGCCATCGACTCGGTCGCGCCGTAGCCGTTGACCAGGCGGGCCCCGGCCAACAGCTCCTGGAGCCGGCGCAGTTCGGCGAGGGGGAAGGCCTCACCGGCAAAGACCACCGAGCGCACCGTCTCAAGGCGCTTCAGCAGCTCCGGGTCGTGGCGCAGGACCGGACGCCACAGCGAGGGCACCCCGTGGACCTGGGTGACGCCGGCGTCCCGGAGGTAGCCGACCATGCGCCGTGGCGAGTCGAGATACTCGCGCCCCACCGGCACCAGCGTCGCGCCGCTCCCCAGAGCGATACCGATCCCGAAGAGCGCGAAGTCGAACTGGAGCGGAGAGGTGCTGGCGACCCGGTCGGCGGCGCCGACCAGCCCGTCCGCGATCACCGCCCGCAGGAACGTGACGATCGCCCGGTGACTCATCACCACGCCCTTGGGACGGCCCGTCGACCCTGAGGTGAAGATGATGTAGGCCGTGTCGACGACGAGTGCGCGCCGGCGCCGCGGCGTCCGACGCGCCTGCGTCCCCTGCGCCGTCAGCCCGCCGCGCCCGAAGCTCGCGGTGCCACCGGCCCACGGCAGGTCACGCCGGGCGACGCCGTCCGCCCGGGCGTGGAGCGCCGGTTCGACCGACCGCAGGATCGCCAGGAGACGGTTGTCGGGGGTCTGCGGACTGACCGGGACGAACGGCAGGCCCAGCCTGGCGCAGGCGAGCAGCAGCGCCACCGCCGTCGCGCAGGTGTGGGCCTCCACGACGACCCGGTCGCCGACCTCGAGGCCGAGCGGCTCAAGGGCCCGGGTGTACTCGTCCACGAGCGCGGCGAGTTGCCGGTACGAGACCTCGGTGAGCGTCCCGCTCTCGTCGGACTCCACCACGGCGGCCTTGTCCGGGGTGCGGGCGGCGGGAGCCAGGAGGTACTCGCAGAGGTTGTCCGCCATGGGTTCAGGACGTTGCACAGTCGCTCCCTGCCGTGTGCCGTCGGTGAGTTGCGCGGCTCACTGCGGGACGCCCGTCAGCACGGCGACGGCCAACAGGCCGTCCGGGTCCGCCGCGACGACCACGGCAGGCAGTCTCGCCTCGTCCAGGAGCCCCGCGAGCTGGAGCAGTGCGTGGGCGCTGTAGCAGTCCCCGATCCGCTGCTCGTCGGTGATTTGGGCCGCCTCGGGCAGCGCCTCGGCAAATGCGCCGCGCTGGGCCTCGTCCACCGCGTCGACCCCGGTGTGGCGGAAGGCCACCGCCGAGACCTCCGGTGCCCGCACGCCCGCCTCGTCCAGCGCTCGCTCGAGCAAGCCGGTGAACTGCTCGGCCGAGAAGCCGGTCACCGCCCGTACGCGCACGGCGGCGACCGCGGCGAGTGCCTTCCGGCCGGCGGCCCGGGCGCGGTCCCCGCTTTCCAGCAGGAAGGCGGCCGCGCCCTCGCCCTGGGTCCGCGGGCCGCGGGCCGCCCGGGCGAGCCAGGACGTGGGCCCGGTGAACTCCTCCGACGCGCCCGCGACCACCGCGTCGACGTGTCCGGCCCGCAGCATGACCACCGCGTGGCGCAGCACGGCGAGGCCGGTCGCGGGCCCGGAGGCGACCGTCGCGTTGGCGCCCCGCAGGCCATGGGCGATCGCCACGGCTCCGGCCGGCGCGCTGAGCACGCAGTGGGAGGACTTGGCGGCGGCCACCATGTGCGGACGCGGCTGGGAGAAGGTGTCCGTGCCGAACTCGGCCATGCCCGTGACGCTGCCCGCCGCCGTGCCCAGCGTGACGCCGATGCGGTCACGGTTCTCGTCGGTCACCTGAAGGCCCGCGTCATCGAGCGCCCGGCCGCAGGCGACCATCGCCAACTGGGCGCTGCGGTGGTTGTATTGGGCGGTTCGGCGCCCGAGCAGCGCCTCCGCGTCGAAGGAGTCGACGGTGAAGGCCGGCCCGGACGGCGGGGTGTTCGGCCGGGGGGCGGGATCCGGCCGAACGCTTCCCCGGCCCGAGATCACGATGTGCATGGGGCGCTCCCGAAGACGACGATGGCGTTGTTGCCGCCGAAGCCGAAGGCGTTGTTCTGGGCCACGCGAACGGTCGCGTCGCGGGCGGTGCCGGCGACGGGATCGAGGCCGGCCAGCTGCGGATCCGCGTGGCGGTGGTTGATGGTCGGCGGGAGGAAACCCCGGCTCACCGCCAGGGCGCAGGCGATGCTGCCGAAGCCGCTGGCCGCCCCCATGGTGTGCCCGAGCATGGACTTGAGGGAGCTGACCGGGGGCGCCGCGTCACCGTACACATCGCGGACGGCCTGTGCTTCCACCCGGTCGTTGAGCTGCGTGCCGGTACCGTGCGCGCAGATGTAGTCGACCTCGTCCGGTGTCACACCGGAGCGCCGCAGCGCGCTGCGCATGGTCCGCGCGATGTTCCGCGGCTCCGGCGCCGACGGATGGTAGGCATCGCAACTGACCGCGTACCCGAGCACCTCGGCGTAGACACGGGCACCTCGTGCGACCGCGCCTTCCAGGGTCTCGAGGACCAGCGCCGCACCGCCCTCCGCCGTCAGCATGCCGTCCCGTTCCCGGTCGAAGGGCCGGCAGGTGTCCTTCGCGAGGGCGCCGAGGCGGTTGAACGCGGCATGGGTGAACCGGCTCACCGCGTCGGCGCCGCCCGACACGGCGACAGGGACCTCGCCCGAGGAGACGAGGTCGTACGCGTATCCGATGGCGCAGTTGGCCGCCGCGCACGCGGCCGAGAACGTCATCGTCTCGCCCGTGGCACCGATCTCCTGGGCGGCGGCCAGGGCCAGGCGGCCGGCCGGCAGTTGTGTGGCGAGCGCCGGGTCGGGGGTCGCGGGACCGCCCCGATGCCAGGACTCGGTCATCGTCACGACGTGCGGAATCTCGCCCGATGTCGTTCCCATGAGGACAGCGGCGTCATCGCCGAGGTCCTGGATGCCGGCGTCGTCGGCCGCAAGCCGGGCGGCGGCCGCGGCGAAGAGCGAGGCGCGTCCCCAGTCGGCGACGCTGAGCCGGGTGACCAGCCGCGCGGCGTCGAAGTCCGCCACCTCACCGGCCATTTGATTATCGAACCCCGACACGTCGAACGAGGAGATCCGCGAGATGCCGCTCTTCCCCGCCCGCACGGCATGGCAGAAGTCGTCCGTTCCGGTGCCGATGCTCGACACCGGCCCCAGACCGGTGATGACCACGCGGTGCACGACGGCTACCATCCCGCCGCGTCGGCCACGACTTTGTACGTGGAGGGCAGATCGGTCATCTTCGCCAGGTCGTTCGCGTCGATCATGACGTCGTAGCGCTGCTCGATACGGCTCAGCAGCTCGACGGCCAGCAGCGAGTCCGCGCCCAGGTCGTCGACGAAACTGGTGGCCCGTTCCACTTCCTCGGGTTCCACGGTGAAGATGTCCGCTGCCATGTCCCGCAGCTCCGCCATTCGTTCCGACAGCATGGTGATGTTCCTCCTGGGTGCCGAGAGCAGGGCGAGACCGGTTCAGTGGGAGCGGTGGCGTGCCGCGAGCTTCTCCAGTTCGGACACGAGGTCGCTGGGCGTCGGCCGCGTCGCCTGTTCCCTGCGCAGCCGCTCGGCGCCTTCGCGGAACGCCGGGTCCTCCAGCAGCCGCACCAGGCACTCCCGGACCCGCTCCCCTGACAGGTGCGGCCTTGATATGTAGAGGCCGCCCCGGGCCTCCTCCAACAGTGGGGCGCGCAGGTCGATGTCACCGACGACCCGGCCGACCATGAGTTGCGGAACGCCGTTGGCGATCGACTCAAGGAACGCGGGAATCCCGCCGTGATGGATCACAGCTGAACACGTGGGAATCACCGCGTGCAAGGGGACGAACTCCGCCAGCCGCGTGTTCGAGGGAATCCGCTTCAGATGTTTCTGGACCTTTTCCGGTGCCGTCACCACCAGTTCGATGTCCAGATCGGCCAGGGAATCGAGTATCTGCTGCAACTGCGCGACGGAGACGGCCTGGTATTCCCGTCCCTTTTTCTGGCTGATCCCGAAGGTGGCCAGCACGCGCCGCTCCTTCGGGGCGCGGCGGGCCCACGCGGGTACGACGGCGGGCCCGTGGTAGGAGACATAGCGCAGGGGTACGTGCGGCACATGCGAATCGATCCGCATGGACTCCAGCATGTGCTCGATGGTGAAATGGCCGGTCACCATTTCCTCGGAGTACGACGTCCCGAACTTCTCCGCCCAGCTCCCCAGCCAGTCGGCCAGCGCGTCCTCGCGCTCCTCGGGGGGCTGCTGTGCGCGCAGCTGCAGGAAGGCTCGCCGCGACCAGGCGTCGACATCGATCTCCGAGCGGATGCGTGCGCTGGCCGCGCCGGTCGCGCGGGCCACGATCGCGCCCGCGTGGCTCATCCACTCCCAGATCACCAGGTCCGGCTTCCACCAGCGGCAGTAGTCGACCAGCTCCTCGACCATCGAGTCGTTGACGCCCTTGAGGATCTCCGTGAAGTACCGGGTCCGCAGGCGCAGCCGGTCCCAGGTCAGCGCCTCCTCGGAGTCCACGGCGAAGTCGAAGAAGAAGTCGTCGCGCGATCCGAGCTGCTCCAAAGTCCGTACGAGCGCCACCTGTTCCTCGGTGAACTGCTCGTACAGCCTCTTGAGCACATCGGGCGGGCCGGCCGGAACCGCCATCAGGCCCGACGAGGTCAGCGATTCGGTCAGGTCCGGGCTGCTGGCGACACGCACCTCGTGCCCTGCGGCCTGCAGCGCCCAGCCCAACGGGACCATCGGTTGGAAGTGAGTCCTCCAGGGCCAGGACACGATGAGGACGCGCACAGCACCAACTCCTCCATCGGCAGCGGGATGTCCAGAACCCTCGGCGGACCGTCTAAAGCCGGCCTTGGGCCGCTCTTGCCCGCCCGCCGGGTCCCGCCGCCGCCCCGCTCCGCAAGGGCGGGCCTAGATCGGCCCAAGCCGCAGTGCCCACACTCGCCGCAGCGCAGACCGATGCCGACGGCATCATCGACAGGGTGAGGAGCCGGAGTTGCAAAGTGTGATGGACAGTCAGGCCCGGCCGCAGCTCATGGACCGCGCGGATGCCACGCTGGCCGAGCGCATCACGCGGTCCGCGGCCGCACGGCGCGGCGAGTCCGTGGCGGACATCACCGCCTGGGTGCAACGACGCCGCAGGGAAGTCGACTTCACGGTGCGGCGCATCGCGTTCGACGAGCTCGACGGCTGGTCCTTCTCGCCGGAGACCGGCAACCTCGTGCACAGCAGCGGACGGTTCTTCACCGTGCAGGGGCTGCGCGTCAGCACGGGGGAGCACCCCGACCGCCGCAGCTGGCACCAGCCCATCATCGCCCAGCCCGAGGTCGGCATCCTGGGGGTTCTCGCGCGGGAGTTCGACGGGGTCCTGCACTTTCTCATGCAGGCCAAGATGGAGCCGGGCAATCCCGGGCTGGTGCAGATCTCGCCCACCGTGCAGGCCACGTACAGCAACTACACCAAGATCCACAAAGGGGCGGACGTCCGCTACCTGGAGTACTTCACCGACAGCTCCCGCGGCCGCGTTCTGTCGGACGTGCTGCAAAGCGAGCACGGCTCGTGGTTCCGGCGCAAACGCAACCGGAACATGGTCGTGGAGGTGACGGATCCGGTCCCCGACCACGAGGACTTCCGCTGGCTCACCCTGGGGCAGATCCATGAACTGCTGCGCCACGACAACACGGTGAACTTCGACGCCCGCTCGGCCCTGGCCGGCCTGTACCGGGGCGTCGGTTCCCGCGCCCTGCACTGCGACACCGAGCTGCTGTCGTGGCTCGCGGCGCGGCGATCGGTGACCCCCATCACCGGGGTGCCGGTCTCGCTCGCCGACATCCCGGGCTGGACGTGTGACGCATACTCCATCCACCGGGACGACGAACGGTACTTCCGCGTCATGGCGGTGTCGGTGCGGGCGGGCAACCGGGAGGTGGGCGCGTGGACCCAGCCGCTGCTCGAACCGAACGACCAGGGCCTCATCGCCTTCCTGACGCGCACCTTCGACGGTGTGCCGCACGTCCTGGTCAGCGCGCGCGCGGAAGCCGGCTTCTCCGACGCTGAGTTCGGACCCACGGTGCAGTGCGTGCCGCGCAACCACGCGCACCTGCCGGCGGGGGAGCAGCCGCCCTTCCTCGACCTGGTCAGGTCCGCCCCGCCGTCGCGCATCCGCTACTCGGCGCTGCACTCGGAGGAGGGGGGCCGCTTCCTCAACGCGGTGAGCCGGTACCTCGTCGTCGAGGCCACGCAGAGCGAGGCGCCGGTGCAGGAACCGCCCGGGTTCCGCTGGGTCTCCCACGATCAGCTCGCCGCGTTCACCCGCTACAGCCACTACGTCAGCGCCCAGGCCCGCACCCTGCTCATGTGCCTGAACACGCTCGCGGCATAGGCGGCATAGGCGCCTAGGGGCACGCCGCTTCGGTGCTACGCGGAGATCCGCACCAGGAGCACCTTCGCGGCGCCCAGGGCGACGGTCGGCGGGTTCTCGGGGTCGACGCTGAGAGTTCCGTCCGGAGAGGCTCCGTCCACCAGCGCCGGCAGCTTCTCGATCGCCTCGGCGACGACATCGTCGACCGTGATTCCGGACGCCTCGGCGATGGCTTGCAGATTGTCCCGGCCTATACCGTTGACCACGTCCTGAGGCAGCAGCGGCGTGTTCTCGCCCGTTGAAACCCAGGACTTCGCTTGGTACACCTGTGCCAGCGGAATCATGAGCCCCTGGGATTCGGCCCGGGAAAAGGCCTCTTCACTCGTATCCGCGATGCCCGGTTCGGGTATCACGGTGACGCAGTAATAGCCGTCGAGATTCTCGGTCACGTAGACTCCACGGAGTTCGAAATGGGCGGTCCTGGGAAATTGACCGGCCTATTGGTCGGCCGTTGAACCGCGCGGCAATGTTCTCATTCAGACTGTTGCCGGACAAGGCCGCTGCCACGCCGTGCGCGCGTTCCGGACAAATTCATCGACAGTCAGGGATGTCCTGGCGACCGGACATCGGGAGAGAAATGGCGGGAGAACGATCGTGACCACCCTGACCGTTGAACGCACCGACCTCACCGACCCGCGTACCTTCCTCGCGCCCGACGCCGAACTCGTGGAGATGTGGCGCCGGTTCCGGTCGCAGAGCCCGGTGCACTGGCACGAGGTGGAGGGCCGCGCCGTGCCCGGCTTCTGGGTGCTCTCGCGCTACGAGGACGTGATGGGGGTCTACCGGGACAACAAGCGCTTCACCTCCGAGTACGGCAATGTACTGGCGACGCTGCTGGAGGGCGGGGACTCGGCGGCGGGCAAGATGCTCGCCGTCACGGACGGCCGACGCCACCGTGAACTGCGCAACTTGATGCTGAAGGCGTTCGCGCCCCGGGTGCTCGAACCGGTCGTCGCCGGGGTGCGCGCACGTGCCGACCGGCTGGTGCGCAGCGCGGTCGAGGCCGGGGACTGCGACTTTGCCAAGGACGTCGCCGAGCACATACCGATGGCCACCATCGCCGACCTGCTGGGGGTTCCCGCCGCGGACCGCGACGATCTGCTGGTCCTGACGAAGGAGGCGCTCAGCACCGAGGACGAGAGTAGCTCCGCGGAAGAGGCGGTCGTCGCACGCAACGAACTGCTCTTCTACTTCGCGGAGTTGGCAGCGGTGCGCCGCAAGGACCCGCGCGACGACGTACTGAGCGTCCTGACGACCAGCACGATCGACGGGGAGCCGCTCACCGAGCAGGAGATCATCTTCAACTGCTACAGCATCATCATCGGCGGCGACGAGACCAGCAGGCTCTCGATGATCAGTGCCATGCGCGCGCTGATGGAGCACCCGGAGCAGTGGCGGCGCCTCACGTCCGGGGACGTCACGGTGGAGAGCGCGGTCGAAGAGGTGCTGCGCTGGGCCAGCCCCGCCATGCACTTCGGCCGGCGGGTCCGCGAGGACGTCGAGATCGGGGGGCGGCTGTTGCGCGCCGACGACGTCGTCACGCTCTGGAACAGTTCGGCCAACTACGACGAGAGCCTCTTCGCCGACCCCGGCTCGTTCGACCTGGGCCGCACCCCCAACAAGCATGTGGCGTTCGGCTACGGACCGCACTTCTGCCCCGGCGCCTACCTGGGCCGGGCGGAGATCGCCGCCCTGCTGTCCGCCCTGCGCACCCATGTCGCGGAGGCTGTGCCCAACGGCCCGGCCAGGCCGATCCACTCCAACTTCCTGCACGGGTACAGCAGTCTGCCGGTCTCGTTGAGCTCAGCCAGGTAGCCCTCGATCCCCTCATGCCGTCCCGAGACTCTGGAGAATTCGTGAGCGACCCCCGAGGATCGTCCGCTGACGCGCCGTTCGCCGGGACGGGTGTTCCTTCGGCCACCTTCACCGAGCTGTTCGAGGCACGCGTACGGGAGACGCCGCACCACCCGGCCGTCGAGAGCGCGGGCACCGTCTGGACGTACCAGGAACTGAACGCGGCGGCGAACAGGTTCGCGCATTGGCTGATCGGCCGCGGGATCGGCCCGGAGCAGACCGTGGCCGTGGCGATGCCACGCTCGGCCGAGCAGATCGCGGCGCTGCTCGGCGTCATGAAGGCCGGCGCGGCCTATCTGCCCTGGGACCTGAGCCATCCCGAGCAGCGCATCGCGTACATGGCGGCCGACGCCGCCCCCGCGGCCGTGCTCACCACACGGGCCGCCGCCGGGCGGCTGCCCGCGGACCTCGCGGCGGACGTGCTGGTCGTGGACGCGCCGGAGCCTGCGGCGGCCCGGCGCGCCGCGCCGGAGTCGGACCCGGCCGACGCGGACCGGGTCGCGCCGCAGAGCGTGGCCAACGCCGCCTACGTCATCTACACCTCGGGCTCCACCGGCCGGCCCAAGGGGGTGACGGTGACCCATTCGGGGCTCGCCGCGCTCCGGGCCGAGGCCGTGCGCGTAGGAGAACTCGACAACGGTACGGGCGCCCGCGTGCTGCAGTACGCGGTGCTCAGCTTCGACATGTCCGTGTGGGACCTGGTGACGGCGCTGACCACGGGGGCCCTGCTCGTCCTGCCGCCGCAGGAGCAACTGGTGGGCGAGGAGCTCGCCGCCTTCCTCGCGGAGCGCGAGGTGACGCACGCGACCCTGCCGCCCAGCGTCCTGGCCACCCTGCCCACGGGCACCGCGGCGGCCCTGCGCCACCTGCGGGTCCTCGTGGTCGGAGGAGAGGCCAGCACCCCTGCCCTGGTGGCCGAATGGGGCGCCGGGCGGCGGCTGTTCAACGCCTACGGGCCGACCGAGGCCACCGTGTGGGCCACGTTCGCCGGACCGCTCGGCGACAGCGCGGCGCCGATCGGCACCGCGATGACGGACGCCCGTGCGTATCTGCTCGGCGCCGACCTGCGGCCGGTCCCCGACGGGCAGGCCGGCGACCTGTACCTGGCGGGCCCGGGGCTGGCCCGCGGATACCTGGGGCGCCCGGCGCAGACCGCGACGCGCTTCCTGGCCGATCCGCTGGGCCCCGCAGGCGGGCGGATGTACCGCACCGGCGACCTGGCCCGGGCCGGGGCCGACGGCTGGCTGGAGTATCTGGGCCGCAGCGACGATCAGGTGAAGCTGCGGGGGCAGCGGATCGAACTGGGCGAGGTGGAGGCGGTCCTCGCGACGCACCCGAGGGTCCGTCAGGCCGCCGTCGTTGTCCACGAGAACGGGACCGGCGGGCAGCAACTCGTCGGCTTCGTGGTGCCGGCGTCCGCAGCCGGGACCCAGGAGGCCGAACCCTTCGGCGGGGCCGGGCAGCTCACCCTGGGGCCCGGACTCGGCGCCGCCGAACTGCGGGCGTTCCTGGCCCGGCGGCTGCCGGAGGCCATGGTGCCCGCGACCATCATAGTCGTCGACGAGATGCCGCTGACGCCGAACGGCAAGGCGGACCGGGCGGCACTGCCCCGGCCGCAGTTCCGCGCGGCCGACTACCGTGCGCCCCGCTCCCCGGCCGAAGAGGTGCTCGCCGGCTGTTTCGCCGAGGTCCTCAGCCTCGCCCGGGTCGGCATCGACGACGACTTCCTGTCGCTGGGCGGCGACAGCATCCAGGCCATGCGGGTCGCCTCGCGGGCTCGGGCACGAGGAGTGGCGGTCTCCTTCCGGCAGATCTTCGAGTCCCGCACGGTGGCCGGCCTCGCCGACGCGATCGGCGCGGCAGAGCCCGCCCCCGACGCGGCAGCGGGGCCAGTGCCGCACCTCCCGGCGACCCGCCTCCTGCACGACCTCGGGCACGGCGCCGCACAGCACTGCCAGGCGATGCTCCTGGACCTTCCCGAAGGCCTGGACCGGGCCGCACTGGCCGCCGTCCTGGCCGCGCTGATCGACCGTCACGACCTGCTCCGGATCCGCGTGCCGGCAGCCGACCCGGACGGGTTCGTCGTGGCCCCGCCGGGCTCGGTCGCCGCGGACCCGCTGATCCACCGGGTCGCCGCGGACGCCCCGTGGCACGCCGCGCCGGGCACCGACCGGGCCGAGGAGTGGCACCGTCTGGTGCGGGCCGAACTCCAGGACGCCGCCGCCCGGTTGGACCCGGCGGCCGGCCCCGTGGCGCAGTTCACCTGGTTCGACGCGGGCAGCCGCACGGCGGGGCGGCTGCTGATGGTCCTGCCCCACCTTCTGGTCGACGCCCACTCCTGGCGTGTCCTCCTCGCCGACCTCGCAGCGGCCGGGCAGCAGCTTCGGGCCGGGCACGACCTCGAACCGCTCCCGGTCACCGCGCCGTTGGCGACCGTGGCCCGCGCCCTGGCCGAAGAGGCGCACCGGCCCGCGCGCGTGGCCGAGGCGGACGAATGGCTTGCCGCCACCCAGGGGTCCGACGAGGCTGCCGGCCCGCGCCACCACCTCGCCGAGGACCCGGTTGCAGACGTGCGCCGCCACCTCGCGGACGGCGCGGACCGCGCACCGGCCGAGGCCCGGCTCCTGCTCCCGGCCGCCCTCACCGACACCCTCCTGAACGCTCTCCCGGCCGCCTTCCGCTGCGGGGTCGAGGAAGGTCTGCTTACGGCGCTCGCGATGGCCCTGGCGAAGTGGCGCGCGCCCTCCGTGCTGATCCGCCTGGACGAGTACGGCCGGGCGGCCGCCGAGGTGGCCGGGGCGGACCTGTCCAGGACCGTCGGCCGGCTGACCGGTACCACCCGGGTACGCCTGGACGTGACCGGAGTCGACCTGGACGAGGCGTTCGCGGGCGGACCCGCCGCGGGCACCGCGGTCAAGGCCGTCAAGGAGCGGCTGCGCGCCCTGCCCGACCGGGGCATCGGCTACGGCCTTTCGCGCCACCTCGACTCCCGGACCGCAGCGGCCCTTGAGCGGTCGGCGAGCGGCCGGATCTCCTTCGCGTACCTGGGCCGGTTCCCGGCGCCGGCAGCGGACGGGTCCGGCGCGGGATTCACCCCGGCCCAGGGGTGGGCCGCGCCCGTGGCACCGGAGCCCGGCGCGGAGGTCGACCTCGCCGTGCGCACCGCCGTGGTCGACACCCCCCAGGGCCCGCGCCTCGAAGCCGTGTTCACCGGCTCCGGGGACGTTCTCACCGCCGCGCGGACGCGGGAGCTGGCGGACCTGTGGGACCGGGCGCTCGACGCGCTCTCCCGGCATGCCGTGCGGACCGGCGCGGGCGGCCTGACACCGTCGGACGTGCTCCTGCCCGGCGTCACCCAGCAGGAACTGGACGACTGGCAGCAGCAGTGGCCGGGCCTGTCCGACGTCTGGCCGCTCGCGCCGCTTCCGCAGGGGCTGCTGGTGCACTCGCTGATGGAGCACGAGACGTCCGCCGAGGTCGACACCTACCAGGTCCAGTACACCCTGCGGCTGTCCGGGCCGGTCGACCCCGCACGGCTGCGCGCCGCGGCCCAGGCCCTGCTCGACCGGCACCCCGGCCTGCGGGCCGCTTACGCGCCGGGGCCCGACGGCACCCTCGTCCAGTTCGTCGTCGACGGCGTCGAGCTGCCCTGGCAGTACCTCGATCTGAGCGGCCTCGGCGACGCCATGCGCGAGGGCGCCCACCGGCAGTTCCTGGAAAGCGACGTGGCGCTCCACTTCGACCTCGCGGTGCCACCGGTGCTGCGCATGTCGCTGCTGACCCTGGCCGAGGACCGGCATGTGCTGATCCTGTCGGCGCACCACGCCACCCTCGACGGC
Source organism: Streptomyces sp. NPDC055966 (assembly GCF_042269865.1). Lineage (NCBI taxonomy): Bacteria > Bacillati > Actinomycetota > Actinomycetes > Kitasatosporales > Streptomycetaceae > Streptomyces > Streptomyces sp. NPDC055966. Next base: position 245,238 of record NZ_JBHJYK010000012.1, read on the forward strand.
TGGTGCCTGCCACTGCTGGCACAGGACCTGATGCGCCTGTACGCCGATCAGGGCGCCGCCGCGCTGCCACCGGCCCCCAGCTACCGCGACTACCTCGCCTGGCTCGGCCGGCAGGACACGGCGCGGGCGGCCCGCGCCTGGGCGGCTGAGCTGGCGGGCCTGACGGAGCCGTCCCTGCTCACGGCGGGCGCCGCTGCCGCCGGTTCGGCGACCGGCAGCGACCGTATCGACGTACCCCTGTCGGCCGCCGCGGCCCTCGCGCTGCCGGACCGGGCCGCCCACCTCGGAGTCACCCTCAACACCGTGGTCCAGGGGGCCTGGGCCGTCGTCCTCGGCCATCTGACGGATCGTCAGGACGTGGTGTTCGGAGCCGCGGTGGCGGGGCGGCCCGCCGAACTGCCCGACGCGGACCGCATGGTCGGAACGTTCATCAACACCGTGCCGGTACGGGTGCGATGCGACCCGGGGGAGAGCGCCGCCGAGCTGCTGGAGCGGTTGCAGCGGGGGCAGGGCACCCTGCTGGGCCGCCCGCCCTGCGGACTCGGCGAGATCCAGAGCGCCGCCGGGCTGCCGACGCTGTTCGACACCGTCATCGGCTACGAGTCCTTCCCGCTCGACAGGGAAGCCGCGGCGGAGGCGGCCGAGGCCGCGGGCTTCGCCGTCACCGGCATCGGCCTGCACTCCCTCAACCACTTCCCGGTGACGGTCTTCGCCCATCCCGACGGCGACCAGCTGCGGCTCAACCTGCAGTTCCAGCGGGAGCTGCTCCAGCAGGAGCGCGCGCACGAGGTCGCCGCACTGTACGGGCGCGTACTCGAACGGCTCGCCGCGGACGTACGGGCGCCGCTGGCGGACCTGGTCGCCGCGGAACCGGCACGGCCGACTTCCGACGGCCACGCCGGGCTCCCCGTTGGCAGCCGGATCCTCGACCCCCTCGTCGGCGAACGCGTCCGCCGGTGCGCCGAGCAGCTGCGGACCGGACCGGCGGCGCTCTTCCACGCGGGCTGGGCCCTCGCGGTGTCCATCTTCAGCGGACGCGCGGACGTGACGTTCCACAGCACCACCGCCGGCGAGACCCGGCCGGTGCGGATCGACCTGTCCGGGATGAGCGTGCGGGACCTGGTGCACACCATGGACCGGGAATTGCGCGGCCCCGGCCGTTCAGTCCACTCCTCGCGGTACGAGGCGACCCTCGACTTCCGCGGCCCGCACGCGCACGGGAGCACCACGGACGACGAGTGCGCCGAGTCCGTGACGGTGGCGATCGGCGAGCGCGCCGGACGCTTCGCCGTCGAGGGGCGGGCCGCACTGCCCCACGACCCGGAGTCCGTCATCGACTACCTGGTGACCGCGGTGACGCGACTTGTCGACGCCCTCCACCGCGACCGGGCCGAGAAGTGTTCCGCCCTCGAACTGCCCGTCCTGGACGACGAGATACGCCGCCGGGTCCTGGCGCAGCGGAACGAGGCGCCGGTGACGCGGGCGCCAGACCGGTGCGTTCACACATGGTTCGAGGACATGGCGGCCGCCACCCCCGACGCGGTCGCCGTCACCGCGGGCGGCCGCAGCCTGTCGTACCGGGAGCTGAACGCACGCGCCAACCGTCTGGCCCGCCATCTGCGCGGCCTGGGCATCGGGCCGGAGGTCCCGGTCGCGCTGCGCCTGGACCGGACCGAGCAGCTGGTGATCGCCGTGCTCGCCGTACTCAAGGCCGGTGGCACGTACGTGCCGGTCGACCCGGCCTCCCCCGCCGCCCGGACGGCCCTGGTGCTGCGCGACAGCGCGCCGCGCCTGGTGCTGACCGACGTGCCCTGGGACCCGGACCTCGGCGTACCGCCGGTCCCGGTGGTCGACGTGCGCGCGGACGCCGGCCGGTGGAGCGGACTGCCGGCCGAGGATCTGCCGGACACCGGAGTCCGGCCGGACCACGGCGCGTACGTCATCTACACGTCGGGTTCGACGGGCACCCCGAAGGGTGTCACGGTCGAACACCGCAGCGTCGTCCGGCTGTTCACCACCACGCGGGAACACTTCGAATTCGGCGCGCAGGACGTGTGGGCGCTGCTGCACTCCTTCGCCTTCGACTTCTCGGTGTGGGAGATGTGGGGCGCGCTGCTGCACGGCGGCACCCTCGTCGTAGTGCCGCAGGACGTCGCGCGCAGCCCCAGGGACCTGTACCGGCTGCTGTGCGCCTCGCGGGTGACGGTGCTGAACCAGACACCGACCGCCTTCCACCAGCTGATCGCGGAGCAGGGCGAGGACGGCGCGGAACACGCCCTGCGGGTGGTGGTGTTCGGCGGCGAGGCACTGAACCCGGCACTGCTCAAGCCGTGGCTGCGGCGCGCGGTCAACCGGGGCACCCGGCTGGTGAACATGTACGGCATCACCGAGACCACGGTGCACACCACCTACCACCTCCTGACCGGGACCGACCCCGACCGGGCCGTCAGCCCGGTCGGCCGCGGCCTGCCCGATCTGCGCACCTATGTGCTCGACCGGTACCTGCGGCCCGTGCCGGCCGGTGTCGTCGGCGAGCTGTACGTCGGTGGCGCGGGCGTGGCACGCGGCTATCTGAACCGGCCGGGACTGTCCGCCCAGCGCTTCCTCGCGGACCCGTTCGCCGCGGAGCCCGGCGCACGCATGTACCGCTCGGGGGACCTCGTCCGGCGCCGGCCCGACGACACCCTCGCCTACCTGGGGCGCAACGACGACCAGGTGAAGGTCCGCGGGTTCCGGATCGAGCTCGGCGAGATCGAGGCCAGGCTCACCGAACACCCTGCGGTCCAGGACGCGCGGGTCGTGGTGCGCGACCACGGCGACGGGGACAAGCGCCTGGTGGCCTACCTCGTGCCCGCCGCGGACCGCGCATCGGCGGTACGCGCACTGCTGCGCCTGGAACGCACCGAGGGCGAGGCCCGCCCGCCGGTGCGCGAACTGCCCAATGGGATGGCGGTGTTCCACCACAACGCGAGCGAGACGGACTTCGTCTACGACGAGATATTCACGCGCGAGGAGTATCTGCGCGGCGGCATCACCATCGACAACGGCGACACGATCGTCGACGTGGGCGCCAACATCGGCCTGTTCACCCTGTTCGCGTCGGGCCGCAATCCGGACGGCCGCCTCTACGCCTTCGAACCGCTGCCCCCACTGCACGACTCGCTGCGCCGCAACGCCGAGCTCCACGGCCTCGGCGCCAGACTGTTCGACTGCGGCCTGGGGGCGACGGCGCACGAGGAGACTTTCACCTTCTATCCGCACAACACCGTCAACTCCACCCGTGCCGCGACCGCGCCGGAGGCGCGCGATCTGGTGCGCGCCTACCTGCGCAACAAGGCGAAGCCGGCCGACGGCGCGCGGTCCGGCGCCGCCGCGCGGGACATGATCGACGAGATCGTCGAGTCCCGCCTGGAGAGCCGCTCGTTCACCTGCCGCGTGCGCACCTTCTCGGAGATCGTCGAGGAGGAGGGCATGGACCGGATCGACCTGATGAAGATCGACGTGGAGGGCGCCGAGCACGAGGTCCTCAAGGGCATCCGCCCCGAGCACTGGCCGCGCATCCGGCAGCTCGCCATCGAACTCCACGACGTCGACGGCAGGTTGGCCGAGGTCGAGGCGCTCCTCAAGGGGCACGGCTTCGAGGTCGTGAGCGAACAGGGCAGCAGCTTGCTGCACGACACGGTCCTCTACAACGTCTACGCCCGGCGCCACGACGGCCGCCGCACGGACCCGGGCCCCGCAGCCGGCACGGCGCCGGCGCCGTGCCGGTGGTCCGGCCCGACCGCCCTCGTCGACGATGTGCGTGAGCGTCTGCGGGACGTTCTGCCGCAGTACATGCTGCCGTCCGCCTACACCTTGCTGGAGGCGCTTCCGCTCAATCAGAACGGCAAGCTGGACCGGGCCGCGCTGCCCGAGCCCGTGGTCGCACGCGCGGACTCCGCCCCGCCGCGCACCCGGACGGAACAGGAACTGTGCGCCCTGATCGCCGATGTCCTGCACATCTCCCAGGTGGGTATCGGCGACAACTTCTTCGATCTGGGCGGCGATTCCCTGCTGGCATCCGGACTCACCGGCCGGATCAGCAGAAAACTGGGGGTCAGAGTCCTCATCAACCAGGTGTACGCGGCCCCCGACGTCGCGGCGCTTGCGCAGATCGTCGACGCTGCCCCGAAGGCCCGCACGCCGCGCCTGCGCAAGCGGGACACGAGGGACGAGAGCTGATTCGTCCGATCGTGCCGCCCGGGCCCGGGGCGGCCCGCGCACTCGCCTGTCGTGAGAGACTGCCTCGGGAATCACGCAGGCGATTCACGCAGGCAATTCAGCGATGTGACATGGGAGTTGACGTCTTGGCTTCCCGGCCGAAGGACCCGAACACACTCATCGACGACGATGACCGAGACCGTGCCACACAGTTATTGAAGGACGCGTACGGCAAAGGGCAGCTCACCCACCAGCAGCTGGACCAGTGCCTGGACCAGGTGCTGCGCGCCAGGACGCAGGGCCAGCTCGATGTGGCCGTGGCCGGGCTCCCGGCGCGGAACCCGGACGACCGCTTCACGATCGCCACGGTGGGCGAGCTGATCCTGCGGCGCGGCCGATGGCGGGTGCCCGCGGAGCTCATCGTCGCGACACCCCTCGCGCGGGTGTATCTGGACCTGTCCCGGGCGGACCTCGAAAGTTCGGTCGTCGACCTCGAACTGCGGGTCGGCGTGGGACGCGTCAGGATCATCGTGCCGCGCCACGCGTCCGTCGACCTCAAGGACATGGAGACCGGGCTGAAGGGGCGGTCCTACAAGCCCGGGCGGTCCGCCGGTTCCGGCGGGCCGCGGATCCGGATCCACGGGACCGTCGGCCTGCAGAAACTGACGGTCCGTCATGCGCGGTTCCGATGATCCACCGCATGCGTTCTCGATCCGCAGGGGGTGCGCCACGTGCAGATCATCGGCAACGGCTTTCTCGCCCGGTCTCTGTCGGAGGCCTTCTCGGACCGGTTCCCGGAGGTCACCGCGATCGCGGCGGGCGTCTCCAGTCATGCGACCGTCGCACCCGAGGAGTTCGCCCGGGAGGCCCGCCTGGTGCATGAGGTCCTGCGCGAGTGCGGGCGGCGGCACCGCACGGTGCTGTTCTTCTCCTCGGCCTCGTTCGCGGTGTACGGGGCTACCGGTGCCCTCTGCGCCGAAGAGGACCATCTGGCGGCACCGCCTGCGGGCTACGGCAGGAACAAGCTGGCGCTGGAGTCGGCGGTCCGCGATGCGGGACTCCCTCATCTGATCCTGCGCCTGAGCCATCTGGTGGGCCGGCACCAGCGTGCCCACCAGCTGCTGCCCGGACTGACGCGGCAGGTACGGGCGGGCGCCGTGCGCGTGCGCCAGGGCGTTCACCGGGACCTGCTGGACGTACGGGACCTCGTCGAGGTCATCGGGCGGCTGCTGGACCAGGGAGTGCGGGACGAGGTCCTCAACGCGGCGTCCGGCTTGCCGCAGCCCGTCGAGGCGATCGTGGACGGCATCGAGAAACGGCTGGGCACGAGCGCGATCCGGACCCACGTCCCCGGCGCCACGGCCGTCACCCGCGTCTCGGTCAGCCGCCTGCGGAGCCATGTTCCGGACTTCCGCCCCGGGCTGCACAGCGCGGAGAGCTATCTGGACGACCTCCTGGACACCTATGTGCCGTACTACGCGCAGGGGGCGGCCGCGGACGGATGACGTAACGCGCACCTCCACGCGCACGAGGGGACGGCGCGAGGTTCGGATCCGCAGATCCGTCCCTCGCGCCGTCCCCTCGTGCGCGTGTCGATGGTTCGTCAGGAACTGGCGGTGCGCCGGTACTTGCGCACGGCCAAGGTCCGGAAGACGACGATGATGATGACCGAGTAGATCAGCGACGCCTCGATCGGGTGCTGCATCGGCCATGCGCTTCGCGCGCCGGTACCCGGGTTGCCGAACAGCGTGCGGGCGGCCTGCACGGTGGCGCTGAACGGATTCCATTCGGCCATGTACCGCAAGGGCGTCGACATCCGAGTGGGGTCCACGAAGGCGTTGGAGATGAACGACACCGGCAGGATCCACAGCATGGGAGCCGACGAGGCCGCCTCCGGGGAGCGCGCGGCCAGTCCGGTCAGCGCGCCGACCCAGGTGAAGGCGTATCCCAGGAGGAACATCAGCGCGAAGCCGGCCAGCATCTTGGGAACGCCCTCGTGGAAGCGCCAACCGACCGCCGCTCCGACGCAGCCCAGCACGATCAGGATGAGCCCGATCGTCACCGCGTCGGACAGCGTGCGCCCGGTGAGCACCGCACCGCGTGCCATCGGCAGCGAGCGGAACCGGTCGACGAGTCCCTTGCGCATGTCGTCGGCGACGCCCGCGGCGGTCGCGATGACCGAGAAGATGACGGTCTGGGCCATGATGCCGACCACGTTGAACTCGCGGAAGGCCGCACGGTCCGTGGTGCCGCCGATGTTGACCGAGCCGGCGAACACGAAGGTGAACATCACGATGAAGATCGTCGGCTGGATCAGCATGAACAAGATCATGCCCGGGGCACGCTTGACCCGGAGCAGCCCGCTGCCGGCGATGATGAACGAGTCACGGATCGATTGGCCGATGGCGCCCGCCGTGGGCGGCCGGACAGCGGGCGGCGGGGGCAGAACGGTCACTTCACGGACTCCTTCACTCGAACGTCCTCGGCTGACTCACCGGTGTCGGCGGAGCGACCGGTGAGGGTGATGAATACGTCGTCCAGGGTCGGACGGCGCAGGGCGACGTCATCGAAGGGGACGCCCAGTTCGTCCAGCCTGCGAATGATGCAGCCGAGCGAGCGGGAACCGCCGGAGACCGGCACGATCAGCTTGCGGGCCCGCTCGTCGATGGACACGTCGCCCTGGCCCTCCGAGGCCATCACCAGGCTGGCGCCCGTGAAGTCCTCGCCCTCGGGCAGGACCAGCTCGACCCGATCGCTGCCGACGCGCGCCTTGAGTTCGTCGCCCGTGCCGTAGGCGATGACCCGGCCGTGGTCGATGACGCAGATCGAGTCCGCGAGTTGGTCGGCCTCTTCCAGGTACTGCGTGGTCAACAGGAGCGTCGTACCGTCGGCGACCATCGCGCGGATGATGTCCCACAGCACCTGGCGGCTGGTGGGGTCCAGGCCCGAGGTGGGCTCGTCGAGGACCATCACCGGCGGCTTCATGAGCATGGCCGCCGCGAGGTCGAGCCGGCGCCGCATGCCGCCGGAGTAGGTCTTGGCGGGCCGGTCGGCGGCGTCGGTGAGGTCCAGCAGCGTCAACAGCTGCGCGGCGCGGTCCGCGGCGTCGCGCTTCCTCAACTGGTAAAGCCGGCCGATCAATTGGAGGTTCTCCCGGCCCGTCAGGTACTCGTCGACCGCGGCGAACTGCCCCGCCATGCCCAGCGAGCGACGCACCGCGTCCGGGTCCTTGACGACATCGGCACCGAGCACGGTCGCGTGCCCGGCGTCCGGCATGAGCAGCGTGGTCAGGATCCGTACGGTGGTGCTTTTGCCCGCGCCGTTGGGGCCCAGCAGGCCGAGCACGGTGCCTTGCGGGACGTCCAGGTCGACACCGTCCACCGCCCGTACGTCGCCGAAGTGTTTCACCAGTCCCTCGGCATGGATGGCTTCCGGCATAGAGCACTCCTGTGGTCTGAGGATCGTAGACATGGGGGGCACTCGGCGACGCAGGCTGGACCTGCGACCGGACCCTGCCTCGGACTGTGGCACGCGATATAACGCGTGTCAACCATCGAGATATGTCTTAATCGGTCGAGGCGGCCCGGGCGCCCGGTGGACGATATGAGTTCTTATGCCTGATTTATCCTTACGTTTGTTCGACGGTGGCACCGCTCGGCGGCGCGGCGGACGCGCTGGAGGCGAGGGTTCCGGCCAAGAGCGCGGCCGGGCTTTCAGGCGAGCGGGTGGCGCACCGGGGGCCGCGAGACGAACGCGGACAGGTCCCGCAGAATGCTCCGGGCCACGTTCCGCACCTGGTCCTCGACGTAGAAGTGGCCGCCCTCGAAGACCTGCACGGTGAATTCCGCCGTCGTGTGCTCGGCCCAGCGCAGAAGGCCGTCCCGCGGTACATGCGGATCGCGATCGCCCACGTAGCCGCTGATGGGGCACGCGACGGAGCTGCCTTCAGGGTGGCGGTAGCTCTCCAGCGCCGTGAAGTCACCGCGCAGCGCGGGCACGACGGTGGCCAGGAGCTCCTTGTCCGCCAGCACGGCCGGCGGCGTGCCCGCGAGCTCCGACATCCACGCCATCAGCTGTTCGTCGTCCATCAGGTGGATGCCCTGGTCCCGCTCGACGGACGGCGCCATGTTGCCCGAGACGATGAGCCCGGCCGGGCCGGGCCCCAGCCCCCGCTCCAGCCGGCGCGCGACCTCGTAGGCCACGACGGACCCCATGCTGTGCCCGAACAACGTCAACGGGCGGTCCGACCAAGGCCCCAGAGCCGCGACGGCTCCGTCCGCCAGCTCTCCCAGATCCTTCAGGGCGGGCTCGTCCAGGCGGTCCTGCCGGCCGGGGTACTGCACGATCAGCACCTCGGCTCCCTCGGAAAGGGCGGCCGACAGGGCGAAGTACGCCGAGGCGGAGCCTCCCGCGTGCGGGAAGCAGACCAGGGTCGGGGCATCGCCCCTCGGAGAGTGGTACTGGCGTATCCAGCCGCCGCGGCTGCGCGTGCTCGTCACTCCATGCTCCTTCTTCTACGTCGATGGATTCGGCTCGTTGCGCGGTTCTCAATGGCACGTGAAAGAGAGGCACTTGGCCTCCCGGCGCTCCCGGTCCTGTCCTGGCGACTAGACAATCACTAGAGGCTCCCCGAGTGCGGCTGCAAACTCCCCCCGCGAAACCCGGGTTGGCGCGAGGAAGATTCGTCCTGCCGCCCCGGTCGAGGAACCACGCGGTCCGTCTGCACGTTGCTGGAACTGCGGCGCTCCGGCGCGGTTCCATGGGCAAAGCGGAGGTGGTGCAGGTCATGCGGATGTGGCTCGTGTGGTGTCTGCCCGGGCCGGCCGATCATGCCCGGGAACGGTGCCCGGCGATGGCAGGTAAACCCTTGCCCGGTCCACGGCCATGGGATGTACTTGTCCGTCGAACTAAGGTGTTGCGGCAGGCTCGACACCTGACTCGTGCGTGGCCCGTAACACGTCCTACAGGGGGAAATATGGCTACAGTACGGCCTGAGAAAAGAACTGCGTTAAATCGCCCGAATGATGTCGAGACGGACGTGGGGCATCATAGGGCTCCGGCCGAGAACCCGCATCGCAGCCAGGTGTTGACGACGAACGTCGGCCTTCAAATCCCTGCCGGTCTGTCCTTCGAGAATTGGGAGAACACGGGGCGGAAGCTTTCCGGGATCCTGAATTCGTCTTCCTGGTGGCTCGGTGACTGGCTGATATACGGGAAGGACCACTACTGCGATCGATACGAGCGGGGGATTCGCGCTGTCGGCCTCCGGTATCAGACGCTGCGTAACTACGCCTGGGTCTCCCGCTGTTTCGCCATAGACCGGCGGCGGGCCTCGCTCAGCTTCCAGCACCATGCCGAGGTCGCCTCGCTGCCGGAGGCGGAGCAGGAGCACTGGCTCGACCAGTGCGAGGCCCACGAGTGGAGCACCAAGCAGTTGCGCAAAGCGGTGCGTCTCGCGCAGGACGACGAGATCGCCGACGAGAGCCAGGGCACCGAACCGACCCAGCGGCTCGCCGTTCCGGTCGGCCGTATGCGGCGGTGGCACAGTGCCGCGTCGCACGCGGGGATCGACCTCGACGAGTGGGTGCTCGTCACGCTCGACAGCGCGGCCGAGGAGATCCTGGCGGGGTAGCCGCCGCACCGGAGCCGGCACGGGGTCCGCGGGCAGTAGTCGCGGTCATGCGGGCAGACCGCCCCGCGGCCCCGTGGCCGGCGCCGCGTGCGCGTCGGTCCGCGCTCTCACGCGGACCGACGGCGCTTGAGGGGCTCCCACCAGTCCCGGTTGTCGCGGTACCAGGCGAAGGTCTCGGCCAGCCCGGATTCGAAGTCGTGCCGCGGGCTGTAGCCCAACTCGGTCCGCAGCCTGGTGCAGTCGATCGCATAGCGCCTGTCGTGGCCCTTGCGGTCCGGTACGTGCCGTACGCGTACCCAGTCCGCGCCGCATGCCGCGAGCAGCCGGGCGGTCAGTTCCCGGTTGCTCAGCTCGATGCCGCCGCTGATGTTGTAGACACGGCCCGCGACACCGCCGGCGCGGACCAGCTCGATGGCCGCGCAGTGGTCCTCGACGTGCAGCCAGTCGCGCCGGTTGAGCCCGTCGCCGTACAGCGGGACGTCACCGCCGTCGAGCAGCGTCGTGAGGAACAGCGGGATGATCTTCTCGGGGAACTGCCGCGGCCCGTAGTTGTTGCTGCACCGGGTGACCCGCACGTCGAGGCTGTGGGTGCGGTGGTACGACAGGGCCAGCAGGTCCGAGGCCGCCTTGGAGGCGGCATAGGGGGAGTTGGGGTCGAGGGGGTCCTGCTCGGTGCGCGAGCCGCTCTCGACCGAGCCGTAGACCTCGTCCGTGGACACGTGCACGAAGCGGTCGATGCCGTGGCGCAGCGCGGCGTCCAGCAGGGTCTGGGTGCCCGTGACGTTGGTGCGCACGAAAGCGTCGGCGGAGGCGATCGAGCGGTCCACATGGGACTCGGCGGCGAAGTGCACCACCTGGCCGGCCTGTTGCATCAGCTTGTCGACGAGCGGGGCGTCGCAGATGTCGCCCCGGACGAACGTCAGCCGGGGATCGCCGAGATCGAGGTTGGCCAGGCTCCCGGCGTAGGTCAGGCTGTCCAGCACCGTGACCTGGGACACCCCGCCGCGCTGTGCGGTGTCGCCCGCAAGCAGCATCCGTACATACGCGGAGCCGATGAAACCGGCGGCGCCGGTGACCAGCAGATTCACAGCCCCTCCGAAGGAAGCGGAGGCAGCACGCCCGCCTTGCACAGGCGCGCCCGCTCCATGACGTACTCGCCGTAGGGCGAGTTGCCCATGGTCGCACCCAGCGCTTGGCAGTCGTCCGGGTCGATGTATCCCATGTGCATGGCGATCTCCTCGATGCAGCCCAGCCGGGTGCCCTGTCGGCGCTGCGTGTCCCTCACGAAGGTGCCCGCTTCGAGCAGGGATTCATGAGTGCCGGTGTCCAGCCATGTGACGCCCCTGCCGAGCCAGACCAGTTCGGCGGTGCCCATCTTCAGGTAGACGCGCAGCAGGTCGGTGATCTCCAGTTCGCCCCGGGAGGACGGCTCCAGGTCTCTGGCGATGTCCGCGACCTGGGCGTCGAAGAAGTAGATCCCCGGGATGGCGAGGTTCGAGCGCGGCTTGAGGGGCTTCTCCTCGATGGAGACGAGTTCGCCCCGCGCGTCGATCTCGGCGACTCCGAACCGCTCCGGGTCGGCCACCTCGTGTCCGAACAGCACGCAGCCGCCCATCTTGAGCGCGGTACGCCGCAGCATGGTGGGCAGGTTGGCGCCGTGGAAGAGATTGTCGCCGAGGATCAGCGCGCACTGCTCGCCGCGGATGTGGTTCTCCCCCACGAGGAAGGCGTCGGCGATGCCGCGCGGCTCGTCCTGCGTGGCGTAGTCGAGGGACAGCCCCAGCTGGCGGCCGTCGCCCAGCAGCGCCTGGAAAGCGGGGAGGTCGGCGGGACGCGTGATGATGAGGATGTCCCGGATGCCCGCCAGCATGAGCACGGAGAGCGGGTAGTAGATCATCGGCTTGTCGTAGATAGGAGCGAGTTGTTTGGAACCCGCGAACGTGAGGGGCTGCAGGCGGGTGCCGTTGCCGCCCGCCAGAATGATCCCCTTCATGCGCTCCACGCCCCCTCGTGATCGGTGAGTCCGCATCGTCGGGGGCCCGTCCTAAGCCGGTCTAATGCGCGTCTTGGGGGAGCGGGGCCGACGAGGAGCGCGGGGACTTCGAGGGGGCCGCCCGGCCCGGGACATCAAGAGCGGGCCAAGACCGGCCCAAGGTGGCCGGGTGAGGGTCGCTGCGTCCGGCTGGGTGCGGAGTTCCTGAAGGAGCTGATCGGCATGCGAGTCCTGTTCACCTGTATTCCCTGGCGGTCGCACTTCCAGGCGCTTGTGCCGCTGGCCTGGGCGCTGCAGGCGGCGGGGCACGAGGTCCGCGTCGCGAGCGGCCCGGAGCTGACGGATGCCGTCACCGCATCGGGGCTGCCGGCCGTGCCCGTCGGCTCCGACGAGCCGGTCATGGCCAAGCTCGACGCGCTGCTGGTCCCTGAGGTGCTGGCGAAGGTCCAGGAACTCGCCGAGCGCGGCGACCTGTTGGCCGACCTGGCGGAGAACCGCGAGGAGGAGCTCACCTGGGAGCGCCTGCGGTGGGCCTACCGGATGACGCAGCGGACCCAGGCGGCCATGAACGACGCGATGGTCGAGGAGCTGGTGGAGTACTGCCGCTGGTGGCAGCCGGATCTGGTGCTGTGGGACTGGCTCAGTCACGCGGGCGCGGTCGCGGCCACGGCGATCGGCGTCCCGCACGGGCGCATGCTGACCGAACTCGACGTGGTGGGCCGGATGCGCCGGCACTTCCTGAGGGTGCGTCAGGAGCAGCGGTCCGAGGACCGCGAGGACCCGTTGGCGGACTGGCTGGGCCAGTGGGCGCGGAAGGTCGGGGGCGAGTTCGGCGAGGAGATGGTCACGGGGCGGTTCGTGATCGAGCAGATGGTCGGGTCGCTGCGGCTGGAGTCGCCGTTGCCGCATCTGCCGTTGCGCTACGTTCCCTACAACGGGCCGTCGGTCGTGCCGGACTGGGCCCGGCGCGACCCGGACAGGCCGCGGGTGCTCGCCACCTTCGGACTGAGCCTGGAGCAGGCGGACAGGCACCAGGCCATCTCTCTGGAACAGATGCAGGGGATGCTGGACGCGCTGGCGGATGTGGACATCGAGCTGGTGGTGACGCTGCCCGAGCGGTTCCAGCGGGAGCTGGAGCGGGTGCCCGGCAATGTCAGGCTGGTGGAGTTCGTCCCGCTGCACGCCGTCGTCCCGTCGTGCTCGGCCGTGATCCACCATGGCGGTGTGCCGGGATTCCTGGAGGCGATCGCCCACGGGGTGCCGCAGCTGGTGATCGGCCGCGCCGTTCCCGATATCGGCGAGCGCGGCCCGCGGCTGGAGCGGTCCGGCGCCGGCCTGTGGCTCCGGGGGGATGCCCCGGAGGAGCTGGACGGCAGCCGGGTGCGGGAGCAGGTGGTGCGGCTGCTGGAGGAGCCGTCGTTCAAGGAGGCCGCCGCACGGCTCGGCGAGGAACTGGCGGCCCAGCCCTCTCCCGCCGAGGTCATCCGCGACCTGGAACAGATCGTGGCCCGCTCCGGTTCGCGCTGACGGCCGGCCTTCAGCCCGCCCGTCAGCGGCCGTTGTCCATCAGGATCGAACGCTGGATGTCCTTCAGCGCGGGACCGGGTTCGACGCCCAGCTGTTCCCGCAGGGTCCGGCAGGCGTGGTGGTAGGCGAGCAGGGCGTCGCCCCGGCAGTCGCTGCGATGCAGCGCCAGCATGAGCTGCCGGTGGAACACCTCGCGCAGCGGGTGCTCGGTACTGAGGAGATAGAGGTCACTGACGAGCTCGCGGTGGTGCCCGAGGGCCATCCGCGCCTCCATCTGACCCTCCCTGCACTCCAGTTGGATCTCGTCCAACCAGGCCTGGAACCCCTGCAGGATGGGGCCGCGCGCCGCGGTGGGCAGCGGCCCCCGGCACAGTGCGAGCGCCTCTTCGAAGCTGCGGGCCGCGTCCTCGTGCGCGCCGTTCCTGAGCTGGACCCGGCCTTCTTTCACCAGACGGGTGAGGTCGTGGAAGTCGAGTTCGCCCGGCCCCAGCGTCAGCATGTATCCGGAAGGGCTGGTGGCGACGGGGCTCGCCGCCGCCCCGGGCCTGCGCAGAAGTTTCCGCACCTGCGAGACGTAGACGTACAGGCTCGCTATGGCGCTGCGCGGTGGCTCGTCGCCCCAGATCTCGGTGATGAGCTGGTCGACGCTGACCACCTGGCCGGAGCGGATGGCGAGAGTCGCAAGGAGAATCTCGACCTTCTGCGCCCCTATTACCTCGACGGAATTCTCGTTAGCGACACGGACTGGCCCCAAGATATCAAGCCGCATGCTGTGAACTCCTATTTTTTTTGAAAGGGTGAAAGGAGTACAAAGATTAATGGAAGGCGGTGCGGCGGAATGTGCCGGAGGTGTGCCGAACATACCTCGCATCCCCGGGAGGTGAGTCAACGGAAACCCAGACTTCGGTGTCCTGTTGGCGGGACATCTTCGCTCTCCGGTGGCCAGCCCGGCCATGGTTGACACGTTATTAGGTCGACGTGGTTACCTAATGTGTGTTCCATTGGCTCGCAAACGAGTGCCGGAGATTTCCGTCGAAGCGGCCGCGGCGGACGATTGAACCAGCCGCCGCCCGATCATCAGGGCCCGCCCGGCAACCAGCTGCCCGCCCCGGGCTGCCCCGGATCCGAGCAGCCGCAAAAAATGTTCGCATGCGCAATCAGTGGTGAATCGACCACGCCCGTGGACAGGACTTACAGGAGTGCTGAGTGATGATCCCCTTGTCTTTCGCGCAGCAGCGCCTGTGGTTCATCGACCGGATCGAGGGGCCGTCGGCGATCTACACCGTGCCGTTCCTCATCCGGCTCACGGGAGCGGTTGACACCGCGGCACTCACCGCCGCCGTGCGCGCCGTGGTGGCGCGCCACGAGAGTCTGCGGACCCTGATCGTGGAGAGCGCCGACGGCGTCCCCGCCCAGCAGGTGGTGCCGGCCGAGGACGTACGGCTGGACATCGGGCTGATCGACGTCGCCGAGGACGAGTTGGACCAAGCGGTGCGCGAGGCATCCGCGGCCACCCTCACCCCGTTCGAACAGATCCCGGTACGCGCGGTCGTCTTCCGCACGGGCGCCGAGGAACACCACCTGCTGCTGCTGATCCATCACATGGCTTGCGACGGCGAGTCCATCGCCCCGCTCGTGCGGGACCTGACCGCCGCCTACACCGCACAGGTCGAGGGCCGTGACCCGGACTGGCCCGAACTGGCCGTCCAGTACGCCGACTACACACTCTGGCAGCGCGAACTGCTGGGCGACGAGAACGATCCGGACAGCCTCCTGGCCACCCAACTCGACTACTGGCGCGGCGCGTTGACGGACCTGCAGCAGCCGACCCGGCTGCCCATGGACCGGCCGCGGGGTCCGCTGCCGAGCCGCCGCGGCGATGTCGTGGCAGGCACCGTCGGCCAGAAGCTGCTGGCCAGGGCGGAGGAGGCGGCCAGGCGCACCGGGTCGTCGGTGCCGATGGTGTTCCAGGCCGCCCTCTCTGTACTGCTGCACCAGCTGGGCGCGGGGGAGGACATCGCGCTCGGGTCCACCGTCGCCGGCCGCCCGGACCCGGAACTGGCCGACCTGGTGGGCTTCTTCGCCAACACCTGGGTGCTGCGCACCGATCTGTCGGGCCGGCCCACCTTCGACCAGCTCCTCGCACAGGTGCGGCAGAGGGCGCTGGCGGCGTACGACAACCAGGACGTGCCGTTCGAGCGGGTCGTGGAGGCCCTCAACCCGGAGCGCTCCAGCGCCTACCACCCGCTGTTCCAGGTGATGTTCACCTGGTCGACCGGCGCCCGCCTGGAGTTCGCCCTGCCGGGCGGCGTGCTGGCGCGCATCGCCCCCCTGTGGACGTCGATGGCCAAGTTCGACCTGGAGTTCAGCTTCTTCAGCGAGCCCGGCACACCGGGCTTGTCCATCTACCTCGAATACGCCACGGACCACTTCGACCGGAGCACGGCGCAGGGATTGGTGGATCGCCTGGTGCGGCTGGTCGGCGATCTGCTCGACGAGCCGTCCCGTGCCGTCGCGCTGGCGGACGTACTGACGGACGGCGAACGGAAGACGGCCGTGCGCGCCGTCGAGGCCACGGCAGCCGACACCCCCGAGCTGACCGCCGCCGCCCTGATCGAGCGTCAGGTGACGGCGACCCCGAATGCGACAGCCGTGATCGACGGCGAGCAGCAGCTGAGCTACGCCGAGCTCGACGCGCGGGCCGGGCGCCTGGCACGGGAGCTGACCGCCCGCGGGATCGGGCCGGAGCACCTGGTGGGCCTGGCGCTGCCGCGCTCGGCCTCCCTGATCGTGGCCATGCTCGCGATCTGGAAGGCTGGCGCCGCCTACCTGCCGATCGACCTCCGCTACCCCGGGGCCCGCCTGGGCCACATCCTGTCCGACGCGGACCCGGACCTGGTGCTGACCGACATCGCCCACGCGACGGTGCTGCCGGCGGCGGACATCCCCCGCCTGTGCGTCGACGAGGTGGACTTCGACGCGGCCGGCCCCGCAGCGCCCCCGGCTGTCGGCCTGCCCGCGCACGCCGCGTACGTGATGTACACCTCGGGGTCGACCGGCACACCGAAGGGAGTGGTGATCACCCACCGGGATGTCGTCAACGGGGTGCTGCGGCTGGCCGGCATCGTCGGCATCGGCGCGGGCACCCGCGTGCTCGCCGGTACGTCGGTCAACTTCGACGTGTCCGTCTTCGAAACCGTGACCACGCTGGCCAAGGGCGGCGTCCTGGAAGTGGTCCGCGACATCCTCGTCATCGGCGAACGGGGCGGCTGGTCCGGCGGTGTCATCAGCACCGTCCCCTCGGTCTTCGCCGAACTCCTCGACCAGGCGGGGGAGATGATCAGGGCCGAGACGGTGGTCTTCGCCGGCGAGGCCCTTCCCGCCGCGCTGGTGAAGCGGGTCCAGGACGCCCTTCCGGGCGTGCGGGTCGTCAATGCCTATGGCCAGACGGAGTCGTTCTACGCCACCGCCTTCACCGCCGACGAGACCTGGACGGCACCGGCGGCCACCGCGCCCATCGGCGTCCCGCTGGCCAACATGGGCGCGTACGTGCTCGGCCCCGGCCTCCAGCCGCTGCCCCCGGGCGTCGTCGGGGAGCTGTACGTCGCCGGAAACGTGGCGCGCGGCTACCTCGGCAGGGCCCGGCTCACCGCGGAACGGTTCACGGCCGACCCCTTCGGCCCGGCTGGCGCCCGCATGTACCGCACCGGCGATCTCGCCCGCTGGGGTGCCGACGGCCAACTGGAGTGCGTCGGCCGCGCCGACGAGCAGGTCAAGGTACGCGGCTTCCGCATCGAGCCGGGCGAGGTGGAGACCGCCCTTACCGCGCACCCCGCCGTGGCCCAGGCCCTGGTGACCACCTGCCGGCACGAAGGCCGCGACCACCTGGTGGGCTACGTGGTGCCGACCGCCGGGCGGGAGCCGGGGCCGTCGGCGGTGGCGAGCCTGGGCGACCTCGACATCGACCTCACGGCCACGGTCTCGCCCCGCGACCTGCGTACGTTCGTGTCCTCCAGGCTGCCTGAGTTCATGGTGCCGTCAGTGTTCGTCCTGCTGGACCGGATGCCGCTGGCCCCCAACGGCAAGCTGGACCGCAAGGCGCTGCCGGCGCCGCAGTTCACCGGCTCGGCCTACCGGGCCCCCGGCACGCCCTGCGAAGAGATACTCGCCCGGGTCTACGCCGACGTGGTCGGGGTGGACCGGGTCGGGGTGGACGACGACTTCTTCGCACTCGGCGGAGACAGCATCCGTTCCATCCAGGTCGTCGCGCGGGCCAGGGCCCAGGGCATCGAGGTCACGCCCCGGCAGATCTTCGAGTGCCGCACCGTGGCCGAACTCGCGCGTGTCGCCACCAGCGGGAGCCGCACGCAACCTGAACTGGAGGAGCTGCCGGGCGGCGGCGTCGGCTTCGTACCGCTGCCACCCGTCGGCCACTACCTGGAGGAACTGGGCGGGAACGCCGACCGGTTCACCATGGCGATGACGGTGGACCTGCCGGCGGGAATGGACCGGGACGGCCTGCTGCGCACGCTGACAGCGGCCTTCGACCGCCACGACATCCTGCGCTCCCGGCGGGCCGCGGGCCCGGCGGCGGGGCTGGAGGTGGCCGTGCCCGGTACCACCGACGTGCGCCCGCTCGTTCACCGGGTGGCCTGCGACGGCACCTGGGACGATGCCTGGCGGCAGCGGGCCCAGCGCGAACTCGACGCCGCGGCAGGCCGGTTGGACAGCGCGCGCGGCGTGATGGCGCAGTTCGTGTGGTACGACGCGGGCGCGGGCACCGCGGGACGCCTCAGCCTGGTGCTGCACCACCTCGTCGTCGACGGCGTGTCCTGGCGCATCCTGCTGCCTGACCTCGCCGCGGCCTGGCGGCAGATCCGCGCCGGCGACACCCCGCGGCTGCCCGGGACCGGCACCTCGGTCCGCCGCTGGACCCATGCGCTCGCCGAGGCCGCGGCCGGGGAGCGGGCGGCGGAGCTCGACCTGTGGCGCCGGACGGTCGGCGGACCCGACCCGAGTCTGGGCGCCCGGCCGTTCGACCCGGCCGTCGACACCATCGCCACGGTCGAGCGGGTCCGGCTCGACCTGCCCACCGGGATCACCCGGTCCCTGCTGACCGCCCTGCCCGCCGCCTACCGCGGCGGCGTCCAGGACGGCCTGCTGACAGGGCTGGCCCTCGCCGTCGCCCTGTGGCGCAGGCGGCGCGGCGTCGACGAGCCCTCGACGCTGGTCCGCCTGGAGGGCCACGGGCGCGAGGAGGACGCCGTCCCCGGCGCCGACCTCTCCCGCACGATGGGGTGGTTCACCAGCATGTACCCCGTCCGCCTCGACGTGTCCGGGGTCGACCTGGACGAGGCGCTCGCGGGCGGTACGGCGACGGGTGCGGCGGTCAAGACCATCAAGGAGCAGCTGCTCGCCGTCCCGGACAAGGGCATCGGCTACGGCATGCTGCGCTATCTGAACGCCGAAACCGGGGCGGTCCTGGAACGCCACGGATCCGGGCAGATCGTCTTCAACTACCTGGGCCGCTACACGGGCTCGGCCAACATGCCCCAGGACCTGCGCGGCCTCGGCTTCACCCAGGTCGAGGACACGGTCACGCTGACGCCCGCGCTGGACGGGGACATGTCCGCGCTCACCGCGCTGGCCGTCAGCGCGCATGTCGTCGACACCGATCAGGGCCCGCGTCTGGAGGCGAGCCTGGACTACCCGTCCGGGCTGCTGGCCGAGGCGGACGTACGGGAACTCGCCGACCTGTGGCGCACCGCCCTGGAAGGCGTGGCCCGGCACGTCGAGCAGCCGGACGCCGGCGGCCTCACGCCTTCGGACGTGCCCCTCGTCACGGTGGGGCAGGGCGAGCTGGACCGCTGGCAGGAGCAGTACCCGGGCATGACCGACGTCTGGCCCGTCACCGCGATGCAGGACGGACTGCTCTTCCACGCGGAACTCGCCGGCACGGCCGTCGACGTCTACCAGATGCAGTTCACGTTCCATCTGACGGGCGAGGTCGAACCGCAGCGGATGAGAGCGGCCGGGCAGGCGCTGCTGGACCGCCATCCCACGCTGCGGACGGCGTTCGTCACGGACAGCGCGGGCGACCGGTTCCAGATCGTCCAGGACGGCGTCGAACTGCCCTGGCAGGAGCTGGACCTGGCCGCCCTGGACGAACCCCGGCGGGAGGAGCACCGCAGGCGCTTCCTCGCCGCGGAGCACAGCGACCACCTCGACCCGGCCAGGGCGCCGCTGGTGCGGCTCTCGCTCGTCAAACTGGCAGCCGACCGCCACGACCTGGTCCTCATCGCCCACCACGTCCTCTTCGACGGCTGGTCGGTCCCCCTGCTGATGGTGGACCTGCTGCGCCTGTACCGCTCGCACGGCGACGCCTCGGAACTGAGCAGGACGCCCGCCTACCGCGACTTCCTGACCTGGCTCTCCCACCAGGACCACACGGCGACGGCCCGTGCCTGGGAGCGGGAGCTGCACGGCGTCGAGGAGCCCACGCTGCTGGTTCCCGACGCCCCCGCCGGGCCGGGCGAATCTGCCGGAGTCGGACAGCTGGACGTGCCGCTCACCCCGGAGCAGTCCGCCCGGCTCTCCCGCCGCGCCAGTGAACTGGGCCTGACGCTCAACACGCTGGTCCAAGGAGCGTGGGGCATGCTCCTGTCCGCCCTGACCGGACAGCGGAACGTGACCTTCGGGGCCACGGTCTCGGGGCGCCCGCCGCAGGTCGAGGGCGTGTCCGAGATGGTCGGCGCCTTCATCAACACCCTTGCGGTCCGCCTGGACTGCGCCCCCGGCGACTCCCTGCGCACCCTGCTCACCGGCCTCCAGGAACGCCAGAGCGCGCTCTTGGACCACCACCACTTCGGCCTCCTGGAGACGCACCGGCTCACCGGTGTGCGCACGCTCTTCGACACCCTGGTGGTCTACGAGTCGTACCCCATCGACAGCGCGGCACTGGACGACGCCTACGCGGCCGCCGGAATCCGGGTGACCGGGCTGAGCCCGCTCAGCAGCACCCACTACCCGCTGGTGGTGATGGCCTCCGCCGAGCCGCATCTGACCCTCGCCCTGCAGTACCAGCACCACCTCGTGGCCCCGGAGCAGGCCGCTGTCATCGCCCGGCGCCTGGGCCGGATCCTCGCTCGCCTCGCCGAGGACCCGGAGCTGCCGTTCAGCGGCGTGGACCTGCTGGAGCCCGCCGAGCGCGAACGCGTCCTCGTCGTCGTCAACCGGACCGCCGCCGAGACACCCGACGCGACCATCGCCGACCTGTTCGAGCGGCAGGCCGCGCGGACACCGGACCGGCCCGCGGTCACCTGCGGCGACGTCACGCTGACCTACGCGGAGCTGAACGCCCGCGCCGACCGCCTCGCGAGCGCGCTGGCTGCCCGTGGGGTCGGCCCGGAGACCGTCGTCGCCCTGGCGATGCCCCGCACGGCCGACCTCGTCACCACCCTGCTCGGCATCTGGAAGGCCGGCGGCGCGTATCTGCCCATCGACCCGGAGCACCCCGGCTCCCGGGTGGAGCACATGCTGAGCGTCGCCCGGCCTCAGCTGCTGCTCACCCGGCCCGCCGCCGCCGGCGGGCTGCCGGGCGTCACCGAGGTGCCGACCCTGCTCCTCGACGACGTGGACCTCGCCGCCGACGGCCCGGTCACGGGGCGGGCGAAGGGACTGCGGCCGCAGCACGCCGCCTACGTGATGTTCACCTCCGGCTCCACGGGCATCCCCAAGGGCGTGGTGGTCAGCCACGCCAACGTCGTCAACGGGGTCACGCGGCTCGCCGAGCGGGTGGGCGTGGACGCGGACACCCGCATGCTCGCGGGCGCCTCGATCAACTTCGACGTGTCCGTCTTCGAGACCGTCACCACGCTGGCGCGCGGCGGCCGGGTCGAGGTCGCGGGAAACGCCCTCGTGCTCGCCGAGCGCGAGACGACGACGGCGAACGTGATCAGCACGGTCCCCTCCGTCTTCGCCGCGCTGGGCGGCCGCACACCCGCCCTCCCGGACCGGGCCACCCTCGTCTTCGCGGGGGAGAAGCTGCCGACCGGGCTGGTCGACGCCATCCGGCGGGAGCGGCCCGGCGTACGCATCGTCAACGCCTACGGGCAGACCGAGTCGTTCTACGCCACGACGTACGACGTCGCCGCGCACCAGCCCCGCCGGGACACCGGCAGCGTCCCGATCGGCACGCCGATCGGAAACCTGCGCACCTACGTCCTCGGGCCCGGCCTTGCCCCGGTCCCGCCCGGCGTAACAGGCGAGTTGTACGTCGCCGGGGACATCGCGCGCGGCTACGCGAACCGGCCCGTCCTGACCGCCGAGCGCTTCGTCGCCGACCTCTACGGCCCCGCGGGCGCGCGGATGTACCGCACCGGAGACCTGGCCCGCTGGACGGCCGACGGACAACTCGAGTACATCGGCCGCGACGACAACCAGGTCAAGATCCGCGGTGTCCGCGTCGAACCCGCCGAGATCGAGCGCGCGTTGGCCACGCACCCCGATGTCGCGCAGGCCGTTGTCATCGCCCGTGACACCGCCGAGGAGGGCGAGGCGCAGCTCGTCGCCTACGTGGTGCCGGCCGCCCTGCGCGCCGACGGCACCGGCCTGGCCGCCACCCTGCGCGGCCATCTGCGCCGGCGGCTGCCCGCCCACCTGGTGCCCACCGCCGTCGTCACCCTCGACGAAGTTCCGCTGACCGCCAACGGCAAGCTGGACCGCAAGGCGCTGCCCGCACCGCACTTCGCCGCGACCGCCGAGGGCGGTGCACCGCGCACTCCTCAAGAGGAGCTGTTGTGCGAGCTGTTCGCGGAGGTCCTGCACGTCGACCGGGTGGGGGTCGACGACGACTTCTTCGCGCTCGGCGGCCACTCGATCATGGCGATCAAGCTCGTCAACCGCATCCGGTCGGTGCTGCGCGCCGAGCTCGAGCTGCGTCACCTCTTCACCGCCCCGACCGTCGCCGAACTCATCCCGTACCTGGACCGGGCAGGGGCCGCCCGCGCGCCGTTGGCGCCGCCCGCACAGCTGCCCGAGCGGATCCCGCTCTCCTTCTCCCAGCAACGGCTGTGGTTCCTGCACAAGTTCGAGGGCCGCGCGGCGACCTACAACATGCCGATCGTCCTGCGGCTGAGCGGGGAGCTGAACGTGCGCGCCCTGGAGGAGACGGTCAACGACCTCGTGACCAGGCACGAGATCCTGCGCACCGTCTACCGTGAGGTCGACGGGCGGCCCCACCAGCACATCCTCGGGCCGCAGGAGGCCCGCATCGCCCTGCCCGTGCGCCCGGTCGCCGGCGAGGACGAGCTGGGCGAGGCCATCGACGCGGTCGCCCGCCACCCCTTCGACATCGCCGCCGAGATTCCGGTCAAGGCCGCGCTGTTCGGCACCCGCCCCGACGCGTTCGCCCTGGTCCTCGTGATCCACCACATCGCGGCCGACGGATGGTCCGCGACCCCCCTCGCCAAGGACCTGGCCACCGCCTACGAAGCCCGCGCCCGGGGCGAAGCCCCCCGGTGGGCACCGCTGCCGCTGCAGTACGCGCACTACGCCCTGTGGCAGCGAGAACTCCTGGGCGGTGACGACGACCCGGACAGCCTGTTCAGCAGGCAGTGCCGCTACTGGTCGCGGCAGTTGGCGGGACTGCCCGAGACCGTGACCTTCCCGACGGACCGGCCGCGCCCCGCCGAGCTCGACCGCAGCGGCGACCTGCTCGAGTTCACCCTGGATGCGACCCTGCACGCGGACATCGTCGCGCTCGCCCGCGCCACCGGCACCACCCCGTTCATGGTGCTCCAGGCGACCATGGCCGCCCTGTTCACCCGGCTCGGCGCGGGCACCGACATCGCGCTCGGCAGCGGCATCGCGGGCCGGATCGACCAGAGCCTGAACGACCTGATCGGCCTCTTCGTCAATGTGCAGGTCATGCGCATCGACACCTCGGGCGACCCGACCTTCGCCGAACTGCTCGACCGCACACGCCGGACGAGCCTGGCCGCGTACACCCACCAGGACATCCCCTTCGAGGCCCTGGTGGAAAAGCTCAACCCGCGCCGCTCGGCGTCGGTCAACCCGCTCTTCCAGGTCGCCCTGATCCTGCAGAACACCGAGGACGCCGACTTCGAGCTGCCAGGGATGCGGGTCACGAGCGAGGGCGCGGGCACGGGAACCTCCCGCTACGACGCGACGCTGAGCCTGACCGAGCGGTACGGCGACCGCACCGCGCCGGCCGGCATCCACATCGCCGTCGAGTACTCCACGGAGCTGTTCGACGCCTCGACGATCGAGATGGTCATCGCCCGCTGGCAGCGGCTGCTCGCCGCCGCCGTCAAGGACCCCGCGCAGCCCATCCGCGGGGCGGGCGAACCCGCCGACGAGGAGCGCGGCACGCCGCTCACGGGTGAGCGGCCAACCGGAACCGAGGTGGCGGCGGCAACCTTCCCCGAACTGTTCAGGCACCAGCTGCTGCGGGACCCCCAGGCACCGGCGGTGGAGTTCGACGGCCACGTGTGGTCGTACCGGGAACTGGACGAGCGGGCGAACCGGATCGCGCACTGGCTGATCGCGCGGGGCATCGGCCCCGAGCAGGCGGTCGCCGTCGCCCTGCCGCGCGGCGCCGACCAGGTCGCCGTGGTGCTGGGCATCCTCAAGGCCGGCGCGGCCTATCTGCCCGTCGA
Source organism: Streptomyces sp. NPDC055966 (assembly GCF_042269865.1). Classification (NCBI taxonomy): domain Bacteria; kingdom Bacillati; phylum Actinomycetota; class Actinomycetes; order Kitasatosporales; family Streptomycetaceae; genus Streptomyces; species Streptomyces sp. NPDC055966. Next base: position 269,269 of record NZ_JBHJYK010000012.1, read on the forward strand.
CCCCGACTATCCGTCCGATCGCATCCGGTTCATGCTCGATGACGCAGCCCCCGCCGTCCTGCTGGCCACGACGGGCATCGCCAGGCGGCTGCCGCGGCGCCCGGGCACCGAAGCGGTGGCCGTCGACGCCCCCGACATGGCCCAGGCCTGGCGGGACGGCCCGGCCACGGACCCGGACGTCGTGCCGGCCCCCGGGCATCCCGCGTACCTCATCTTCACCTCCGGCTCGACCGGGCGGCCCAAGGGCGTCGTCGTCACCCACGCCGGTATCGCGGCCCTCAGCCGCACCACCCAGGACCGCCTCGCGCTGAGCCCGCACTCCCGAGTCATCCAGGTGGCGGCGCCCAGCTTCGACGCCGCCGTGTGGGAGTACGTACAAACCCTCACGACCGGCGCCACCCTGGTGGTCCCGCGTGAACAGCGCCTCGTCGGCGAGGACTTGGCCCGCAACCTGGCCGGGCTCGGCATCACGCACGTCATGCTGCCGCCCAGCGTGCTCGCCGCGCTCCCCGCCGGCGCGCCCGGCACCCTGACCGGGCTGCGCACCGTCACCGTCGGCGGCGAGGCGTGCCCGCCGGCGCTGGCCGCCGCCTGGGCGCCCGGACGCCGGTTCGTCAACGCCTACGGCCCCGCCGAGACCACCGTGTGCGGTGCGGTCAGCGCCCCCCTGGGCACCGGCCGCACCCCCATCGGCACCGCGGTGGACGGCAACACGCTGCGGGTCCTCGACGAGTGGCTCGCCCCCGTCGAACCGGGCGTCCCCGGCGAGCTGTACATCGCGGGCCCCAGCCTGGCCCGGGGCTATCTGAACCGCCCCGGCCTCACCGCCGAACGCTTCGTCGCCGACCCGTTCGGACCCGTAGGAACGCGCATGTATCGCACCGGCGACATCGTGCGCCAGGGCACGGACGGGCAGCTCGACTACGTCGGCCGCAGCGACGACCAGGTCAAGATCAACGGGCTGCGCATCGAGCCCGGCGAGATCACCGCGGTCATGGAAGCGCACCCGGGCGTCGGACAGGCCGTGGTGACCGCCCACCGGGACGAGGACGGCCGGCAGCGCCTGGTGGGCTACGCGGTGCCCGCCCCGCAGGGCGGCCGCCGCCCGGACGCCGACGAGCTGCGCGCCTTCTTGTCGGAGAGGCTGCCGGAGTTCATGGTGCCCGCGGTGTTCCTGCAGCTCGACAGCGTGCCGCTGACGCCCAACGGCAAGCTCGACAAGACCGCTCTGCCCGCACCACCGACCACGGCGGCGAGCGACTACCAGGCTCCCCGCACCGAGGCGGAGCGGACGCTCGCCGCGATCTTCGCCGAGATCCTGGGGCGGGACCGCGTCGGCGTCGACGACGACTTCTTCGTGGTCGGCGGCGACAGCATCCGCTCCATCCAGGTCGTCTCCCGGGCCCGCGAGCAGGGCGTGGTGATCACGCCGCGGCTCATGTTCAAGCACCGCACCGTGGCCGCCCTCGCCGAGGCCGCCACCGTGGGCGGGCAGTCGGACACCGACCGCCGCGAGCCCACCGGAGGCGGACTCGGCTGGATGCCGCTGCTTCCCGTGATGCGGCAGATACGCGAACACATCGGCCACCACGACGGGTTCACGATGTCGACGGCGGTGGAGCTGCCGGCGGGCATCGACGAGGCCGCACTGGTCGCCACCCTCGCCGCGGTCGTCGACCACCACGACATGCTGCGCTCCCGCCTGCGCGTCCACGCCGGCGAGCAGGGCCTGGAGGCGGCCGCGCCCGGCACCGTCGACGTGGCGTCGCTCCTGCGCCGCAGGCCCTGCGCCGGCGACTGGTCCGACCCCGCCTGGCGGCAGCGGACCCGGGCGGAGCTCGCCGCCGCCGCCCGTGAACTGGACGCGGCGGCAGGCCGGATGGCCCGGTTCATCTGGTGCGACGCGGGCCCGGACACCGCCGGGCAGCTGATCATCGTCCTGCACCACCTGGTGACCGACGGGGTCTCCTGGCACATCCTGCTGTCCGACCTCGCCCAGGCCTGGGACGCCGTGCGACAGGGCAGGCCGCCACGGCTGGCCGCGGTGCCCACCCCGCTGCGCAGCTGGTCGTACGGCCTGGTGCAGGCGGCCGGTAGCCCCGAGCGGGTCGCCGAACTCGACTATTGGCGGGACCTTTTGGACCAGCCCGAGCCGCCGCTCGGTGCCCGGCCACTGGACCCGGACCTCGACGTGCGGGCGACCGTGGACACGGTGCGGGTCACCCTGGACCCCGGGACCACCCAAGCGCTCCTGACCACCCTGCCCGCCGCCTTCCACAGCGGCGTCGACGACGGCCTGCTCACCGCCCTCGCCCTGGCCCTGGCCGGGTGGCACCGGGCCCGCGGGACCGACGAACACCCGGCGCTGATCCGCCTCGAAGGACACGGCCGCGAGGAAGGCGCGGTGTCCGGCGCCGACCTCACCCGCACCATCGGCTGGTTCACCAGCATCTACCCTGTCCGCCTCGACATCGGGGGCATCGACGTGGCGGACGCCGTCGCGGGCGGCCGCACCGCCGGATACGCCGTGAAGGCCGTCAAGGAGCAGCTGCGCGCGATTCCGGACAAGGGCATCGGCTACGGCCTGCTGCGCCACCTCAACCCGAAGACCGCCGAGATCCTCAAGGAGTACGGCGACGGGCAGGTCGCCTTCAACTACCTCGGCCGGCTCGGCACGGCCGCCTCCGCCCCGGCGCAGGGCGCCGCGGCCTGGACGATGTCCGGCGGCCTGGACGGCCTCGCGCCCGAGCCGAACGCACCGGCCCTGGCCGCGGTGGACATCACCGCCTTCTGCGCCGAGACCGCGCAGGGCCCGCGGCTGACCGCCGACTTCGCCTTCGCCACAGGGGTGCTGTCCCAAGAAGCGGTGCGCGAGCTCGCGGACCGGTGGCGCACGGCCCTGGAAGGCCTGGCCGGGCACGCCACCGCTCCGCGAGCGGGCGGCCTGACGCCGTCGGACGTAGCGCTGGTGCGGGTGCGCCAGCGGGACCTGGACGTGTGGGAGGAGCGCTACCCGGGCGTGGCCGACGTGTGGCCGCTGACCTCGCTGCAGTCCGGTCTGCTGTACCAGAGCCAGCTGGACGGCGCCGAGTTCGACGCCTACCAGGTGCAGCTGGTCTTCCACCTGACCGGACGGGTGGCCCCGGCGCGGATGAGGGCGGCAGGGCAGGCACTGCTCGACCGCTACGACAGCCTGCGCACCGCGTTCGTGACCACCGCAGCCGGCGAACCCGTCCAACTGCTCCTCGACCGCGTCGAACTCCCTTGGCAGGCCCTGGACTGGAGCGGCCTTCCCGAGCGGGAGCAGGAGGAGCGGCTGCGCGACCTGCGCGAGCGCGACCGGGCCACCCCCTTCGACCCGGCCGCCCCGCCCCTGCTGCGCCTGACCCTCGTACAGCGGGCGGCCGAGCACCACGAGCTGGTGATGACGGTCCATCACATCGTGTACGACGGCTGGTCGTCGTCGCTCGTGCTCAAGAGCCTGCTGGACCTGTACGCCACCTTCGGGGACGCCGGACCGCTGAACCGGGTGCGCCCCTACCGCGACTTCCTCGAGTGGCTTGCGCACCAGGACAAGGAGAGTGCGGCACAGGCCTGGCGCGCCGAGCTGGCCGGGCTCGACGAGCCGACGCTGGTGGCTCCGCGCGGCGGGCAGCAAGAAGGAGGCGCCCACGGCAGGACACCGGTCGAGCTGGACCGCGACACGGCGCGCCGCCTGACGCGCCGCGCCGCCGAACTCGGCATCACCCTCAACAGCCTGGTGCAGGGCGCCTGGGCCCTGCTCGTCGCGAGCCACACGGGCCGCCAGGACGTGGTGTTCGGCGCCACGGTTTCGGGCCGCCCGCCGCAGGTGGCGGGCATGGACGAGATGGTGGGCCTGTTCATCAACACCCTTCCGGTCCGGGTGCGCACGAGCGCCGGACAGAGCGCGGCCGAGCTGCTGGCCGACCTCCAGGAGCGGCAGGCCGCGCTGATGGACCACCACCACCTCGGCCTCGCCGAGATCCACCGGGCCGTCGACCTGCCCGTGCTCTTCGACTCGGTCGTGGTCTTCGAGTCCTACCCGGCCGACGGGGACGACCTCGGCGAGACGCTGAGCGCGGCCGGCTTCGCGATCACCGGCATGGACTGGGAAGCGGCCGTGCACTATCCGCTCGCCCTGTTCGCCACCGCCAACCCGGACCTCCAGCTGATGCTGGGCCACCGCGACCACGCCTTCGACTCCGCGACCGTGGAGCGCCTCGCGCACCGCCTGACGCGGATCCTGGAAGCCATCGCGGCAGACCCCGCCACCTCGGTGAGCGGGATCGACCCCCTGGCACCGGCCGAGCGTGAACGCGTACTGAGCGAGTTCAACGACACCGCCGTCGACGGCCCCGGGGCCACCGTGGCCGCGTGGTTCGAGCAGCGCGCCGCCCGCCGCCCCGACGCGGACGCCGTGGTGTACGGTGACACCACCCTCACCTACCGGGAGCTCGACGAGCGGGCCAACCGGCTGGCGCGGGTGCTCGCGGCGCGCGGTGTGGGCCAGGAGTCGCCGGTCGGGCTCGCCCTGCCGCGCTCACCGGAGTACATCGTCGCCGTGCTGGCCATCGCGAAGGCGGGCGGCGTGTATCTGCCCCTCGACCCGGCCTACCCGGCCGAGCGGATCGCCTTCATGCTCAGCGACGCGGGACCCGACCTCGTGGTGACCGATACGCGGACCGCTGCCGCGCTGCCCGACAGCGACTGCCAGGTCCTGGTCATCGACGAGCCCCGGGCCGCCCAGGAGATCGCGGCGGCCCCGGCACAGCCCCTGGGGGCGGGCTCGGGTGCGCACCTGGACCAACTCTGCTACGTGGTCTACACCTCCGGCTCCACGGGCCGGCCCAAGGCGGTGGGCGTCTCCCACCGGGCGCTGGCGGTGCTGCTGGCGGACCGCAGTTATGACGAGAGCCGCCTGGAGCGGGTCCTCATGCACCACACGCAGGCGTTCGACACCTTCACCTACGAACTGTGGGCCGCCCTGCTGCGCGGCGGCGCCGTCGTCGTCCTCCCGTCCGGCCGACTGGACCCGGCCGGCCTCACGCGTGCGATCGCCGAACAGGGGGTCACCGGACTCATCATGCCCGCGGGCCAGTTCATGGCCTTCGCCGACGAGGCCCCCGAGGCGTTCCGCGGCGCCCGCGAGGTGTGGACGGTCGGAGACGTGGTGACCCCGGCCGCCCTGGAACGGGTCATGGCCGCATGCGCCGGCCTGACCATCGTCAACGGGTACGGCCCGACCGAGACCACCGCGGCCACCACCATGCACGTCATCACCGGCACGGACGACCTCGGCGAGGCCGTACCCATCGGGCGCCCCATGGACAACACCCGCCTGTACGTGCTGGACGCGGCGCTGCGGCCGGCACCGGTGGGGAGCGTCGGCGACCTGTACGTCGCGGGCGACCGGCTGGCCCGCGGCTACCTGGACCGCTACGGCCTCACCGCGGAACGCTTCGTGGCCTGCCCCTTCGGCGAGCCGGGCGAGCGGATGTACCGCACCGGAGACCTGGCGGCCTGGACGCCGCAGGGCCGCCTGCTGTTCCGGGGCCGCGTCGACAACCAGGTCAAGGTCCGGGGCTTCCGGATCGAACTCGGCGAGGTCGAGGCGGTGCTCGCCGACCATCCGCGGGTCGCGCAGGCCGTCGTGATCACCAGGGACCAGCCGGGCATCGGCAGGCACCTCGTCGCCTACGTCACGTTCACCGAGGGTGAGCGGCCCGATCCGGACGCCTTGCGCTCCTTCGCCGGGCAACGGCTGCCGGAGCACATGGTGCCCTCGGCGATCGTGGTCATGGAGCGGCTGCCGCTGTCCGTGACCGGGAAGGTCGAGCGCGGTCGGCTGCCCGTGCCCGAGTTCCTCAGCCCCACCGCCTACCGCGCTCCGCGCAACGCCCAGGAGGAGCTCCTGGCCGGCGTGTTCGCGCAGGTCCTGGGAGTGGAACGGGTCGGCATCGACGACGACTTCTTCGCCCTGGGCGGCCACTCGCTGCTGGCCACCCGGCTCATCAGCCGGATCCGCACGGTGCTCAGCGCGGAGGTCCCGATCCGCACGGTGTTCCAGGCGCCGACCGTCGCCGAACTGGTGCAGCACCTCACCGGGGGCCTCCACGACGCCCACGACGGCGGCCCCTTCGACACCCTGCTGCCGTTGCGGACCGGCGGGAGCGGCACGCCGTTGTGGCTCTTCCACCCGGGATTCGGCCTGTGCTGGTCCTACCTGGGGCTGGCCACCCAGGTCGGGGACCGCCCGGTGTACGGCATCCAGGCGCGCGGCTTCGACGGCGCGCCGCTGCCGGCCGACTTCGCCGCCATGGTCACCGACTACACGGAGCAGCTCCTCGCCGTGCAGCCGCACGGCCCGTACCAGCTGGCAGGGCATTCGCTGGGCGGCTCCCTGGCCCACGCCGTCGGCGCCGAACTCCAGCGGCGCGGCCGCGAGGTGTCCTTGGTGGCGCTCCTCGACGCCGTGCCGAGCAGCGGGTTCGGGCAGCTGGCGGATGCCCACCTCACCCGCTCCGAGGCGCGCGACTTCCTGGACGACTACCTGCCGGGCGACGTCCGCGACGACGACCGCCGCACCATCGTCGAGAACGGCGCCACGGTGATCGTCGAACACTCCCGGATGGTCGCGGAGTTCACTCCGCCCACCTACCGCGGCAGCGTGCTGTTCTTCAGCGCGACGCAGAGCCCCGAAGTGCGGCCCGGGCTCTGGGAGCCGTACGTCGACGGCGAACTGCACACCTTCGACATCGACGCCACGCACTTCGGCCTGACCGAACCGAAGGCCGCGGCCGAGATCTGCGCCATCGTCAACCGCTACCTCCGTGACTGAGGAGACCGCATGACCACGAACCCCTTCGACGACGAGAACGGCACGTTTTACGTCCTGGTGAACGACGAGGAACAGCACTCCCTGTGGCCGTCGTTCGCGCACGTCCCCGACGGCTGGCGGATCGCCTTCGGCCCGGAGGACCGGCCGAAGTGCCTGGCCCACATCGAGGAGAACTGGACCGACCTGCGGCCCAAGAGCCTGCGCCTGGCCATGGGCGACTAGGACCCGCGCCCGCACCGAACGAAAGAAGGATGGATATGACGCAGCTGGCCGACCGCTGGGGAGTGAACCCGGCGTTCTTCTGGATGTGGGGGCGCAGACCCCAGCAGCCCGTCACGGTCGATGACAGCGGAGTGGTCCATGTCTACGGTCACGCCGAGATCCTGGAGGTCTACGGCGACCCGCGGACGTACTCGTCCAACGTGGAAGCCCTGCTGTTCGGGGCGCCCGAGGGCGAGGCCCACAGCGAGGGCGCGCTGAGCGCGGCCGACCCGCCCCAGCACACCAAACTGCGCAAGATCGTCAGCCGTGCGTTCACCCCCAAGCTGGTGGCCGGCCTCGAACAGGGGATCGCCGACGTCACCGGTCAGCTGCTCGACGACGCGGCGGGCAAGGGGCGCCTGGAACTGGTCGGGGACCTGGCCTACCCGATGCCGGTGATGGTGATCGCCGACATGCTCGGCGTGCCGCGCAGCGACCGGGACCTGTTCAAGCACTGGGTGGACACCATCCTCTCCGCCGCGGGGGACGTGAACGTCGAGGACGCGGTCAAGGACGGCGCGGGCACGCGCCGCGACGACGCCGACGTCGCGGCCGCCATGGGCCAAGTGCCCGAGCTGATGGAGTACTTGCGCGCGCACGCCGCCGACCGGCGCAGCACGCCGCGCGATGATCTGCTCACCAAGCTGGTCGAGGCGGAGGTCGACGGCGAGCGCCTCAGCGACACCCAGGTGGTGAACTTCTCCAGGGAGCTGCTGGTCGCAGGACACCTCACCACCAGCGCCACGATCGCCAACCTGCTGCTGTGCCTGGACGCCCACCCGCAGCAGTTCGCCCGGCTGCGGGCGAACCAGGACCTGATCCCGGGGGCCGTCGAGGAGACCCTGCGGTTCCTCGGCCCGCTCGCGGCCTCCGTCCGCGCGACGGCCGAGGACACCGAGCTGGCCGGCGTCAAAATACCCAAGAAGAGCCTCGTGCGGCTCTGGCTCGGCGCCGGCAGCCGGGACGAGCGGGTGTTCGCGCGTCCCGACGAGTTCGACCCCGGCCGCGACCCCAATCCGCACCTCGGGTTCGGCCGCGGAATCCACTTCTGCATCGGCGCGCCGCTCGCCCGCCTGGAGAGCAGTGTCTGCCTGCGGATACTCCTGGACCGCTACCCCGACGTGCGGGCGGACCCGGACGGGCGGCCCGAATTCCTGGGCCTGGACGACCTGTTGGCGGTCTCGAAGCTCGAACTGATCACCGCCTGAGCTCACGCCGGCGACCTCGTGACGAGGTCACCTCCGAAGGAGAAAGCGCCATGCGCGTCCTGTTCGTAGTCTTTCCCTGGCGAACCCACTTGCAGCACATGGTGCCGCTGGCCTGGGCGCTGCAGGCGGCGGGGCACGAGGTCCGCGTCGCGAGCGGCCCGGAGCTGACGGACGCCGTCACCGCATCGGGGCTGCCAGCCGTGCCCGTCGGCCCCGACGAGCCCGTCTTCGAGAGAGTGGAACGCGAGCAAGCAGAGCTCTACCACAAGCTCGTCGAAGCCCACGGCGAGCACAACGACATCCTCGTCGACGTGTGCGAGGACCGCGAAGAGGTGCTCACCTGGGAGCGCCTGCGATGGGGCAGCCGATTCCTGGCCGCCACCACACGGGCCTCCAACGACGCGATGGTCGAGGAGCTGGTGGAGTACTGCCGCTGGTGGCAGCCGGATCTGGTGCTGTGGGACTGGCTCAGTCACGCGGGCGCGGTCGCGGCCACGGCGATCGGCGCCCCGCACGGGCGCATGCGCACCGAGCTGGCCGTCGAGGACCGGGCCCGCCGGCACTTCCTGAGGGTGCGTCAGGATCAGCGGCCCGAGGACCGCGAGGACCCGTTGGCGGACTGGCTGGGCCAGTGGGCGCGGAAGGTCGGGGGCGAGTTCGGCGAGGAGATGGTCACGGGGCGGTTCGTGATCGAGCAGATGGTCGGGTCGCTGCGGCTGGAGTCGCCGTTGCCGCATCTGCCGTTGCGCTACGTTCCCTACAACGGGCCGTCGGTCGTGCCGGACTGGGCCCGGCGCGACCCGGACAGGCCGCGGGTCCTCGCCACCTTCGGACTGAGCCTGGCGACGGACCCGGCGACGGCCGCGACCTCCCTGCAGCAGATGCAGGGGATGCTGGACGCGCTGGCGGATGTGGACATCGAGCTGGTGGTGACGCTGCCCGAGCGGTTCCAGCGGGAGCTGGAGCGGGTGCCCGGCAATGTCAGGCTGGTGGAGTTCGTCCCGCTGCACGCCGTCGTCCCGTCGTGCTCGGCCGTGATCCACCATGGCGGTGTGCCGGGATTCCTGGAGGCGATCGCCCACGGGGTGCCGCAGCTGGTGATCGGCCGCGCCATGACCGATATCGGCGAGCGCGGCCCGCGGCTGGAGCGGTCCGGCGCCGGCCTGTGGCTCCGGGGGGATGCCCCGGAGGAACTGGACGGCAGCCGGGTGCGGGAGCAGGTGGTGCGGCTGCTGGAGGAGCCGTCGTTCAAGGAGGCCGCCGCACGGCTCGGCGAGGAACTGGCGGCCCAGCCCTCTCCCGCCGAGGTCATCCGCGACCTGGAACAGATCGTGAACCCCTAACGATCCTGACGCACCGTCAACGATCCTGACGTACCGTCGGCCGCGGCCCGCCCAAGGGCCCGGCCGCGACCAGGATCTCCGGGCCCAGCGAGCGGGCGCTGGCGCAGCCGAGCTGCGTCAGCGCCGCATCCAGCTCGGCGAGCAGACACCGCAGGACATGCCGCACACCGGCCCGCCCGTCGAGCGTCAGCCCGTACAGATACGGCCGACCGAGCAGCACGGCGTCCGCGCCCAGGGCCAGCGCCTTGGCGACGTCGGTGCCGGTGCGGACACCGGAGTCCAGCAGCACGGGGACGCTGCCACCGACCGCGGCACGCACCGCGGGCAGGCAGTCGAGGGAAGCCGCCGCGCCGTCCAGCTGACGTCCCCCGTGATTGGAGACGATCACGCCGTCCGCCCCGTTGGCCACCGCGAGGAGCGCGTCGTCGGGACGCAGGACTCCCTTGACCACGACAGGAAGCCCGGTCCATTCGCGCAGCCGGCTCAGCCGCTCCCAGACCAGCGACGGGTTGCCGTTGACCTGCGCCCAGTGCCGGACGACCGCCTCGGGGCCGGCATCCGGCGGCAGCGCCGCCCGGAACACGGGATCACTGGTGTAGTTGGCCAGACCTGTGCCGCGTACGAGCGGAAGGTACCCGTGGTCGAGGTCCGCGGGCCGGTAGCCGACCGAAGGGTTGTCGACGGTGAGGACCAGCGCCGTGTACCCGCTCGCCTCGGCACGGCGGACCAGCGACGCGGCCAGTTCGTCGTCCGAGGGCCAGTACAGCTGGAACCAGCGGGGCCCCGGTCCGGCGGTCGCGGCCACCTCCTCCAGGCTGTGCGAGGAGTAGGAGGACAGCACGAACGGCAGCCCCGCGTCGGCCGCGCCCCGCACCGTGGCGATCTCACCCTCGGGGTGCACGCTGGTCTGCGCGGAGATCGGCGCCAACAGCAGCGGTGCGGGCAGGGACTGGCCGAGCAGGTCCACGGTCAGGTCGCGCCGCGTGCAGCCGCGGAGCATCCGGGGCAGCAGGCGCCACTGGTCGAAAGCGTCCCGGTTGGCGCGTCCCGTGGCCCCGGTTCCGGAGCCGCCGGCCACGAAGCCGAACACCTCGGGCGGCAGGACCTGGCGGGCCGCGTCCTCCAACGCCGTCAGATCGGTGGTGAGTTGGCCCTTACGGCCCTCAGGGCCCGCCAGATAGATCTCGCGCACCAGGTCGGAGGGGCTCGTCGGCCCGGCCTGGTCGGCGGTGCGGGTGTGCTCGGTCATGGCGTCGGGGTTCCGTTTCCGTTCTCGGTGGTGGTCCGGTCGTCCGACGGCAGCTGCTGGCCGAGGACGTCGGCCAGCAGCCGGGGCGTCGGCCAGTCGAAGACGAAGGTGGCCGGGAGGCGCAGCCCCAAGCCGGCCATCAGCCGGTTGCGCAGCTCCACCGCTCCCAGCGAGTCCATGCCGGCATGGTCGAAGGCCACGTTCGGGTCGATCGCGTCCGGTGAGGCGTGCCCGAGCACTCCGGCGACCTCGGCGAGGAGCCGGTCCAGCATCGTGTCCGCTCCGTCCGCTTCCGTGCCCGCCGGCTCTGCGTCGCCGTGCGGCGGCGCGGCCGACGGCGGCCGCTGACCGCCCGCCGGCTCGCCCGCGCCCTCGGGCAGCAGCGACTCCAGGATGCGCGGGAGGGTGCCGCCGCGGTGCTGCGCTGCCAGGGCGTCGCGATCCCAGCGTCCCGCCACGGCCACCGGCTCACTGCCGTGCACCGCCGCATCCAGGAAGCCGAGGCCCTGTTCGATGGGGATCAGCAGGATGCCGGCCCGGGCCATCCGGTCGATCTGGGCCTTCGTGAGGGTGCCGCCCATGCCCCCCGACACGTCCCACTGGCCCCACACGATGGCCACGCCGGGCTCGCCGGCGGCGTGCCGCTGCTCCATGAGGCCTTCCAGGAACCCGTTCGCGGCGGCATAGGCGCCCTGCCCCGCCGAGTTGAGCGTGCCGGCCACCGAGGAGTAGACGACGAACGCGGACAGGTCCAGGCCGGCGGTCAGTTCGTGCAGATGGAACGCCACGTCGGCCTTGGGCCGCAGCGACCGCTCAATGTCGTCGGCCGTCAGGTCGGTCAGCAGACCGCCCTCAAGGACACCCGCGGCATGGACGACACCGCCGATGCGGACACCGGAGCGGGCAAGCCTGTCGAGAGCCCCGGCCAGCGCCTCGCGGTCGGCGGCGTCGCAGGCCACCGTACGGACCCGGGCGCCGAGGTCCCGCAGGTCGGCGATGACGCGCTCCGCGTCGGGCCCGGGGGCGGAGCGCCCCATCAGGACCAGCTGCCGCACCCCGTGCCGCTCCACCAGATGCCGGGCCGTGATCCGTCCCAGCCAGCCGAGCCCACCGGTGATCAGCACCGCCCTCGACGGATCCCAGGAACCCCCGGGGGCCGGGGCGGCGCCCCCGCTGGCGAGGGCCGGCCGGTACACGGTCCCGTCCCGCAGCGCCAACTGGCTCTCGCCGGTGGCGAGCGCGCCGGCGAACGCCTCGCGGGACGCGGCGACCCCGTCCTCGTCGAGCAGGACGAACCGGCCCGGATGCTCGGCCTGCGCGGACCGGATCAGTCCCCACACGGCGCGGTGACCGGGCCGGAGGTCGGGGTCCTGCTTGGCCTCCACGGCCACCGCGCCCCGGGTGACCACCACCAGCCGGGAGGCGTCCCAGCGCTCGTCGCCCAGGAAGCGCTGGGCCGCGTACAGCACCTCCAGCAGGTTCTCCCGGACGGCCTGCGAAGCCCCCGGCCCGGGATCGCCGGGCGGGGCGGCCGTCACGAAGGCGACGACGACCTCGGGGACCGCGGCGCCCGCGTCGACGGCGCGGAGCAGCTCGTCGATGTGGGCGTGGACGCGTACCGCGGTGCCGTCCGGTGGTATGAGGCCGGGCACCGCCCCGGTGCCCACCGCGGCCCAGGTGCCGCCCGGAAGCGGTGTGCCGAGGGCGAGTTCGGTCCACACCGGGGCGAGCAGCGGCGCGTCGTCCTGCGCTGCACGGTCGGGCGACGCGGGCGCGCGCAGCACGAGCTGGTCCGCGCTCAGTACCGCGGCCCCCGTGTCGTCGGCGACGAGCAGCGCGCAGGAGCCGTCCGCACCACGCCGCAGCCGGACCCGGAACGGGCCGTTGCTGGGCCCATGAAGCGTCACGTTGCGCCAGGTGCGGGGCACAAGGACCCGGGGTTCGCCCCCGTCGGCGGCGGCCAGCGCGTGCAGGGCCGAGTCCAGGGCGGCGGGGTGCAGCCGGAAGCCGTCCCGGCTCCCCTTCGCCCGCGACGCGACCACCGCGTAGAGATCGTCGCCGTCGCGCCACAGCTCGCGCAGTCCGCGGAAGGCGTACCCGTAGGCGTGGCCGCCCTCCGCGAGCCGTGCGTACAGGTCGTCGACCGCGACTTGTCGGGCCCCGGCCGGTGGCCATGACGTCACTCCCGCCACCTGCGCGGGGCGCGCGGCGGACAGCGTGCCGGTGGCGTGCCGGGTCCACGCGGCACCCTGGGTGTCCGCCGTACGGGCGTAGACCGCGAGCGGACGGCTGCCGGCCTCGTCGGGGGCACCGACGATCAGCTGGATGTCGGTGGGCCCGGCGACCGGCAGGTCCTCTTCCAGGTCCAGTTCGGCCACCTGGCGCGCACCGGCCCGCCGGGCGGCACTCAGCGCGAGTTCCACGATGCCCGCGGCGGGCAGCACCGGGGTCCCGTCGACGCAGTGGTCGGCCAGCCACGGCAGGTCCTCGGCGTCGAGACGCCCCGTGAACACCAGCCCGCTGCCGTCCGCTGGTTCCAGCCCCTCGTCGAGCACCGGGTGCGACCGGCCGGTGGCGTGGTCCGCGGCCGGTGCGCTCAGCCAGTAGCGCTGACGCTGGAAGGGGTAGGTGGGCAGCGCGATCCGGCGGCCGCCGGGGAAGGACTCACCCGGCACCAGGCGGGCGCCGTTCACGGCGAGCCGGGCGAGGGCGGTGCTGACGCTGCCGACCGGGTCCTGGCCACGGCGCAGCACCGGGGTCACGACACCTGGCGAGTCGGGGTCCTGGTTGCGGCGCGCGAGGGCGGCCAGCACCCCGTGCCCCAACTCGACGTACTCGGTGACACCACGGGATTCCAGGAAGCGCATGCCGTCGCGGAAGCGGACGGTGCCGCGCAGTTGGCGCACCCAGTAGTCCGGGTCCCGCAGCATCGCCCCGGTGGCGAGGCGGCCGGTGAGATCGGAGACGACCGGTATGCGGGGTTCGCGGTAGGTCAGTCCGGCGGCCACGTCCCGGAATTCCTCCAGTACGCCGTCCATGTGCGGGGAGTGGAAGGCGTGGCTGACCTTCAGCTCGGCGGTGCGCCCCTTGGCCTGCCAGGCCTGCGCGAGCTGCGCGGCGGCCTCCGCGTCGCCCGAGACGACCACGCTCCGCGGCCCGTTGACGGCGGCAAGATCCAGCAGGCCGCTGTAGGGGACGAGAGCCTGGCGGATCTCCTCCTCGCTCGCTTCGACGGCCACCATGCGGCCGCCCGCGGGGGCGCTCTGCATGAGGCGGCCCCGGTGGGCGACGAGGGTGCAGGCGTCCGCCAGGTCGAGGACACCGGCCACATGGGCGGCCGCGAGCTCGCCGATGGAGTGGCCGAGCAGCAGGTGGGGGGCGGCCCCGTGGTGCTCGAGCAGCCGGAACAGCGCGACTTCGACGGCGAAGAGGGCGGGTTGGGTGTACGCGGTCTGGTCGAGCAGCGCGGAGACGCGGGTGCCGGACTCGGCGAACAGGACGTCCTTGAGGGCGTGTTCCAGGTGCGCGTCGAAATGGGCGCATGCCTCGTCCAGGGCGCGGGCGAAGGCGGGGAAGCGGCCGTGGAGGTCGCGGCCGAGGCCCGGGTACTGGCTGCCCTGGCCGGGGAAGAGGTAGGCGGTCGTGCAGTCGTTCGTGGTGCTCGTACGGGAGATGACCTGGGGCGTCGTGTCCCCGTCGGCCAGCGCTCGCAGGCTGTGCAGGACCTCGGTACGCCCGGTGACGAGGACGGCGGCGCGGTGGGGGAGTGTGGTGGTGCGGGTGGTGGCCAGGGAGTGGCCGATGTCGGCGACGGCCAGGTCCTGGTGGGCGGTGAGGTGGTCGTGCAGCTGGGCGGCCCGGGCCCGCAGGGCCTGCTCGGTCTGACCGGACAGCAGCCAGGGAAAGGAGCTGTCCGCGTCCGAGCCGCCGGGCACGGCGGACTCGAGCGGCGGCTGTTCGAGGATGAGGTGGGCGTTGGTGCCGCTGAGTCCGAAGGAGGAGACGGCGGCTCGGCGCGGCCGGGCGCGCTCGGGCCACGGCCGGGCCCGGGTGAGGAGCGCGAGGCTTCCCTCGGACCAGTCGATACGGGGCGAGGGCTGGTCGGCGTGGAGGGTCTTGGGCAGGAGGCCGTGCCGCATGGCCAGGGTCATCTTGATGACGCCGGCGACTCCGGCGGCCGCCTGGGTGTGGCCGAAGTTGGATTTGACGGTTCCCAGGTGGAGGGGGTGGCGGGGGGCGCGGCCGGCGCCGTAGGTGGCGAGGAGGGCATGGGCCTCGATGGGGTCACCGAGGACGGTGCCGGTGCCGTGGGCGTCGATGGCGTCGACGGCGTCGGGGCTCAGGCCGGCGTCGGCGAGTGCGGCGCGGATGACAGCTTGCTGGGAGGGGCTGTTGGGGGCGGTGAGGCGACTGCCGGCGCCGTCGTGGTTGAGGGCCGAGCCCCGGATGACGGCGAGGACCGGGTGGCCTTGGCGGCGGGCGTCACCGAGGCGCTCCAGGAGGAGCATGCCGACGCCCTCGGACCAGGCCGTGCCGTCCGCGGCGGCGGCGAACGCCTTGCAGCGGCCGTCGGGGGCCAGGCTGTGCTGGCGGCTGAACTCGACGAAGGGCGCGGCGTTGGCCATGACGGTGACCCCGCCGGACAGGGCCAGATCGCAGTCGCCGTTGCGCAGGGCCTGGGCGGCCAGGTGGATGGCGACCAGCGAGGAGGAGCACGCGGTGTCGACGCTGACGGCGGGACCCACCAGGCCCAGTGCGTGAGCGACGCGGCCCGACAGTACGCTCGGCAGCCTGCCGGTGATGGCGAACGCTTCCTTCTTGTGGGTCCCGTACTCGGCGTACATGACACCGCAGTAGGTGCCGGTGCGGGTGTCGCGCAGCGCCGTGGGGTCGATGCCGGCGCGCTCGATGGCCTCCCAGCTGGTTTCCAGGACGAGCCGCTGCTGGGGGTCCATCCTGACCGCTTCGCGGGGGCTGATGCCGAAGAGGGAGGGGTCGAACTCGGCGGCGTCGTAGAGGAATCCGCCCTCGCGTGTGCTGGCGGTGCCGGGGTGGTCGGGGTCGGGGTGGAAGAGGCGGTCGAGGTCCCAGCCGCGGTCGCGCGGGAACGGGCCGACGGTGTCGACGCCGTCGGCCACCACCTGCCACAGGTCCTCAGGAGAGCTCACGCCTCCGGGAAAGCGGCAGGCCATCCCGACGATGACGATCGGTTCGTGCCGCATGCCGCCCGTCGGATCAGGTCCGGGGAACGCGCGGGTGTCCGTGACTGACATGTCTTCCCTCAATCCGAGTCGACCAGCAGCCGTGCCAGGCCGCGTATGCCCAGGCCGTCCTTCCAGACGACCGGCTCCGCAACGTCGGCGAGCCGCAGCGCGGGAAAGCGCGGCGGGAGCCGTTCGAGGACGATGCGCAGCTGAAGCCTCGCCAACGGCGCCCCCAGACAGCGGTGCACACCGTGGCCGAACGTGAGAGGCGGGGAGTCGTGCCCGGAGGCGAGGTTCATGGACTCCGGGTCGTCGAACACCCTGGCGTCGCGGTTGCCGTGGAGCGGGGCTACCACGATCCCCTCACCCTCCTGCACGGTGACATCGCCCAGCCGCACCGGTTCGGTGGCGATCCGCACGAAGGTCAGCGGAGTGGCGGGGGTGAGCCGGATCAGCTCCTCCGTCGCGTTCTTGACGTACTCGGGATGAGCCAGGAGCACCTGATAGGCGCTGCGGTCGGTCAGCAGCGCCAGCAGCGAGAGACCGATCTGGCCGGTGGTGGTCTCATAGCCCGCCATCAGCAGGGTGAGCCCCAGGGTGAGCAGCTCGTTCTCGGACAGCTCGCCCTCGTCCTGCGCGACGGTCAGGTCGCTGAGCAGGTCGTCGCGCGGTTCGCGGCGCTTGCTGTCCATCAACTCCCGCATGTACTCGATGAGTTCGATGCGCCGCCGGGCCTTCTCGCGGGGGCTGGTGACCTCCAGGTCGAAGAGCACGTCCACCCATCCGCGAAAGCGGGGGGTGTCCTCCTCGGGAATGCCGAGCATGGTGGTGAGCACGGACAGCGGCAGCGGCCGGGCGAGGTGCTCGATCAGGTCGGCGCCGTTCCCGATCCCGGCGATCACGTCCAGCCGGCGGTCCGTCAGGTCCGTGACGAAGTCGCTCATCCTGGCCATCCGGCCGGTGGAGAACGCGCCGCTGACCAGGCGCCGCAGCCGGGCGTGCCGGTTGCCGTCCATGCTCATCATGGAATCCGCGGCGGGCTGGGCGTCATTGAACGCCGGGGCACCGGGCCGCAGCGCGGCGGCCCGGCTGAACCTCTTGTCCGTGAGAACCGCCCGCCCCAGCGTGTAGCTGCGTACGAGCCAGAACGGGTCGCCGGTGTGGCCGACCACACGTACGACATCCTCGGGACCGGGACGCAGGATGCCGGGAAGCGGCCCCAACTGGTCGATCGTGGTTTCGGTCATCGGGAAACCCCCGTCACTGGCCGGACGGCCGGAAGCCGCGGACTCGGCGCTCCACCTCGTGCAGCAGCTCGAACTGCCGGTTGAACGCGATGCGCACGTACGGGGCCCCGCGGCCGGGATCGGCGAAGGAGGGCGCCGCGGGGACGACCACGACCCCGGTCGCGTCGAGGAGTTCGAGGGTGAAGGAGCGGCCGTCACCGCGGCCTCCGGTGAGCGGGCCGACGTCCGCCAGCAGGAAGCACCCCCCTTCCGGGGGCGAGATCTTCATGCCCAGGCCCGTGAAGATCTCCAGGGCGAAGTCGCGGCGGCGGCCCATCTCCTGGGACGCCGCCTGCGTGTCCGCGGCATCGCCCGCGTGGCCGACGGCCAGCTGAAGCGGGCCCGGGGCGCCGTTGGTGGTGATTTCCTGCACGCGCCGCATCGCCGCGGTGCGCGTGGCGTCCGCCCGCAGGAAGCCGAGCCGCCACCCGCTGATCGCATGGCTCTTGGACAGCGAGCCGACCAGCACACTGCGCTCCGCGAGGCCGGGGACCTGGGCGATGGAGAGGTGTTCCCGGCCGTCGAAGACGAAGCTGGAGTACACCTCGTCACAGATGACCGTCGCATCCCAGCGCTCGGCCAACTCGGCGATCCGGCCCAGCTCCTGACGGGTCAGCACCCGGCCCGTCGGATTGCCGGGCGAGTTCAGTAGGACCACCCGGGTACGCGCGGTGAAGGCCGCCGCCAGCTCGTCCGGGTCGAACCGCCAGTCGGGCGCGTGCAGCGGGACGTGCCGGGGCACGCCGCCGGCGAAGGCGACCGTCGACCTGAACTGCTCGTAGCCGGGATCGAGCAGGACGACCTCGTCGCCGGGGTCGATGAACGTGTGCAGGGCCAGGAACAGCGCCTCGGTGCCTCCGACGGTGACGGTCAGCTCCGTCTCCGGGTCGCTCGGCACCGGGAGCGCGGCGGCGATGCGCTCCCGCAGCCGCAGATCACCCGGCGGAAAGACGTACTGGTTCTTCCCCGCGCGCATCGCGTCGTGGGCTGCCCCGATGATGTCGACCGTGGTCTCGGGGAATCCGGGAGTGCCGAGCGCCATATCGATTCCCTGGCGTTCACGAGCCATGAGGAATATTTCCCCCAGGCTGTTTCCCGGCAGTTCCGCAACCCTTGTCGATATCCGCGGACCCTGGTCTGTGGGACGCGTCATGCCGCTCATCCACCTGCCCTGTTCATCTGCCCGTTCTGGGGAAGCCGGCCCATGAGCTCAGCGGTTTCCTGGTGTCGACTGCAGGCGCGCCGGCTGAACGACTGCTTTACCCGTTCGCGGACCTCGGGGGGCTGCTCCTGACTGAGCTTGAACATGCCCTCGGCGCTTGTCACGGTGACGCGGAACGCCCCGACGCCGGAAACGATACTGCGGAAGTAGTCGATCGATTCTGACTGATCCCATCCAGAACCGAAACGGCTTTCAAAAGTCTGTGCCGTGGCCCGCACGACGTCGAGCGTCTCCTCCAGCGAGGAGACCTTCTCTATCACACCGTGCACATGCACCGAAGTGAAGTTCCAGGTCGGTGCGGCCGGCGTCACGTCGTACACCGCGGGCGACACGTACCCGTGCGGACCGGTGAACACCAGAAGGACGGCATCGCCGGTACGCAGCGCCTGCCAGTGGGGATTGGCCCGGTTCAAGTGCCCGAGCAGCACGGAGCCATTCGGGCTGTCCGACCAGTCGATCACCGTGCCGTGATCCGGGATGACCGGGAGGTGGGTGGCAAAGGGACCGTCGTCACCACCGTTGGTCACCGCCAGCGCCAACGGATTGTCACGGACCAGCTCGCTCATCCACGAACCATCGGGTTCACGGTAGTGGCGGGGAACGTACATGAGGATATGTCACCCCTCGAAGTCGAGTAACGATGGCATCGAAATGGTGTGATTCCTGTCCCGTCGGCAGGACAACCGGTGGGCGGACAGGACCTCTCGCATGCGCCTCAACGTTATCCACCTTGACGCGCCACAGGTCTTCAATGCAACGTGATTGCCCAAGCATGCGAGGTCGAAGTAGAACATGAAAGACCTGCGTGGAACAGCCCGTCACGGCATAAATTCTCAGAATCCCTATTGCGTGTGAGTGGGTGGGTGCAAGAAGGTCACGTCGCAGCCGCGCTAACGGAAGAAGTGTTTCCATGGGTGTCAATGCAGCTGAGATATACGACGTCGTAGGCGTTGGATTCGGGCCGTCCAACCTGGCGTTCGCCATTGCTCTGGAGGAGAACGGGGTCGACTCGCCTCCCGGCCCGGTCGCCTCCGCATTCTTCGAACGGCAATCCTCGTTCGGCTGGCATCGCAATATGCTGCTGCCTTCGACGACGATGCAGGTCTCTTTCCTGAAAGATCTGGCCACCCTCCGCAACCCGGTCTCGCGCTTCGGATTCATATCCTTCCTGCACGCCTCCGGCCGACTCGAACAGTTCATCAACACCCAGACGTTCTTCCCGACCCGCGAGGAATTTCACCAGTACCTTGAATGGGCGCAGGCGCTCTTTTCCGACCGCGTCTCCTACGGATCGGAAGTCGCCGGAATCGAATTGCCGCCGGAGGCCGATCCCGAAACCCCCCAGCACGTGCGGATCACCGTGCGCGACTGTGCCGGAGGGCAGACCAGGACTGTCGCCGCACGCAATGTCGTGATCTCCACGGGCCTTGTCCCCCAGGTGCCGGACGGCGTGGAATCCGACGAACGGGTCTGGCACAGCTCAGAATTCCTGGAGAGGTTCCGCCAGGTCCCCGCCGACAGCCTGAAAAAGGTGGCAGTCGTCGGCGCAGGACAGAGCGGAGCCGAAATCGCCAGGTTCCTCTACGACAGCCTGCCCCAGGCCCAGATCTACGCGATCATTCCGTCCTACGGATATTCGATCGCGGACGACACCCCGTTCGCCAACCGGGTCTTCGACTCCTCGGCGGTCGACGACTACTACTTCGGCACGGAGCGCGCCCGGGAATCCTTCTGGCGCTACCACAAGAACACGAACTATTCGGTGGCCGACGACGAAGTCATCCGGGACCTGTATCAGCGTATGTACATGGAGGAACTGCACGGAACCAAGCGCCTGCACATCCGCAACATGGCACGGGTCACCAACGTCAAGCGCATGGGCACCGAATCACGCGTCTCCATGGAGCTGCTGCTCGACGGCGGTTCCCAGGACCTCGATGTGGACGCGCTCGTCTTCGCCACCGGCTACGACTCCATGGACCCGAGCGGCGTACTCGGCGAACTGGACGGCTACTGCCTGCGCGACGGCGCCGGCCGCTACCAGGTCGGCCGCGACTACCGGCTCGTGACCACGCCCGACGTGTCGTGCGGCATCTACCTCCAGGGCGGCACCGAACACACCCATGGACTCACGTCCTCCCTCCTGTCGAACATCGCCGTGCGCGGCGGCGAGATCGCGGATTCCATCCTGCGGCGGCGGTCCGTCGACGGGCCGCCGGCATCCGGACTGATCACCCCCGCCTGATGAGGACTGGCCATGGCCGCAGCACAAGGTCCCTTACGCGTCGGCCTACTCGGCTGCGCGGACATCGCCTGGCGCCGCACCCTGCCGGCGCTGGCCGCCTGCCCCGACACCGAACTCGCAGCCGTCGCCAGCCGCGACGAGGCCAAGGGCAGACGCTTCGCGGCGGCCTTCGGCGCCCCCCGCGTACAGGGCTACGAAGAAATGCTCGCCGCCCGTGACATCGACGCGGTCTACCTGCCGCTGCCGGCGATGATGCACGCGCACTGGGTCGCGAAGGCACTGCGGGCGGGCAAGCACGTGCTCGCCGAAAAGCCGCTGACAGGAGATGCGAAAAACACGGACGAACTGCTGGCGCTCGCCGACTCACGGGGCCTGGTGCTCCTGGAGAACGTCGTTTTCCCGCATCACTCGCAGCACGCACGCGTCCGGCACATGCTCGCCGGCGGAGCAGTCGGCGAACTGAAGGATTTCACGGGCGTGTTCACCATTCCGCCGCTGTCGGACGAGAACATGCGCTACGACCCGGACATCGGCGGCGGCGCCCTGCTGGACATGGGTGTCTATCCGATCCGAGCCGCGTTGTACTACCTTGGCCCCGCTCTCGACGTGCTCCATGCCGTGCTGCGGATTCGCGCCCGCACCGGCGTCGTCGTCTCCGGACGCATCCTCGCGTGCACGCCCGAGGGAGTGACGGCCGACCTGGTCTTCGGAATGGAGCACTCCTATCGAACCGGCTGCGCGTTCGCCGGCAGCAGCGGCCTGATGCTGCTCGACCGGGCCTTCACGCCGCCGCCGCCACTGCAACCGGTGCTGCGCCTCGAGCGACAGGACCACCGCGAAGAGATCACGCTTCCCGCCGATGACCAATTCGGCAACATCGTGCGGCATTTCGCACATGCGGCGCTCACGGGATCCAGCGTGCACGACCAGTCGGAAATGAGCCGGCGTCAGGCTCGGATCATCGACGACGTGAAAAGAGTCGCCGTACGGATCGAGGTCCCTTAGAACGACCGGCCCCATGACCGCAGTTGCCGGTCGCAGCACCTGATCGTGTCAGCCGTTTTCAGCGGGCGCCATGTCTAGTCGAAGTGGAGGGAGAAGGTGACGACCTCGGAGCGCCCCGTCGGGACCCCGTGCACCAAAGTCCTGCTGATCGGTGGCACCGGATTCCTCGGCCGGCATGTGCTCGCCGGGCTGTCCGCGGCGGAGATGGACGTCACCGTGGTGACCAGGCGACCGACCGCCGTGCCGGCGGGACACGGCGTGGCCGAGCTGGACGACAGCGCTCCGCGACGGGCCCAGTTCGCCGCGATGATCAACCGGTTCACCCCGGACGCCGTGGTCAACACCGCCGGCGAGATCTGGCGCAATGACCCCTGCCTGCTCCAGGAAGCCAACGCCGAACTCCCGGAGCAACTAGCCCTGGCGATGGCCGACCTCGGCAGCACCGCCCGGCTGGTGCACCTCGGCTCCTCTCTGGAGTACGGGCCCCTGCCCCACCCGCACGCCACCGACGAGAGCTGCCCGGAGGCACCGCGGTCGGAGTACGGGCGAACCAAACTGCGGGGCACCCGCAGGATCTTGGAGATCGCCCGGCAGGCGTCGCTGGATGTCGTGGTGCTGCGCGTCTTCAACGCCATCGGATCGAACATGTCGCCCGCGAGCCTGCTCGGCCGGACCGTGCGGACACTCGACCGGGCACGGCGCGACGGACACCTGGCACGGCTCACCCTGTTCGACCTGAAACAACACCGCGACTACGCCGACGCCCGCGAGCTGGCGGAGGCGGTTCTCCGCGCGACCGTGTCGCGGCGGCTGGCGGGCGTCCCCGTGCTCAACCTCGGCACCGGACGCGCCGGCACCGCCTACGACCTGGTCCGCGAGCTCGCCCTGGCCAGCGGAGTGGAGTTCGCGATCGACGTGCTCCCGGCGCCCGAGCGGGGCGGGCGAGCCCTGGCCGCCGGCTGGCAGATCGCCGATCCGACGCTGGCGAGGCGTCATCTGGACTGGTCGGCGGCGCGAACGCTACCGGAGACCCTGCGCTGGATCTGGCGAACCGCCGGAGAGGGCCAGGCCCAACCCATTGCTGGCTGCCCCGCGGAAGGTACGCGATGAATGACAACCTCAAGGACAAGATCCTCGCACTGGTCAACGAATACCATCACGCGGCCGGGGCCGAGACATCCACCTGGGTGCCCGGCGAGAACCGGGTGCTGGCCTCGGGAGCCGTTCTGACGGCGGCCGACCGGATGGCACTGGTCGAGGCGGCACTGGACCTGCGCATCGCATCCGGGAGCTACGCGATCCGGTTCGAGCGGGCCCTGGCCGGCTACTTCGGACTGCGCAAGGCACATCTGACCAACTCCGGCTCCTCGGCCAACCTGCTGGCGTTGTCGGCACTGACCGCACCGGAACTGGGCGAGCGCGCGCTGCGCCGCGGCGACGAAGTGATCACGGTGGCGGCAGGGTTCCCCACCACCGTCAATCCGATCATCCAGAACGGATTGGTGCCGGTCTTCGTCGACATCGACCTGAGCACCTACAACACCACCGCGGAGCTGGTGGAGGCCGCGATCGGCCCCAAGACGAAGGCCATCATGATCGCGCACGCGCTAGGCAACCCCTTCGAGGCCGCCGAGATCCGCGACCTTGCCGACCGGCACGGGCTGTGGTTCGTGGAGGACAACTGCGATGCCGTCGGCTCCACCTATCGCGGCAGAAAAACAGGAACGTTCGGGCACCTC
Source organism: Streptomyces sp. NPDC055966 (assembly GCF_042269865.1). NCBI lineage: Bacteria > Bacillati > Actinomycetota > Actinomycetes > Kitasatosporales > Streptomycetaceae > Streptomyces > Streptomyces sp. NPDC055966. The sequence goes on from NZ_JBHJYK010000012.1 coordinate 292,890, forward strand.
AGCACCGTCAGCTTCTACCCGGCGCACCATCTCACGATGGGCGAGGGCGGCTGCGTCCTGACGGGCAGCATGGAACTCGCGCGCCTTGTCGAGTCCTACCGGGACTGGGGGCGGGACTGCTGGTGCGAACCGGGAGAGGACGATCGCTGCAACAAGCGCTTCGGCTGGCAGCTCGGCACGCTGCCCTCCGGCTACGACCACAAATACATTTTCTCCCACGTGGGGTACAACCTGAAGGCGACCGACCTCCAAGCAGCCCTGGGACTGTCCCAGTTGGAGCGGCTGTCCGAGTTCTGCGACAGCCGGCGCAAGAACTGGCTCCGCATGCGAGCGGGGCTCCACGACGTGCCGGGCCTCACCTTGCCCGAACCTGCCCCGAACAGCGATCCGAGCTGGTTCGGCTTCACGCTGACGGTTCAGGATTCAGCACCGTACTCCCGTCGGGATCTGCAACTCCATCTGGAGTCGAAACGCATCAGCACCCGACTGCTGTTCAGCGGAAACCTCACCCGTCACCCCGCTTATGAGCACGTCGAGTACCGAGTGTCCGGAAGCTTGTCCAATAGCGACAAGGTCACCAACGACACGCTATGGATTGGGATTTATCCCGGTGTGACCGAGGAAATGATCGACTATGTGATCCGCGAAATATGGTCGTTCGCGAAAGGGGCGCCGAGCTGCTGAATCCTGACCTGCCCACGAATAAAGGTTGGAGAGGTAAGTACGAATGACCATCTCGCAGTGCCGTGTGTGCGGCAATCGGACCCTGCTCGACGTGCTGGATCTGGGAGATCAGGCACTGACCGGAGTATTCCCTGGCAGTCGCACGGAAGTTGTGCCGACCGCCCCACTCGAACTGGTCAAGTGCTCGCCGGACGGATGCGGACTCGTCCAGCTCCTGCACACCGCCGACCTCGGCCTGATGTACGGCGATCACTACGGTTACCGCTCAGGTATCCGCCCATTCATGATCAACCATCTCCGCGGCAAGGTGGACGAACTCACCAAGCTTGTCGACATCGGCCCCGACGACCTGGTCCTGGACATCGGAAGCAACGACGGAACCCTGCTGTCCGGATACCCGGCGGACGGCCGGACCCTCGTGGGAGTGGACCCGACCGGCGAGAAATGGCGCGAGTTCTACCCCGAACACATCGACCTGATCCCGGACTTCTTCTCCCGCGAAGTCTTCGCCGCGCACTACGGCTCCCGCCGGGCCAAGGTCATCACGTCGATCGCCATGTTCTACGACCTGCCCGACCCGCTCGGGTTCATGGAAGACGTGAAGGCGACGCTCGCCGACGACGGCGTGTGGATGCTGGAGATGAGCTACCTCCCGTCCATGCTGGAAGCGACCGCCTACGACGTCATATGCCACGAGCATCTGGAGTACTACGCGCTCGGCCAGATCGAGTGGATGGCAGAACGCGTCGGCCTCGAAGTCGTGAAAGCGGAGATCACCGACGTCTACGGCGGCAGCCTATGCGTCACACTCGCCCGGCAGGGCTCCGGACACCGGCGCGACGAGGCGGCACTGAACCGCCTGCGTGCCCAGGAGGCCGGACTGGGACTCGACACCATGGCGCCCTTCGAGGCCTTCGGCGAACGTGTGCTCGAACACCGCGACCACCTGCGGGACTTCCTCGACACCTCGCGCAAGGACGGCAAGCTGACCCTGGGCTACGGCGCATCGACCAAGGGAAACGTGATCCTTCAGTACTGCGGCATCGGGGAGGACAGCCTGCCGTGCATCGGAGAGGTCAGCGAGGAGAAGGCGGGCCGGTTCACCCCCGGCTCCCTGATCCCGATCGTCTCCGAGAAGGAGGCCCTCGCACAGCGGCCCGACCAGCTGCTGGTGCTGCCCTGGGTCTACCGGGACGGATTCATCGAGCGGGAAGGCGAGTTCCTCTCCCGCGGCGGGAAGCTGGTCTTCCCGCTACCCTCGACACTCACTTTCGTATAACGCCGGGCGCCGACCGGGCCGTCCGCGGTTCTCTGGAGCCCACGGCGACAACAACCTCGGGCGGGTGCTGACCACACCCGCCCGGGGACGCCGGCACGAAGAGGAACCCGCACCTCAGTCCCCGAGTGCTCAGTCTCAGGTGATCTTGTACGTATTCGGCGCGGTGCGGGTTAGCAGGCTGTTGCGGGTCCAGAGGCAGAGTTGAGAAGCGAGGTTCTTGCGGGATTGGGGTGCCGTAAGCCCCATATGATCGGTGAGGCCGTGGGCGTGCATGGGTTGGTTGGCGTGCGCGGCGAGGATCTGGCAGAGCCGGTCCCAGGGGCTGGATGCCTTCCGGGACGGATCCTGTGCGGTCGGGAGAGCAGGTGCCTGGACCGTGATGTCGATGGCAGTGATGGGCGCGCTGTCGCGGGGGCGTTGATCGCGGTTCCAGGTGTGGTAGCGCGAGATTCCGCGCTTCGCGACGCGGGCGGAGGTCCGCGGGCGGCGTTTGGGGAGCAAGGCGTGCAGGAGACGGTGCCGATGTGTCCGACCAGGTCCGCCTGGGCGTCGTGTCCGGGGGTCGCTGTCGGGTGGGCGGTGAGGGCGACGGTGTCGCGGGCGGCCTCCAGGGCGATGACGAAGGCGGCGCGGTCCGGGTCGGTGCCAGGCTGGGTCTCCACGGCGGTGACCATGACGGACCGCAATGCCTGGTAGAGGGTGAGAAGTCCCCATACTTCCTGGGTGAGTCCGACAGGATCCTGCGCGTGCAGGACGCGGCCCTTGCGGAGTGTGTGACGCAGTGCCAGGTAGGCGCACTCAATCTGCCAAGCACACTGCACCTATGAATGGGTATCAAGTAGGTGATGTGCCAGTAATCGGACGTGAGGGGCTGTTGCGGCTGGTCGCGGTGGTCGACCGGTTGCGGGCTCGTCAAGGTGAAGAGGAGAGCGAGTCGTCGTGGACGACGCAGGGGGCGGCTGCCCCAGAGCCTGACCAGTCAGGGCCTGGGCGCGGAAGTGTGGGCGGGGCTGCCGGAGGTGAACCGGCTGCTGGCGGTGCGATGGCTGGCGGTGTTGGCGGGCCGGGCTCTGCCGGACATGGCTCCGTCGGTGAGCGGTGAGGCGGACCGGTCATGACGGTGCTGATGCCGTGGGAACGGTCGGGGAGCAAGGTGAGCGACCGGCAGCTGACCAGGCTCGCGGTCGTGTATGTGCGGCAGTCCAGCATGCAGCAGGTCGCGGATCATCAGGAGTCGACGCGGTTGCAGTACGCGCTGGTGGACAGGGCGGTCGCGCTGGGCTGGCCTGCCTCGCGGGTGGTGGTGATCGATGAGGACCTGGGCCGTTCCGGGGCGAGTGCGGTCGCACGCTCGGGGTTCCAGCGCCTGGTCACCGAGATCGGGCTGGACCATGTCGGCCTGGTGCTGGGCATCGAGATGTCTCGCCTGGCACGATCGAGGAAGGACTGGTACCAGCTCATCGAGTTGTGCGCCCTGTCCGGTGCGCTGCTGGCGGACACCGACGGGGTCTACGACCCAGCGGAGCACAATGACCGGTTGCTGCTGGGACTGAAGGGGACGATGGCCGAGGCCGAACTCCATCTGATCAAGCAGCGCATGCAGACCGGGCGGGTGAACAAGGCCCGCCGCGGAGAACTGGCCGTGCCGCTGCCGATCGGCTACGTGCGCCGGCCGTCCGGCGAGGCGGTCCTCGACCCGGACGAGCAGGCACAGACCGTGGTGCGGCTGGTCTTCACGAAGTTCGCCGAGCTCGGCACCCTGCATGCGGTGCTGCGCTGGCTGGTCGAGCACGGGATCGAACTGCCCGTGAGGTTACGCCGGGGCCCGGACAAGGGCGAGCTGGAGTGGCGGCGGCCGAACCGGATGACGCTGCAGTGCATGCTGCACAGTCCGGTCTATGCCGGGATCTACGCCTACGGGCGCCGCAGGGTCGAGCACCGCCGGCAGCAACCGGGGCGCCCCTCCACGGGCAGGGTGGTGCGCGGTGAGGAGGAGTGGCTGGTGTTCATCCCCGACGCCCTGCCCGCCTACATCACCGTCGAGCAGTACCGGGCCAACCTGGCCCGGCTTCAGGCCAACGCTGCCCGGGCCGAGGCCCCCGGCACGGTCCGCAGCGGCCCCGCGCTGCTGGCCGGGCTGGTGCGCTGCGGTCGCTGCGGCAAGCGCATGACCGTGCGCTATCACCAGCAGGCGGGCAGCACCCGCCCCGACTACGTGTGCGCCCGGCAGATGACCGACTACGGGGCCGGCGACCGTTGCCAGGCACTGAACGGGGCCTGCGTGGACGCCTTCGTGACCGCCCATGTCCTGGCCGCGCTGGCCCCGGCCGCGCTTGAGGTCTCTTACGCGCGGCCGAGCAGGTCCTGGCCGAACGGGCCGAGCTCGAGAAGATCTGGTCCCAGCGGCTGGAACGCGTTGCGATCAGCGTCGACCGGGCCCGGCGCTGTTACCGCCTTGCCGAGCCCGAGAACCGCCTGGTCGTACGGCAGTTAGAAAAGGACTGGGAACAGGCCCTTGTCGCCCAGCAGACCCTGCAGGAGGAGTACGACCGCTTCACCCTGACCCGTCCGCGCACCCTCACTGCCGCCGAGCAGCAGGCCATCACCGCGCTCGCCGGCGACATCGAAGGCTTGTGGAGTGCACCGACGACAACCACCACCGATCGCAAAGAAATCATCCGCGCGCTCGTGGAGCAGGTCACCGTCACCGTGCTGGGCACCAGCGACCGGGTCACCGTCACCATCACCTGGGCCGGCGGCCAGACCACCACCGACGAGACCGCCCGCCCCGTCGCCCTCCTGCAACAGCTCAGCTACTTCCCGCAGATCAAGGAACGTGTCCGCGAGCTGGCCGGACAGGGACACCGCCCCGAGGCGATCGCCCGGCGCCTGCACGCAGAGGGCTTCCGCCCGGCCCGAGGACGCGGGAACCGGATCAGCGCCACCGCGGTCAAGGAGATCCTGCGCGAACTCGGCTGCCTGCAGCCGCCCGCCCGCACCCGGTCGGCCCCGCCACCCGGCGAAGAACCCGGCCGCGATGAATGGTGGCTGGAAGACCTCGCCGCAGAACTCGACATGCCTGCAGTCACCCTCTACTCGTGGATCTACCGCGGCTGGGTGAACGCCCGCAAAGAGTCCCGGCGCCCCTACCGCTGGATCCTCCACGCCGGACCCACCCAACTCGCCGAACTCCGCGAGCGACGCACCCGCCCGCCCGGCTGGTACACCCGACTCCGCTGGACCGACACCGAACCACCCCTCCCGGCCCAAGACGGAGATCAAACAGCCAGTTCCCATTTATGAGTGCACTGTGGTTGACACATCTCGATCTCCCATCGCTCGTGGTACAGGCGGACGAGCTGGTGGGCGGGGTCGGTGCGGCGGTCGGTGAGCGTGGTCAGCAGCCGGCAGGTCTCGCCGAAGGTGGTGCCGTCGGCGGTGCGGGTGCGGATCTCGGCTTCGATGACACGCAGGGTGAGGCCGGCGATGCGCGTGAGGTAGGAGCCGTCGGGCAGCAGGGTCAGGATCGGCGGATGCCGACGGCTGGCGCAACGCACCAGGAACCGCGCGCCGCGGCGGGCGACCTGTGCAAGCAGGTCATTGGTGTGGAAGGCCCGGTCCGCCAGCAGCAGCATGTCCGGGGTCAAGTTCGAAGTCAGCTGCTGTGCGTAATACGTCTCGCCCATGGCCACCGGGCCGAAGACTGCCGCGACCAGGCCGCGGGTTCCGGTCTCGCACCGTGTCATCAGCATCAACGTGGGGTATCCCGCCTGGCCGAGCCGGCTGGCGGGACGGCCGAGCCAGGACCAGTTCCGTTCATGATCGGGGACGATCAGGCTGCTGCACCCGTCAAAGGCGACCGTCCGCCAGCGCCGGTAAGTCACCCCAGGAGTGGACGGCTGGGCCAGCGGCCCCGCCAACACCTCGAAGAGCCGCTTGACCGGAGCCGGGCCGATCCGCCTGCGCAGGTCACGAAGCGCCTTCTCGGAAGGCTCGGGGACGCGGGGGGTCAGCCCCGCGACCAGCTTGGTCCACACGAGTCGGGCGCCGAGATGCTCGAAAAGTCCCAAAGCCAGAACGAAGTACACCCCGACCCGGGAGGGGAGACATCGCAGCCGTCGCTCCCGCGCTCCGGTCTCTTCCAGGACGGCGTCAACCAACTCCGGGGGCACGACCTGCGATAACTCACCGAGATGGCCGGGGGGCGACATCGCTGGTGCCGCCCATGACAGACTGGAGCACAGAGCCTCCGCTTTCGGGAAGATCTTGGTCGATCCCCTGGATAGCTGAGGCCCGCAGCATTCCGCGCTCCTCTTGACACCGTCTCCGGGCCCTTGACTTCGAGGCATTGGACGATCACGAGCCAGGTCCAACGGTCCGCCGCCTCCGGCTCACGTAGCCGCGGCAGGGTCCAGCCCAGGGACTGCTTGAACAGGCGAAACGTGTGCTCCAAATCGAATCTTCGCAGGTAGCACGACCAGACGAAGTCGACGTCAGCCGGGTCGGCGCCGGTGGCCGAGGACCACAGCCAGACCGGTGGCGCGTCGCGGTCGCCGGGCAGGTGGTCGACCTTGAGCCGTGGCACCCGGTGCTCGCGCCGGGCGGCCGCCGGCTCGACGCGCACTCCGACCCGGGAACGCCGCCGCCCTGGTTCGGCCGGGCCGAACTCGACGCGTTCACCGCGACGTTCACACGCACCGGCTTCACGGGCGGCCTCAGCTTCTACCGCACGATCGAGCTGAGCTGGCAGCTGATGGCCCCGTGGCACGGGGCGCGCATCCACACGCCCGCGAGGTTCGTCCACGGCCAGGTCGAAGAGGCGTTGCTGCGGTTCCTGGTCTCGCTGTGAGCTGTTCTCACGACTGCTTGGGCAGCGGCGCGGGCCCCGTGAGCGGTGTGCATGACGGCCCCGGCGAGGCTGCCGCGGCACCGCTCGGCGGCGGCCAGGGCGTCTGTGACCAGGTCGGCGCGCATGTGGTCGGCGATCGCCCATCCTGCCAGGCGCCTGGAGGCGAGGTCGATGACCGTGGCCAGATACAGGAACTTCCCGCCGGCGAGCGGGAGATAGGTGATGTCGCCGACGTACTTCGTGTTCACCGCCGCGGCAGTGAAGTCGCGGCCGATGAGGTCGGCTGCCTTCGCAGCGGCCGGGTCCGCGATGGTGGTCCGGTGCTTCCTGCGCAGCCGCAGCCCGGCCAGGCCGACCTGGCGCATGATGCGGGCGACCCTCTTGTGGTTGACCAGCTCGCCCGTCTCCCGCAGTTCGGCGGTGATCCTAGGGACGCCGTAGGTGCCGTCCGTGTCCTGGTGAACCTTGCGTATCCGGGCGGCGAGCTTGGCATCGGCCGCCTGGCGGGCCGCCCGGCCGGCTGCGGTCCTGCGCCAGTAGTAGAAGCTCGAGCGGGCGACGTTGAGGATGGTGCACAGCCGCTTCACGCCGAAGCGGCGCTGGTGGTCTGCGACGAACTGGAAGCGGTTCACCAGCGCGTCTCCCCGGCGAAATACTTCGCCGCCTTGCGCAGGATCTCGCGCTCCTCCTCCAGCTCGCGGACCTTCTTGCGCAGGGCCGCATTCTCCGCCTCCAGGGGCCCGGGCTGCTCGGCGGGTATCTCCGCCCGGCGGCCCCGGGGCCGACTTGCCCCGGCCGCCCGTACCCAGTTCCGCAACGTCTCCGGGTTGACTCCCAGATCAGCGGCAACCGACCTGATTGTCGCTCCCGGGCGCGACTGGTACAGCGCGACCGCGTCCGCCTTGAACTCCGGCGGGTAGTGCTTCATGACCACGAGATGTCCGTTCTCAGATCCTCAGGATCCAGTGTCTCGTGTGTCCAAGATCAGGGGTCAAGCCCCGACCCAGATCATCGAGGCGCGCAGATGGAGGCCGGCGAGGTAGCTCTCGGGAGTCTTGTCGTATCGGGTGGCGATGCCTCGCCATGCCTTGAGCTTGTTGATCAGGCGTTCGACGGTGTTCCGCTCCTTGTAGAGGTCGGCGTCGTGGCTGACGGGCCGGCCGCCTCTGGAGCCCTTCTTCTTCCGGTTGGCGGTTTGATCCTTCTTCTCCGGGATGACCGCCTTGATACGGCGTTTACGCAAGTGGGCGCGGTTGCCGCGGGACGAGTAAGCCTTGTCCCCGGCGACCGCGTCCGGCCGGGTGCGGGGGCGGCCGACAGGTCCGCGCACCCGCACCTTCTTCAGGACGGGGATGAATTGCGGGCTGTCCGCTGCCTGGCCTGCGGTCAGGATGAACGCCAGCGGGCGGCACTTGCGGTCGGCAGCGAGGTGGATCTTGCTGGTCTGCCCGCCCCTGGAGCGTCCGGGGAGGGCGGCCTTCAGTCGGAGTCTGTGCCGCCGCCGGATGCGTCTTCGTTCTTGCCGAACGGGATCACTTCCGGCCTCCTGCCCGCTTTGTGCTTCGGGTCCGCCCCCTTTGACCGGGCCTTCTCCTCCTCGGCGGCTTTCTCCAGGGCGGTGACGACACCCTCGTCGAGGTGCATCCCGGCCGCATCGTGGTGGGCCCGGGCGGTGGTGGAGTCGATGCTGACTAGGGACAGGTCCACCTCACCGCGCTTCGCGGCTTCCGCGATCAGGCCCTCCAGCAGGGCCTCGAAGACCCCGGCATCACGCCACTGCCGGAAGCGGTTGTGCACGGTCGACCAGGCGCCGAACTCCGTCGGCATCTCCCGCCACTGCCCGCCCGTCTTGAACCGCCAGATCACACCCTCGAACTGCTGGCGCAGCCGCTCGGGGTACGGGCCGTACTCGCCGATCGGCAGGTACGGCTCGATGAACTCCCACTCCGGGCCAGTCAGTTGCACTCGCGTCACGTAAGACGGTCTATCGGACCGTGCCACGAAGGCACATCCCGCAAATTGATCACGACTCGATACGCGCCCTAGTGGACCCGAGCGGCTGGCTGGCCCCGCAGCCCGCCGACACCGACTTCAGCTCTCTCCCCGTCGGCATCGGGGGAGTCGGCGTCGCGATCGGGTTGTGGGAGTTGACCGTCTGGCAGACTCGCCGGATCGGCCTGCGCGAGGCCGCGCCGAACCCGACGGCGCCCAGCCGGCCGAGCAGTGCCAAGCCGAGCGCCGACAACCGGAGCAAGAAGAAGCGCAAGCGGCGCTAGCTTGATCTTCAACCTGTGCGGCGGGGCATCGGGGTGGTTGTCTCTTCCGCCCGAGTAATTGTCATTCAAATGTTGTGGACCTGGGCGAAGCTGTGCCAGCCTCGCCTGCGGTGCTCTCCGGGGGTTCCCGAGGTGTCACTCGGAGGGTGTCGAGGAGACCCGGTTGAAGAACCGTCCGGCCATGTCGGCCCCGATGATGGCGCCGTCGGCATCGCGGGTGAGGAGGCCGCGCTGGCCGATCAGGCCGCCGCCGGTGACGATGTACTCGTCGCCGTTCCCGGGGAGCAGGCCGAGGCCGGCTGGCGGCAGGTCCGCCGGCAGTTCCCTGTCGGCCGCCGCGCGGATCTCAGGCTTGATCCGGCATTCAACCGTCATCGTGTCACCGTCGGTGTCGATGATCAGCGTCATGAATTCGTTCTCGTAGTGCCCGGTGATCTCCTGGGCGCGCTGCGGGTCGTACGGGAGCGGCTCGGGGTCCCGCTCGACCACGCCGAGGTAGTGTTCGAGTGCCCAACGGAGCACGGCCTGGTTGAACTCCAGGCCGTTGTCGGGCCCGGCGTTGGACTGCGCCGCGACGGCGAAGTCCCGCTCCGGAACCAGCAGCAGGTTGGCGAACTGGCCGTTGGTCGATCCGCCGTGCCCGACGGTGCGCACGCCGTCCACGTCGCGCAGGAACCAGCCGAGGCCGATGGCGTCGCCGAGCGTGGAGCCGTGTAGCTCCACCGTCGGCTCCTGCATGCGCCGCGCCAGGTCACCGCCGCCGAGGTGGAACCGGGCCCAGCGAAGCTGGTCGGAGACCGAGGACACCAGGCCGCCGCCCGGGTTGTTGCCGCGTGTGTCCTTCCAAGTGCGGGCGACCTTGAGCGCCCCGTCGCTGAGGTTGTGGCCCACGGCGAACCGGCGGGTGATGGCCTGTCCGGCGGTGAAGACGCTGTCGGTCATGCCGGCCTGTTCCAGGACGAGTGAGGTGACAGCGGCCTCGTAGGTCTCGCCGGTGACGTTCTCGACGACCCGGCCGAGCAGGTTGTAGCCGAGCTGGCTGTAGGAGGCGCGGCCGCCGACCGGGCCGATCAGCGCCACCTCGGCCATGTTGGTCACCTCGCGGGCCAGCGCGTCGTCTCCGTCTCCGCTGTCGAAGACCATCCGGGTGTCCAGCCCCGCGGTGTGGTTGAGCAGGTTCAGGATGGTGATCTGCGCGGCCGCGTCCTCATCGGGGAGCCGGAGTTCGGGAACGTAGCGGCGCACCGGCGCCTCCAGCTCGACCCGCCCCTGCTCGACCAGGCGCATGATCGCGGTCGCCGTGTAGGTCTTGGTGACCGAGCCCAGCACGAACAGCGTGTCCCGGTCGACGGGCAGCGGGTTGTCGATGCTCGTCACGCCGTGGCAGACGGTCAGCTCCCGTCCGTCCACCCGGACTCCCACCGCCGCACCCGGGATGCCGAGCTCCTTGGCCTTCTCCTCGACGAACTCCGCCAGCGCATCGTGTGACATCTCGATTCCCCCTCGATCGGTGTGGTTCTCGCACGGCGCCTCGGGCGTCGCGGCGACTTGCACTGTGTTCAAGTGGAGGCTAGCGAACGACTTGAACACTGTGCAAGAAGTTTCTTGAACGGCGTGCAAGTCGAGGGCTATCGTGAATCCATGCCCCGCAACACACTGACCCGCGAACAGATCCTCGCGGCAGCCATCACCCTGCTGGACGCCGAAGGGCTGGAGGGCCTGAACATGCGGGCACTGGGCCAGCGGCTGGGCTCGGCGGCCACCGCGGTCTACTGGCACGTGGGCAGCAAGGACAACCTCATCGCCCTCGCCGGCGACCAACTGTGGCACGAGATCGCGCTGCCCGACCCCGACGAGGTCGGCTGGCGCACGGCGGCCACCACCATGGCCAGCGACCTGTACGCAATGCTCACCCGCCACCCGTGGCTGCTGCAGGCCTTTGGCTCCCTCCTCATGTTCGGCCCCGGCAAGGCCCGCCACGACGACCACCTCCTCGCCATCTACGAGGCCGCGGGATTCGCCGGCCCCGCAGCCGACCAGGCCGCGGCCGCCGTTTTCACCTTCGTCCTCGGCAACGCCCTCGGCCCGGCCGCGACAGCCTCACTCACCCGCAAACTGCGGCGCGAGGGCAGCGGTGACGCCGAACAGGCCATCGGCGAAGCCCAGGCCGAAGCCCGCGAGATCGCCGCACAGTTCCCTCGACTGCGCGCCCGCCTCGACACCCACAGCGCCGACTACGGCGCGGCGCCCGACAACACTTTCCAGATCGGCCTTCAGGCCATCCTTGACGGGCTGGAGGCGCTTCAACGCGGGTCTACTCAGTGACCATCACGCGATGATCCGGGAAGGTGCGCTCGGCTCACGGTTCGAAGGCGGGGCCGAGGCGGAGGGCGGTGGCCCTGCGGTCCAGGTGCCGCAGCACAGCGGACTGGGCTCTGGTCTGGATCGGTGAGGACCTTCTTGACCAGAGCCGTCTCCTCAGCCGCCGGTGACCTGCACGAACTCGCGAAGGTAGGCAGCGAAACGCAGGTGCTCGGCCGGCTCTTCCTGCGGGGCGTCGTAGGGGCTCATGCGGCTTGGTCCTGACGCTCGACCAGGACGCCGTTCTCGAACCTCGCTCCCGCGCGGACGAAGGCGACGAGCTGGGCCCCGGTGATCGCGCGCCAGCGGGCCTGGGCGGACTCGGCCGGCGAAACAACGAAAGCAGAGGTGTGCTCGATGTCCAGGCGGATCACCGTCCCCTCGGCAAGCTGTACGACGGGCCGGCGAAGGCCAACTGGCAAGCCCGTCGCGGATCTGGCCTGCGCCAGCGGACTGGACCCTGGAACGAATGGGTGCGCCGCCGTCGTGGTGTTTCCCGGGGCTCTGCCATGTTCCGATTCGGCAGGCCCTCGCCACATGAACTGGACTCCCGGCACCGGTCATTGACGTAACAGCCGGCACATCAACGCACGGAGGAGACTGCTGTGTACGGAAGTAGATCCCAACTGTTCCGGCGCATGGGCTGTTCTGTCCTGGTCCTGGCAGTCCTCGTCATGGTGGGACTGCACTTCTGGAACCGTTTGGAGCGTTCGCACAGTGAAGACGCCTCGGTGACGGACAGCTCGCGAAGGGAAAGCGTCATCGTGAGCGACAACGGTCGTACGATCAGCGCGGTCGAGAGCTGGGGTTCGTGCGAGAACCGTCCGCGCATCGAAGCCCACGAATCCACTCACGCCGTGACGCTGCTGCTGAAACGCACGTGGCCGCTGTGGGGAGGACGTGGCGACGAGGTCAGCTGTCGCCACAACGCCGGTGAGAAGATCAGCGTCCGTCTGGACGCTCCACTTGGCGACAGGACGTTGACCGACAGGTTCACCGGGCGTCCCATTCCCTTCAGGACCACCCCCTGACCGCGGACAGGCCGTCATCATCGAGCATGCGGATCCGCCGATGCAGAAGACCGAGGCCGTCGAGCGGGAGTTACGGGTGACTGATCGGACAGAGGTCACTGGTCAGGGACATGACCACCTTACGGCGACGATGGCCGCGCCGGAGCTTGCGTCTGGTTGATGTCGCCGATCATCCGCCACAGCCGCAGCGCCCGCCCTCGGTGCTGGTCCGCCAGGTCGTGAACGCCGGCGGCGGCGTACAGGTCGCCGATCAGTTGCCAGCAGGTGGCCTCGTCCTGGCGGTCGCCGTGCCGGTGGAACAGGCCCGCCGCGCGCTCCAACGCCGGGCTCGCCCGGTCCCGGTCGTGCTGACCGGCGTACACACGGCCGACTTCCAGCAGCGTGTACGCAACACACCGCTCGTCGCCCAGTTCCTCGAAGGTGGCCAACGCCTGCCACAGGCAGCGCAGCGCCTCGTCCGGATCACCACACCGATCGTGCAGCCGGCTGAACCGCCGCAGCACCACGGCCACGCGGTGCCCGTCGCCCAGCGCCCTGGCCTGGCTCAAGGCCCCGTCGAACCAGAACTCCGCCTCGTCGAGCTTGCCCTGCATGAGCTTCATCACAGCCATCGAGCAGGACAGCTGCGCTTCGATGTGCCGGTCGCCCTCACCGGCCGCGATGGCCAGCGCGTGCTCGACACGTTCGAGGGCTTCGTCGTCACGGCCCTGCACCCGGCTGACCGTACCCAGCATGGCCACCGACAGCGCCTCGCCGCGTTTGTCCCCTCCGTCCTGACACAGCCCGAGGGAGGACTCCAGGGCCCGGGTGGCCCGGTCGAACTCGTCCTGGTAGATGTGCAGCTGGCCGAGCCCGCGTAGCAGCACCGATGCGCCGCGCATGTTGCCGGCGGCCTCGGCCGCGGCCAACGCGAGCCGGTGCCCGTGCTGCCAGTCCTGATAGAGACACCGGTGGTCGTAGTAGGTCGCCGCGCCGGCCGCCAGCTCCCAGGCCAGCTCGTCCAGGCCCCAGTCCACGGCCAGTTTCACCGCGCCGAGCAGATTGTCCCGTTCGGCGTCGAACCAGCCGGCCGGGTCGGCCATCAGCCGGTCCACGACCGCATCGGGCAGCGACCGGCGCGGCGCCGAACCCGGCGCGGCCGCCAGCAGCCCGGCCGCCGGCAGCCGGTCGGTGCCGCGCCCGATCAGCTCAAGCCAGACGGACAGCACCCGGATGATCGCGTCCCGCTTTTCCTGCGTCGGCAGCGGGGCGGCGATCTCCACGGCACAGGTCCTGATCAGGTCGTGCAGCCGGTAGCGTGGCTCGCCGAGGGCGTCGGTGGCGGTCAGCCGCACCAGGCTGGCGTCGACGAGGGTCTCCAGCACCTCCTCGGCGTCCGAGCGGTCCAGCAGCGGGCCGACCACCCAGCCGGGCAGGGTGTAGGGGCCGACCAGGCCCAGCAGGCTCAGCGCGCGCACCGCGTCGGCCGGCAGCAGCCGCAGGCTCAGTTCGACGCTGGCTCGCACGCTGAGGTCCCCGATCCTCAGCTCGGCCAGCCTCCGGGACTCGTCCTCGATCCGTTCCCGCAGCACCCGCAGCGACCAGACCGGGCGGCCGGTGAGCTTGGCGCCGGCGATCCGGATCGCCAGCGGCAGGTTGCCGCAGCAGTCGAGGATCGCGTCGGCCTCCCCCGGTTCCCGCTCGACCCGCCGCCGCCCGACGACGCCGGTGAACAACTCCCGCGCCTCCGCCGGGCTCAGCACGTCCAGGTCGATGTGCCGGGCGCCGGGAAGGTGCGTCAGCAGAGTGCGGCTGGTGATCAGCACGGCGCAGCCGTCGGCCCCGGGCAGCAAGGGCAGCACCTGACCGGCGTGACCTGCGTCGTCCAGCACCACCAGCATCCGGCGGTCCGCCAGCAACGACCGGTAGAGCGCGGACCGTTCGGACAGGCCGTTCGGGATCGCGCTGCCGGTGATCGAGAGGGCACGCAGCGCCTCGGCCAGCATCAGCGCCGGGTCCCGCGGCTCGTCCGATGTCCCGGCGAGGTCGAGGTAGAGCTGGCCGTCGGGGAAGGCGGCGCTCGCCAGCCGCGCGGCGTGCGTCACCAGACAGGACTTGCCGACACCGGGACCGCCCACGACGACGGCCACCGGGGCCCGGTTCGGAGCCGTCCCGTCGAGTAATCGGGCGAGCTCGGCCAGCGCGTCGGCCCGGCCCACGAAGTCCGGTACATCGAGCGGCAGTTGGCGCACGGGCATCGCCATGACCGGTTCGGTGGCCGCCGCACCGGGACTCTCCGGTCGTGTCTCCGGGGAACCGCTCGCAGGGGCAGGGGCAGGGGCCGCCAGGGCGGGATCGGCGACCAGGATGCGCCGATGCAGCGCCTGGATCGGCGGGGTCGGGTCGACGCCGAGTTCGCCTGCCAGTGTCCGGCGCAGCCGCTCGTACACCTGCAGCGCCTCGCCTTGCCGTTGGCACCGGTAGAGGGCGACCATCAGGTGTTCGGCGACGTGCTCGTCGTAGGGGTGCTCTCGCAGCAGGGCGGTCAGCTCCTCCACGACCTCACGATGACGCCCCAGGTCGAGTTCGACGCTCAGACACCGTTTGTGCGTGGCGGCGCGCTTCTCGTCCAGCCGTGCCGCGTCGATCTCCAGGACCCGGCTGGAGATGTCGACCAAGGCGTTTCCGCGCCAGCAGGCGAGCGCGCGCCGCAGCGCGACAGCTGTCTCGAAAGGGGCCTTGTGCCGTTCGGCGAGGTGCCGCTCGTGGTCGAACTCCAGCAGGTCGAGCTGATCGGCGGCCAGGTGGATCTGGTAGCCGCCGCGCCGCGTGCTGATCAAGGAAGCGGGTGCTCCGCACGCGGCGAGGTTGCGGCGCAGCCCGGAGAGAGCGTCCTGGACCTGACGGACCGCGGTGGCGGGTGCCTCCTCGTCCCACATCACGGCGACGAGCCGTTCCATGGCGACGACGTCGTTGGCGTCGACCAGAAGCGCGGCCAGCATCTTGGCCTGCCGCGGTCCGTCTAATCGGACCTCGCGCCCGGTGATCTGGGCGTGCAACGGCCCCAGCACACCAAATCTCATGTTCCCCCCGGCACTTCACCATCAGTGCCCATCCCCTGGCTGACCAGGCACTAGGACGAATCTAGGACGGTCGGCGGACCCGTGTCCATAGCGTCACCGTGGGGCACTCAGCCATTCCCGCGCGACGAAAGGAACAGCGATGAAACGCCTGGTCAAGGCAGTCGTGGCGGCCGCGACGACGGCCGTCGCCACTGTCGCCTCCACCGGCGCGGCCCGGGCCCATGGCTGACCGACGGGCCGGCAGGACCGCTGCTTCTCACCGGCCGGGCGGCCACGCCCAGCCGAGGCAGTACGCCCTTGAACCATCGGATGAGTCACCGCCACCGCCATCGCCATCGGACGCGGTGCCGGCCGGCCGTACAGCGCTCGACCGTCCCCGCGCCGTCTCGCACCTGGCAGCGCGGACGCCAGGACGCCAACGCGGGCTTTGGCCCGGCCACTTCAGAGGGGATGAACCCGGCATCATGAGATCCGGACTGCGGCACCTCGCCGTCGCCGTAGCCGCCGTCACCGTCGCCGCGGCGGGATCGGTGGCCGTCAGCGCCGACGTGGCCACTGCGGCTGCGTCAGATGCGTGCAGCTACTCCATGCGACTCAACACCGACGACATCAGTACGGGGAACCTCGGGTACATCGGATACGTCGAGATGAGGTACTCCTCCGGCTGCCATCGGGTCGAAGCGGTCATGCACATCGACTCCGGATTCGCCGCCTCGCACTCGGGCTGGAACGCGCGGGTGGCCATCCGGACGACGCAGGGGTTCTCCGTCGACACGCCGTACCAGAACACCTCGCAGACCGACCTCCCTTCTCCCTCGGTGTCGATCTGGGGACCGTCCACCGAGCAGTTCCAGGCGTACGTCGACTGGACCTACAACTGCAACGAACTCGAAGCGATCACCGCCGCCTGGGACTTCTCCAACGGAACCGTCGTCGGGAGTCCGAACGGCAGCGGCCGGTGGCTGTGCTGAGCGGTCGGCCACTCGTGGCACCCCTTGAGCGTCCGGGCGGATCACTGCGGTCAAGGATTCTCTGATGACGCGAAAGCTCTCGGCCGGCCTGGTCGCCCTCGCCACCGGGGCCACCCTGACCGGCATGACCGGGTCGGCGCACGCCTCCTGACCCCTGAGACCAGGGACCCGAGACCAGGGACCCGAGACCATGTTCCGGAAGGAAGCCATGAAGCACCGCCGTGCACTCGCCACCGGACTCGCCGCGCTCTCCCTCGCCACCGCCGGTGTCGTGACGACGGGTTCCCAGGCTCAGGCGGCCAACTACGTCTGCCAGGGGCGGCTCATCAAGAGCCATACCGAGGGTGGTTACACGTCGGAGCTGATCGAATCGACGGACGGTACCCAGGCGTGTGTCGTCACCTTGAACCAGACCGGTCGTCCGGCCTCCACCTGGGCGTTCCTCGACCACCTTGGCGATGCCAGGTCCATGCCCTGGGACGACGCGGGCGTCTACTCCCAGTTCGCGTCCACGGGCTGGGTTCCGGAGCACCAGCCGGCCCCATGGGGTGACTCGTGCTGGCTGTGGGGCGGAACCCCCAACACCTCGGCGCCCAACAGCATCTGGGACGCGAGCTTCTGCTTCTCGTACTGACGATCTCGTACCGAAGATCTCGTACCGACGATCTCATGTCGACGACCGCGGGCGATCCCTGCTCGCACGAGCAAGGAGACACCCAAGGATGCGCACGCGACTCGCCGCCGCCGCGGCGACCCTGACGCTGGCGACCGGAAGTCTGGTCGGCCTCGGTGCCACCAGCGCCAGCGCCGACGACACCCACTGCACCCCCGTCACGAGTGCCTATGGCTGGCAGGTGTACACCTGCTTCGACGTCACCACCGCCGTCTTCTCCCAGAGGATGGACGGCACCTTCGCCAGCACGGACGTGCGGATCTTCTACCAGGCCGACGACAGCTGGTACGCCGAGGCCAGCAACGCGGGCACCGGCGGTACGCTGGCCGAGCCCGGGCAGACCTACAGCATCAGCATCCCCTGGTACGCCCACGCACCGGCGTACAAGCTGGAAGCGTGGATCACGGAGTCCGGCAGACGCGTCGCCGACCAGTCGACCGGCTGGTTCGGCTGACAGGTGCCACGCCCGCATCCCAGGCCGACGCGAGCCGGTGAATCCGGTTTCGTCGACACCCACTTGCTTCCAGACCCGCGGCTCTGAACGCATGAGCGGCCCGCACCCTCAAGCCCCTTGCAGTCGGCACGGCTGTGGCGGCACGTGTTCACCGAGCTGATGAACCGCGGCCTGCGCGGCCGGTGGACAAAGTCGGCCCCGATCGCGCAAGGCATCACAGGAGGAGGAATTCATGCCCCGTCAACCGCACCAGCGCCGGTCGCGAGGCGGCCGGCGAACCGCCGCAGCCGCCCTGTGCACCCTCGCGACCCTGACCACCGGGTTCCTGCTGGCGCCGAGCGCCCAGGCAGCCGGCTCCAACTGGGAGGCATGGTCCGGCAACTGCTACGGCTGGACAACCTGGGACGCCAACCACGTCACCGGACACACCTGGGACCACGCATACGACGACTGCCGGATCTCGATCATCCAGTGGAACGCCTACGAAACACCCGGCTCCGGCTCGTCCTACCGCAACGCCGACACCTACGCCCCCAACACCGGTGCCAGCACCCCCACGTGGTGGCACGGACCCACGGACACCGGCGGCCTGCTGGAGGTTCAAGTCTGCGTCCAGGACATGAGCACCGGAGCAGAGACCCAGTGCAGCAACGTCTACAACTGACATGCCCGCCTGTCACGGCCCGCGCCGTGCGCACCGCCTGCCCGCGACCGCATCCGCGCACCCCCGGGCAGGCGTCTGCCTCGAACCTCCCCGGTCGCAGCCGCGGCCGTCCTACTCGTTGCCCGCCATGCGAAGGATCTGAATCGCCATGAACCCGGCCCGAGCCCTGAAGGCTCTCGCTGTCAGTACGACACTTGCCGTGTCCGCCCTCGCGGCACCCACCGTGACCGCGACGGCCGCCCACGCGGACAGCTGCTCCTACTCCTCGCTCACCAGGAGCGACGTTGACCTGTACGGCTACGTCGGCTACGTGGAACTGATGTACTCCTCCGGCTGCCACACGACCCGAGCGCACTTCCACGTCGACAGCTCCTTCCTCGCCAGCCACTCCGGATGGAACGTCACCCTCTTCGTGGACAACGGCAGGAACGCCGACAGCACCGCTCAGAACGTCCTGCTCACCACCCCCTACCCGAACAACACCTCGTACCCGGACTACTGGTCCGACCCCACCAGCATCTATGGGCATCCGACCGAACAGTTCGTAGCCGGGGTGAACTGGGCCTACAACGCTTGCCGAGGCGACTGGGGCTCCGGCTGGCACGACTACTCCAACGGCTACAACTACGGCGACGGCGGCGCCTACAGCTACAGCCAGGGCTGCCACGGCTAGCGCTCGGCGACCGCCTCTGCCTTCCCGCTCCCGGCCTGGCGCAGGAAGGCAAGGGACGCGGCTGATCGCCGTCCCCCCGCAAGAAGAACTCCAGAGCGGAAGGCGCGCGGCAGCCAAGCGGACCAACCTGTCGCACTGCGCCGTCAACGGCATCACATACCCGACAAAGGAAAGCCGAGGACCAGGCGACATGCGGAAGATCCGTGCCAGCCTCACTGTGACCGCCCTGGTCACCGCCGCGATCATCGGCGTCAGCACCGCCGCGTCCGCCGCGACCGGCAGCGACTCCTACACTCTCCACGGCGTGACCATCACGGGCACCAACACGGTGGCCGAGACACCGTGGGTCGACGCCTCCCTGTGCAACCACCAGAGTTCAGCAAACAGCTTCCACTTCTGGATCAAGGACGCCCAGACCGGCCGCGCGATCACACCCACGGACTACACCACCCCCCAACTCGCGCCCGGAGCATGCGACTACATCTACGGGGAGGACAGCGGCCAGGACGCGATCCAGGTCTACGCGAGCTCCGGCAATCTGTGGACGTTCGGCACCGACTGGATCTACCTCGGCAACTGATCCGCTACCCCCGCCATGACGGTCCTCCCGATCGGCATCGCCAACGCCGAGCGGTCGATGTACAGCTCATGAACCAGTACGGCATGCCTGCTACCGGCGTGTGCGGGGTGCGACGCGGCACCAGGCGCACCGCACCCCACCTGCCCGCGGAGGGTGCCGCGACCCCGACGTGCGAGGTCCGGCTGACGACGGAGCCCCGCCCACGACCATTGCCACGGACCAGAGGAGACAAGCGCACGATGAAACCGAGCCGCCGCACCACCAGGCTTGCATCGGTCCTCGCAGCCGCCGCGGCCGCCACGCTGCTTGGCACGACCACCCCCGCCTACGCCGCCGGACCGGGCGGTGCCGAAGCCTGCCCCAGCGGATCCTTCTGCCTGTACTACAACTCACCCGGCGCGGGCTGGGGATCGTTCGAGCACTGGAGCCCCGGCTCGTTCAGCGACCTGAGCCAGTTCTCCTTCCGGGACTGGGGCAACGGCTCGGGTTACGGCCAGACCGTCTACAAGAACGCGGCCTCGGTCGTGAACAACACTTCCTACTCCTGGAACATCTGCGTCCCCGCTGCCCCGCCCATCGACATGAACTGCGGAATACCGATTGCCCCGAGATATGCCGGAAGTCTGCCCAGCGCCGCCTACAACAACGACATCGCGATGTTCATCAATTGACGGGCGCTCCGACAGAACCACCGCTGACGGTGTTGCCGTGGTGTAGTTCGCTGGCCGTCGGGCCGCGTCGCCCCTGAGAGGGATCCGCTTCATGCTGACATGCCGTACGTCCCTGCGATCCGCCATTGCCGTCCTCGGCGTCGGTGCCGCGATCGCTCTGTGTTTCGCGACCACGCCCGCTTTCGCCGCCAACGAGGGCGACCACTGGATCTCCACGCCGAACTGCACCGCCGACCAGGAGATCCAACTGAAATACGTCAACGGTGCGTGGCATGACGAGCAGGAGCTCAACCCCACTGCTACCGATAACGGCCAGTGCACGTTCGTTCTGACGGACAACGGCGGGTACCTCTGGAGCTCCAACGGCGCAGGCTCCGGCTGGTGGAATGACGGTCCGGGCCACAAGATCTGCGCCATCGTCTACGACCCCGCCGACCCCAGGGGCACCCTCGGCATCTGCAACTGAAGCCATCGAGCTCCGCCTGATGGGCGACGTGTGAGTTGCGGTGGAGTGCGTCAGCTGTCTGCACCGGGAGTGTGGGGTGTTTGTGCTGGTCGGGGGAGTGGACGGGGGCGTGGGGGTGTCGCTTTGTTGGTGAAGGTTGTTGTCGTTTGCCAGTGAGGGTTTGTTGTCGTGCGAGGGGCCCGGGTACAGCAGGCCGGGTGTTCAGAGGGCGGCCGGTTGCGGTTCGGTCGGGTTGCTACTGCGGCGGGAGTTCTGGGAAGGATGCGATCTCGGCTTTCAGGGTCCGCCATGCTGCTCGTTGCCGTTGTTGCGGTTCGTTCCGGTTGATGATGGCTTTCAGGTTGACGATCTGCTGGTCGATCCGGTGGGCGCGAAATGGGTCGGACGGCCTGAGCCGGTCGAGGCGGCGGATTGCTTCGTTGATCCGGGATGGGATGGGCATTGTTGCCCAGGATGAGGCCGGGTGCTCGGCGGCGTCCGTGCTGAGGAGTGTTTCGCGTGTGTCCATCCGGATCACCGCGCCCCAGTACTCGGCTGTGATGGGCTGATCGGATAGGTACCAGGCTGCTGGGTCGCCTCCGGCTTGCTCCACGGCGGTCCGGTTGTCGCACAGCTCGCGCCATAGCGGCCAGTAGAGGATGGACGGGGCGGGGGCGAGGGATATCCGGACGACGGTCCGGTCCGGGTCCCGCAGGCCGCTGTCGTGCCCGGGGCCGTCGGTGAGCCATACATGCGGGGACTGGCCGTCCAGATGGCGTGCTGCCTGGGATGTGGTGTCGATGTAGCCGGATGCGCGGATCTTCTCCCAGGACTTGGTGCTGGTGTAGTGGAAGAGGGTGCTCGACAGGGTCACGACTCAAGTGTGAACTGGTGTACCGGGCGCCGACGGGGCGATGGCCCGTATTCCCTTGCTTCCCTCGTTCGTGTTGACCTGGTCGGCGTGTCGGGATGGATAGTCCCGGGCGTGGACAGCCGCACTGTGTGGGGTTGCGGCTGGGGGTGGGGTGTCCGATCAGGTTTCTGCCGACGAGGACATGCCGCGGCGTCCGGGTATGGGGCGTGAGGGTGCGGTGGCGCGCCTGGTGGCGCTGGATTTGCGGGGTGAGTTGACCACAGACCATGCGCGTCTGGTTGCAGAGGCTCTTGGGGTGTCGCTGCGGACGGTGTGGAGCTGGGTGGCGGTGGCCCGGCGTGAGGGGCGGTTGTCGGCTCGGAGGCCCGCGCGGGTCCGTACGACTGTGGATCTGCGTGCGCGTCTGGCGGTGTGGGGCGGGAACGTGGCCGCGGTGCACCGGGAACTGGCTGCCGAGGCCGCTGCGGCCGGCGAGCCGGACTCGGTGCCTTCTCTGCGTACGCTGCAGCGCGCCGTACGCCAGGACCTGTCGGCGGGGGAGCGGGCTGGGCTGAAGGGTGGTGAGGGGGCTCGTCGTCGGTTCGATGTGTACGGCAAGCGCCCTCCCGCCCACCGCAATGCGTGCTGGGAGGGTGATCACAAGCGGGTTCCGGTCCGGGTGGAGCTGGACGGCACGGCTGTGTGTCCGTGGGTGACGTGGTTCGTCGATGTGGCGACGAAGGTGATCGTGGGTGTGGCGGTCACGCCGCATCAGCCTGCTCGGGATGCGGTGTTGGCGGCGTTGCGTGCGGGGATCAGCCGTGCGGGTCCTTACGGTCCCTTCGGTGGTCTTCCTGTCGTGGTGCGGGTGGACCGGGGCAAGGAGTTCCTGTGCCGTGCGGTTACCCGGGCGTTGGGGGCTTTCGCGGTGCCGGTGGATGATCTTCCCGCCTATACGCCGTACCGGAAGGGCACGGTCGAGGCTCTGAACGGGGCGCTGGAGGAGATGCTGCTGGTCTCCTTGCCGGGGTACACGCGCCGGGCCCGGCCGGCCGGGGCGCACCAGAGTGATCCGGTCGATGCTCTGATGCCGTTCGCCGACTTCGTGAAGGTGCTGCTGGACTGGGTGGCCTGGTGGAACACCGAGCACCGCCCCGCAGGTCTCAAGGACAATGGCACGCCCCGGCAGGCGTGGGAAGCGGACCCGACTCCTCTGGAGGACGTGCCGGAGGAGCAGTTGGCGTTCTTCGCGCTGGAGGACGACGGCCGGGTCCGGAAGATCGGCACGAACGGGGTCACCTGGCGGCGGCGTGCCTACATTGCGCCGTGGATGGTCGGTCGCGTCGGTACCCGCGTGCGGCTGCGGTATCTGCCGCACTACGACGGCGAGATCGAGGTGTTCGACGCCACCGACCCGGCCCGGCATCTGGGAAAGGCCTACCTCGCCCAGACCGCGACACTGGAGCAGCGCAGGGCGCTCAGCTCGGTCAGAGAGAAGAAGGCCCGTGCGCTGAAGGCCGACTTGAAGGCGGCGGAGAAACTGCGCCGCACCCGCTACACGGCCACGACGACACCGGATGCTCCCCGCCCGAGGCGCACGCTCACTGGCCGGCAGGCACAGCAGGAGATCACCCGCGCACGAGTGACGGATCTGGCGGCGCGGGCCCTGCCGGACCTGATCCCGCCCAGGGACCCGCCTCCCGGCTGGGCCCGCCCCCGCCTGTCCGGCGCGCGACAGGGAGTACAGGCACAGCAGGCTCCGGCATCGCCCACCCCTGACGACATCAACGGGCCTGGCCCGGACAGCGAGGAGCGAGGAGAAGATGACCAACACCCCGGCTCGCAGGGGCCGTCTGCCGGCAGAGCGTGAAGACCACTTCATGCGTCTTGCGGGCGCTCAGGTCGTGTCCACGCGGGCGCTGCTCACGGCGCGGGAGAACGTCCGGGCGGCGATCGAGGCGAAGGCGATGATCTGTATCTACGGGCAGGCCGGCAACGGCAAGTCCTTCGCGGTGAACGCCTCGCTGCGTGAACTCGCACCGGCATCGACCCGCCGGATCCAGTTCCGGGCCCGCCCCTCCACCCGGGACCTGCGGCACGAGCTCTTCCATGCGCTCGGGCTGCCGGGCCGGCCGCCGGCGCATGCGATCGAGTTCGACCGGATGCTGCGCGGCGCGCTTCAGGAGCCGCGGGTGCTGGTGTGTGACGAGGCGCAGTGGCTGTCGAAGCTGTGCTTCGAGTACCTGCGCTACCTGTGGGACGACACCGACTCCGACCTGACGATCGTCTTCACCGGCGGCAACGGCTGCTTCGAGATGCTGCAGAGCGAGCCGATGCTCGAATCCCGGGTGTACGCCTGGCAGGAGATCGGCCGCATGCCTTTGGACGAGGTCCTCACCGTCATCCCCGCCTTCCACCCGGTATGGGCGGAGGCGGACCCCGAACTGATCGGAGTCTGCGACCAGGAGGCCGCGCACGGGAACTTCCGGGCCTGGGCGAAGATCACCCACCACCTCGTGACGGGCCTGAAGGACACGGGCCGCCACGAGGTGGACGAGGAACTGCTGCGCTGGTCCTACAGCAAACTGGCCACCCGGCAAGCCGTCTGACCATGCTGATCTGCGACAACCCGCCCCCGGTCACCGTCGTCCTCGACCCCGGCGACGACCTGGTCCACACACGCGCCGCCCTCGCCGCGCACGCTCCCGAGGACGGAAGACTCACGGTCCATCCCACACCCGGCACCGACTCCGCCCTCACTCTGGCCTACGACGTCCTCGCAGCCCTCGACAAGCCCGTTCCTCTGGCCGGCTACCGGCAGCTCGACACCGCCCCCGCCTGGACACTGGCGGCAGCCTGGATCCTCGCCACCCGCACCAGCCACCTGATGCTCCTGCGCGCCCACTTCCTCACCCCGCACCGTCTGCGGGCCGTCTTCCAGCTGCGTCAGCGCACCGGTCTCAGGGTGACCCTGGTCTGCCACACCCGCCACGTCCCCGCCCCGCTGGAGCGTGCTCTCGCCGCCGTCCCTCACCTCATGGCGGAGGCGACAGCCCTCCTACCCGCGGCGGATCCGCCTGCCACCACACCATCGGCACCCGCCCCCAGGCGGCCGCTGGCCAACCGATGGCTCAACCTCCCCGCGCTGACCACGCTCTCCGCCTTCGATTCCGCTACCCGCCCCTGCCAGTGCACTGCGCCCATGGCCGCCGACCGGGACTTCTTCGCACCTGTCCTGCCGGCCCTCACCGAGGCAGAGGTCGCCCACCGCCTGCACCGAGCCACCGCGCACCCGCACCTCGCAGCCCAGCTCGCCACCGCCGTCTTCACCGCAGCGTCCACCACACAACTGGCCACCGCCCACGTCCGCGACCTAGCCCCGGACGCCTCCACCATCACCCTTCACGACGACGGACTGCGCCAGGGCTGCATGACCCACCACGTGCCCGCTTGGGCACGACCCCTGCTGCTCGCCGCGGCGTTCGCGTGGCGCATCGCCTCAGGGACCAGCGGGCCGCTGTTCACCGACCCGCTGGGCAGCACCGGTCTGCCCTACCTGACAGGCTTCGCCGAAAGCTGCAAGCTGCGCCCGCCTCAGCCGCCCCGGCCCAAACGACGCAAAGGCTCACGTGCTCCGGCCAAGCCACCGGAGACGATCTGGCCGTTCAGCCCCGCCCACTACGCGCTGTCCTGGGCGATGCGAGAGCCCGACCTCATGTACGGCTGTCCCCACCCGCCGCCCCACACCCGCCGAACGATCGAAGCGCACAAAAGAGGATGGCCGCCCCCGTACTTCGGACAGCGCTCGCTCCACCCACCACGCTGAACTCCCGTTGCCAGCCTGCATCTTGAGTCTGCGGCTGGCGCTTGCTGTGATGTCTCTGGCATGCGGTCCCCCTGCGGCGCACGGGTGGGTATGCAGGTTGGTTGGGCGGGTACGCAGTTCCACTGGCCCGATGACAGACG
Source organism: Streptomyces sp. NPDC055966 (assembly GCF_042269865.1). NCBI lineage: Bacteria > Bacillati > Actinomycetota > Actinomycetes > Kitasatosporales > Streptomycetaceae > Streptomyces > Streptomyces sp. NPDC055966. The sequence continues at coordinate 318,382 of NZ_JBHJYK010000012.1, forward strand.
GGCGCAAGGGCCCGTTCCGGGAGGCGTGATCTTTCCCAGAATCGATCCACATCTCATTATGAAGCATAGTGAGGCTGACCCCGGCACAGGAGACCAGCGTCCTCGACGGCCGACTTGACGACCAGTCACCCACCCTCTCCCAGCCCCGCAGCCGACACGCACCTTCTTCTGACCAACCGCCACCCGCCCCTGCCTGCTGCCGCTCGGGCCGCGAGGCCCGAAAGGTGGGCCGCGCGAAGCGTGGCACACCCCCGTGACGCATCGCGTCACGGGGGTGCCGGAGCGCAGCGAAGGCCACCCGGCCGGCCACAGGCCGGCCATGCCCCGCAAAGCGGGGCACTCGCTCCTGGAGCAAAGCGGAAGGAGCGTCAACAAGCCTGCTGTGCAGGCTTGTTGAGCGGAGAGCGAAGCGAGCCGCTCAGCGTTCCCGCGAAGCGGGAACGCAACCCCCGCGCGCAGCGCGGGGGTTCGCTGTCATCGCGCGCAGCGCGATGGGACC